>JAKFCT010000068.1:0-21757 GCA_036676495.1 Candidatus Sericytochromatia bacterium
CCGCTGCTCATCAAGCCCTACATCCCCGACATGACCAAGTCGGAGCTGATGGCCATCATGACCGGCGGCATGGCCACCATCGCCGGCTCCGTCATGGCCGCCTACATCGGCATGCTCGGCTCGGACTGGGCCCCCCACCTCCTGGCCGCCTCCATCATGGGCGCCCCCGCCGGCCTCGTCATGGCCAAGATCATGGTCCCCGAAACCGAAGAGCCCAAGACGGCCGGCGGCGTGACGCTCTCCACCGAGCGCACCGAGTCCTCGATCATCGAGGCTGCCGCCAAGGGCGCCGGAGACGGCATGCACCTGGCCTTCATCGTCGGCGCCATGCTGCTCGCTTTCATCTCCCTGATCGCCCTGCTCAACGCCGGCTTCGGTATCTTCAACACCTCGCTGGAGCAACTGCTCGGCTATCTCTTCGCCCCGCTCGCCTTCCTGATGGGCGTCCCCTGGGCCGATGCCACCACCGTCGGCAGCCTGATGGGCCAGAAGATCGTCCTCAACGAGTTCGTTGCCTACTCGAACCTCTCGAACATCCTGAACGGCAAGGTTGCCGGAGTGGCGCTGTCGGCTCAGGCGGCGACGATCGCGACCTACGCGCTTTGCGGCTTCGCCAACTTCAGCTCCATCGCCATCAACATCGGCTGCATCGGCGGTATCGCCCCGAGCCGCCGGGGTGAGCTGGCCCAGCTGGGCGTGAAGGCAATGATCGGCGGCGCCCTCGCCTCCTGCATGACCGCGACCATCGCGGGCTTGCTGCGCTAAGGGGGCGGCTCATGCAAAGCCTCATCGGCCTTGTCGGCATCCTCGCCATCCTGGGCATCGGCCTCGCGCTGTCTACCAATCGTAGGGCGGTTCGCTGGCGCGTCGTCCTCTGGGGACTGGGCTTCCAGTTCGCGCTCGCGGTCTTCATCCTCAAGACGGCCCCCGGAAAAGCGCTCTTCCAGTGGTTGGGCACGGGCGTTACCCGGCTGCTCGACTTCTCGAAGGTCGGGAGCGCCTTCGTCTTCGGGGATCTGGTCACCAAGCCGGCCTCGTTCGGCTTCATCTTCGCCTTCCAGGTCCTGCCGACCATCGTCTTCATGGCCAGCATCATCTCGGTCCTCTACTACCTGGGCATCGTCCAGAAGGTCGTGAGCTTCCTCGCGTGGCTGATGACCAAGACCATGGGGACTTCCGGCGCCGAGAGCCTTTCGTCGGCCGCTTGCGTCTTCGTCGGCCAGGTGGAGGGCCCCTTGCTGGTCCGTCCTTATATTCCCGACATGACGCGCTCGGAGCTGATGGCCCTGATGACCGGCGGCATGGCGACCATCGCCGGCGGCGTCATGGCGGCTTACCTCGGCATGCTGGGCGCCGAATGGGCTCCGCAACTGCTCGCCGCCTCCCTGATGGGCGCTCCCGGCGGCCTCGTCATGGCGAAGCTGCTCGTTCCCGAGACCGAGGAGTCGAAGACCATGGGCGGCGTGAAGATGCATATCGAGAAGTCCGAGTCCTCCGTGATCGAAGCGGCCGCGAAGGGCGCCGGAGACGGGATGAACCTCGCTTTCAACGTCGGAGCGATGCTCCTGGCCTTCATCTCGCTGGTGGCCTTGATCAACGCGGGCCTCGGCTTGCTGCACACGTCGATGGAGCAGATCCTCGGCTACGTCTTCTTCCCGCTCGCCTTCCTCATCGGCGTTCCTTTCTCGGAAGCCATGACCGTGGGCAACCTGATCGGGCAAAAGATCGTGCTCAACGAGTTCGTGGCCTTCTCGCAGCTCTCGGGCATGATCCAGGCCAACCAGCTCAGCGACAAGGCCGTGCTGGTCGCGACCTTCGCGCTCTGCGGCTTCGCGAACTTCAGCTCGATCGCCCAGAACGTCGGCGGCATCGGGGCCATGGCCCCCAGCCGGCGCGGCGATCTCGCGAAGCTCGGCTTGCGCGCGATGCTGGGCGGAGCCCTGGCGTCTTGCCTCAGCGCGTCGATCGCCGGCATGCTCATGTAGGGGAATTCGCAGCGACCGTCGTTGCTGCAGGCCCGCGCGCTGGGCCATTCAGGCCTCGGCGACGGGGCTCACGACTATCGCTCGCTGCCTTCCGCAACAGCCGCGGCGCTTGCCCCGGGCCTCTGGCCCGGGGTTTCTTTTTCAAACGGGTCGCATCAGACGGTCGTTTGTGGCATAATCGAGAGATTCAAACTCAACGAGGAGGCTGTTTTCGATGGATCCCAAATTGGACCGCACGGCAATTCGCGAGTTCATCCGGCGCATGCCCAAGGCCGAACTGCACTTGCACATGGAAGGAGCGGTGCAGCCCAGCACCTGGCTCAAGTTGGCTGAACGTAACGGGATCCGTCTCCCGGCCGACACCCCCGAAGCCCTCAACGAGGTCTTCCGCTTCCGCGACTTCGACCATTTCATCGAGCTTTACACGCTCTGCTGCTCGTGCCTGGTCAATGCCGACGATTTCCGGCTCGCGACCTACGAGTTGCTCGAGGACCTGGCGGAGCAGAACGTCCGCTACGCCGAGATCTTCATGTCGCCGACCCTGCACCTGGCCCGCGGCGTGAAGTGGGAGACCATCATGGAGGGCGTCTCCGCCGCCCGCCGCGAGGGCGAGCGCGATTTCGGCATCCAGACGGCCTTCATCCCCGACATCTCCCGCGAGCTGGGGCCTGAGAAGGGCCTCGCCGTCGCGAAGCACGTCTCCCAGAGCGCCGAGTACGGCGTGATCGGCCTCGGGATCGGCGGTCCGGAGATCGGGTTCCCGCCGGACGATTACTGGGAGTCCTACGACCTGATCGGCGAAGCCGGCATGCACCGGGTCGCTCATGCGGGCGAGACCATGGGCCCCGAGAGCATCTGGGGAGCGCTCAAGGCGCTCAACGCCGAGCGCATCGGCCACGGCGTCCGCTGCCTGGAGGACGAGGAGCTGGTCGAGTACCTGCGCCAGAACCAGATCGCCCTGGAAGTCTGCCCCACCAGCAACGTCTGCACCGGCGTCACCTCGGACTGGCCGTCGCATCCCCTCAAGCGGCTGATGGACGCCGGCCTCTTGGTCACCTTGAACTCGGACGATCCGGGGATGTTCAACACCACCCTGACCGAGGAGTTCCTGCGGGCCCAGGAGACCTTCGACCTGACGCTGGACGAGATCAAGAACTTGACCTTGAATGCGCTGCGGGCGTCCTTCCTGGAGCCGGCGAGCAAGGCCAAGCGGATCGCCGAGTTCGAAGCGGAGTTCGAGCGGCTTTGCGGAGAGCTGGTTCCGGCTTAACCCGGCGGCATCCCCATCTGGAGGCGGATCGCACGGAACTCCTCCGTGCGAACGCCATCGCGATCTCTCAGTATCAGCGGAGGCTCCTCTCGGGGGGCCTCCGTTGCGTTTGCGGCGTGCGTCATGGCCGCGAGCACCATCAAGGCGTCCTTGCCCGCGCGGGGAATGACGTCCCGAATGCTCAGGATCGCCAGGCCCGCCTCTCGGGCTCCCGCGACCACCCGTTCCCGCTGGCGTCCGTCCATGACGAGGGCGAAAAGGCCTTGAGGCGCGAGGGCGCTTGCGGCGGCCATGCAGTAGTCCTCGACTCCGCCGCGCTGCTCGAAGCGGCAAGGCGCCTTCTGGGGAGCGTCACTGAGGGTGCCGGCTTCCGGATCCCAGTAGGGCGGGCTTCCCGTCACCAGGTCGAAAGGTCCGTCCGGAACCCCCGTGCGCAGGTCTCCATCGCGCACCTCGACCCGATCCTCCACGCCGTTATACCGGATGCTCCGGCGTGCCAGCCGGGCACTCACCTCCTGGGCTTCGATGCCCGTGAGGTGCAGATCAGGGAAGCTCCAGGCGACGAAGAGGCCGACCGATCCAATGCCACAGCCCAGGTCCAAGGCGGTTTTCGGGCTGAGGCCGCGATCGCGGCAGGAGGTGACGGCGTACCACGCGGCAAGCAAGTCATCGGTCGAGTAGCGATGGCCGTGACGAAGCTGGAAGAGGCGCCAGTGGCCAGCAAAGGCGTCGAGCGTCTCTTCGGGGCCCGGCACCAGAGAGGGATCTCCCTGGGCGCCGGGGGGGATGGGGCCGGGCGGAGACCAGCCCCGGCGGGCGCGCGCTTGGCGCTGGAGTTGCTTTTCGCTGAGGTGCATAGGGGTGATTGTACCATCCATGCGGTTTCATCCCCGAGCGTCCGGGCATGGTAGAGGCATGACTGATCCCATGATTCCGCTCGAGGTTTCCCCCGCCCCCGGGGTCTACGTTTGCGTGGCCTGCGGGGCGTGCTGCGCGGCACCGGACATCAGCACGCTCGGCAAGCCCCTCGGGGTGCCTTGCTCGAACTTGCTGCCGGACATGCGCTGCGGCATCTATGCGGAGCGTCCTGCCGTCTGCCGGAACTATCAGCCGGACTGGGTCTGCGCCGAGGTCGCCCCGCTTCCGACGCTGGATGAGCGGGTGCGCCGCTTCCTGGAGATTTACGGCTTACCCTAGCGCGATCCTGGCCTCGTATGGGAGCTCCATGAGAGAATGGGGCCATTATCTGCGAGGTATTCATGGCCAAACGCCCGTCTCAAGCCCCCCCCATCATCTGGGGCAGCATTCTCGTCGCCAGCTGTCTTGCCCTGGTCACGCTCTGGAACATCATCATCGTCGCGGACTACTTCCGCTTCAAGCAGCTCTCCGGGCAGCCTTCGTTCGGTGCCGGCCGCTGGTGGATCCTGGCGATCGGCTGCGTGCTCTTCGTCGGGGTCATGGCGGGACTGATTGTCTTCATCGTCATGCTGGTCAAGCAGATCCGAATGAACCAGGCCCAGCGGAACTTCATCGACGCCGTGACGCATGAGCTCAAGACGCCGCTGACGTCTCTGAAGCTTCACCTCCAGACCCTGCAAATGGGCCGTGTGCCGCTCGACAAGCAGGGTGAGTTCCACCGGACGATGCTTGACGACGTGGCGCGGCTCGACTTGCTGGTGGATCATGTCCTGGATGCGGCACGTTCCGAAGGGCGGCGCCGCGACGTCCATCTGGAGCCGGTTTCGGTCACCGAATGCTTGCAGGAGGCGATCGCCGTGGTCGCCCATCGCTACGGCTTCGAGCCTTCCGAGGTGATCATCCAGGGCCCCGCATGCACGGTCACCGCCGATACGCATGCCTTGAGCCTGATTTTCGTCAACCTGATCGACAACGCGGCGAAGTACGCGGGCCCCGTCCCTCAGATCTGGGTCGAGGTCGTCCCTGACGGCAAGTACGTCGAGGTTCGGGTGCATGACAATGGGATCGGGCTCGCCCGCCGTCAGCTCAAGCGCGTCTTCCAGCGTTTCTACCGGGTCGGCAACGAGATCACCCGTCTGCGTCAGGGGACCGGCCTGGGGCTCTACATCGTCAAGGAGACCGCGGCACGCATTCGCGGCAAGGTCGAGGCGCGAAGCGACGGGGAAGGTCATGGCAGTACCTTCGTCGTGCGCTTACCAGGAGGTTAACGTGGCCAATATCCTCATCGTCGAAGACGAAGCTCATATCGCCGCAGGCTTGCGTTTCAACCTCGAGCTCGAGGGGCATCAGGTGGAAGTCGCCACGGACGGCCTCGTCGCCAAGCGGCTGCTCATCGAGGAGACCCATGCCTACGACCTGGTCATTCTCGACCTCATGCTGCCGCATGTGAGCGGCTTCGAGCTTTGCCGCGCGATTCGCCGCCAATCGAACACCTTGCCCATCCTGATGTTGACCGCCAAGCGCGACGATCCCGACAAGGTCTACGGCCTCCGGATGGGGGCCGACGATTACGTCACCAAGCCCTTCAACCTCGAGGAGCTGCTGGCGCGAATCGAGGCCATTCTGCGGCGCAAGGGCTGGAGCGCGCCCGCTCCGGCGGAGCATGACGTGCTCGAGTTCGGGGGCGTTCGACTCGATTTCGACACCTTCGAAGCGACGGTCGACGGCGCCGAGGTCAAGTTGACTCCCATCGAGTTCGGCCTCATGCGCTACTTTCGGGATAACGAAGGCGTGGTCTTGAGCCGGGACCAGCTACTGGAAGCCGTCTGGGGCTGGCAGAACCCCGCATCCACCCGGACGGTCGATAACTTCATCCTGCGGCTGCGCCGCAGTTTGGAGCCGGTCCCGTCGGCTCCGAAGCATATTCTTTCCGTTCGCGGCGCCGGTTACAAGTTCGTTCGCTGAGCGTCTCAAACCCCACCTTCCCCCTCGCGGTCTCGCAAGCTCCCACGGGAGTACGCGAGGCCGTCTTGCTGGCTGGGAGCGGACGCGATCCGGCGTCGGCGTGGTTTTGAAATTTCGTTAAGATCAGTTAAGATGAATTCGCTTGGTTGGCCGATGATGGAGGGGTTGCGCATCGATGCTGGCAGGATTCGTCGCGAGCCTGGTACTGGGAGCGCTGGGGGGCTTTTTGCTCGGGCGGTCGCGGAGCAGGCCCTCTAGGCCGTTGCTGCTTCCGGAGTCGCTGAAGGAGCAGGAGGCCCCTCGCCTCATCCTGCCTACCGTCGAGGAGGAGGTTGCGCGCGCCTTGCGCCAAGGCGCCCCGCTGTCGATCTTCTATCTGGCTT
Organism: Candidatus Sericytochromatia bacterium; assembly: GCA_036676495.1. Classification (GTDB taxonomy): domain Bacteria; phylum Cyanobacteriota; class Sericytochromatia; order S15B-MN24; family UBA4093; genus UBA4093. The sequence goes on from JAKFCT010000068.1 coordinate 6,522, forward strand.
GGGAGGCGCATGACGCCACGGATCCGGCCCTTCGATTGATCGCGTCTCTGTTGGTACGCCTGGTCAGGCCTTACGATGCGATCGTTCCGCTCGGTGACGGGAGGTTCGTGCTGGTACTGCCCCAGGTGGGGGAAGCGGCGGCGGATACCGTTGCCGCGCGCTTGATTCAGGAGCTGAGGCTCCTGGCGTCGGTACAGCTCACGTCGAGCGAGACCGAGTTACCCCGCATCTCGCTTTCCGTGCCGGCCAGTGTGCAGCGTTTGCTCGGGGCGGCGGTCGAAGCCTCGGAGCTGGCTCCTCCCTGGCGGGGAGATCGTGGCCAGCTGCTGCGGATCGGGATGGCCGTCCTGGAGCGTCCCGACGTCCGATTGCTCGCGTCGATCGCTCCGGGGACGCTGCTACGGCTCAAGGATCTGGTCTTGGAGGGAGCGGCCGTGGATGCGGCGATCGCGGCGCCGCTGCGCTCGGTCCGGGTGGTCGAAGCTTCCCCGCTGAGGGTCAGAAGCCAATCGGCACTCCCGCAGGTTGCCGGAGACCGGGTGCAGATCGTCCATGAGGTGGGGCGCAACTGGATGCGCGCCGAGGTGGAGGTCCTGGAGGCGGTCGGCGAGGAACTCTGTCTGTCCCTTCCCACGGAGGTTCACCGGGTGCCTCGTCGTCGGGTGGAGCGCTTTCGCATGCGCCTACCGGTGCAACTGGCCGATCTCGAGGGCTTCACCCTCAATCTGAGTGCGGACGGGTTTCGGGCCGTTTTTCCGCTGCGGGCCTTCGCTCCGGGCCAGATTCTCGACGGAGGCCTGGCGCTGCCGGAGGAGCGCCACCCGGTCCGGGTGGAAGTAATCAAGATCCGGGCCGCCGAGCAGTCTGAGGGGATGATCGTGGGCTGCCGCTTCCTCGGACTCGAGCCGCAGGCGCATCAGGCCCTGGTGGGGTTGTTGAGCCGTCAGGCGGAGGGAAGCTGAGCGTGCTAACATGCACGCATGCATGCCATCGCCGTGACTCCGGGGGATCCTTCCGGCGTCGGACCTGAAATTCTGATGATGTTCCTGAGGGACCTGCCGCCTGGCGGGCCTCGTCCCGTGGTCTTGGGCGATCGCCGACTCTTGCGGCGCGCCGAGGAGACGGTGGGCTTCCATCCCCGCTGGCGGGAAGTCGGCTGGGGCGAGCCCATCGTCGGCTCGGAAGAAGTCGGCTTCCTGTCGGTGCCCTGGGAGCACCCGGATCTTCCTGAGCTCGGAAAGGTGGATCCGGAGGCCGGAGCTTACGCCTATCGGGTGCTGGAAGTGGTGGGGGGCGCGTTATCACGGGGCCTGGTGCCCGGTGTCGTCACGGGGCCGATCTCCAAGGAAGCCATCCAGCGCCGGCGCCCGGAGTTCATCGGCCATACCGAGTTCTTCGCGAACCTCGCCGGGGTGACGCAGTACGGGATGTTGCTGGTCGTGGAGCCCCTGCGGGCGATTCACGTCACGACGCACGTGCCGTTTCGGGACGTGAGCGCCCTGCTGACGCCGGAGCGCGTGCGGGAGACGCTGGAGCTGGCGCGTCTGAGCCTGGAGATGCTCGGTGAGCCGGAGGGGGCGATCGCCGTCTGCGGACTCAACCCGCATGCGGGGGAGGCGGGGCACTTCGGCCGCGAAGAGCTCGAGGCCATCGGCCCCGCCGTGGAAGCGGCACGTCGCGACGGCCTCCGCGTGGTCGGCCCGCTTCCTCCCGACACGGTCTTCCACCGCGCCTTGCAGGGAGAGTTCCAGGTCGTGGTCTGCATGTATCACGACCAGGGACATATTCCCCTCAAGATGCTCGGTTTCGATCGGGGCATCAACGTGACCGTGGGCTTGCCGTTCGTGCGGACCTCCGTGGATCACGGGACGGCCTTCGATCTGGCGGGAACCGGGGCGGCCAATCCGGGAAGCCTCAAGGCCGCCTGGAGCCTTGCGGGTCGCCTCCTCAGCCGACCCTGAGCCCATGGCCGCGGCCCCCGGGGCTGACAGGCGCGTCGTCATGTTCCGAATCACTCAATCGCGTGTTGTCCTGAAAGCAATGAACGGCGTGTAGCTTGAGGTCAGGATCGTTTCGTTCACTGGCCTCGAGGAGGAACGCGCGTGCTAGAAGAAGCCACTGCCCTGGTTGCGACCTATAACGTCGCTCTCATGATCGGCGTCGCGATGATCGGGATCGTCACGGCGACGATCTGGACGATCATCGCCAAGAAGCGCAACAGCCCCCCGTCTGCCTGATCATCCGTCGGGGGAGTCCCTGTCCACGGTTTCGACCCGGGACGGGGACTCCCCGTGCACCTGGTCGGCGTTAGCGGGACGCGCGGAGGCTCCGCGCGGAAGCCCCGATCGGGGGGCGACTCGGGCCGTTCGAGGCCCCGGCCTTGCCCGGCGAAGCAAGCCCTCTGTTAACATTAGTTTAAGCTGCCAAAAACCCGCACCGCTCCAGGAGAACCGCGCCGCATCCGGCCTGTGATCCCCTGACTGAGCGGTGTTGTGGTTTTAACCCTCGGGTAAGCCCAGGTGGGAGCGCCGTTGCTCTACGGCGGCGGCCACTATGTGCGCTCTACCAGAATCGAGGAGTCTCTGATGTTTACGCAAAATACCCGCCCGTTTAAGGCGATGGGAGCTCTCTTGGCCTTGTCGTGGCTCGTCGGTTGCGGCCAGACGCCTGTTTCGACGACGGTCACGTCGGGCCAGCCCGAGGTCACCTGGCTCGCCCCCCCGCCTCCGGCGGAGTCGTACCGCCCCGGCCAGGTGGTGGTCAAGATGAAGGACGGCTATTCGACCCAGGCCGTCTCCGGCATGCAGCGAATTCAGTCGATCTCGGGCATGGCGGGCACTGCCGTCTACGCCACCGAGGAGGGGGAGTCGGTCCACTCGGCCGTTCAGCGTCTGCAGCGGACTCCCGGAGTCGAGATCGCCGAGCCCAACTACATCTACCACGCGACGGCGACGACCAACGACCCGATGCTCGGCCAGCTCTGGGGCCATGCCAAGGTCGGCGCTCAGGCCGCATGGGATCAGTCCCAGGGCCAGGACGTCCTGGTCGCCGTGATCGATACGGGCGTGGATTACAACCACCCGGATCTGCAGGGGCGCGTGGTGAAGGGCCCCGATCTCGCGGGCAACGACTCCGATCCCATGGACGATCAGGGGCACGGCACGCACGTCGCCGGGACGATTGCCGCCACTGCCAACAACAACGCGGGGATCGCGGGCATCGCCTATAAATCGAAGATTCTGGCCATCAAGGTGCTGGGCCGGGACGGCTCGGGCGACACCTCCAAGATCGCCAACGGCATCCTGAAGGCCGCCGAGATGGGGGCCAAGGTGATCAACCTGAGCCTGGGTGGCCCCCAGAGCTCGAGCGTCCTGCAGTCCGCGGTGGACAAGGCGACCCAGCAGGGAGCCCTGGTGGTCGTGGCCTCGGGCAACGAGAACACCTCGCGTCCCTCCTACCCGGCGGCTTATCCGAATGCGCTGTCGGTGGGCTCCACGACGACCTCGGATGCGCGGTCGAGCTTCTCGAACTATGGAAGCACCGTGGACATCGCCGCCCCGGGCTCGGATATCCTGTCGACCACCGAGAAGACCTACAAGAAGCTCTCCGGGACCTCGATGGCGTCGCCTCACGTGGCGGCCGGTGCCGCGGTGCTGCTCGGCAAGAACCCTGCGCTGACCAACAAGCAGCTTCGGGAGATCCTTTCGTCCACGGGCGACACGGTCTCGGGCTTCAGCAACTCGGCCGTCAAGCGGATGAACCTCGTCAAGGCGCTGGCCGAGGTCGGGTCCACCGCCCCCACGGTGCCGACGCCTTCGGATACCGAGAGCCCTTCGGTGCCCAGCGGCGTGAAGGCCCTGGCCGCCTCCAGCACCCAGGTGCAGCTGAGCTGGAACGCCTCGACGGACAATCTCTCGGTGACCGGCTATCACGTCTACCGTAACGGTCAGAAGGTCGGCACGACGTCCGGGACCACCTATGCGGACTCCGGTCTCGCGGCCGGAACGGCGTACGCCTACACGGTGGCGGCGATCGACGGCGCCGGGAACGTCTCGGCTCAGTCCGCCCCGGCGAACATCACCACGCCCAGCGCGGGCGCGCAGCTGACCATCAGCGACGTCTATCTCAAGAGCCTGAGTGGCAACGCGGCCACCATCGCGTGGAGCACCTCGGTGCCTGCCAGCGGACAGGTCGACTACACCTCGAGCGCGTACTACTACTACGGTTACTGGTGGACCGCCCGTCACGCGGGGATGACCACCGACCATGCGGTTGCCCTCAACGGCTTGAAGCCCGGCACCATCTACTACCTGAAGCTCACGTCGGCGGATGCCTCGGGTAAGAAGGTCACGGAAGGCCTCTACGGAATCAAGACCCCCTACTAAATTAAGCCCGAAACGAATCCCCGCAACCCTCTGGGTTGCGGGGATTCAAGTTTGCTGGCCGCGTGGCCTTTCGAAGGGCCGCGCGAGTGCGGCGGATGGGGCTCAGCGCAAGCTCTGGCGCAGGTTGAGAAGGGCCCGGGTCTGGGCATCGGATCGGGGCAGGGAGTCGATCCGCTCGAGGATCGTCCGGGCGGCGGCCGGGTCCCCTTCCGCAAGGCGGGCCCTGGCCTGTGTCAGGGCCTGATCCACGGCCTTCGGTCCCCATTCACCGAGCAGGGCCTTCGCCTTGGGTAGCCAATCGGGATCGCGGATGCCTTGGATGGCCAGGACCGCATCGAGGTAATGCCCCTTGGCGGCGAGATCGTAGGCCCGGTAGACGGCCGCTTCCGGATCGGGAGTCGGAGCGGGCGTCGGGGTGGGCCGGGGGGAGGGAACTCCCCAGGGCGTTACGCTAGGCTCCGGCAAGGGTGTCGGAGATGGTCTCGAAGTCGGAGACGGCGGCGCGGGGATGGGCGAGGCCCCGGGGGTGGGAGCCGCGCTGGGAGCCGCACTGGGAGCCGGAACGGGCGCGGCGTTCGGCGCGCGGGGCGTGCTTTCGAGTGCGGTCTGCCGGGCCTGGAGGTTCAGGTAGGCATCCAGGGTGCTGAGCGCGCCGCCAGCAAGCCAGCTCCAGCCCACGGCATTGAGGATGATGAGGGCGTGGCTCTCGTCCGGGATGAACGATTCTGGCCAGTAGATCTGGCGGAACAGGTAGTAGGCCCCGATGCTGAGGGCAGCCGTTCCGCCCAGGTAGGCTCCGGCCTTGAGGGGTTCGTTGAGGAAGAGCTGGGGGGTGCCGGGGGCCAGCAGGCCGAGGTAGGGAAGGTGAGCAGGAGGGCCGCCGGCCGGTAGCGCGATCGAGGTGCTCGCCGCAGGGGGGACGGGCCGCGGCGCTTCCACCGCCCCCGCGGGGAGGGCGTGCAGCGGAAGCAGGATGGTCGCGATGCAAGCGATTCGGTGCATGCTCCGCATGGTAGCTTGCTTCACGCAGGCTGGCAAGGGGGCTATGATTCTGATAGAATCCTCTTCTGAGCCCCTCGGGGCCTTTTTCATGGTTGGGAGCCCTTCATGCCACAGGAGCACGCCGTGTTCGCCATCACCCGCGCAGAGATTCACCCCATTTCGGGGCCGGTCATCCCGTCTGGAACGGTTCTGGTCGTGGACGGCAAGATCCAGGCGATCGGCCCGGATGTGGCGCTTCCCGAGGGCTGCCGGGTGATTGACGCGGACGGGGCGACCCTCGTCCCGGGCTTCATCGATGCGCATTGCCACGTGGGCCTCTGGGAAGAGGGCATCAAGTTCGAGGGGGACGACGGCAACGAGATGACCGATCCCGTGACGCCGCACATGCGGGCCCTCGACGGCATCAACCCCCAGGACCTTGGCTTCGAGGACGCGCGCTCGGCCGGGGTGACCACGCTCTACGTGCTGCCGGGGTCGGCCAACGTCATCGGAGGACAGCCCGTTTGCCTCAAAACCGCCGGGGTCGCCATTGACGAGATGGCCATCCGGCAGCCGGCCGGCCTCAAGGTGGCCTTCGGAGAGAATCCGAAGCGGGTCTACCACTCCAAGAACAAGATGCCGACCACGCGCATGGGTATCGCGGCCCTGATGCGCCAGAGCTTCGTGGATGCCCAGACCTACGCCCGCAAGGTGGAGCGGGCCAAGGAGTCGGGAGAGCCGGGACCGGATCGCGACCTGCGCCTGGAGGCGATCGCCCTCTCCCTCGCTCGGCGGGTACCCATGCGGGCCCATGCGCACCGCACCGACGATATCCTCACGGCCATCCGGATTGCCGAGGAGTTCAACCTCGATCTGGTCGTCGAGCACTGCACCGAGGGGCATAAAATCGCCCCCTTGCTCGCGGAGAAGGGCGTTCGCGCCGTCGTCGGCCCATCGATGTCCTGCCGCTCCAAGGTGGAGCTGCGCGAGCGGAACTACGAGACCGCGGCGATCCTCCAGAAAGCCGGGGTGATGGTGGCGATCATGACCGATCATCCGGTCGTTCCGATTCATCACCTGACGCTTTGCGCGGCCTTGGCCGCGAAGGCGGGCATGGGCCGGGAGGCGGCGCTTGCGGGCATCACCCTGAACGCCGCCCGGATCTGCGGGGTGGACCACCGGGTGGGCTCGTTGGAGCCCGGCAAGGACGCTGACATGGTCTTGCTGAGCGGTCATCCCTTCGAGATCGAGACCGACGTCCTCACGACCTGGATCGATGGCCAGGTCGTCTACCAGCGCGCGTGATGAGCACCTCTGCCAAAGGACCCAAGAAGCCGGCTCCTCCGCCTGCGCGCAAGCAAGGGCGATGGGGCTGGTTCTTCGTGGCGGGCTGTCTGGTCAGTGCCTTGGTCGGCTCGGGGACGGCTTTCGGCCTCAAGCAGGCGGGATTTCTGCCCGATGCGCCGTCGGACCTGAAGCTCAGCGACATTCCCCAGGTTTTCTCACGCATCGAGCGCACCAACATCCTGATCCTCGGGGCGGACGTCGAGTACTCGCGTCGCGGCAAGGTCCTGCCGACGCGCTCGGACACCCTCCTCGTGGCGTCGCTGGACCCGGTCCAGAAGCGGGTGAACGTGCTTTCAGTGCCGCGGGATACGCGCGTGCACATTCCCGGTCGCCATGGCTACGACAAGATCAACGCGGCCCTGGCCTACGGGGGGCCGCTGCTGACGGCGCAGACGGTCTCGGATTTCCTGCAGGTGCCGATTCATCACTGGGTGATGGTGAAGCTCGACGGGGTGGAGAACCTGGTGGACGCCCTGGGCGGGGTGGAAATCGACGTCGAGCGCAACATGCAGTATTACGACCGCTCGGCGGGTCTGCGGATCTCGCTGAAGAAGGGCCCGCAGATCCTGGACGGGGCGAAGGCGCATCAGTACATCCGCTTCCGGCATGACGCCTACGGGGACATCGGGCGGGTGCAGCGGCAGCAGCGCTTCATGCAGGCGCTCACGACCAAGCTTCTCGATCCCATGACGATTACCCGGTTGCCGCAGCTGCTCGAAGTGGCGCAGGCGAACGTGGAGACGTCGATGTCGACGCCTCAGCTCTTCCAGTACGCCAACTGGGCGAAGGGGCTGACGCTGGACGCGGTTCACATGGTCATGGTGCCCGGGGAGTTCTCGGGCGAGCGCTATACGGCAAGCTACTGGCTGCCCGACGTGAACGAGGCCCGGCGGATCGCCCGGACCATGCTGACCGACGAGACCGTGCAGGCAGGCGGCCCGGTGTTGACCGGGGTCGCGACGGTCTCGGCCGAGGTCAAGCGGGAGACCCGGATCACGGTCCTGAACGGGACCGGCCGCACGGGGATCGCCAACGAGGCGGCGCAGCTGCTGCGCTCGGACGGCTGGACGGTCTGGACGGTCTCGACGCATCGCAGCTCGGACGTGGCCACGACCCAGATCATCTCCCAGAAGGGGGATGATGCGGTGGGCGGGGCGATCGCCTATACCCTCGGGGTGCAGGCGGAAGCCGTCTCGGCCAGCGTCGGAGACATCCAGACCGATTTCACCGTGGTGCTCGGTCAGGACTTCCTCGAAGCCCTGCGCAGCCCGCGGGTGAGCCGCGCCCCGGAGCGCTGACGGGGCGCGGCCGGACCGCCTATCCCGGTTCGCCGAGCCGATCGCGGAGCGCCTTGCCGGCCGTGAAGGCCGGGGTCTTGCGCGCCTTGATCTGGATGGTTTCGCCCGTGCGGGGGTTCTTGCCCTGCCGGGCCGCCCTTTCCCGGACGGCGAAGGTTCCGAAGCCCACCAAGGTGACCTTCTCGTCCTTGGCGAGCGCCTCGGTAATGGTTTCGAAGGCCGCGGACACCAGTTGCTCGGCAGTCTTCTTGGGCATCTGGGTCTTCTGCGCGACCGTGGTGACCAATTCGTCCTTGTTCACCCTAGCACCCCCTTCATCACGACGGGTTTCGACTCTCCCCCCTTTTAGCACAAGGTCCCGCCGCGCGTCACCGCAAGAGCGGAGATTTCGAAGGCCCGCCAGCACGGTCTCTTCCTTGCTTTCCTCCCTTTCCCTGGTGTAACATGGACCCTCACCCGCCCATGAGAAGAGATGGACCCTTGGAAAAACCAACCAACCTGCTTTCGACCCCGACCGACTCCCGGAGCCTCGCGGCGCCGTCCTTCGAACGCGTCGCCAGCAAGCCCCGGCAGGGCATGCTGGTCGTCATTTCGGGCCCGTCCGGCGTCGGAAAGGGCACCCTGGTCAAGGAGTTGAAGCGGCGCATGCCGGAACTGCGCCACTCGGTCTCCGTGACGACCCGCGCGCCGCGCCCCGGCGAGGAAGACGGCGTTCACTACTTCTTCCGCTCCGAAGAGCAGTTCCAGCAGATGGTCGCCAACGACGAGCTGATCGAGTGGTCGCAGTTCGTCAACGGCCTCTTCTACGGAACCCCGCGCTCCTTCGTGCAGGAGCAGCTGGCGGCCGGCCATGACGTGGTCCTCGAGATCGACGTCAAGGGCGCCATTCAGGTCAAGGAGCGCGTCCCCAACGGGGTCTACGTCTTCCTGCTTCCTCCCACCATGGAGGAGCTCGAGGTCCGCTTGCGCAAGCGCCAGACCGAGGCCGCCGAAGCCATCCGTCAGCGCCTCTCGGTCGCGGTCGACGAGTTGAACTTCCTCCCGCTTTACGATTTCCAGGTGGTCAATGACGACCTGGCCAATGCCGCCCGCAAGCTCGAGGCGATCGTCCTCGCCGAGCGCTGCCGCGTGGGCCGGCACCTGCCTCACTGATAAGGAGACGATCGATGCACACGGAATTGTTGGCCAAGGCCTCGAACAAGTACGACCTGGTTCTGCAGATCGCGCGCCGCGCCAAGCGGATCAAGGACGACGTGGCCCGTGACGGCTCGCCGGAGACCGTCAAGCCGATCCCCCGCGCCATCGGCGAGATGGTGAGCGAGCAGCACGAGGCCGGCGCCCTCCCCGAAGCCAACGCCTAGTTCCATGCCGACCCTCCTGCTGGGGGTTTCGGGCGGAATCGCGGCCTACAAGGCCGCCGACCTGACCTCCCTCCTCCGCAAGCGAGGCTGGGAGGTTCGCGTCGTCATGACCCCGGCGGCCACCCAGTTCATCACGCCGCTGACCCTGCAGACCCTCTCGCGCCAGAAGGTCCATCTCGACCCCTTCGACCTGCCCGAGGTCGGAGGCGTCGAGCATATCGACCTGGTCAAGGGGGTCGACCTCGCGGCCGTGGTCCCCGCCACGGCCAACCTGCTGGCCAAGACCGCCCACGGCCTCGCCGACGATCTCTTGAGCACGACCCTGCTCGCCCTTCGCTGTCCCTTGCTCGTCGCTCCCGCGATGAACACGGCCATGTGGGAGCATCCCGCCACGCAGGCGAACCTTCAGCTGCTGGAGTCCCGGGGCGTGGAGATCGTGCCGCCGGCGAGCGGAGAGCTGGCCTGTGGGGACGTCGGAGCCGGAAAGCTCGCCGACGTCGCGGAGATCGCCCAGCGAATCGAGGACCTCTACGCGCGCCGCCTCGACGGGGAGCGCCTGCGGGGCCGGCGCGTGCTGATCACGGCCGGAGGCACCCGCGAACCCCTGGACCCCGTGCGCTACCTGGGCAACCGTTCGAGCGGCAAGATGGGCCATGCCTTGGCGGCCGCGGCGGCAGCGCGCGGAGCCGAGGTCACGCTGGTGACGACCTCCGCGCTGGCGGTTCCCCCCGGCGTGCATCCCGTGCGGGTTCAGACGGCCCAAGAGATGCTGGAGGCGGTGCGGGAGCGGCTGCCCGCCGCGGACGTCCTGGTCATGGCGGCGGCAGTGGCCGATTACCGGCCCGCGACGGTGGCGGAGCAGAAGATCAAGAAATCGGCGGAAGCCGTGACCCTGACGCTGGAGCCGACCCCCGACATCCTTGCCACGCTCAAGCCCTTGCGGCGCGCGGATCAGCTCGTGATCGGCTTCGCCGCCGAGACCGAGGCGCTTCTCGATCATGCCCGAGGCAAGCTGGAGCGCAAGGGGCTCGACCTGATCGTCGCCAACGACGTCTCCCGGCCGGGCATCGGCTTCGAATCCGATGAGAACGCGGTGACCGTGCTGGGACCGGAAGGCCCGATCGCCACATGGGACGTGGCCTCTAAGGCCATGATCGCCGGCCGGCTCATGGACCTCTTCGCCGCGCGACTTCCCTGAGATGCCCCGCTTCGTCGAGGTCCTGATCGACTCCATCCCGCTGGCGGATCCCAAGCCCTTCACCTACCGCGTTCCGGCGGAGCTGGAGGATGCGGTCGCCACGGGAACGGCGGTCGCCGTGCCCTTCGGCGGGCGCCGGCAGGTCGCGGGTTTCGTGGTCGCCTGCCACGATCAGGAGCCCGAAACCCCGCTCAAGCCCATCCTCGGGGTGCTGGGCGACATGGCGGTGCCGCCCGCGCTTTACGACCTCTTCGACTGGGTGGCCGAGACCACCATGAGCTCCTTCGCGCAGGTCTGGACCACCGCGGTCCCGCGCGGCACCCTCGCCCGGAAGTCCCAACCCAAGACCCAGTGGAGCGTTCGCGTCCAGGCCCGTCCGGAAGGCTTGACGGCGCGCCAGAGCCAGGTGCTGGACGTCCTGCATGCGGAAGGCGGCAGCTTGACCCTGGCGGACCTGGTCCGGCGCGCAGGAACCACCCATGGGGTCGTGCGCGCGCTCGCGGCGCGAGGGGCGGTGACGCTCGCCCAGGAGCGCATCTGGCGGGCACCCCCGTTGCCGGACGCCCAGCAAGTCACGCCGTTTGCGCTGAATGACGCGCAGCAAGAGGCCGTGGCGGCGATCGCCGCGGGAAAACCGGGCGACGCGTTCCTGCTGTACGGAGTGACCGGCTCCGGGAAGACCGAGGTCTACCTGCAGGCGATCGCCAAAACCCTCGCCGAGGGGAAGAGCGCCATCATGCTGGTGCCCGAGATTGCCCTCACCCCCCAGACGGTCGCACGCTTCAGGGGGCGGTTCGGGGATCGGCTCGCCCTGATGCATAGCACCCTCAGCGACGGCGAGCGCTTCGACGAGTGGCAGCGTCTCCGCGACGGAGAGGCTTGCGTGGCAGTCGGAGCGCGCTCGGCGGTTTTCGCCCCGCTGCCCAATCTGGGCCTGATCATCCTCGACGAGGAGCACGAGGGATCCTACAAGCAGGAAACCGCGCCGCGCTACCATGCGCGCGCCGTGGCCCTCCGGCGCGCCGAACTTGAAGGGGCGAAGGTGATCCTGGGCTCGGCCACGCCGAGCGTGGAGACGTTCTACCGGGCGAACGAAGGGACGATCACGCGGCTCGATCTCCCGCGCCGGGTCTCGGGCCGGCCGATGCCTCCGGTGGAGCTGGTGGACATGCGCGAGGAGTTGAAGTCCGGGAACCGGAAGATCTTCTCTCGCAGCCTCTTGGCGGCCTTCCAGGAGCACCTGGGGCGCGGGGAGCAGGTGATCCTCCTGATGAACCGGCGGGGGTACGCGTCCTTCGTGCTCTGTCGCAGCTGCGGGGAGACGGTCACCTGTCCGAGTTGCTCGGTGAGCCTGACCTATCACAAGGATCACGAGCTCTTGCGCTGTCATACGTGCAACTTCGCGGCGGCGAACCCCGAGCGCTGTCCGGCCTGCAAGTCTCCGTTCATCAAGTACTTCGGGGCCGGCACGCAGCAGGTGGCGGAGGCCGCCGGGCAGCTGCTCCCGGAGGCCCGGATCCTGCGGCTGGATCGCGACACGACGACGCGCAAGGACTCGCATCGTCGGATCCTTGAGGCGTTCGCCAAGGGGGAGGCCAACGTCTTGATCGGGACCCAGATGGTGGCCAAGGGGCTCGACCTGCCGCGGGTTTCGCTGGTGGGGGTGGTAGCGGCGGACGTGGCCTTGAACTTGCCGGATTTCCGGGCGGCAGAGCGGACCTTTCAGCTCGTGACGCAGGTCGCGGGACGGGCGGGGCGCGGGGATCTGCCGGGGAAAGTGATCGTGCAGACCTACGCTCCCGAGCATCCGAGCCTGCTCTTCGCGCGGACGCATGACTACGACGGCTTCTATGCGCGGGAAGTGGCCGATCGGGAGGTCTTGCGCTACCCTCCCTTTCAGCGGCTGGTGAACGTGGTCTTCAGCGCCGAATCCCAGCCTCCGGCGTGGGCGGCGGCCGAGACGGCCGCCGGGATCCTGCGCGAGACGGAGGGCTTGACGGTGCTGGGGCCGGCCGAGTCGGCCATCTCGGTGATTCGGGGGCGCTACCGGGTGCAGGTGCTCGTGAAGGCGCCGGATCCGGACCTGGCGCGCGGGGCGATCCGAGAGGCGCTGCGCCCGGGGCGGATCCCGCGGGCGGCCGGGTTGCGGGTGGCGGTGGACGTGGATCCCGTGTCGCTATTGTGAGCCGCGGGCGCTCTGGTGAGCCGACGGCGCTGTCATGAGCCGGAGGAGCGCTGTGGAGGCGCGGACGGGCCGACTTGGGAACGAGGCATGGTATACTAGGGGGGTTCCATCGCAGCGCGACGTGCCGCGTGAATCGGCTTCGGGCCTGCCTCCGAGGGAGTCTTGAGACGCTATGGCGCAGAAAATCCTAGTGGTCGAAGACGAGATGACCAACCGCGAAGTGGCGGAGGTCATCCTGCGCAACCAGGGCTACGAGGTGCTGGTGGCCAATAACGGCCAGGAAGGCATCGAGCTGGCGCGCGCGCAAATGCCGGACCTGATCGTGATGGACATCCTCATGCCGGTGCTCGACGGCCTTTCGGCCTCGCGCGAGCTCAAGGCGGATCCGCGGACCTCGCATATCCCGATCCTGGTGGTGACGGCCAAGGCCTCCAATTCGGATCGCAACGCGGCGGAGGCGGCGGGCTGCGACGGTTTCCTGTCGAAGCCGTACCGCAACAAGGTCCTGGTGGAGACGGTCAAGGCTTTCTTGCCGGCGCCCGCCCAGGCATGATCGGGCGGGGGCGATCGCCGAAACCCGCCTTCTGACGCCTTCTCGACTATTGAATCCCGACGCCCCGCGGCTATCATGACCGTGGGCCTCTTGCGCCATGCCGGCAGGCACGCCTCAGGGGCCGTGAGTTCGATGGCTCAAAGAGGAGGCGACCGTGGCTGACCATGACACCGAACCCCACATCCTCAAAGAGCTGCTCGGAGACGTCACCGACCCGACCGGCCAAGAGCTCGACGAGCTCGACGAGCATGGGGAGCCGATGCTGCGGGTGAGCTTCATCGAGGAGGCGCAGGGCACGGCGGAAGAGCGGGCCGAGGAGGAGCTCAAGCCGGACCGCGTACCGACGTCGGATCCGGTCCAGGCCTACTTGCGATCCATCGGGGCGATTCCCCTGCTCTCCGCGCGCGAGGAAGTCGAGATTGCCCGTCAGATGGGCGAAGCGGGGCCGGTGGGCCAGCGGGCGCGCCAGAAGATGATCGAGGCCAACCTGCGCTTGGTCGTGAGCGTGGCGAAGAAGTACCTGGGGCGGGGCCTCTCCTTTCTCGATCTGATCCAGGAGGGCAACCTGGGGCTGATCCGGGCGGTGGAGAAGTTCGATTACCAGCGGGGCTACAAGTTCTCGACCTACGCGACCTGGTGGATTCGCCAGGCCATCACCCGGGCCCTGGCGGACAAGGCGCGCACCATTCGCATTCCCGTCCATCTGGTCGAAACCATCAACCGCCTGAGGACCATCACCCAGCGCCTGACCCAGCGGCTGGGGAGGGCGCCGACGGACGAGGAGATCGCGGCCGAGGCCAAGATCCCCGTGCAGAAGGTGGCTGACATCAAGAAGGTGGTCAAGGACACCATCTCGCTCGAGACCCCCATCGGCAAGGAGGACTCCACGCTGGGGGACTTCATCGTGGACCGGGAGGCCCCGGGCCCCGCCACCTCCGTGGCGCGCCTGCTCCTGCAGGAGGACGTGCGCAGCATCCTCGAGACGCTGTCGGCGCGGGAGCGCGAGGTGGTCGAGCTGCGTTTCGGGCTGCATGACGGGCATGTCCACACGCTCGAGGAGATTGGCCGGATCTTCGGGGTGACCCGCGAGCGCGTGCGGCAGATCGAGGGGAAGGCGCTGGCGAAACTCAAGCATGCCATGCTGGAGCGCCAACTGGTCGAATACATGGAGTGACGCAGGAACGCTGCCAGGGCCGGGAGACGTGGGTTTCCCGGCATTTTTCGCGATCGCTTCCCCGAATCGGAGGAGGGCGGCATCCGAAAGGTCTTGCCAATCGAACAAAAATTCGATACGCTGTTTCTGTTCACTTTCCGTCTCAGATGTTTGGTATCGGATATTTGGTAAAGGAGCCCGTGCATGGCAAAGGATGTGGTCGCGTCGAAGGACATGGCTTCGGATAAGCGCAAGGCGCTCGAGCTCGCCCTGACGGGCATCGAGAAGCAGTTCGGCAAGGGATCGATCATGAAGCTGGGGGATACGGCCCGCCTGAAGGTCGAGGCCATTTCGTCCGGCATCCTGCCTTTGGACATCGCGCTGGGCGTCGGCGGCCTGCCGCGCGGCCGCGTGGTCGAGATCTACGGCCCCGAATCGGGCGGTAAGACCACCGTCAGCCTGCAGGTGGTCGCGCAGGTCCAGAAGGCCGGCGGCGTCGCGGCGTTCATCGATGCCGAGCACGCCCTGGATCCCCAGTACGCCAGCCGTCTGGGCGTCGACATCGACAACCTGCTCGTCTCCCAGCCCGATACCGGCGAACAAGCCCTCGAGATCGCCGACGCCCTGGTGCGCTCGGCCGCCGTCGACCTGATCGTCGTCGACTCCGTCGCCGCCCTCGTCCCCAAGGCCGAGCTCGAAGGCGACATGGGCGATTCGCATGTCCGCCTGCAAGCCCGCCTCATGAGCCAGGCCCTGCGCAAACTCACCGCCACCA
>JAKFCT010000069.1:0-77485 GCA_036676495.1 Candidatus Sericytochromatia bacterium
GGTCGCGATCTCGCCGGTGGCCTTGGCGGAGCGCTCGGCCAGCTTGCGGACCTCGTCGGCGACCACCGCGAAGCCGCGGCCGTGCTCGCCGGCCCGCGCCGCCTCGATGGCCGCGTTCAGGGCCAAGAGATTGGTCTGCTCGGCGATGTCGTCGATCACCGAAATGATCTCCCCGATCTCCTGGGAGGACTGGCCCAGGTTGGTGATGACGGAGACGACGTCCGACATGGCATCGGTGATCTGGGTCATGCCGGAGATGGTCTGCTCGACCGACGTGCGGCCTTCCGCGGCCACGGCGGCCGAACGTTCCGCGACGCGGTTGGCGTCCTCGACGTTGAGCGCCACTTGCTGGACCGAGGCGGCCATCTCTTCGATGCTGGCCGAGGTCTGGCTGACCGACGCGGAGAGGGTCTCCGTGTTGCTGGCCACTTGCTGGATGCTGAGCGCCATCTCGGCGAGGTTGCTCGAGGTCACCTCCACGTTGGCGGAGAGGGTTTGGGTGCGCCCCTCCACGTGCTCGCAGGAGGCCGAGATGGAGGTGACCGCTTGCTGGACCTGGCTCAGCTCGCTGACCAGTCGCGTGATGCTCTCCTCGAGCACCTGCGAGGTGTCGACGGTCTCACCCAGGGTGTCGCGCACCACGTTCTTGAGGTCGGCGTAGTGCTCGGAGAGATCATGGTCGGGGTTCTTCACGGCGATCTGCGTGAGGTCCAGGCCGATCGACTCCAGGTAGTCGTAGAAGAAGGAGTCGATGACGGCCTGCATGTCGTAGTTGAAGATGGCGGAGAGCGCTCGCTCGCCCCGCTCCCGGAAGCGCGGGCGCATGGGGAAGCTGGCCTTGAGGTGCTTGCGGACGAGGTCGAAGTAGCTCTGGTACGCCCCCAGGTACCATTTCACCGGGAGGTCGATGGTGTTGTGGAGTTTGCCAACATGCAGGCGCTTATCGAAGTACGCGGCCCCGAACCGTCCTCCCTGCGCGGCTTCCTGGAAGATCTCCCGGAAGTAGCCGGCCTGGGCGCGTTCCAGGTGACGCCGGAGGTCCGTCATGCTCACGCCGCGCCGCCGTGCCTGCCCTTCGAGGTAGGCAACGGTCGGAGGGTAAGTGAACTGGTGCTCGTAGAATTCTCGGGAAATCTCGTCGGCCTTCCGCTCCGCCCAGCCGGCGAGTTGCTTCAGGACGTGGATATCCCGCTCGTCGAAGCGGAGGAAGCCCTTCCGCTGCTCGAGATTTCGATCGGTGATGCGATACTTCTCAGCTAGCGCTGCCATGACGGTACCTTTCTTGCTAGATTCGCCCCCCTGAACCTTCCGGACGGGTGCCGGAAAATAGTTCTAGGTAAGTCTATTTAAACGTATTCTAAGGGAAATTAGAAAGGCTTGCATGGGTTGCAATTACTGAATCTCGGGTGATGGGATTCCTTGAAAACGTGCGGATGTCCGTGTTTACGCGAGTCCGTCGCCCTGAAGACAAGTCCTGGTGCGGCGGATCGGGGTGAGAGCAAGGCTCCGTTCGGGCGTTTCATGGCCGCCATGGAGCCGGGCCCCCTGTCGGGTGAGGGGGCCTCGCAGTCGGGAGGCGGCCCGAGCGTCGCCGCCGTTCCTCCCAGGCTAACGGATGGCGCGTGTCGGCGAGTCCGTGGAAATTGCGCGGTTTGGGTGCGGCCTCCCGAAACCCGCTTGGTTACTGTATCCATGGGCCCGGACTGGTATCATCGGGCTCAACGGAACGGGGACCACGTGAGGGATGGAGGGCGGAAACGATGCCGACTCGGAAGGCACACGCGGTTTGGGAAGGGGACTTGCAGCACGGGCAAGGAACGATGAGCCTCGGGAGCGGGGCGTACGAAGGAGCGTATTCCTTTCAGACTCGGATGGGGGAGAGCCCCGGCACGAACCCGGAGGAGCTGATTGGCGCGGCGCTGGCAGGCTGCTTCTCGATGGCGCTCTCGCTTGGCCTCAGCCAGGCGGCGGAAGCGCCGCGGCGGGTCCGGACCGATGCCCGGGTCCACTTCGAGAAGCAGGAGAGCGGCTGGGCCATCTCGCGGATCGACCTGACGACCGAGGCCGAGGTCTCGGGGATCGATGAGGCGGCTTTTCGGGCGATCGCCGAGGAAACCAAGAAGACCTGCCCGGTCTCCAAGGCCTTGACCGGCACGGAGATCACGCTGGAGGCCCGTCTGCTCTCCGGCGCGTCCCGCCCGACTTAGCCCTGCGACGGCCCCGAAGCGGCCCCATGGCCGGCCGGCGGCGCGCGACCGGCCATGGGCGGGGGCGAGGGGGCTCCATGAGCCGCTTCCAGTGGTATGATCGGGGGGTAAGCCGCTGCTAGAAAGGATTCCCCATGATCGATCTCTCGTCGGACCAGTTGCATCGCGAAATCGCCGCCCTTCGCCCCGAGTATGAACGCATGCTCGCCGAGATCGTGGAGATCCCGACCGTCAGCATGGATCCGGTCTACCACCCGGACATCCGTCGCGGCGCCGAATGGGCCAAGGCCCTGCTGGAGGCGCATGGCGGCGAGGCGAGGATCGTCGAGACGGCCGGCTTCCCCGTGGTGGTGGGGACCTTCCGTCATCCCGAGGCCACGCGCACCCTCACGATCTACAATCACCTGGACGTCCAGCCCGCCGACGAGCCCGAGTGGACGAGCGAGCCCTTCCGCTTCACCCAGGAGGGAGACACTTATCGCGGCCGCGGCACCACCGACGACAAGGGCCCTGCGCTGGCAGCCTTCTACGCAGCCATGCTCGCCCGCAAGCATGGTGTTCCGCTCAACATCCGGTTCGTCTGGGAATTCGAGGAAGAGATCGGCAGCCCGAACTTCGAGGCCTTCCTCGAAGCGCATGCCGACGAGCTGGCCACGGACTCGGTGCTGGTCTCGGACACCATCTGGATCAGCCGGGACAAGCCCGCCGCCCCGCTCGGCCTGCGCGGCATGGTCGGTTTCCGCCTCTTGCTGGAAACCGGCACCAAGGACGTCCACTCGGGCCTGACCGGCGGCGCCGCGCGCAACCCCATCGGAGAGCTCTGCCAGCTCATCAGCGAGATCTACGACGCCCGCACGGGCAACGTGAAGATCCCGGGCTTCTACGATCGGGTCGCGCCCGTCACTCCCGAGGAAGAGAAGAGCTTCCTCGCCTCCGGCTTCGAAACGCGCGAGTTCCAGCGCGCCCATGGCCTGAAGTGCTTGCGGGTCACCGATCCCCTGGAGGTGATGACGCGCATCTGGGCCCGTCCGACCTTCGAGGTGCACGGCATGGTGGGCGGCTACACCGGTCCTGGCGTCAAGGCCATCGTTCCCCCTCGGGCCGAAGCCAAGGTCAGCATGCGCCTGGTGCCCGACATGAAGCCTGCCGACGTGCTCGCCATGGTCAAGGCCTTCGTCGCGGAAAAGAACCCGGACGTCGTCCTGGATCCGGAGGGGGCCCTGGAGCCTTTCACCTGCGGGATGGAGGGCCCTTACTCAGAGGCTATCCGGTCGGCGCTGCGCTTCGGCTTCGGCGCCGATCCCGCCTTCATCCGCGAAGGAGGCTCCATCGGAGCTGTGGTCAGCATGCAGAAGCACCTGGGCTGCCCGATCATGTTCATCGGCCTGTCGCTGCCAGAGCATGGCTACCACGCGCCCAACGAGAACTTCGACTGGAGCATGGCCGAGGGCGGCATGAAGGCCTTCATGCGTTACTTCGAGCAGGTGGCGGCTCTCTAAGCAAGCCTGATTCGAGAGCGAAAAACGTTGCTACAGGTCAGCGAGCTTTGAATATAAGGCCCTGTTCATGCCTTTCACGGCAAACGCTCGCTGCCTTACGCAACAGCCGCGGGCGCTAAGAGCCAGGCCGCTAAGAGGCCTGGCTCGCCGGGGAACGAGGGTTAGACTCCCTTGATCCGGGCCTTGCTCACGATCATCGGGTGATCGGTCGTTCGCTTCACCAGGGCGCTCCGGTCCCGGGTGAAGTCGCTGAAGCGGATGTCCGGGGATCCGAAGATCCAATCGATCCCCATCTGCTTGGGGCGCTGGCCGTGAGGCCCGCTGTTGGCCGCCACCATCTCCGTGCTGCGGGTCAACGTGTCGTAGTACTCTTCACGCTCGTTCATGTCGCCGGTGACGAAAACCGGCAGCCCGGTTTCCTTCCTCAGGCGATTGACGAGGTCGATCTGTTTGGCGGTGGCGAGATCGCGCCAGCGCTCCTGGTCGGGGAATCGCTTGGTATCGGCGGGGTTGTGGAAGTTGGCGAAGTACGCCTCTTGCCCGGTCTCACGGTTCCGGAGCCGCACGACGGGCATCTGGCGCCGATTGCCATCGAAATAGGGAATCTCGATGCTTCCGGGGCGGACGAGCTCCCATTTGTCCTTTCGCCATGCGATCGAGTTCACGGCCTCGCGCTTGCCGAGAGCAAAGCCCGGGTACACGGCGTACCGTTCCCCAGCGACCTTCTGGAACTCGCGCAACTGATCTCCCTGAAGCTCCTGGAAGCCCACGATGTCGACCTGATGCCGCTCGAGCAGCTTGATCGCCGAGCGGATGCGGGCCGGTCCCGGCTCCATTCCCGGTCTCTCGCCGCCCGGAACGGTGTGGCTGCTTCCGAGCACGTTGAAGGAGCTGATCACCAAGTCGGTCGACTTCCGGGGGGGCTTCGGGGTCGGAATCCCGGGGGACGTAGCCCCGAGGGGGGGATCCCCGAGAGGCGGATCCCCGAGAGGCGGATCCCCGAGAGGGGGTGCCGCCGATGTCGACAGTAGCCGATCGAGCAGATCCTTGAGTTGCTGAAATAGGCCGCTCAGGACGGGAAGGGACTGAACGCCCGCTGTGACAGCCGGTGAGACGATGGGAGTGGCGGTCGAAGTGCCGGCCATCGGTGAGGAGCGCGCCGCCACGTGAAGCTGATCGAGCAAGCCTCGATAGGCCGTCGAAGGCAACGGGGGGAATGGCGTCGAAGCGGGGATGAATGCGTTCATCGTCTTACCTCCCGCGCCTTCTATCGTCGGGGAGTCAAGGCTGCTTTCTTATCGTTTGACTAACGGAGACCTAAGCTTTGCGTTGCAAAGTGACGGCCAGCGGGCGGAAGCCGGCTGGCCGTCGAATCCCTATGCGGGGATGGGGCCTCAGGCCTTCAGGGCTTGGGCGATGGACTCCTCCAGCGAGATGGTCGGACGTCCGGTAAGAGCGCTGATCTGGCGGGTCGCGTCGTAGAGCGCTCCCTGGGAGGCGCCGACGTCGGAGTTCGCGATCATGCTCGCGACGGCGTCAGGCAAGCCGGCTCCCAGGAGCACGCCCTTGTAGGCGTCTTCGGGCATGTCGTTGTAGACGATCGTCTGGCCGCTCTGACGGGCGAGCTCGGCGGCGAACTCGGCGAGCGTGTACGCCTGATCGCCGGCCAATTCGTACACGCGGCCGGCCTGATCGGCCTCGGAGGTCAGGACGGCGGCGATCGCCTCGGCGTAGTCGGTCCGGTTAGCCCAGGAGACGCGGCCTTCGCCGGCGCTGCCGAGGACGGCGTGGTGTTCCAGGGCGACGGGCAGGCTGGCGAGGTAGTTCTCGGCGTACCAGCCGTTGCGGAGCAGGACGTAAGGAAGGCCCGAGGCTTTGATGGCGGCCTCGGTCTGGCGGTGCTCCTCGGCCAGGCTCAGGGGGGACGTGTCGGCGTGCAGCAGGCTGGTATAGGCCAGGAGCTTGACGCCTGCGCGCTTGGCGGCGTCGATCACGGCCTGGTGCTGGGGCACGCGCTTGCCGATCTCGCTGGCGGAGATGAGCAGCAGCGTGTCCACTCCGGCGAAGGCGCGCTCGAGGGTTTCCGGCCGGTCGTAGTCGGCCTCTCGGATCGTGACGCCCTGAGCGGCCAGGTGCTGGATTTTCTCGGGGTTCCGCGCGGTCGCGATCAGGCGGGAGGCCGGGACCTTTTTCAGCAAGGCGTCGATGATGAGCTGGCCCAGCTGGCCGCTGGCGCCGGTGATCGCGAGGGTGGAGGGGGTGGAAGTCATTCGGGTTTCCTTTCAAGGCGCCCCGGCCGAGCCGGGGCTTCGGCATGGGAGGGGTGGGTGTGTTATCGTGAAACCTACACGGTTACACTTTAGGGAAAAACAAAAGCCGCTCTAGGTTTGGGTCTGGCGATCGCCCGTGAGCACGTCCTCCAAGACGCTGGCGATCGTCTGGCTGGCCAGTTCGCTCTCGAGGGCCCGCTGGGCACGCGTCATCGTCCCCCGCAAGGCCGACTGGATGTTCCGTCCCACCGGACAGGCGGGATTCGGAGGTTCGTTGTGAAGGGCAAAGAGCGCTCCGTCATCGACCGCCCGATACACGTCCAGCAACGTGATCGCCGCGGTCGGTCGCGCCAGCAGCGCCCCGCCGCCGACCCCGAGCTGGGAGCTGGTGAGGCCCGCTTTCGCCAGCATCACGAGGAGTTTGCGGACGACGGCCGCGTTGGTGTTGGCGCTGGCGGCGATCCATTCCGAAGTCAACGGCTTGCCCTGGCTCTGTCCGAGCAAGGTCAGGATGTGCACGCTCACGATGAAACGGCTGCTGATGGCCATGGCGCCTCCTTTAGTCTGTAATCATTTTAGATACACATGCGTGCCGCCGTCAAGGCCTTCGGGTAAATAAAGGCTCATACGAGGCTCGCCGCGCCAAGGTGACGCCAGCGTGCGGTGGCGTCGTGCCATGGCCCCATGGTCGGCGCGGGCCGCGGGATCATGAGGAGCAAGAGGCGATGCAATACGACGTGAAAACCCCCGAGGAGTACCTGGCGGCCCTCGAGTCCGACTGGCGGCGCGACACCTTGCTGAGCCTCCGGGACCTGATCGTGACCCGGGCGCCCGAACTGAGGGAGGGCATCGATTATAAGATGCTGAGCTACCGCGACGCGTCGGGCATCGTTTTCGGCCTCAATGCCCAGAAACACTACGTGAGCTTCTACGTGGGCAACGCGAGCACGATCGACGCGGACGGAACCCTGCTCGCGGGTCTGGACCGCGGAAAAGGCTGCATCCGCTTCAAGAAGTCCGTGCCCGTGGCCCATACCCGCATCGCGGCCTTCATCGAGCGGGCGGCCGAGATGGCTCGCCTGGGCCTCGATACCGGCTGCTAGCTTCTTCCGCAAAGCAAAGCGGGCCTGCAGGTCTTACCCTGCAGGCCCGCTTTTGAATGGGCTAACTAGCGGGCGTTGACGTAGCCGGCGTCCACGTGAAGGGTGGTCCCGGTCACGTAGGACGACTGATCCGAGGCCAGCCACATGCTGGCCTGGGCCACTTCCTCCGGCTGCGCGAAGCGGTTGAGCAGGCTCAATTGCGGGGCGTAGCTCACCGGGTCGAGGCCGAACTGCACCAGGGCACTGCGCAGCATCGGGGTGTCGATGGCTCCGGGCGCGACCGCGTTGACCCGGATCTGGTGCGGGCCGTACTCCATCGCGGCGACCTTGGTGATGCCGTTGACGCCGTGCTTGGCCGCCACGTACGCGATGTTATGGGGCTGCGGACGGAACCCGCTGACGGACGAGATGTTGATGATCGACCCGCCGTGCCCCTGCGCCAGCATCTGCTGGATCTCGTACTTGAGGCAAAGGGCCGTGCCCTTGAGATCGACGGCCATGAGCCGGTCCCAGTAATCCTCGTCGAACTCCGCCACCGGCTTGTCATCCGGGGAAAGCGCGGCGTTGTTCACGGCCACGTCCAGGCGCCCGAACGTCTTCACCGTTTCCTGCACCATGGCCTTCACCTGATCGGACTTCGAGATGTCGACCTTCACGAAGTGCGCGATCCCCCCGGCTTGCTGGATCGCGTCGACCACTGCCCGGCCCTTTTCCTCGTTGAAATCGGCCACGACGACCTTCGCCCCCGATGCCGCAAACAGCTTCGCCGTCGCCTCGCCCATGCCCATGGCGGCTCCCGTCACGATGGCGACCTTACCTTCAAGCGCTGGTTTCATCTCGACTCTCTTTCTTTGGGAACTCCCGAGCTCCCGATCAATTGCCTGGCCTCAGTCTCCCATGAGGCTGGCCATCGGCCATGAGCGGTTTCTACGGGATAAGTGTTAACATCCGTAGCTTCCACGTAGTTCAAGGCAAGACGAAGACCGCCAGCAGCGTGACGCGCTGCCGGCGGTCTTTTGGAGGCCGCGGACGGACTCGAGCGGGAACCCGCCCGGGTCAGGCGGAAATCGGGTCCCGGCCTTCAACGCGCGAGGCGATGTACTCCTGGGCTTTATCGACCGGAATGCCGATCGCGAGGGCGATCTCGCCGAAGAGAAGCTCTTCCGCCTGCTTCATGTATTTCTGGTCGATTTGTCCCATCTTCCGGTTTTTCTGTTCGATTTCGTTCTTCTTGGCATGGATGGACATGGTCAGCTTGAGCAATTCAGCGACGTTATTGCTGGTGATCGCGGATTCGTAGTGTTTCGTGAGGTCCTGCGCACAATCATTGTAGTACGCTTCGGCTTGAATCGTGGGAATCGTGTCGATCATGCGATTGATTTCATCCGCGGACATGGCTGGGCGCATGAAGACCTTCGTATCGACGGGGGTGTAGATTGTACAGTTGTCCTTCATGGATTTCATGACGTAATACAGCTGATTTTTTGCAATCTTCAAGTTTCTTGGAGTTGTAATATCCGTGATTTTACATGCGCCAATTTTCCCGTAAATCACGACATCATTGATCTCGTACATACTCACACTCCTCATCACCTATAGTTCTTATATTTTAGCACTTATTTTATTTTGCTGTAAGCATTTCTGCCCAGCGGGTATCGACTTGCATGGGTGGATCGAACTAATCAAGGGATAGGGGGTGGATCATGCGGGAATGGGGAGGGTTATCATGTAACGGCTTGCTATTGGGTGGTAGGTATCGATCTTGGCCTTAATGGGCAAGCTTTCGGCGGCATTCATGCTGAATCGGATCCCGCGCGGAGAATATCGTCAGCTTGCAAGGGGTTTGGCGTTCGTTTGGTAAGCGGGGCGCCTTTCAATCAAGGAGCCGCAAGGTATTGGGGTATTCGCTTCCCCTGCGGGAGACGGGGCGTTCGTTTCACCAAGCGCCTGCGTCCCGCTTGGCGATGGAAGGACGGCGGGAGGCCGAACCGTGGGCAGGTTGACAGGGGCAAGGGCCGGCTCCTATTATGTAGACTGGTCTAGATGGAGGTTTGACGATGACGATCCCCCCTCGGCAGAAGATGATCGAGACGATGGCTCGGCTGATGCAGTCCCAGGGCTACCGCAACACGGGGCTCAACCAGGTGCTCGCCGAGAGCGGGGCTCCCAAGGGATCCCTGTATCACTACTTTCCGGGCGGGAAGGAAGCGCTGGCGATCGCCGCCTTGGAGCATTCCACTCGCCTGGTCGCTGAGCGGATGGGCGCGCTTGCGGCTTCCGCGGCCTCGCCCAGGCAGGGCCTGATCGCGGTCGTCGAGGCCTTCATCTTCGACCTCGAGCAGTCCTCCTTCCAGAAGGGATGCCCGGTGGCCACCGTGACCCTTGAGGAGGCCGCGCAGAGTCCGGCCATCCAGCAAGCCTGTGCGCGGGCCTTCGGGCTCTGGCTGGATGTGCTGGCCGGTTACTTGAACCAGCACGGGATCGCCCATCCGGAACAGCGGGCCGAGAGCTTGGTGATGGCCCTGGAGGGCGCTCTCATCTTGAGCCGCGCGCAGCGGGACTGCGCTCCGTTGCGGCGGCTCGTGCAATCCGTGCCCGTGATGCTGCCGCAGGAGGTCTGAGATGAAAATCCGCTGGGTTGCCTACGCCGTTCTGATCGCAGGCCTCTTGCTGACACCGGCCGTTCGGGCCGTCGAAAAGTCGCCCGTCACCGATTCGGCGGTTCCCCGGCCATCCAAGCCGGTGGACCTGCGCTTCGCCTTGTTCAAGACCTCCGAGGTCAAGACCCAGGAGGGTTTCGCCTTCAAGGGCGGCAACCTCTTCAAGCCGGTTGCCATCAATCACACGGCCGTGCTGGTCCGGCATCCTCGGGGAAGCTTCCTATTCGACACCGCCCTGGGCCGGGACATCGACCAGCAGTATCGCAAGGATATGCCATGGTGGGCCAGGCCGCTCTTTTCCTACGGTCCAGTCTCTCCGCTGCGGGATCAATTGGAAGCCGCCCAATTGGGGCCGGTGGATCGCATCATCCTCTCCCATGCGCACTGGGATCATGCCAGTGGCCTGCTCGACTTTCCCCGGACGGAGGTCTGGATCACCCGGGCCGAGAAGGACTTCATCTCCCAGCGCCAACCCGGTGCGGTCTTGCCCAGTCAGGTGGATGCGCCGGCCTTGAATTGGAAGGTCTACGAACTCGAGAACCGCCCGTTTGCTTCATTTTCCCGTAGCCTAGACGTCTACGGGGATGGCAGCGTGGTCCTGGTTCCCTTGACCGGCCATACTCCAGGCTCGGTGGGGCTCTTCCTCACCGTAGGATCCGGACGGCAATACTTCTTCTGCGGGGACGTGGTCTGGAAGCTGGAGGCCGCCCGCCGCGTGAAGCCGAAGTTCTGGCTGCCCAGCCGGATCGTGGATCACGATCGCCCGGCTACCCTGAAATCCGTCGCGCAACTGCATCGCCTCATGGAGGCCAACCCTTCGCTGGTCGTGGTGCCGACCCATGACGCGGCGGTCCACGACGCGCTCGGCTACTTTCCCCGCTGGGTCGAATAGGGGGAGGTCTCGACCCGACCCTGCGTCACCGACGTTCGAGTCTTGATGCCTCCGATGGCAGAGGACTATGCTAGGTCCCATGATGACGTTACGCTTTGACAACTCGTTCGTTCGCGACCTCCCGGGCGATCCGGAAACGGGGCGCCAGCGCCGGCAGGTCCACGGTGCCTTGTACTCTCGGGTCGAGCCGACGCCGGTCGCCGCGCCGCGCCTGGTCGCGTACGCGAAGGACGTGGCGGATCTGCTGGGCATTCCCCCTGCAGACCTCGCCTCGCCGGAGTTCGCACAGGTCTTCGCTGGCAACGTGCTGCTCGAGGGCATGGAGCCGTATGCCGCCAACTACGGAGGCCACCAGTTCGGCCACTGGGCGGGTCAGCTGGGTGACGGGCGGGCCATCACGCTGGGCGAAGCCCTCACCCCCGCCGGTAAGCGCTGGGAGTTGCAGCTCAAGGGAGCTGGTCCTACCCCTTATTCGCGAGGAGCGGATGGTCGCGCGGTCCTACGCTCGTCCATCCGTGAGTTCCTGTGCAGCGAGGCCATGCATCACCTCGGGGTTCCCACCACGCGGGCGCTCTGCCTCGTCGCGACCGGGGAAGACGTCATCCGGGACATGTTCTACGACGGCAACCCCCGGCCCGAGCCCGGGGCCATCGTCTGCCGGGTTGCGCCGTCGTTCATCCGCTTCGGAAGCTTCGAGCTTCCGTCCGCGCGGGGCGATGTCACGCTGTTGAAGCACCTGGTCGATTTCACGATCCGGCGGGACTTTCCGGAGTTGGTAAGCGGGGATCTCGTCGACGAGGAGATCCGAGGGGAGTGGTTCGCGCAGGTCTGCGAGCGGACGGCCGTCATGGTCGCTCACTGGATGCGGGTGGGCTTCGTTCACGGCGTCATGAACACCGACAACATGTCGATCCTGGGGCTGACCATCGATTACGGCCCTTATGGTTGGATCGATAACTTTGATCCGGACTGGACCCCCAATACCACGGACGCGCAGCAGCGGCGCTACCGCTTCGGGCAGCAAGCGGAAATCGGGCACTGGAACCTGCATCGGCTTGCCAATGCCCTCGTGCCCGCCTTTGCCACCGTCGCGCCACTCCAGGCAGGACTGGCGCGCTACGCCGATACGTACAATCGCTGCAGTCGTCGCATGGTCGCCGACAAGCTGGGGTTGGCCGAATGTCAGGACGAGGACCTCGCGCTCATGCAAGAGCTTTACTCCCTGATGCAGCACGCCGAGGTCGATATGACCGTGTTCTTCCGCGAGCTGATCGCGGTGGATCCGGAGGCTCCGAGCCTGGAATCCTTGCGCGAGGCCTTCTACGATCCCGAGAAACGGCGCTGGTCGGAATCCCAATTCGAAACCTGGCTTTCGCGCTACGCCGAACGCGTGCGCCGCGATCCCCTGTCCCCCGAGGATCGGCGTGCCAGGATGGCCAAGGCTAACCCGCGCTACGTGCTCAGGAACTACCTCGTCCAGGAAGCCATCGATCGCGCCGAGCAAGGGGACGATCGCGGAGTCCATGAGCTGCTGGAGGTGATGCGCCATCCGTATGAGGAGCAGGCCGGCAGGGAGCACTATGCAAAACGGCGCCCCGATTGGGCTCGGCAGCGCGCGGGGTGTTCGATGCTGTCGTGCAGCTCGTGAGGCGGTGACGACTTGGAGATCCGCTCAATCCCCTGACCACCTGGCCGATTTTCACCTCGTGATCCCGACCGGCCACCGGGTGCCGGCTCGGGAAATCGTCATTTGCCATGGCTTTCAGGCCAACCGATAATGAAGTGTCGAGTCCGTCAGCCGGACGCCTGTTGGAACGGAGAGGAACTCATGCTGAAGCAGCGGTACATGATCACCATCAATGCGCCGAAAGACAAGGTTTGGAAGACCATGCTGGATGAGGCGACCTTCCGCGAGTGGGCGAGCGCTTTCAACCCGGGCACCTATTTCGAGGGAAGCTGGGAGAAGGGCCGCGAGATCCGCTTCCTTGGACCGGATCCAGAGACGGGCAAACTCGCGGGGATGGTCTCGCGGATTCATGATCATCGGCCGCAGGAGTTCGTTTCCATCGAGCATGTCGGGTTCATCGAGGACGGAAAAGTCGACACGACGAGCGAACTGGTCAAGCAGTGGGCTCCCGCCTATGAAAATTACACCTTCCGGGAATCGAAAGGCGGCACCGAGGTCTTGGTCGACATCGATGTCCTCGAAGACTACCTTTCGTTCTATGAGGACGCCTGGCCTAAGGCCCTTCAAAAGCTGAAAGCGCTGGCGGAGCGTTAAGGCCTAGCTCTCCCCTTTCAACCCGAGGCCTTTCGCGGCAAGCGTCTCGCGAAGCAGGCGGACGGCCTTGGGGCCCACCCCATGGAGGGCAAGGAGGTCGGCTTCCGTGAGTCCGGACACGTCTTCAAGGGTCCGGTAACCCGCGTGCAAGAGCGCCCGCGTCGCTGGCTTGCCGATGTTCCTGGGGAGGTCGGTTTCCGGGGGGACGTTGGAAAATTGAGTCATCGTATCCTCCTGGGTTTGTGGGTGGCGAATGGCCTCACTGTCTTGCCGCCTCGAGCAGCCACCGTGCGGCCACCGTCGCCCCGTCCTTGTGAAGCGTGCCGGCCAGAGCGGTCGCTCGTGCGCGGGTCTCGGGGGTCAGGGCCGCCCTGAGCGCGGCTGACAGGGACTCGTGGGTCGGCGTCGGACCGTCGTGCGCCGTGCCGATACCCAGGGCCGCTACCCGGCTGGCCCAGTAGGGCTGATCGGCCATCTGGGGGACTACCACCTGAGGCGCGCCGGCCGTGGCGGCCGTCATCGTCGTGCCCGCGCCGCCGTGGTGAATGACGGCAGCCACCCGACCGAACAATGCTTGCTGGTTGACCTCGCCGAGGGCAAAGCCGTCGTTCCGGTCATCGATCAAGGCCAGTTCGGCCCAGCCGCGGGAAACGAGCACGCGGTGGCCCTGCGAGCGGATCGCCTCGATGGCGACCCGTGCGAAGTCCTTGGGGGCGCGCATGCTGCCGAAGCCCACGTACACCGGTGGCGCGCCGGCCTGCAGAAACGCTTCCAGCTCGGCTGGAAGAGGGCGTTCATCCGGTAGGATCCAGGCGCCCGTCTGCACGACGTCGATGTCCGCCGACTCCTGCCACGGGGCCAGCGTCGGGTCCGCCGCCAGCAAGGGGCGCTCGGTGAAGGCGTAGGCGTAGACGTTGTCTACCGGTGGAAGGCCTATCGACGTCCGGCGGGTATTGAGCGCCGCCCCGAAAAGCTCGTTCGCCCGCTGGGCATTCAGATCCCAGAGCACCCGGTTGTCGGTCACGTCCGGGGGGAACGATCCACCCGGAAGCGGCGTCGGTGGGAAGTGCGGCGAGGGAAGGAAGATGGGACAGTAGGCCGCCACCATGAAGCGGATGCCGAGCTTTTCGGCCACCGACCGCGCGCTGGCCAGGACCGGCAGCAGGCCGGATGCCACCAGCACATCGCAGCCCTCGGCTGCCCTGGCGACCGTGTCGAAGTACGCGGCCATCAACTCGCTCGCGATCCGAGGCACGTCTGCCGCCGTGGGCGGAGTCGCCCCGTGCACCAGTTTGCGCACCGGCAGGCCTATCGGCACGAGGGGCACTCCGACCTCGGCCACCCGCGCTTCGCAGTCCGGCGGCGCGCATAGCCGCACCTCCGCGCCGAGTTCCCGCAACCGCACCGCGAGCCCCAAAAGCGGTTCGACTCCGCCCCGCGAGTCATACGTCAACAACAAGACACGCATTTCGCAACTCCCCCTTCGTAGGCTCTGGCAGGCCTGCGATTATGCGGCATGACCCGGGGCTTGCCGCAAGCCCCCGGGTGGGGTGTAACATGGATACTGGAAGGGACGACATCCCCCTCGCCACGACGGCCGGGGACCTTGTCCACCGGATGCCTCTGGCCTAGGGAGCCTCCAGCTCGCGGATGACGCGGCACGGGTTCCCGGCAGCAAGGACATTCGCAGGGATGTCCCGCGTCACGACACAGCCGGCCCCAATGGTCGAGTTGTCGCCAATCGTGACCCCTGGGCTGATGATGGCCCCGCCTCCGATCCAGACGTTGTTGCCGATGGTGACGGGCTTTGCCCGCTCGGGTCCCTTGATGCGTTCCTCGGCGTCGAGGGGGTGGGTCGCGGCGTAGATAGGCACTCCCGGACCGAAAAGCACGTTATCGCCAATCCGGACCGGAGCGCAGTCGAGGATGACGCAATCGAAGTTCATGTAGAGCCCGTCTCCGGCGGAGATGTTGCGGCCGTACTCGCAACGGAACGGGGGCTCGATCTCGAGTCGGCTCCCGACGCTACCGATGAGCGATCGCCGAGGAACCTAACATAATTCAAAAATGCTTGACACGCAGTCAAGCAATCGTACAATTTGGCATGGAGTCGTTCTCCTGTCTAGAGAGCCTTTTGCAGCACTCCAACCTACTAGATGATTGACCTTCATTGATTCCTGGCTCGATCGAAAGGAGAGATCCTTGCCAACTGCCTTGCGCAGGCCCTTCCTGCTCGCCTGTCTCATCATCTCCGCCTTCCTTCCCCTCCTGGGCACCCTATTCCGTGGGCACGGCCTGCCGGAGGGGTACGGCCTCTTTCCGCCTCAGCAGGTACCGGGAACTCCGGGTTTCAACGAGTGGTATTTTGCGGCGGGCTGCGGGCTGGTCGTCGGCATCAGCCTCTTCCTGGTCATTCCGAGGCTCTTCGGCTTCAAGCCGGTCGAACCCGCCCCGCAGCCGAAGCCGGGCCCCTTCCCGTACTGGTTCGCCCCCGGAGTGGTCGTCATGTTGGTGAGCTGGGGGCTGATGTGGTTCGGCTCTCCCATGGCGGCGCGCTTCACCTTCGTTCCCCTCTGGTGGGGATTCATCTTCGCCCTCGACGGCTGGGTCTATTCCCGCACCAACGGCGCGTCCATCGTCGCGGGCAGAAAGCATGAGATGCTGATCCTGGCGGTCGTCTCGGCGGTCGGTTGGCATCTCTTCGAGTATTTGAACTACTTCGTGCTGTCGAACTGGTACTACCCGTACTCCGACCTGCTCACCCCCTTCGGTAACCTCGTCTGGTACACCCTCTCCTACACGACGGTCTGGCCGGTTTGCTTCGTGTGGTACTTGCTGCTGGCGAGCTTCCCGGCGCTCAGGCAGCGCTGGACCAACGGTCCCAGGTTCGCCCCCTCGAAGTCCTTGCTGGTTGCCACCCTGCTGGGCGGCTTCGTCCTCTTGTTCCTGCTGGGGGTCTTCCCTTCCCCCTTGTTCTGGGCCCTCTGGGTCGGTCCGCTCGCGATTCTGGGGGCCGCCCTCCACTTGGCGGGCTACTGGACTCCGTTCGCTCCTGCCGCCGAGGGGGACTGGTCCCGCTTCCTGCTCATGGCGCTGGCGACCTTCTGCAACGGCTTCGTCTGGGAACTCTGGAACTTCGGTAGCCAGGCGTTCCGCAACGTTCCTGCGAACCCCAACTACTGGATGTACGACGTCCCCTACATGAACGTCATCCACGTCTTCTCGGAGATGCCGCTGCTCGGTTACTTCGGCTACCTGTTCTTCGGCGTCCTGGTCTGGTTGTTCTGGCTCGCGGTGGCTCACGTCATCGACATCGATCCCGACTTCGCTCACCAGGACGTGGTGGTCGCTTGCAGTTCCCCCGCGGAATCCGAACGGAATGCGGTCGCGTCGGCTCAGTGACCTGATCGCCTGATTGCCCAAAACCAGCCCTCCCCGTTCTCGAGGACGGGGAGGGCTTGGCTTGGGATTCTCAACGAGGGCCGGGTGAGGATGCGAGTGCTCATCCCCATCGGGTCGGCCCGACGGTCGACGCGTGATGACGGATCACGCCCGCTGCTGCATGCGCTCAACGAGCTGGCGCAATGCGGCCCGCATCTGCTCTGGCGGAAGGTGCAACCAGTTGCCATGGCCGGGCAGGACCCACTCGAAGGTGTAGCCCAAGAGGCTTTCCATCGACCGGGTTTGCTCGGCCCACGAATACCAGCAGACCCCGCGGGAGGCTCCGAGCGCCCCGGTGTGCGTGCCCCAAAGGTGGTCTCCGGCAAATAGGAAGCGATCGCGCACCAGCAAGACCATGCTGCCCCGGGTATGGCCGGGGGTCGGGATCGCGACGTAGCCCGGGGTGATCGCGGTCGCTTCCTGCCCCGAGAGGACCCGTTCGGCGTCGGGCTGGGCGGCCTGGTCGGCCTGGTGGATGATCCGCTCGCTCCCGAAGCGCTCGGCATAGCGGGCGGCTTCGGCCACGTCGTCCTGGTGGGTGAGGAAGATCTTGCGGATTCCCCCCATGGCCTCGAAGCGCTGGACGAGGTGGGGAAGGAACTTGGGCGAATCGATGAGCCAGTTGCCGTGCGGATCGTGGATGAAGTAGCTGTGGCCTCCGTAGGATTTGGGGGAGTTGAAGCCGTTGTAGTAGATCCCTTCGTCCAGGGGCATGGGAAAGTCCCCCATGACCTCGCGGGCGGGATGGGGGTGGAGCGTGCCGATGGACCCTGTCGGGCAAGCGAGGAGGGCTTGCATGGCGCTTCGCGCGTCCTCCGGGGGTCCCGGCTGGGCATAGACGTATGACGCGGTGCTGCCCTCGGCGAACGACTTCGGAGCCAGCAGGCGGCACGTCCCGCAATCGATGCAGGTGGCGTCCACGTAGAATTCCCCGGTGACATTCTCGGGAAGGCGTTGCTTGAGGGTCGCCATGGGTCACCCCTTTCATGCGCTGGCAACCCCGAGTCTACCAGCGTGGGTGCCGACATGCATGGAGGCGGCCGCGAGGGCTTCCCGCTTGCGCGGAGCCGCAGCCGGCATGGGCCTTGTCCGGGACATGGCGCGCACGTTACAATCGAGGGTTCCCCGACTGTTGGGAGGCTCACGGGCTCGGCGTAGGATGGAAAAAATCGATTTCAAGAAGACGCTCAAGGCGCTCTATGATGCCCCGACCGATCGGTTCGTGCTCATCGACGTTCCGAGGATGCGATTCGTCAAGGTGGACGGCCACGGGGATCCCAATGCCGCTCCTGCCTACCATCAGGCGGTCGAGTGGTTGTATTCCGTCAGCTACGCCATGAAGTTCGCGGCCAAGGCGTCGACGAATCGGGACTATGTGGTGCCTCCACTCGAGGGGCTATGGTGGGCGGAAGATCCGTCCGACTTCGTCGCGCGCCGCAAGGAGCGCTGGAACTGGACCATGATGATCATGGCGCCGGATTTCGTCGCCCATGACCTGTTCGAGGCGGCCGTCGCCAAGACCACGAAGAAACGCGGATTGCCGCCCGAAAGCCTACGCCTGGAAGCCTACGACGAAGGGCCGTCGCTCCAGATCTTGCACATCGGCAGCTACGATGACGAGGGGCCGATCCTCGCAAGGCTTCACGACGACGAGATGCCCTCGCGGGGTCTGACTTTCGGAGGTCCGCATCATGAGATCTACCTGAGTGATCCACGCAAAGTGGCTCCAAACAAGCTCAAGACCCTCTTGCGCCAGCCGGTGGCTCACGTCGACCGTGCTGAATCGTGACGCGCGAAGCCGCAGGCGCTAGGGAGCCTTTCGCATACGATGCGGCGCCTCGCCCCTTTGTCCGCTTGGGGCATCCCGCGTATTCTTGGGCTATTTCATGCGCTCGTTATGGAGCGGCCACTGCCTCCCGCTATCCGAAGGGCGGCTAATGCGAGTCAAGCGGCATCAGCGGGGACCGAGCAAGTCCGTTGTACGTCGAGCAAACGCTCACACCAGGCGAGTAAGCTAGTCGTAACATGACCAGAGGTCTTTTATTCGCCCGTCATCCTTGACCTCGATCCAGCCCTCGGAGTCCTTCGCGCCTCGTACATAGACCCACCACTGGTAGACAGGTTGCTTGGGTGACCCGGGCGCGATCTTGCCGAGCGGTCTTGGTATCTGATTCAGCATCGGATCGGGATCCCACTCGGCATAGGACGCCTGACCATCGTCTGCAACTTCGAGGCAGACCGACCGCAAGATTTTGCCCTTGTGCCAGATAAGGGGACTTTCTTGGCCTTGATCGTGTAGGACGTAGACGTGATCTCCGGGCTTTACGCGAAGCGACGGACCCGCTTTCTCGCCCCAGTTATACAAATCCATTGGGCGGCTGACAACGACGTCAACCGGCTTCAGAACGAGAATTCGACCCTTGAGGGTCCGGAACGTCGCGCCTTTCGGAAGGGTTGTGAGAACCTTTGCACTCCGATTGGGCTGGCTGAAAAGCGGTATGGGCGCGCCAGCCTCCCATGTCTCGTTGTAACCCATGCACCCGAAGGGTTGGAAAGTACCATCCGTTGCGAAGGGGACCCGGAGCACATCCGGACCGGCAATGGCCGGCGGACACGCAGTTACTGCTGCCAAGCCCCATACCGAGAGTCCAATGAGCACGTTCTTCATGTGGACATTATACCCAACAGACCTTTGTCGGCCTTTCCATTCCCCGAGCAGCCTCTTCTCCAGCTCGGTGACTCTTGCGCGGGAGTGCCCTCCGGAAATGCGGTGAGCCGTTCGCGGTAAGTACGGGCCTCAGAGAACGGAGAAAAAGAAAGCGCGCCAGCCGTTAGGAGCCCTGCTGGCGCTCGACTCGATACCCTCCTTGCGGAGGTTCAGGTCGGAGTGGCGGGAGGGGTACTCGGATAGAGGCACCCCAGCCCGCAAAGGTCCAAGATCGGGTCTGCGAACGGCTCCTGAACTAGCAGTCAGGGGCTAGTGACTTCGATATGGAAGCCGTCCCCCTCCCGTCGCAGAACTGCTTGTTGCGCGCGCAGCTTGAAGCCGGGCTGTTCGACCTCGAGGCTTCCTGAGGCGACCGAGGAGCCTGCGAGAAGCGGTTTTCCATTAACCCGGATCGCGCTCGGCTCCAGATTTCGGTATAGCTCGACCGTCAGTACCTTGGGCATGGTGTGTCGGATTGCGATGACGTTCTCCATCGTCAGCACCGGTTGTTTTGTCTTGGCGTGGGTGAACGCGAGAAGTTTACCTCGGGTGAGCCGGCGACCATCCGCGATGTCCCACGACTCGACCCATGAGCCGCCCATCGAGACGAGGTGCGAGGGCAGCTTCAGCGACAGCCGCGTTGCTCCCTGGCTGCGGAACTCCGTCATGACGTGCTCAATCTCACGGGACTCGGCTGCGGCCTGGGCTTGAAACTGAGCCTTGTGGCGCGACAGCTCTGCGTCGATGTTGTAGCGCTTCCCGAGTTGCTGGATGATTTCTTCGGGGCGCTGTTGCGGGCTCACGGCCTCCGCGAGAAGCCCATCCAGGGAGTCGACGTAATCCGAGAAGCGGCCTTTCCATTCTGGCATCAAGCGGTCCAAGAGATGGCAGATGGCCGCGCCCATGACGTAATACCGCGAGCGATCCGGATCCTGCTGCTTCTCTAGCGCCGCTTTCAGCCTGGACGTCGTATAGGCGATGTGATTGGAGGCCCCCTTGGGATGGCTGCGCTCGAAGAACTTGTCCGTCAGGTACTGGGCCGTGCCTTCCGTTACCATCATGCCTTGCCGGTAATCCGCGTAATTCTTCGGGATCATGCTGTCGTGCTTCTGGCGTACCGCCAAGTAGAGCATGGCCCCGGTCTTGAGCGAGTTCGGGGTGCTTTCCCCGATGAGGCGTGCGAGAAGTGAGGCTTCGAGTTGCGTATAGGCGAAGTCTTCGGCGTCGAGAAGGCGCTCGTCGCCCTTTGCCATGCGGTGCATGAAATTTTCTTGGGCGGTGAAGTGAAAGGTTTCGTGGAACAGCGTCAGAAACTCGTGGATCGGATCCAGGGTCTCAGCCGTCTTCGCTTGCGCCAATTGCTTGACGATGAAGACGCGTTCGCCGTCGACATGCTTTTCATCCCAGGCGTTATCCGTTGCGAGCCCGAGTCGTCTCACGGTTTCGCCTTCAAGGCGCTTGACGCTAGGCAACGATGGAAGCGGCCGCCCGTCTAGCCTTTTGGACGTGCTCGTCGGGGGAGCGTTCAACAAGTAGTAGGTGTCACCAGTCCCGTAAACCAGCGGGTAGCTGGTGAGATCGTAGCCAGGCCAGACGGGGCCTTCTTTCGCGCTGTTTAGGTAGCCGACGAGACGCGTCAGGACCACCTCATCGTGACTTGGCGCCGGTTTCGCCGCCGCCTGGATCGGTTGGGGCAGCATCGCAAGTAAGAGAAAGAGAGAGATGGCGAGTCGCTTCTTGATGCGCATCGTGGCCTCCGTGCTCGGTAGGTGGCTCTAGCAACATACCCGATCGCGACAAAAGAAAGGGTGCCAGCAAGCGATCGACAGGGTTCCTTGACAGCGAAACGGGACATGTGGCAGGATGCGTACGGTCCATCCCGAGGAGGTCCCGACCGCGATGTAATTCCTGACATACGGCCATATCCCCAGAATGCAGGCGCGCCGCAAGACGGTCGCAGCCGACGTGCAATGCGAGGACCCGTATGTCACTTCTTTCCGCGAGCCGGGCGACGTTCCGGCATCCGGCCATGCCGGACGATCTCTTCTCGGACGTCACCTTCCACATTTCGCCTGGCGATCGGATCGCCCTCGTCGGCCCCAACGGGGCCGGCAAAACGACGCTTCTCAAGCTCATGACCGGTGCGCTCATGCTCACCGAGGGGGCCATCGTACGGCGGCGCGGCCTGCTCGTCGCGACGATGGACCAGGTTTCCGAAGCGCCTTCCGATCGATCTCTCTTGGCCCATGTCGCGGCAGCCGAGCCTGATGGCGCCGAATGGCGCGCCGTGATGGTGCTCGAGGGCCTGGGGCTGCCGGCCTCAATCCACGACGCGCCATGGGGCACGCTCTCCGCGGGACAGCGCTCGCGCGCCATGCTCGCGGCGCTGCTCGTCGCCCCGGCGGATCTGCTCTTGCTCGACGAGCCGACCAACCATCTCGACGCGGAGGGGCGCGACTGGCTCGAAGCATGGCTGCCCCAGCAGGACGCCGCCATCGTGCTCATCTCCCATGACCGGGCGTTCATCGAAGCCTCCGCCTCACGGATCTTCGAGCTGCGTCGCGGCAAGCTCACCGTTCACGAGGGTGATTACGCCTATTTCCGTGAAGCCAAGGCCCTAGCCGATCGCCAGGCATGGGCTGCCTTCGAGGGGCAGCAGCGCCGCCAATCGGCGGCCACCCGGGCCGCGGCGAAACGCACGGCTCTTGCTCAGGATGTCGCGAAGGCCCCGAAAGGCCCAGGCCTTGGCGATAAGTCCTTTTACAAGGCCAAGGCTGCGAAGGTGGAAAAGACGGCAAAGATCATCCAGGCACGGGCCGAACGAGTCCCCGAGGCTCCGAAGCCGATCCTCGACGACGACATTCCCGTCCTGGATTGGGGGTTCGTGCGTCGATCGGGCGAACTGCCACTTGCGGTCAGGGGGCTCGCAAAAGCCTACGGCGATCACGGCCTCTTCGAGGGGCTCAGCTTCGACCTCGGGCGCGGCGAGCGGCTGGCCGTCCTCGGACAGAACGGAGCAGGCAAGACTACCCTGATCCGAATTCTGCTCGGCCTCGAGACCCCGGACGCCGGGGAGATCGTCTGGGGGCATGGCGCTCAGCCCGGCTGGTTCGGGCAAGAGGCAGAGCAGCTCGACCCGGAGCTTTCGGCGCTCTCTAACCTGCTCACGGTGCGCCCAGACCAGGCCCGGGCCAGACTTCTGCTCGCTTGTCTAAGATTACGCGGGGACCGGGCATTTCAGCCGGTAGGTACCATGAGCGCGGGGGAACGCGCCAAGGTCGCACTCGCCAGGCTCTTGCTCAGCGGCGCCAACGTGCTCCTGCTCGACGAGCCCACCAACCATCTCGATCTCGATACCCGTGAGGCCATTGAAGCGACCCTCGCGACGTATCCCGGTGCGATCGTGCTCGTGAGCCATGACCGACGCTTCATCGAGGCGATCGCCACGAGGACCCTCACACTGGGGTCTCCTGAGAGGGGGTAACAGGGTCTGCCTGCTTCAGCGAATGAGCTCAGCCTACGCCCGGAACCGCTCATCGCGCGGGCAGCCAACGCTTGAGCTTCGTCCGCTCATTCGCGATCGATCGTGAGCAACTGCGGGGGTGTTGCGTCTGCCGGATAGATCAGCTGCAAGAGCACCTCGCGTCGTGCTTGAGGCGGAACCTCAATCACCTCGAACGGCGGTAGGCGCTGCCCCTGTCGCAGGGTGACGTGCGTCAGCCGGGTCACGTCCATGCCTCGCTCGTTCTTCCAATCCAGGCGAACGGTGCCACGGAACGTGACGGGAAGATTCGGAGGCTCGAGGTAGGTAACCGTTCGTCCTGTCGCACTCACGGGGTGCGAAAGCGACAGGGCGTAACGGCGCGGAGTCAGGTCAGGGTTCGATAGGGGAAGTCGCAGCCGGTAGGCCACCCCGTAGTTGCCGTGGGCCTGGTAAGCGGTCTCTGGGTAGCGCCGCAGCATGGGGGCACTTTGGACCTGGTCGGTTCCCAGGCGTTTCAGGTAGGTGGTCGCGAGCGGGTACGCCACGCCAGAGCCAGGCTGGGAGATCAAGGCCGACTCCCCCTCCGTGCTAAACGCCTCTCCTCGCCACTGGCTCCCGAGGCTCACTCCGGCCACACGACCAAACGTGAACCCACCCATCGGGGGAGGTTTTCCGGGGTCGAAGGGCGTCGCAGCCGCTTCACGATCCCCCGCCAGCTGGCCTAGTCGGATCAACGCCTCGTAGTCGTCCAGTTGAGGGACCAGGAACTCTCCGGTTTCGCTGCGCCTGGCGAAGATCGCAACCTCCGAGAGGTAGACCGGCCCATCGCTCTCGAAGTCGGCGAGAACGCTCCGGCCGTTGACCGCCGGGAGGCTCGGGACGTCGGTGGGAATGGGCCACTGGTAGAGGAGTTTGGATTCGCGGGGCTCCAAGCGGAACGTCTCGAGCGGCAAGTTAGACGTGCCGAGCAGCAACTCGGTGGCGACGCGATCGCCGGGCCCCGCGTAGACCTCACCCAGCGGGTTGGGCACGATCGGGTCTAGGGGTCTGAACTTGGCATCCGGCTGACTGAGGTAAGACGAACCCCTGAAGGGGACGATCGTGTGCGCCTGGTCGCTCAGGTTGGTCGCGACCAGCCCGACGTAGAGAAGCCGCTCTCCGGGCGTCTCGTCCTTGGCAATGTGGTGGGAGAAGTACGAGAACTTCCCCTTGAAGGCATAGTCGAGGAAGGCCGGCCCATCGACCTCAGCGCTGGGAGGCAGGGTCGAAACCAGAATCCCTTCCCGCTGGACGATCTCAGGGCTGTTGCTGTTGAGCACCGGAGTCCCGTCGAGGCCGCCGGGAAGGGGAAAGACCGGCCGTTCAGTCGTCACGGGAACCTGCGGGCTCGGACTCACCTGCGGGTAGGGGGGCATTCCGCCTTCCCCTGGGGCTTGCGGGTGGCGAATCGTGCCGCATCCCACCAGGAACGAGAAGACCAACAGGAGCGGCATCCGAGATGACCTGGGTGGCACGAAAGTACGCATTCGCATCGAGGGCCCCTTGCCACGATGGGCGGAAAACAGGGGTGGCATGCGACGCCATGGGCCGCTTCGTAGGTTCGGTTCATGAAAGCGCCGCGCGTTGGATCGTATGCTCCGCCTTCCGGTTCGGCCAGTTGCACTTTGCACCAGCCGGCACCGAGGGCCCGGACGTTTCTTCGATTGGCCTCATCGACTTGACGCCGCCAGGGCCCACGCGGAGCGTCCCTTACCGTCCTGCACCACCTCAGGCCGCTTGCGGAGTTTCAGGTCGGAGGAGCGGGATCGTCAATCCACGTGCCACCTTTCAGGCCACAAGGGTTAAAGACCTAGTCCACGAGCTGCTTTTGACGATCTAGGCGTTGGGGAAAGCTGTAATCGTACTCGAACCTAAGGTTAGTCGATTTGAGGACTTGCTGTGCAGTTGGGAACCGACACGGAGTCCATCTCACCGGGGAAGAACCGTTGCTTGAGCCAGAGCGAGACGTAGACCAAGGCCACCAGAGCGGGCACTTCGACAAGGGGACCTACGACCGCAGCTAAGGCTTCCGAGGATGCGATGCCGAACATCCCGACAGCCACCGCGATCGCCAGTTCGAAGTTGTTTCCCGCTGCGGTGAAGGATAGAGCTGCCGTCTCCTGGTAATTGAAGCCCAAGGCCTTGCTCACGGCGAAGGCGAGGAAGAACATCACCAGGAAGTAGAGCACGAGCGGAATCGAGATGCGAACGACATCCACGGGGAGGCTGACTATCTTGCTGCCCTGCATGCTGAACATCAAGACGATGGTGTATAGCAGGCCGATGAGGGCCGTTGGCCCCAGCTTGGGCATCAGGACGTTGTCGTACCAGTCGCGTCCCTTCAAGCGAACGCCCACGATACGGGTGATGGCACCCAGGGCCAGAGGGATGCCGAGGAAGATGAGGACGCTCTTGGCGATGGCCCACATGGAGACGTCGAGTGCAGTGGCCGTGCCGCCCAGCCAGACCGGTAGGACCGTCAGGAAGAAGTAGCCCAACACCGAGTACATCGCGATCTGGAAAAGGGAGTTGAGCGCCACCATGATGGCAGCGGCTTCGCTGTCGCCTTTCGCGAGCATGTTCCAGAGCAGGACCATGGCGATGCAGCGGGCGAGCCCAATCATGATGAGGCCGGTTCGGTACTCCGGCAGGTCGGGTAGCATCACCCAGGCCAGGCTGAACATCACCACCGGTCCGAGAATCCAGTTGAAGAACAGCGAGGCCCCTAAGAGCTTCCCCTTCGCCTTGAATGTTCCGAGGGTTTCGTAGCGGACCTTGGCGAGGACCGGATACATCATCCAGAGCAAACCGATAGCGATGGGCAGCGATACATCCGCCACCTGGACGGCATCAAGGGCCGGGCCGATACCCGGAAAGACCTTCCCGAGCAGAACGCCCAGCGCCATGGCGGCGAAGATCCAGAGGGGTAGGAAACGGTCGATGAGAGACAGCTTCCCGACGATGTTCGATACCTGAACGGCTTCTGTGGCCATGCTACAGCTCCTCGAAGATGGCCAAAGGCTCCTTGGCGGTGTCAGTGGCCTTGTAGTAGTTCCAGCGGCCCTGTTTCCGAGCCGTGACCAGGCCTGCTTGGCTCAGAACCGACAGGTGATGCGAGAGACTGCCTTGGGGCATCCCGAGCACTTCCATGAGGTCGCAGACGCAGACCTCGTGGTCCTTCACGAGGTGCAGCAACTTGAGGCGAACCTCGTCGCCCAGCGCCTTGAAGAGCCGGGCCTTGTCGGCCAGCCCGGCGGGCAACACGGTTGGGTTTGGACTCTCACAGCAGGCGGTGAGCTGCTTCAACTTCTTGAGCATGGGATCCCCTTGACAAGCTACGAACCCATCGATTAATTTCGATTCATCGAGAAACGTCGATGGTTCTATTCTACACCCAGTTCGCTCAGATTCAAGCGAGGAGGTCCACCGTGCCCTTGCCCACTTCCCAAGATGAAATTCGCCAGGTCGTTCAGGAGCACTACGCCGAGGTCGCAAAAAGCGCGCAGAGCTGTTGCGCTCCATCCTGCTGCTCGCCCAGTTCGACAAGCTTGGGCTACACTGCAGAAGACCTGACCTCAGTTCCCAAGGGGGCCGACCTCGGCCTCGGGTGCGGCAACCCCCAGCTCATCTCTGAGCTGAAGCCGGGCGAGGTGGTGTTAGACCTTGGCAGCGGTGCGGGTTTTGACTGTTTCCTGGCCGCCAACAAGGTCGGGCCGACCGGAATGGTCATCGGCGTGGACATGACCCCCGAGATGCTTGACCGTGCCCGTCAAAACGCCCACAAGGGGGGCTACTCCAACGTCGAGTTCCGTCAGGGGCTGATCGAGGACCTACCGGTCGAGGCTGGGACCGTCGACGTCATCATGTCGAACTGCGTCGTCAACCTCTCGCCTGCTAAGGCCCAGGTCTACCAAGAGGCGTTCCGGGTCCTGAAGCCGGGCGGGCGCATCGCCATCTCTGACGTGGTCGCATTCCAGCCGCTTCCCATCGAGATCCGGGAACAGCTCTCACTTTACTCGGCGTGCATCGCAGGAGCCGCGACCATCGCCGACATCGAGGGCATGCTCCGTGATGCCGGTTTCGATAACATAAACATCCAGGCGAAGCTGGAGGAGAGCCGGATGATGGTCCAGGAGTGGGCGCCCGGCAGTGGATTGGAGGAGTACGTGGCCTCGGCGATGATCACCGCAAGCAAGGCGGTTGGCCAATGAAACAGGTCCTGTTTGCCTGCATCCACAACACGGGGCGCAGCCAGATGGCTGAGGCATTCTTCAACCAGATCGCTGACCCCACCAAGGCACGCGCCATCTCCGGGGGAACTGAGCCGACATCGGGGATGAATCCCACCGTTCTCGCCGTCATGAAAGAGGTTGGCCTCGACTTGGTGGCCCAAGGGCATCACCCGAAGCTCGCAGACCTGGACGCTCTCTCGGTCGGGGATCGGGCAATCTCCATGGGGTGTGGCGTGAGCCTGGCATGCCCTGCGCACTTGGGCCGGATGGAAGACTGGGGGCTGGATGACCCTAAGGGGCAGCCCATCGAGCGCGTCCGCGAGATTCGCGACGACATCAAGAAGCGAGTCGAGGGCCTGGTACGCGAACTTGGGGTTTTGTAAGTTTTGAAATCGATTAGGGGATGGGACGGTGATCCCATCCCCTAATCCTTCGACATGAAAGAATGACCGCCAGCAGTGAGACGCATGCTGACGGGGAGCCTACAGTAAACCTCAGATCAGAAGCTCCCCGTCCCGTTATGCGATGAGGCAAGACGCCGAATTCCCAGGCAAATTGGGCGCAGGATCGAGTCCACAAGCGCCTCCTCTCCTAGGTTTGAGAACGGTTTGTTTTCGTGTGATATTGTTTATTCGAGTTTACGCTTGAATGCCTCGATACTCGATATCCAACTCCCGCCATTTACTGGAACAGTAACGTTAGCGCGGGCTCGCTGGCACCATCCTTGCGGCTGGGCAAAGGGGGGAAAATGGCAGTCAAGACCTATGGGATCAATCACGTCGCCATCGAGGTGACGGACATCGAGAAGGCCGTGGACTTCTACACGGATGTCTTCAACCTGGAAAAACTGAACGAGGGGGAGGGCGACGCGTTCTTCAAAGTCGGCGAACACCAGTTTCTGGCGATCTTCGAGGTTGACGAGGTCAAGCCGGATCGCGCCCGTCACTTTGGTCTGATGGTTCGTGACGAGGCACAGCTTGCGGAGGTCCGCGCGAAGGTCTCGAAGAAATGGGGGCTGGTCTTGCATCCAGGGTTCAGGTGCGACTTCCACGATCCGTGGGGCAACCATATCCAAGTTGTCGACCTGCATAATGAGTCGTTGGTCTGGTTGCTCCCCTACCAAGAGATACAGAAAGTCGGCATCACGTTTGAACGCGTCTCGGAATCGGCGCTGTAGCTAATATCGGTGGCGTTGCCGCCAAGCAGCGGCTCGTCTCGGACGCAGCGAACAAACACCTGGACGTAGGCAAGGTTTCGCTTCCGACGCCGCTGAAATTCCCGCAAGAGAAAGACCGCCAGCAGTTAGAAGCCCTGCTGGCGGTCTATTCTTGATTCCCTTGCGGGATTCAGGTCGGAGCGGCGGGATGGTTACTTTGAACCAGCCACCCCATGGAAAAAAGCTCCAGGAGCTGATCCACGAGCTGCTTATGGCCTGATTTGCGGGCACTGAGCTTACTAATCTGAGTACTTGACGACGAAAGATCCCGGCGCTATGAAGTGCCTTGACTCATTCAGACCCTGGCAGGCCCCAAAGGGGGGGCCTACGCTTGCCGTGCTGTCACGTGTTTCCACGAACGTCGTCCTGTGGAAGGAAGTCTTGTTTGAGCTGACACTGACGCTCGTGAGAAGTTCTCAGAGAAAGGTGTCCGGAGTCTTGACCCTGGACACCTTCAATGTACGCCGTAAAGACTAGTAAATTAATCCCCAGTAGACGTCGAGGATCGCACGGTTATCGTAGTACCACGCGTTGTTCCGAAGTTTCGTGATGGCCGAATCGTTGTTCGTGAGTTTGCCCTGCTGGACGTAGAGCGCCAGCGCACCGGTCACGATGGGGGCCGCGAAGCTGGTTCCCCAGCCACCATGCATCCCTACGTCGTAACCCGTGGTCTGGTTCGCAACTGCAACGTTGCTACCACCCGCGTAGATGTCAGCGAAGGTCATGTTCGCGGTACCGCTGCTGTACGAGGACACGCTCCGGTCCGTATCATGCGAGCTTACGCCCAAGACC
This sequence comes from Candidatus Sericytochromatia bacterium, assembly GCA_036676495.1. Lineage (GTDB taxonomy): Bacteria > Cyanobacteriota > Sericytochromatia > S15B-MN24 > UBA4093 > UBA4093. The sequence goes on from JAKFCT010000069.1 coordinate 28,824, forward strand.
TCGCCATATCCTGCCGGATAGTTGTTCTGGTTCCCTTTGTTACCCGTAGAGGAAACCTGGATCATCCCGGCGTCGTAGTTGGCCTTAATGGCACCGTACCAGCCCCACATCCAGGCCGGATACAGCCAGCTGGTTTCCGTGGTCGAGAAGCTCATGTTCACGATCTTCACGCCGTCGTACCGCGCCTGATCCAGCGCTCGGGCGATCTGATTCATGTCCATGTTCTTCCCATCCTGGTCGGCGTACACGTGGTACGCGTAGGGAATGGCATGAGGAGCAACGCCCGCCGCTCCTGCAGAGTCGTTGAGCGCCGAGAAGATTAGCGAGGCGACGGGACGACCGTGACCCATTCCGACTCGAATGTCCTGATTGTTGTTTTCAAAGTTGTAGCTCCAGACGCTTCCGGAGTTCCCCCAGAGCTGAGTCGCATAGGGCTCACCAGGAGCCATGAAGCGGTTGTCGATGACCGCGACCTTGACGCCCGCTCCGTTAGCAAAGCTCCATGCTGCAGTGCTGGACTGGGGATTGATGCGGTTGCCGTAAATACCACCGGTGCCGTAGTCCCGCATGTACCAGAATTGGCTCGTCGAAGGCGTCACGCTGCCGTTACCCTCGTTGTAGAGGACCCCTGTGGCGTCGGTTCCAGCCTGATTGATGCCGATGTGGAAGACCTTGTTCGCCTTCTTGTTCTTGTGGACTTTCAAGACTTGCTGCAAGGCCTTGGCCGCCCGCTTGTCGGAGAAGACCATCTCGCCACGGACGCCGACCTCTTCGGAGAGCTGAGGAAGCTGGTCCAGGGCGACTTTGCTGTCTTCAAAGGCGACGAGGTAGGTGTCGGTATAGCCGTCCTCGATGTAAGAACTGTCGGGCATTGCCTTGAGCTTTTTCTCCTGCTTGACGATCCGCGCGCCGTACGTCTGCAGAAAGTTCGAGACCTCACCGTCGGTGGCGCCCTCCTCGAACGTGACTCGCGTCTCGTCGGGGTAGAACGTGACCACTGTTTCAGGCTTATTCTTCAAGTAGTACTTGGACTCGCGGCCAAGAGACTGGGTTGAGACGTCGGACTCGAACGAGTAGGTGAACGGCTTGTCAGCCAACTCGGGAAGAACCGTACGAGGATTCGTGTGCTCCACCAGGGGAGCCCCTTTGACCATGTCCTTGTCTTGACCGTCTTGAATGCTTGAGGGCGGCACGCAGCCGACCAAGGCCAGGCTCAGGATTAGCGCGAGCTTCGTGAGTTTCACATGCGCTCCTTTACTTTTGCTATGGTGCTGTAATAGTGGTTGTTACGTCATATGCGTTATCATAGCAGTTGGATGGCCGCTTCTACAACTATCCTTGCGCTTCCCGTGGATGGTTTTGCCGAGCGTAACTTGGTCACGGACTTTGCTTAGAGTCGTGTGTGTTGATAACGACGCCGCGCAATTTTCTCCTTCCGCGATCCGGTCAGGCGTCCCAAGCGGCCCAGGCCGTGTAGAGCACCGACGTGATGTAGTACCCGGTGACGGTGTTGCTCGCCGCCCCTGCTTGCCACGGCGGTATCTCGCTATAGCTGAAACTTGGGCCTCCGTACCGTTTGACGTAGGATGCTGCCATCGCCAGGAAAATGCCAACGCTACCGGCCGAGAAGGCAAGCCCTCGCATAGGATCGCCTGCATACATGTGTCCAACAGAAGGCAATGTCGTGACCAGAACGGTTGGTCCGACGTTCAGGTCTCCCTGGCCGACCGAGGTCCCTTTCACTTTCCCGGTAGGGCGAGTTGATAGGGTGAGACCTGCGGCAACCCAAGGATTGTGAGACAAGGAGGCTGCTGAAGTGACAGGCTCCGAGGCTACGGAACGGGTGGCAAGGAAGGACTCGACAGGGCCCTGAGGATGCAGCGCATAGGGCCTCCGATCGAGACCATCGCTGGCTCATCAGGTCTTCGAGCTGGACGGCCCAAGACTTGCCCATGGCCCCTTATGTATACGAGTTATCCATGTGGCTTCGCGGATCGGAGCTTCGGTCCGCTGCTGAGCGATCCACGGAAGTGCAGGGCGATCGAGACCGCTTTCATTGGTTCTGCCGGGACTTCTTGCCGTAGCGCAGCACGCCCACCTTCGTGAGCTGCATGCCCTGGGCGACGTGAAGGTGGGCGTTGCCGGCTTGCGGGCGCTAGAGCCTCTGCCTCCGGTTGAAGCGGCGCTTGCCGGCACACTATACTACCTGCGGATCGGGTTGGGTGGACGAAGATGCCGGCGCGACGCGCCCGAGATTGAGACGTAGGAGAATAGCCACTATGAAGAAAGCCATCATCTACCTGTGGTATGAGCACGACGCGGAGGAGGCAGCACACTTCTATGCCCGGACCTTTCCCGACAGCAAGGTCGGCGCGGTGCAACGGGCGCCGTCCGACTTCCCGAGCGGCAAGGCGGGTGACGTGCTGACGGTCGAGTTCACGGTGTGCGGCCTGCCATGCGTGGGCCTCAACGGCGGGGACGCGTTCAAGCAAAGCGAAGCGTTCTCCTTCCAGATCGCCACCGAGGACCAGGCGGAGACCGACCGCTACTGGAACGCGATCGTCGGCAACGGCGGTGAGGAGAGCGCGTGCGGCTGGTGCAAGGACAAGTGGGGCGTGTCATGGCAGATTACGCCGCGCGTCCTGACCGAGGCGATGGCCCAGGGTGGCGAAGTCGCGAAGCGCGCGTTCGAGGCGATGATGGAGATGCAGAAGATCGACGTCGCAAAGATCGAGGCGGCGGTGCGCGGCGAGACTAACCCGGGATAGGATCTCCAGCGCCTAGGAAACTAACGAGGGCCTGACCGTTTTCGGTCAGGCCCAGCGTGCGTGCCACTCCCGCCGAGAGGATCCCCCAGTTCTTGGTCCGGGCAAAAGTGCGAAATTGGACCTCACTGTCACGATGTAAACGCTGAAACGCCCACTTGGCGGGCAAGTTCAGCGGGGGCCGAAAGTCCAACGCTTTGTGAGGGCGCCTGAAGTTATATGGGGCTCTCTGGGCAGCGATCTTACGCCTGGCGTCGTCCAGAGACAAGAACCAGTTGGGGGCCAAGCACTCGTCCTGAACGCTGCCGTTGGAGGATTCGATGAACGCATGGTCCTTGGGGTTACCGGGCCGAGAGAAGTCCAACGTGACGCCGTTCTCATAAGCCCAACGGTCCAAGCCTTTCGAGATGAACTCGGGGCCGTTGTCGACACGATTGTTCTTGGGGACGCCACGCTGATGGCGAAGCCGCTCGAGGACGGCCACGACCTGCTCGCCCTTGAGCCCCTGGTCCACCTCGATGGCTAAATTCTCCCGGGTAATCGTATCCAGTACGGTGAGGGACCGAAATCGCTTGTCATTGAAGAGCGCGTCTGAGACGAATCCCATGTACCAGCGCTCGTTCTCTGCATTGAGGAGAAGAGAAAGACCGCCAGCAGTTAGAAGCCCTGCTGGCGGTCTATTCTTGATTCCCTTGCGGGAATCAGGTCGGAGCTGACCTGACCCCAATTACTTGGCCGAAGTGAATTGAACTCGGAATGTAAAGGGATCCTTCCAAACGGAAGGGCCTACGCGGGGGAGAGCGCTTGACGACCCCAAGCCCTGGCGCGGCCGGGGCGTTCATACGGAGGGTGTCGGGGGAAGCTCTTCGCGTAGACCCTACCATAAACAAGAAATGTCACGGCGTGAGGCCGCATGATCTTATAGGATAGCAGTCCGCGCGGCCGGACTAAAGCACGCATCGGCGCGATCTACCCGGTGGTGCGTAGCCCCGAGGCGATCGCGTTGACCGTCATGAGCACCCGCAAGAGGGCGGCCTCGGAGGCCTCCCCCTCGGCCCGGAGCCGGCGCCAGCGGCCAAGCTCGGCGATTTGCTGGCGGTGCAGGGCCCGCAAGGGCTCCTCGCGCAGGCGCAGCGTCTTGTGCAGCCGGGGCCGGCGCTCGGCAAAGGGCGCCGGGAAGACGGCGTGCAGCATGCGCCGGGTCAGCTCGTACTCGCCCATGATCTGGGTCATGGCCTGCTCGCGCAGCTCCGTGTCCTCCACCAGGCCGGCGTAGTCGCGCATGACGCGGGCGTCGGCGGTCATGAGGCTGGACTCGACGTTGCTGAGCACGTAGGTGAGGAACGGCCACCGGCTGGCTTCCTCGAGCACCTGCGCGAAGCCCTCGGCATCGCTTTCCTGCAAGCGGGCGAGGGCCGAGCCCACGCCAAACCAGCCCGGCAGGTAGAAGCGCGACTGGTTCCAGCTGAAGACCCAGGGAATGGCCCGCAGGTCGGCGAGCGTTCGCTTCCCGGTTCGGCGCGCGGGCCTGGAGCCGATGCGCCCCAGCTCCAGGGCATCGATCGGGGTCGCCTGGCCGTAGAAGGTCATGAAGCCCTCGGACTGGACCAGGGCCTCGTAGGCTTCCCGGCTCCAATCGGCGAGCTGGCGCATGCGCGGCGACAGCCCGCGCGGCACCGCCGCCCGGCGCCCGCGCAGGAGCGTGACCTCGGTGGTGGCCGCTGCGAGCAATTCGAGGTTGTAGGCGGCTTGATCCACGTGGGAGTACTTCTGGGCGATGGTCTCGCCTTGCTCGGTCATGCGGAGCTTGCCGGAAACCGTTCCCGGAGGCAGGGCCTCGAGGAAGCGGTAGGTGGGCCCCGCGCCGCGCCCGATGGTGCCGCCGCGCCCGTGGAAGTACTGGAGCGCGACGCCCAGTTCGCGCCCCACTTGCAGCATGGCGATCTGGGCCTCGTAGAGCCCCCACTGGCTCGCCAGGATGCCGCCGTCCTTGCTGGAGTCCGAGTACCCGATCATCACCTGCTGCAAGGGTCGATCGCCATGCAGGCGCGCGAGGCTGCGCCGCGTCATGGGATGCGCCAGGAAGGTGCTCAGGATGCCCGGGCTGCGCTGAAGATCCTCGATGGTCTCGAACAAGGGCACGATCGGCAGGAGCGCGACGGGGCCGTCGGGACTCGCCACGACCAGGTCGGTTTCGCGGGCCAAGAGGTAAACCACCAGCAGATCCGAGAGCGAGCGGGTCATGCTCACGATCAGCGAGCCGATCCCGGGGCCATGGTGCGCCAGGTGCTCGGCCAGCACCCGGTACGTATCGAGGACCGCGTCGGCCTCCGGCCCGATGCCCCGGGTCGGGCGCGAAAACGGCCGCATGCGCTGAAGCTCGGCGTTGAGGAAGTCGAGCCGCTTACTTTCGGGCCAATCGGCAAAGTCCTCGCCGTCCAGGCCCCCGGCCTTCAGGAGCTGCGAGACGGCCTTGTCGTGGAAGACCGAGTTCTGGCGGATGTCCAGCTTGGCCAGGTGAAACCCGAAGGTCCTGAGACTGTCGAGGGCTTCCTGGACCTCGGTCTGCGCGAGCCGCCGGGCGCCCACCGCCTGAAGGGCGTCGCGCAGCACGATCAGGTCCGCTTCGAGCTCGGAGGCGAAGCGGTAGGCCCCCGGATGATCGAGAAGCTTCACCGCGTGGCTGCGCATCACGTCCACCGGCAGCCTCAGGATCATGAGGTTGAGGAGTTGCCGCCAGGGCTCCTCGGGGTTGCGGTCCAGGGCTTCCTGGCCCCGCGCTCCCAGCTGGCCCGCCACCGTCCAGATCCGCTCCAAGAGCTCGGGAGGCGGGGCCTGGTAGCGATCTGACAAGCTGAGCTGCGCGGCCAGCTCCAGCAGCTGCCGCCGCAGCACCCGCATGGCCTGGAGCCTGAGGTCCGCGAGCGTCTCGCGGGTGACCTCGGCCGTCACCAGGGGGTGTCCGTCCCGGTCGCCGCCGACCCAGGTGCCGAAGCTCAGCAAGGGGCCCGTCGTCAGCTCGTCGGCCGCAAAGCCCGCTTCCTCCCAGGCCAGCCGCAGCCGCCGCTTCATCCCCGGCAGCGCCCGCGGGAAGATCTCGCGCAGGTAATGCTCGACGTTTCGCAGCTCGGAGGCCACGTCCGGCTTCTCGAGGAAGATCTCGCCCGTCCGCCAAAGCCTCTCCAGGACGCGCTTGACCGCGTCGCGGTTCTCGCGCTCCTCGATCGGCGTCAGGACGTGCTGGCGCTCCTGGAGGTAGCGAAACAATTCCCGGTGATGCTCCAGCACCGTCGCGCGCTTGGCCTCGGTGGGATGCGCCGTCAGGACCGGCTCGATCGCGATCTCGGGAAGCGCCCGGGCGATCTCGTCGGACGCCAATCCCGCCTCCTTCAGCCGCGCGAGCGCATGCCCCCAAAGCCCCGGCTCCATGCCCAGGCCCGCCTCGGCCTCGTGACGCCGCCGGTGGTGCGCGAGCGTATTCTCCTCGGCCAGGTTCAAGAGCAGGAAGGCCATCGAGTAGCCCTGGTAAAGCCGCTCGGAGTCGCCCTCCGCGACGACGGGCGCCTCGTCGCTCAGCCACGGCACCGCCCGCGCGCCCTCCGGACCGAGGTCTTCGAGCACCTCGCGAAAGCACTCCAGCAGGAAGCGGAAATCCCGCTCGAACGGATCCGCGCCCGCGCTCGGGGCCCATACCGTCGTCAAGATCGGCGACCCTGCGGCGCGGGGCCGGCGGCTCTCGGGATTTGCTCGCTCGCTCATCGTCACCCCCTGGCAAGGCCGTCCCCCCCACCTTAGGGGAGGACGCCCGGGTTGACGATGGTGCCTGTGTCGGATCTGGGGGGGAGTTTGGGGTGATTGCGCCTAAACGGGTGCCGCGACCCGCGCGTCGTCCGGCCGAGGCAGCGTGAACCAGAAGCGCGAGCCCTGGCCGAGCGCACTTTCTACTCCGATCGCCCCGCCATGCGCCTCCACCAGCGCCTTGGCAATCGACAGCCCCAGCCCGGTCCCCCCGTACGAGCGCGTCGTCGACGGACGCGGGGAACGGCTTGTGATTCCCCGCTGCTCAACGCCAGGGTGGTAGAGAAGCTGGTCTTCGACCTGCTTCTGCGTGGCCTCAAGGTCCGTCTCAACGAGCTTCGAGGTGCTACGACGCTGGTCACCGAATCTCCCAATGTCGGCGAGGTGGAGCGTGAACTGGCCGACTTGCAGACCAAGCGGGAGCTGATCCTCGACAACTACACGGATGGTTGTTATGGCCACGGACCCGAGGCTAAGGCCAAACGGGATGCCAAGCTTGCTCCGGTTCTTAAGCGGATCGAGGAGATCGAGAAGGAGCTAACGCCCGCGGAGCATTCCAAGCCAAACGAGCTGGAGGAAGCCCTGACCAACATCCGGGATCTCTGGGAGGCTTGGCCTACTTCGGTTCGGCGCGACATCCTGCGGACCTATGTCCCTGAGAGGTTCCAACTGCGGAAGGATCGTACCCTGCGAGCCGAGGTCTGCGGCGTTCTCCTTGAGGTAGACATTCCCGTCAAGCCTCAGCCGACCAAGGGGATGCGGTACGCCGGGCGCCAGAAGGCGGAGAAAAACCAAGACGGCCTGCAGTTAGAAGCCCTGCAGACCGTCTTAGATTCTACCCCCCTGTTAGGGGGGGTAAAGGTCGGAGCGGCGGGATTCGAACCCACGACCCCCACTACCCCAAAGTGGTGCGCTACCAAGCTGCGCTACGCCCCGACTGTTTTTTACGTTTTTCCTTTTGGGGAAGGAAACGTTAACTTGGGGTGAACCCAAGCCAGAATTGAAGTATATCAAAGGCCTATTTCAAATGCAAGGGGTTCAAGCGAGACTTCCGGCAATCTCTTTAGGCCTCGGCGGCGCCAGAAGGCAGGGGCAGCGTGAACCAGAAGGTACTCCCCTCGCCAAGCTCGCTCTCGACGCCGATCTTGCCACCATGGGCCTCGACCAGCGCCTTGGAAATGCTGAGGCCCAGCCCGGTCCCCCCGGCCGCGCGCGTGGAGCTCATGTCGAGTTGCGTGAACGGCCGAAACAGCCGAGGAAGGTCCTGGGCGGAAATGCCGATGCCCGTATCGACGACCTCCACGCGGATCGAGTTGCCGGTGACGCTGGCGCGCACCCGGATCGTGCCGCCCGGGGGAGTGAACTTGATGGCGTTGTTGATGAGATTGAGCAAGACCTGACCGATTCGCTGCGCGTCCGCCACGACTTCCGGAAGGTCGCCCGGAACCTCGCTGCGAAGCTCGAGGTTCTTTTGGTCGGCCAGCGGCGACAATCGCTCGCAGACTTCGGAGGTCAGCGTCGCCAACTGCATGGGATAGCGCTCGAGTGAGAACTTGCCTGCCTGGATGCGGCTCATGTCCAGCAGATCGTTGACCAGGTAGAGCAAGGACTCGGCCCCAAGGAGAATCTTGCGAAGGTACTGGTGCTGCTGCTCGGTCAATGCCCCGGCGACTTCGTCGTCGAGGATGCTTCCAAAGCCCATGATGGCGTTGATGGGAGTGCGCAGCTCGTGCGAGAGGATGCTGATGAATTGATCCTTCAGGACCTCGGCTTGCCGCAGGGCCTCGAGCTCCAGGCGCTGATCTTCGGCCTTCTTGCGGGCGCCCACGTCCTGAATCGCGATCTGGACCGCGCCCTGCCCTTGGTACGTCAGCGGGATCGCCGTGACCTCCACGTCGATGACGCTGCCGTCCAGGCGAATGAACTTCTCGGCGATCGCCTGGCTCGGTTTGCCCGTCTCCAGGACCCGGCGCATGTTCGCCATGGCCACGGGCAAGGAGTCCGGATGAACGAACTCGAGCACCTGCCGCCCGATGAGCTGCTCGGGACTCTCGGCGGCCATCAGCCGCGCCCCCTCGCGGTTGACGTAGACGAGCTTGCCGGCCACATGCACCGCCATGGCGCTCGGAGCCAGGTCCATGAGCGTCCGGAAGCGATCCTCGCTCTCGCGCAGGGCCGCCTCGGACTCGACCTGGGCCGTCACGTCCGTGTGAATCGACACTCCCGCCACGATCCGCCCCTGGGCATCGCGGATGGGGGCGGCGTTGATGCTCAGGATGGCGACGCGGCCATCCGGCCGCACGTACTCGATGTGCTCGCGGGTGGTCACAGTGCCGTCCCGGACGGCGCGAACGAGCGGCCAATCCTCGGGGCACAAGGGCCGCCCGTCCCGATGCCGGCCTCGCTCGCGATAAGCCTCTGCTGGTGCGGCATTGTCGAGGGCATAGCCCAGGATCTCTTCCATGCGCTTGTTTCCCATCAGGATGCGCGCGGACGGAGCCGCCGCGATGAGCACGCCTGCGGGCATCTGCTCGAGAATGGCCACCGTCCAGGGGGAAAGGCCCTCCAACGCATCCGATGCGGGAAGGCTCCCGGGATCATGCTTGGACCACCCATCCGAATCGGCCATGGCACCTCCCCGAGGGAAACTATCGCTATTCTCGCACCCCGGGAGACCATGTCAATCAAAAAATCCCCGCTCCATCATGGAGCGGGGATTTCGGTGTGGCCAGGGGCAGAATCGAACTGCCGACACCGGCATTTTCAGTGCCGTGCTCTACCAACTGAGCTACCTGGCCGAACAAGAATCCAGTATATCAGCCCCTTAAGGCTTGTCAAGCGTTTGTTTAATCGGGTTTGGGCGTTTTTTTTCCGCCCGCGCCCCCAGGGACGCGAGAAAGCCCTTCCCGTCGCGGATTCCCCGGAGAGTTCGGTTGCCTTGGAGGCCCGGATTTGGTACCTTGGAACATCCCCCGGCGTAGTTTCTGCCAGCCCGAGAGGGCGCCCATGGAGACGATGATGGCCAACCCGACCTACTACCTCACCACCGCGATCGACTACGTCAACGGACCTCCTCACATGGGCCATGCCTACGAGAAGATTGCCGCTGACGCGATCGCCCGCTATCATCGCCTGCGCGGAGCGGACGTCTTCTTCCTGACCGGCTCCGACGAGCACGGTGTCAAGATCGAGCGCTCGGCCGAAGCCCAGGGGCTCGACCCTCAGACGTTCACCGACCAGATCGTCGACCAGTTCAAGGCCACCTGGGCCAAGCTCGGCATCTCCTACGACCGCTTCATCCGCACCACGGATGCCGATCACCGCGGGGTCGTCCAGGGCATCTTCTCGAAGCTGCTGGAGAAGGGCGATATCTACAAGGCCAAGTACGAGGGCTTCTACTGCAAGGGCTGCGAGGAGTTCAAGAACGAGCGCGACCTCGTGGAGAAGTGCTGCTCCGTTCACCAGACTCCCGCCGAGTGGATGAGCGAAGAGAACTACGTCTTCAAGCTCTCCGAGTACCGCGATCGCCTGCGCGCCCACATCGAGGCCCATCCCGGCTTCATCCAGCCCGAGTTCCGCGCCAAGGAAGTCCTCAACCTCCTCGAGACCTTCCCCGACGTCTCCGTCTCCCGGCAGTCGGTCAAATGGGGCATCCCGGTCCCCGGTGACGAATCGCAGGTCATCTACGTCTGGATCGACGCCCTCTCCAACTACCTCACCGGCATCGGCTATCCGGACGCCGACACCTTCAAGAAGTACTGGCCCGCCAGCGTCCACCTGATCGGCAAGGACATCGTCAAGTTCCATGCCATCATCTGGCCGGCCATGCTCATGGCGCTCGACCTCCCGCTTCCTGCGCAGGTCTTCGGCCATGGCTGGGTGCTCATGGGCGGTCAGAAGATGGGCAAGTCCACCGGCAACGTCACCAGCCCCAACGCCCTCGCCGACGAGTACGGAGCGGACGCCATCCGCTACTACCTGCTGCGCGAGATCGCCTTCGGGCGCGACGGCGAAATGAACCAGGAAGCCTTCGAGAACCGCGTCAACGCCGACCTCGCCAACAACCTCGGCAACGCGCTCAACCGGACCCTGACGATCCTCGAAAAAAACTTCGAAGGCCGCGTCAGCCCCCGGCATGCCGCCATCGAAGGAGACCTGCCCCAGAAGGTCGCCGACGTCCTCGCTCGGGTCGAGGATCGTATGGCCGAGCTCGCCCTGGACGAGGCCCTCATGGCCATCTGGGAGCTGCTCGACGCCACCAACAAGTACATCGACTCGACGGCTCCGTGGGCACTCGCCAAGGCCGGCGACCGGGAGAACCTCGGGGGCGTCCTTTACGCCGTCCTCGAGGCCCTGCGGATCGCCAGCATCCTCGCCAGCCCCTTCATCCCCACGCTCGCCGGAAAGATCTGGGAGCAGCTGGGCATCCAGGCCCCTCTCTCCGAGCAGCGCTGGAGCGATCTGGTCTGGGGACGCCTCGAGGAAGGCACGCAGACCCAGAAGCTGGGTCCCATCTATCCCCGGATCGGCGCCGAGCTCGCCGGCGCCAAGAAGAAGGCATGACGACCTTCATCGACTCGCATTGCCACCTGGACATGCTCCCCGGCTGGGTCGAAGGACTTCCGGCCGAGGAGCATGACCGCAACATCGACGAGGCGGTGGCGCGGGCGCGCGAGGCCGGAGTCCGCTGGATCCTCAACCCCGGCGTGACCTGGGACGACTTTCCCCGCGTCCAGGCTCTGACCGAGCGCTACTCCAACGTCTTCGTTGCGGCCGGCATCCATCCGCACGATGCGGAGACCTGGACCGAGGGCTCTTACGAGCGGCTCAAGGAGATGGCCCGCCACCCGCGGGTGGTCGCCATCGGGGAGTGCGGGCTCGATTACTACTACGACAACGCCCCGCGCGAAAAGCAGCAGGAAGCCTTCCGGGAGCAGATCCGGCTCGCCAAGGAGCTCGACCTCCCGCTCATCATCCACACCCGGGATGCCGAGGAGGACACCATGCGCCTGCTCGAGGAAGAAGGAGCGACGCGCGGCGTCTTCCATTGCTTCACGGGCTCGAAGGAGCTGGCGCTGGCCGGCATCCGCCTGGGCTTCGCCATCTCCTTCAGCGGGGTGGTCACCTTCAAGAAGTCCGAGGCCCTGCGCGAGGTCGCCCGCGAGGTGCCGGAGGATCGCTTCCTCATCGAGACCGACGCTCCCTACCTCGCCCCTCCGCCCTACCGGGGGAAGCGCAACGAGCCGGCTTACGTGGTGAAGGTTGCCGAGACCCTCGCCGAGGTGAGGGGGCTGAGCGTCGAGGCCGTCGCGGAGCGCGCGACCCGGAACACGATTCAGTTGTTCAAGCTGCCGGTCGAGGTCTAGAGGGCCCCTCGGAGCCCTTCGAGCTGGCCGGCGTCGTGGAGCGCCTTGAGCTTGGACAGCTCGTGGGCGTCCAGCCAGAGGCCCTGGCAGGCGCTGCATCGGTTGATCTGAGCGGCCGGAGTGGCCACCAGCACGGCGACGGCTCCGCAACGGGGACAGCGCATGGGGGCCTCGTCGTCGGCGCACGTCGGCGCGGTACGGTCGAGCGCGGGGGGCGGCGTCATCGCGTTCAAGAGGGGCTCGAGCTCGCCGGCGTCCAGCCAAATCCCGGTGCAACGCGGGCATTGGTCGACCTCGACTCCCAGGAGCATCTTGGGTTCGAGCCGGGCGGCATAGTGTCTCGGGCACTTCATGGCGATCGCTCTCCTTTGCCCATGTATACCCCGAATCGGAGGCTCCGCGCGGAGGAGGTAACGGGTAAGATGAGAGCATGACCAATGGAAGGACGATCGCCATGACCCGCACGACGCGCTTATCTTCTCAGGAAAAAGCCCGGATCCAGCGCTTGCTGGCCACGCTCGAGGCCCATCACCCCAACGCCACCACCGAGCTCAACTTCGACACGCCGTTTCAGCTGCTGATCGCCGTCATCCTCTCGGCCCAGTGCACCGACAAGCGCGTGAACATGGTCACGGAAGGCCTGTTCGCCCGCTACCCGGACGCGGCGGCCATGGCCCGCCTCAGCGAGGCGGAGCTGCTCGAGGAGATCAAGTCGATCAACTTCGCTCCCACCAAGGCCAAGAACGTGGCGAAGACCTGCCGCATGCTGCTGGAGCTGCATGGCGGGGAAGTGCCGGGAAAGCGCGAGGAGCTCGAAGCCCTGGCGGGAGTGGGGCGTAAGACGGCGAACGTCGTGCTGGCAACGGCCTTCGACGTGCCGGCCCTCGCCGTCGACACCCATGTCTTCCGGGTATCGAAACGCCTGGGCCTTGCCAAGGCGGAGACTCCCGAGGAGACCGAGCGGCAACTGGAGCGCCTGATCCCCCGCGAGAAGTGGTCACTCGCCCATCACTGGCTGATCCTGCACGGCCGCTACACCTGCACGGCGCGCAAGCCGAACTGCGAGCGCTGTCCCTTGACCGCGGATTGTCCGGAGTATGCCAAGCTGATACGGCCTGCGGCGGGCACGACGGCCCGCGCCGGGAAAAAGGCGGGCAAGACGCGTCCCGTGTAGCGCTGGCGCCGTCGCGTCGGCGCCTGCGAGAGTCAGGTGCCGCGCGTTCAGCGAAGCTTGAAGCCGACCTTGTCGAAGGCCTCGCGGACCGGGGCGTAGTCGGCGGGCTTGCCTTCCACGAAGCCGTCCACCTGGTAGATCTCGCGGATCTTCTTGCGCCCCTCCGGCGTGTCGGAGAGCTTCAGGAAGGTCTGCTTGATCTGCTTGACGATCGCGGGGTCGAGGTCCTTGCGGACCGCGATGTTGTCGCTGGGGATGGGCTTGGTGACGGCGAGCAGGGCGATCTTCGCGTGGTCCTTCGGATTCTTCAGGGAGTTGGTCCAGGCCGAGTCCTTGCCCTGGGGGTCGTTGGTGTAGGTGGCCGCGGCGTCCACCTTGCCATGAAGGACGGCGAGCACCGCCGCGTCATGCCCTCCCGCGTAGATGAGGCGCTTGAAGTCCTTTTCCGGCACGATGCCGGCGTTCATCAGCATCACCCGGGGGTAGATGGCTCCCGAGGTCGAGACGGGATCCACGAAGGCCACGGTCTTGTCCTTGAGGTCCTTGAGGGTCTTGATTTTGGAGCCCTTGCGGGTGATCAGGGCCCCGTGGTACTCCGCGTGGCCGTTGAAGAACGACTTGAGGATCACCTCGGCGTTCGCCTTGCGCTCGGCGAGCACGTAGGCAGCAGGCGGGAAGAAGGCCACGTCGATCTTGCCGGCGCGCATCGCCTCGATCACGCCCGTGTAATCGGTGGCGACGAAGGGGTCGACCCGCATCGGGAGCTCCTGGCTCAAGAGCTCGACCACGTCGCGGGAGGTCTTGGTCAGATCCTGGAGGCTCTCCCAGGGAGCGAAGCCCACCCGCAGGGTCTTGGGCGTGTAGGCCTGCACGGGGGCCGCCAAGAGGCCGACTGCAAGTCCCAGGATGAGCCAGGTTCGTTTCTGCGTTGCCAACGTTTCCCCCTCGAAAAAAGCAATCGGCTGTTTCCCGCATTAACTTACCCGGAATCCCACGCTTATACTCTAGAGCGATCTTCGTTGCTGCAGGACAGCGAGCTTTGACTTTCAGCCTCTATCCATGCAGTTCTCGGTTAACGCTCGCTTTCCTGGTCTCCAGCCACGGGCGCCTCGCAACAGCCGCGGGCGCTAAGGGCTGCCGAAGGCCCCCCGGATATGCCGGATCTCGGGGGCTTTCCCGGCTGGCAGGCGCACGTCGATCACGTCGAATCGGCACGGCTGGCCCCCGAGACCGTGCTGGCTCATGTAGAGCTGGCCCAGACGGATGAGGCGGGCTTGCTTTTGCCAGGTGACCGCCTCGGCGCCGATGCCGCAGCGCAGGCTGCGGCGCGTCTTGACTTCCACGAAGACCCAGCACGCCCCGTCGCGGCCGATCAGGTCCAGCTCGCCGTGAGCACAGCGGTGGTTGCGTGCTATAATCGCGTATCCGAGCCCTTCAAGGTGCTTCTCGGCGAGCGCTTCGCCGAGCCGGCCCAGTTCGATGCGGCTCATGCCTTCTCCCCTTCCTGCAACCTTCGGTGACCCGTGGCTCAAGCTAACCGTTACTCGGATTCGAGGCGCTCAGCCTCTTGGTGGCTTCAGATGGGGGCCCTCGCTTTGCTGCTCCTCGCCGTCGCCGTCATGGCGGTGCGCTGGGGGGCGGTTGATTTATCGACGAAGCAGTTTATCGATCTTATCATGGGGCGCGCGGCGGATTCAACCGAGGCGGCGATCCTCTGGGAAATCCGCTTTCCCCGCGTCCTGCTCGCCCTCGTGGCGGGCATCGGCCTCTCGGCGGCCGGCGTCACCTGGCAGGGGGTGCTGCGCAACCCGCTGGCGGATCCGTACCTGATCGGCGTCTCCGCCGGCGGAGCCCTCGGAGCGGGCCTGGCCCTCTTCTGGAAGGGAGACTTGCCGCTGGGAATCCAGACCGTGCCGATCGCGGCTTTCTGCGGCTCGCTGCTGGCGCTGGGCGTGGTCTGGGGCATCTCCGGGCGCGGGGCCACCTTCTCCGTGGAGCGGATGCTCCTGGCAGGCGTCGCCGTCGGCTCCTTCCTCTCCGCCATCCTGTCCATGCTGCTCTTCTGGAACCAGGAATCCCTGACCACCCTGTACTTCTGGATGCTGGGAAGCTTCTCGGGCCGGACCTGGGAGGATCTCGGGCTCGCCTTGCCCTACCTGGGCGTCGGGATGGGCCTGTTGTTCTGGCAGCTTCGCCACCTGAACGTCCTGCAACTGGGAGCCGAGCGCGCGCGGGGCCTCGGGGTGGAGACGGTCAGCGTGCAGCGCTGGCTGATCGTCGGGGCCTCGCTCGTGACGGCCTCGGTGGTGGCGGTGTGCGGCATGATCGGGTTCGTGGGGCTGGTGGTCCCGCATCTGACCCGCCTCCTGGTGGGGCCGGATCTTCGCCGGGTGCTGCCCGCCGCCTGCCTGCTCGGTGCCATCCTGCTGGTCGTGGCGGATCTGGCGGCGCGAACCCTCTGGGCTCCCGCCGAGATGCCCGTCGGGGTGCTCACGGCCCTCTTGGGGGCGCCGTTCTTCCTGTACCTGATCGCGCGGGAGCGGCGGTCATGAGCGCGCTCGTCCAGGCCATCGGCCTCACGGTGGGCCATCAGCAACCCGCTTTGCGAGGCATCGACCTCTCGGTGGGGCCAAGGGAGTTCGTGGGCCTTCTCGGGGCCAACGGGGCCGGCAAGTCCACCCTTCTGATGACGCTGGCCGGCCATTTGAACCCCCTGGAAGGTGACGCGCGCCTCGAAGGACAGGCCGTTTCGAAGCTGCCTCCCCGCAAGGTCGCACGTCTGCTGGCCTACTTGCCGCAGCACCCCGCGGCCGACGGGGATTTCGCCGTGCGCGACGTGGTCGAGCTCGGTCGCCATCCTTATCAGCGGGGTTTCGGCTTCCATCGGAACCCCGAGGACCTGGAGGCGGTCTCTTATGCCATGCGGGTCACCGCCGTCGAGCATCTGGCGGGGCATCGCATGGACCGCCTATCCGGCGGACAGAGGCAGCGGGTGAGGTTGGCCCAGGCGATTGCCCAAAGGCCGAGGGTTTTGTTGCTGGACGAACCCACCTCATGGCTGGATCTGAGGTATCAGTTGGAGTTGATGGGCTTGCTCCGGCGTTTGGCGCTCGATGAGGGAGTCGCCGTCGTGGCGGTCCTGCATGATCTCAATCAGGCGGCGCAGTTCTGCACGCGGGTGGTCCTGCTGGCGGAGGGCGGAGTGCTGGGGGACGGGGATCCGCGCGACGTGCTGACGGCGGAAGCGCTGGAGAAGGCCTACGGAGTCCGGGCTCTGGTGCAGCCGCATCCGCGCCTCGGGGTTCCCGTGGTCATGCCCCTGGACAGTCTGGGCAAGGATGAGGCATAGGTGAAAGGCGTGTTGCGGAAGACACTCTCGGCATTGACGGCGCTGCTCGTCCTGAGCGCGTGCCAGGGGACTCCCAAGGACGACCCCCTGGTCATCCGGGATGACGACGCCCTGGCGGAGTTCATGCTGCCGGAGTCCCGGGACATGGTCTGGACGTACCGCCGCGAGACGGTCGGCTTGATCGAGGACGTGGCGACGGTTTCGATCGCGGTGGAGACCTTGAAGAAGGACTCTGCCAAGCTGACCTATTCCCAGGAGGGAGGGGATGCGCCGGAGATCGTCCAGGGCATCGGCATCCGGGGGAACGCCGAGATCGCGGTGAGCCCCGAGGGGGCCGTGACCTGGAAGGACGCGCGGGACGAGCGGACCTACATGCCGGACGGCCGCGTGACGAGCAAGGACGGGACGGAGTTCGAGTTGCTCGGGACGGAGACGATCCGGACCCCGGCGGGCACCTTCGCCTGCGTCAAGTACCGCGTGCGCCGCGACCCGAGCATCGCCGATCCGATGACCCTGGAAGGGACCCAGTGGTGGGGCAAGGGGGTGGGGCTGGTCAAGGCCGTCTCCACCGTCGAGGGGTTCAATGCGGGGACCCGCACCACGATCGAGCTGATCACCTTGGAGCGCTAGGGGATTGCCTCGCCTGTCCCGTTAACCGGATTCATGGGCCGGGTACGTGTAAAGCAACGTCCCTCCCATGTCGTTCGATGGAACCGGTTGCTTCTGGTTCTCGTCCGAGACCTTGGAAAGCAAAGTTCGGGTGGGAACGGTCAGAAAGGATTGCCGTATGCGTCGAGCGACTTCACTCTTCTTGGCATTGGGGATTGCGCTGATGGCCGCTCCGGCCATGGCCGCGGATACGTCCAAGGCGGAGCTGGAGGTCTTGCGCCAGCGGGTGGAGGCGACTCCGGCCGATGCGGGCGTGCACTTCGACATGGCCATGGGCCTGGCGCGCACGTCGCGGCTCGAGGAGGGCTGGACCTCCCTCAAGAAGGTCAACGACCTGGATCCGGCGTACGCCGACAAGGTGATCGCGACCTACGAGCCGCTGGTCACGGAGAATCCCCAGAACATCGAGGCGCAGTTCCGCCTGGCGTTTGGCCACTACTTCAAGGGGTTGAATTTCCAGGAACAGGGTCAGCCCGAGGCCGCCAAGGAGGCGAAGCTGCGGGCGAAGAAGGCCTTCGGGCACATCATCGAGACGGATCCGAAGTACGTCTGGGGCTACAACTACATGGCCTACCTGATGGCGGAGGAAGGGGATCTTCCGGGGGCGGTGGAGACGTTGAAGAAGGCGATCGCCGTCGAGCCCAACAACGCGGTCTCGCATTTCCTCATCGGCCAGGCCTACTTCCGGCAGGGGAACCACAAGGATGCGGTGCTCGAAATTGGTACGGCCATGCGGCTGCGGGGGATGACTCCGTAACCTCGTCGTGCTCCCCGGAGGCGCCGCTGACGGGGGGAAGCCGGCCGCCAGGCTCGCTCGCTTCCGTGGTTGCGCGGTGGGAGACCCTGTGTTATGATGAGGTTCACCTCGGGATGTAGCGCAGCTTGGTAGCGCACCTCGTTCGGGACGAGGGGGTCGCAGGTTCGAATCCTGTCATCCCGACTTGATACTCTGGGAGCGTCCTTGCCGTGAAGCTGGCCCTCGCCTTTGTTTGCTTAGGCCTCATCGCGCTCGGCGTCATCGATTTAGAGCCCTTTCGCCCCTCGCGGGGTGGAAGGGCTCGTGCCATGCGGGGACGCGCCGTGGCGCGCGAGCGGGTCGTCCGCCGCGGGCGCCGGCTCCCGCGATCCTGAAGCAAACGGTTGCCGTAGGCGTCCCTGCCTGCGCGGGCCCAGAGGCCCGCGCCACCCTTTCCAAGGAAAAACGCCGGGGCGCGTGCCCCGGCGTTTTTGGGTTTTTGGGTTAGTAGCGAGCCGGAGCGGCCTTGCGGAAGCAATCCGAGCAGTAAACCGGCTTGCCCTGAGTGGGACGGAAGGGGACCTTGGTCTCCACTCCGCACTCGCCGCAGGTGGCCTCGAAAAGCTCGCGCTGGGGCCGCGCCGGAGCGCCGGTCGCCGCCTTGCGGGCCGCGCGGCAGTTCGGGCAGCGCCGCGGCTCGTTGGTGTACCCCTTCTGGGCATAAAACTCCTGCTCGCCAACCGTGAACAGGAAGTCGGCGCCGCATTCGCGGCAAACCATGGGCTTGTCTTGCATCGTCAGCAGTCCTCCAAAAGACCAATCCGTTTCCCCGTTCTTGTTACGTCCCTCGCTGCTTGAGCGTTCGCTGACCGAGTACAGGACAAGACCTGTTGAGCCCGCCAGAACCACCGGAAAAACCGTGTCAACAAGAACTTGGGTGCCATCTTACTGTAGCCCCCGATTCCTCGTCAACTCCTTGACAACTCGAAACAATCGCCAAAAACCTGGTGTTGACCGGGTTTCGGGCTGATGTAAAATGTAAAGGAGGCTTCATAATCCCCGGCCTCGCGCCCGCCTCCGCCGGCTCGCGGACGGCGCCGGGCGACGACGGATGAGGTGCGCCATGCACGTCCTACTCCTGACCAATCCCCAGGCGGGCCTCGCCGGATCCGCCTGCCCCGCCGAGCGGTTCCTCCCCGTCATGGCGGCATGGGGCTGGCAAGTCGTCACCCGGCCCACCTCCTCCGGCCCCCGGCTCACCGCCATGGCGTACCAGGCCGCTCAAGACGGCTTCGAGGCCGTGATCGCCGCCGGCGGTGACGGGACCCTCCACCACATCGCCAACGGCCTCGCCGGCACCCGCACCGCCCTCGGCATCCTCCCCTGCGGCACCGCCAACGATCTCGCCCGCACTCTCGGCATCCCCCTGGACCCCGACGCGGCCCTCCTCGCCCTGCGCGACGCGCAACGCCACACCATCGACCTCGGCTCCCTCAACGGCCACTACTTCCTCAACGTCGCCGCCCTCGGAGTGAGCGCCGAGGCGAGCACCATGATCACCCCCGCCCAGAAGCGCCGCCTGGGACAAGGCGCCTACTACTGGAATGCCATCAAGCGCCTCTTCCGGCAGCAGCGCCTCCGGATCCGGCTCATCACCCCGCAAGCGACCGAGCGCCTCGACGTCTACCAGATCTCGGTCGCGAACGGCCGCCTCTTCGGGGGCGGCTGGCGCATCTCCGCGGAAGCCGCCGTCGATGATCGCTTGCTGGACGTCGTCGCCGTCGAGCCCACGGGCCCGCTCGCTCTCGTGTGCCGCATGCTCCGCCAGCGCGGCGGCATGGCCGAACGGCTCGGCTCACGGGCCTACCGCCTCCCCTCCTGCCGCATCGAGGTCGACGGCCCGGTCCTGGTCAACGTCGACGGCGAGACCTTCACCCTCTTGCCCCCGCTGGAGTTCCAGGTCGTCCCGGACGCCCTGAGCGTGCTCTTGCCCAGCAAAAAGCCCGCCCCGGAAGCCGGGGCGGGCTAAGCATGAAACGGTCAGACGGACTGCAGCGTGAGCCGCTCGTCGGCGCTCAAGATTCGATCCAGGTCGAGCAGCAGCACCAGCGGCGCCCCGTCCCGGATCCGCGCTACCCCCGAGAGGAACGCGGAATGGGCCGTCTTCGCCGCGGTGGGCACCGGGTCCATCGCCTGCATGAAGGCGACTTCCTTGACCGCGTCCACCATGAGCCCCAGGACCTGGCCCGAGACCTGGGCCACGATGACGCAGCGCGTGGGTGACGGCACGGACGGAGGCAGCGCGAAGCGCTTGCGCAGGTCGATCACCGGGACGAGCGTGCCCCGGAGATCGATCAGGCCCTCGATCCAGTTGGGAGCATGGGGAATCCGAATCGGGGGCGCCCACGCCACGATCTCCTGGACATGGGCGATGTTCGCCCCGTAGGTCTCGTCGGCCAGCGTGAACGTGACGGCCTGCGTCGCTTCCATGGGCTAGCGCTTGACGGCGATCGCCGGAACGCCTTCGCTCCGCAGCTGCGTCGCGAGCTGGGTGGCGCCCGCCAGCGAGTCGAAGTTGCCGACGCGCACCCGGGTCGCTCCGACGCGCTTGGTCGCCCCCGAGGCCACCGAGACGAACAGCCCCTGGTCATTCAGCTCCGAAGCCAGGTTCTGCGCCGAGCCCCGCGAGGAGTAGATCCCGAGCTGGATCGCGTACTTGCCCTTGCCCACGCTCACCACCGAGCCGGGGTGCCCGGCCGCGGCGAACTGGCTCTTGAGCTCGTTGGCCTTGGCGGACGAATCCACCACCGTGGAGCGCACGGCGTAGGCGCCGGTGATGGCGCCGCCGTTATCCAGGTAAGCCTCGGAGTAGCCCTTGGCCTTCAGAGCGGCAAGCAGGTTGTTGGCGTTGCTGGCATCGGCGAACGAACCCACCTGGACCGCGTAGCGCCGGCCCTGCAGGGCGGCCGCCTTGGCGGGCCGGGATTCGGCAGGCTTGGCCGCGGGCTTGGCGGCAGGCACCTTGGCGGGCGCGGTCTTCGCCACGGGCTTGGCCACAGGCTTGGGGGTGGCAGCAGGCTTCGCGACGACCGGCACGGCAGGCGCGACCGGCTGGGGAGCCTCGGCCTCGACGGGCTTGGGGGCTTCGTTCTCGGGCGCCACGGCCACCGGGGTGGGAGGGACCTGCGCCGGCTGAGCGGGATCCGCCTCGGGAGCCTTGGCGACCTTGCCGAAGCCGCCCGGATTGGCGAAGGGGCTCGCCCCGGGAACCGGATCCTTCTTGGCGAGGAAGGGAAGGTTGCCGTCGCTCATGAAGTAGTAGGCGCCGGCACCGGCGACCATCAGGCCGACGATCGCGAAGATGGCGGTTTTCTTCCAGCCGCCCCCTTGAGGAGCCTCTTCGTCGTCGTACTCGTCGTACTCTTCGTCGCCGTCCTCGTCGTCCTCGTACTCCTCGTCGTCGTCGTAGCCTTCGGCCTCTTCGTCGTCGAGATCGTACTCGGTCTCCTCGTCCTCAAATTGATAATCCAGGTCGTTGCGCTCGGGCACGGCTCCTCCTCACGGTTTTTCCCGCACCTAACAAAACCAGGCATGTGGCCGCTCGAGGCCGCCGGGGGCGGCTCGACGGAAACGGTTCGTTAGGCGCTCTTGGTCGCTTGGCCCCGGGGCGCCCGGGTCGGTTCTTCGGAACGCTCAAAGCCTCGGCTCGCTTCCGACCTCGGGCGCCGTCGGCGCCTGCGCGAAAGGTCGGGTTCGGCTCAGAGGCTCTTATACCCGCGGGACCCTCGAAGTAAAAGCGGCGGCGTCACGGCCCAAGCGTGTCGCCGCCCCTTTTCTTACTCTTCCTGCTCGCCCAGCTCTTCGAGGTACTGGACGACCTTGTTGAACTCGGCCTCGTCCTCGATCATCACCAGGGAGTCTTCCTCGAAGCGAAGCACGAGGACTTCCTCGTCGTCCGCCCCTTCCTCACCCTCGGTGGGCATCAGCAGGGCATATTCCTTGTTGTCGACCTCGATGATGTCGACCACGGCGAACTCATGCTCTTTGCCGTCCTCGTCCACCAGCGTGACGATGTCTTCGCGGGCTTCTTCCATTTCCATCGGGTGTGGTTCCTTTCAACTGAGTGGATGTTGCAACGATCCGGGGGTCAGGGAGAGCTAAGAGTCGCGTTCGGTCGCGCGACGCCGGGCCTCGCGGTCCATGAAGCTTTGAAGGATCAAGACCGCCGCCTGCTGGTCGATGACCTCGCGCCGCTTCTCGCGCCGGACTCCCCCCAAGATCAGCACCTGTTGCGCTTGCTTGGTGGTGAGCCGCTCATCGACCAACTCGATGGGGAGTCCCAGGGCCTTCAAGTCTTCGGTAAACGCACTCACGTACGCCGCTTGAGGGCCTGCTACCCCGCTCATACTCAATGGGTAGCCTACCACAAACCTTTTGGCGTTGTACACCTCAACGAGGTTGCGCAACTCCGCCAGGTCAAGCTCCTTATTGCGGCGTCGAATCACGGTCAACGGCTGGGCCGTGTACCCCAAGGGATCGCTGACGGCCACGCCAATGGTCTTCGTGCCGACGTCCAGGCCGAGCATCCGCTCCATCTCTTCGTCCATTACGGGTTTGCCTCACTCTCAGGAGCCATCTGGGACGGCAGCAGCCATACCCCGGTCCGTGTCCACGGCGTCAGCCGCTGCATGCTCGCTCTCAGCTCGCCGTCCAGCCCGGTGAACAGGCCGGCCAGCGGGTCGCGCTCGGGCAAGAAGACCATCCGGACCTCGCGATCGCCCAGGCCCGCCTTCTCGCGCGCTTCCTTCAGGGCCTCCGAAAGGCCCCCAATCTTGTCGACAAGCCCCAGGCGCTGGGCTTCCGCCCCGGTGTACACCCGGCCGCTGGCCATCTCGCGCACCTGGCCCTCCGAGAGGCCCCGCTGACGCGATACCAGCCCCACGAACCGGCCGTAGAAGAACTCCCCGGAGTTGCGAAGCTGCTCTTCCTCCTTGGGGGTGTAGCCCTGCCATGGAGACATGTAGGTCGCCATGTCCCCGCGCTTCAAGGTCTCGCGGGTGATGCCCCAGCGGCTCAGCAAGGGCTCGATGCTGAACTTGCCCATGACCACCCCGATGGAGCCGGTGATGGTCCCGGGATCCGCGTAAAGGGTGACTCCGGGCAGCATCGAGATCCAGTAGCCCCCCGACGCCGCCACGTCGCCCATGGAGACGACGACGGGCTTCTTGGCGGCCAGCAGCTCGGCTTCACGGCGGATCACCTCGGAGGCGATCGCCGATCCTCCCGGCGAGTCCACCCTCAGGACCACGGCTTTGATCCCGGAGTCCTCTCGCGCCTGGCGCAGGGCACGGACCATGGTCTCGGCTCCCATCGACGCCCCGGAAAGCAGGTCGTTGCCCGACTCCCCTTCGTTGATGCCGCCCGCCGCATGGATGATGGCCACCGACGGGGGAGCCCAGGCGCCGGACTGGTAGCGAAGGGCATCGGCCCGAACCCCGCTCATCGAGCGATCCAGCCCCTTCTCCAGCTCCTTGGAGACCTCATCGCGGCTCATCAAGGCGTCCACCAGCTTCAGTTGCTGGGCCTCCGGCGCATCGAGAAGGCCTTCCTCGTTGATGATCCGCGTGACCTCGGCGACGGGCAGGTTCCGGCCCTCGGCGATGCCCGCGACCATGCGATTGTACTGGTCGTCCAGGAGCGCGGTCTGCTGCTCGCGGTTGGCTTCCGAGAGGTTCTTGCGGGTGAAGGGCTCGGGCATGGACTTGTAGCGGCCGATGGCGATGAAGTGGGGCCGCACGCCGAGCTGATCGAAGAGCCCCTTGAAGAAGGTGAACTCGCGGGAGAGGCCGACCAGTTCCAGGCTACCGACCGGGTTGAGGGCGATCTTGTCGGCGACGGAGGCCAGGTAGTATTCCTTGGCTCCGGCGGATTCGGTGTAGGCCCAGAGGGTCTTGCCCTTGGCCTTGAAGCGCGCGAGGGCGGCGCGGACTTCCTCCACCGAGGCCCAGCCGGCTTGAATGCCGTCGATCTTGAGGATCAGCGCGCCGATTCGCGGATCGGTCTCGGCGGCCTCGATGGCCCGCAGGGTGCCGTAGATTGGCGGCACGTCGGCCCTGGGGCCGATGAGGCCCAGGCGACCCTGCACGTCGGAGAGGTTGCCCTTCAGATCCAGGGTGGCCCACTGGGCGCCTTGCCGCGCGAAGCGGGTGCTCTGGCGCAGCGAGCTGAAGCGCAGGTGGGCGGCGTTGGCGGTGCCGTTGCTCATGCCGCCGAGGCCCCAGTGAGTGAAGTTCAGGCCGAGCCCCGCGCGGAACTCACCGGCGGGGGTGTAGGTCGCGCGCAGGTTGAGGCCGGGAACCACCTGGACGTCGGCGCCGAAGAGGGTCTGCACCGCGCTGAGGGGGGCGCCTTCGGGGAAGACGCCGTCGATGCTGAGGGTGCCGACGGGGCCGAACGGGCGGAAAGCGGCTCCGAGCTGGTATTCGCGGGGCGTGAGGGCTCCGGTGGCGGCGAAGGCGTTGCGCGCCACGGCTCCCATGGCCAGGTAGTTCTGGGGGCGGTAGAGCAAGCCGACGTCAGTTTGCCAGGGCCGGCTTTCGGAGGGCAGGTGATAGGTCATCCCGAAATGGAAGCCGCCTCCCAGGGGGGCTCCCAAGCCGGTGAGCAGGTCGTTGTAGTCATTTCCAGCCTGCACTCCCCCGTGATAACCGAAGGCCAGGCCCCCTGAAGCGATCATGGCCCAGGTATTGCCCGTGGCCCAACCTTCTCGAGCGGCGAGCAAGGAGACGCCCTGGTGGGCTCCGAGGCCTGCGGGGTTCAAGGCGAGGGCGCTGGTGTCGTCATGGAGTGCGACGGAAGGGATGAGTCCCAGGTCTTGGGGGGGAAGGGCCCAAGCGGGGTTGGCGACGGTCGCGCCGAGCAGCGAGGCGGTGAGAAGCGCGAGGGGGCGGCGAGGGTCGGCAGCGAGGTTGAAGCGAGTCATGGGGGCCCTCCTTGTCGTGAAGGCCCCATGATACCCCCCGCTCGATTGGTTGGCAAAAGGGGGCGCCGGGGGCTTTCCCGTCAGGCGACCGGAAAGCCCGCTTCGGCCAAACGCTGGCGCACGGCGGTTTCCGAGGCCCGGCTGGGGTCGAGATCGAGCGCCACGCGTTTCTGGTCGATGTCGACCCGCACGTCCGAGATGCCATCCATGCTGCCCAGGGACTCCTGGATGGTCTCGGCGCAGCCGCCGCACTTGATCTTGGGGACGTCGAGGGTCAGATGCATCGAACTCTCCTTTTTGAGCCGCAGGCGCTCTTGAGCCGCAGGCGCGGTCCGGGCCGGACGCGCGCGACGGAGCGCGTCCGAAACGGGGTTAGCGGGTGGCGGGGAGCGCCTGGGGGGACGTGACCATCAAGGTATGGGTCTGGGGATTCCAGGCGACCACGGAGCGGCCTTCCAGGACGGCCAGGAGGTCGTTGCCGACCAGCGACCCGCGCCAGCCGCTCAGGACGGGCAGGTCCTGGCAGGGCTCGCCGCGCCGGAAGGCATCGGCCAGGCGCTGCAGCTCGCCGTTGGTCGCGAGCATGGAGGCGGCGACCGCTTCGCGGGCGGCCACCGAGTGGACGACGGCCTGGAGCAAGTCGGTCAGGGCCAGGGTTTGCTCGTCGGGAGCGGGCATCGACGGCTCGGGCGTCGGGTAATCGGCGCGCGGCAGGGCGAGCGCCTTGGCGACGGCGCTGACGAGGTCGTTGCCGCAGCGATCCAGGTCGCGGGGCTGGATGCCGCGGAGGTTCTTGAGCTGGCCGGGGTTGCGGGGGCGGCGGCGCGCGATCTCGACGAGCAGCTCGTCCTTGAGGACCGAGCCTCGGGGCCGGTCGCGCCGCTGGGCCTCAAATTCACGCCATTCGGCCAGCTCCCGCAGGATGGCGAGCTGCTGGGCATCGAGGCTGCCGCGCCCCTTCACGCGCAGGAAGCAGGTCCGGGGGTCGGTGCGCAGCCCCAGCGTGGACGCGATGTTGTCCTGAAGCGCCTCCGCTTCCTGGAAGGCCCATTCGAGCCGCCCGCGCTGCGAGAGTTCATGGCGGAGGCGATCGTAGACGGCGAGCAGGTAGCGCACGTCGTCCATGGCATAGTCGAGCTGGGCGGGCGTCAGGGGGCGAATCGACCAGTCGGTCATGGATTCGCCCTTGGCCAGGCGGAAGCCCTGGGTGGCCTCGACCAGGGCGCCATAGCTTTGCTTGGCGCCGAAGCCGACGAGGCCCGCGGCGATCTGGGTGTCGAAGACGGGCTCGATGCGCTCGCCGGTCAAGCCGAGCAGGATCTCGAGGTCCTGATCCGCCGCGTGGAAGACCTTGAGGATCTTCGGGTTGGTGAGGATCGCCCGGAACGGATCGTCCGAGCGGCCGGCGAGCTTGGCGGTGTCGATGACGGCGACCAGTCCCTCGGGCGTGGCGACCTGGATTAGCTCCAGCTTCGGGGCGTACGAGCGCTCGCGAATGAACTCGGTGTCGATGGCCAGGCGATCGCAAGTCATCAGGATCGCGCAGAGCGCGTCAAGCTCCTCGGGGGTATCGACGTAGCGGGTGGGGGCGGCGGGGGATTGCGTCATGACCTCTCCTTTGATGGTGTGTCTCCAGCTTACCACGACCGGTTCGGGGTCACGACGGCGATGCCTGCCGGCGAGGGGACGTTCGAGCGGCAAAGGATCCGTAGTAACTACTCAGGTGGGCGGCAAAAGTTTGTTCTACGATAGGCCATGGAAATCCAGCATCGTTATTGTGTTAGGATTTCGTGAGGAACGTGAGGCTGTCGTCACGGTTTGCGTATGCGCCAGGACAGGCCGCTCGCCTTCGCCGTCAGGACCGGGCTCGGGTCATGCGAGCCCTTGGCGCCTGCGGGGTTTCCATCAAGCAACGCGTGATCGCGACGCGCCCGAAGTGGCAGCGTTGATTGGGCATGCTGGAAATCCGCATGCGATAAAGGCACGGTAGGAAACGATGAAGCAGAAGCCCCCCGCGCGGACCCTTCAGGGAGCCGAGACGTTCGTGGAGATGCTGGAGGTCTACAGCGTCTGCGTCAAGATCGGCCGTTGCTCCGAGGAGTTGCTCAATTACCTGATCGATATGGAACTGGTGGCCTTGAACGCCGAGATCGCCTCGGCCCATGCGCGTCAGAACCAGGAGGCCTTCAGCGTCTTGTCGAGCGAGGCCGGGTTGGTCGCGAAGCGCATGAGCGCGGCGATCGCCCAGATCACGGCCCGGGCCGACGAGCTCTCCAAGAACTCGCTCAACGGCATCATCCAGGCACGCCTCAGCCATAAGCTGCTCGAGGTCCCGAGCCGCGGCAAGTCGGAGTTCCTGCCCGGCAGCCGCAAGGTCCTCGAATCGGGCATCCTCCGCTCCGAGGATCTGGTCAAACGGACGGCCATCTTCATCGACGAGGTCTTCTCCGACATCAACAGCGTGTTGACCCAGATCCTCCGCGAGAACAAGCGCTTCGAGACCATCGCCACCTACTTCAGCATCGAAGCCAGCCGCGATCCCGAAAGCCAAGCCTACTTCTCCAACATCGCCCAGATGCTGAGAGGCATTTGCACCCAGACCCGGACCTGCATCCAGAACATGGGCGCCCAGGCCGACGAGTCCAGCCTCACGGCGCTCATCCACCGGGAGCCCTTCTCCTGGGACGCGGCCTGAGCCGCGACCCCCCGCTCGCCTTCACGACCGCACCGAAAGGGAAACGCATGATCTCCAGGACGCTCTTCGACGACGGAACCCATCGCTGGATCGTCTTGGCACGCGATCCCGAGCGGCAGGACTCCGTCATCGACACCAACGAATACTTGATCGTGAGCAACGGGGATGCCATCCTGCTCGATCCGGGAGGCACGGAGATCTTTCCCGCGGTCCTGCGCACGGTGGCCAAGCTGATCGAGCTCGATCAGCTCCGGGGCTTCTTCGCGAGCCACCAGGATCCCGACATCATGTCGTCATTGCCCCTGTGGATGGGGCTTTGCGCCGATGCGAAGACCTACATGCCCTGGATCTGGGAAGGGTTCATCGCGCATTTCGGGGTCGAGTACGTCGAGCGCTTCGTCACGCTCCCCGATGAGGGAGGGGCGGTCCCGATCGGCACCCGGGGACGGGCCCTGACGGCCGTGCCGGCCCATTACTGCCATGCGTCCGGGAACTTCTCGGTCTACGACCCGCATGCCAAGATTCTCTTCAGCGGAGACATCGGCGCGGCCTTGTTGCCCCCCGACCAGAACACGCTCTTCGTGGAGGACTTCGACCGGCACATCGCCTTCATGCGCGGGTTCCACCAGCGCTGGATGCCTTCCAACGAGGCCAAGAACCGCTGGGTCCGCCGCGTCCGCAAGCTGGACGTCCAGATGCTCTGCCCGCAGCATGGCGCGATCTTCCAGGGCGAGCAGGTCGGCCAGTTCCTGGATTGGTTCGAGGCGCTAGAAGTCGGACTCGACGGCGTTCAGGCCGGGGCTGCTTCGGCCTAAACGTCTGCGGCGTGACCTCCCGTTACCGGGAGGTTTCCGCCGGCTGCTTGGGGACCAGCCGCTTCGATTCGGGCGGGATGACGTCGCCCAGGAGGTGGCGGATGGCCTCGGAGGCGGCGAAGAACCCGAACGTGCCCGGCATGTAGCTGATGGTCCCGTTGATGGTCTTCTGGACGCCGGCTCCGGGGACGAATTCCCGCGGGATATGGGGCATGGGCCGTTCCTCGGAGAAGACGGCCCGGACGCCCTTCTGGATGCCGTTCTTGCGGGCGAGCTTGCGCATGGCCAGCGCCATCGGACAAGAATGGGTCTCGTAAAGATCCGCGACCTTCACCTTGCCCGGATCGAGCCGCCCGCCGGCTCCCATGCTCGACACCACGAAGATCCCCCGCTCCTGGGCGGCCTTGATCAGGCCGACCTTGGAGGTCAGGGCGTCGATGCAGTCGATCACCACGTCGATCCCGTCTTCCAGCACGTCGGCGGCATCGGAGGGCGAGAGGCGCTGCCGAAGCAGGCGTAGCGCGACGTTCGGGTTGATGTCCCGCAGGCGCTCGGCCATGACGTCGACCTTGGGCTGGCCGATCGTGGAGGTCAGGGCGACCACCTGCCGGTTGGTGTTGGACGGGTCGACGACGTCGAAGTCGATCACGGTGATCCGGCCGATGCCGGCGCGCCCCAGGGCCTCGAGGCAGGACCCGCCCACCCCTCCGGCGCCCGCGACGAGCACGTGGGCGCCGCCGAGGCGCGTGAGGCCTTCATCTCCGGTGAGCAGACGGGTGCGAACCTTGTAACCTTCCATGGGATCCTTTTCTCTTGACTCAGGGCGGGGCTAATGAAGGGGGATGCGGAAGAGCGCGGCTCCGGCGGCATTCGAGGCGGCCAGCACCTCCTCGGTGGGATTGCCGCGCAGCGCCGCCACGGCGCCGGCGATCCCGACGAGCTCGGCGGGCTCGTTGCGCTGCCCCTGCAGCCAGCTCGGAGAGAGGTCGGGGGCGTCGGTCTCCAGGATCATGCCCTCCGCGGGGCACGCCCTAATTGTCTCATGAAGGCGCTTTGCCGTGGGCCACGTCCCGATTCCTCCGATGCCCAGGGCGATCCCGCGATCGAGGTAGCGCTTGGCGAGGGGCCATGGGCCGGCGAAGGCGTGGACGACGCCACGCAGGGAGGGGCGGGACTTGAGGGCCGCGAGGACCTCCTCGTGGGCATGGACGACGTGCAGGATGACCGGGAGGTCATGCGCGACGGCGAGGTCCAGCTGGGCGTCCAGGAGGTCGAGGTCGCCGGGGGTTCGGTGGCGCTTGTCGAGGCCGCATTCCCCGAGGGCCACGAGCGCGCCGTTCGAGAGGGCCTCTTCGAGCAGGGAAAGGGCCTCGGGAGGGTGGGCCATGGCGGGGTGCAAGCCGCCCGCCCGGTACAGGGTCATGCCGGGCAGGGCAGGCAGGGGACGGGCGAGCTCGCGGGGCGAGACCCCGGGGACGATGGCCGCCGTGACTCCGGCGGCCGCCGCGCGCTGGGCGATCGCCGGAAGATCCCCGGCGAAGCGGGGATCGTCGAGGTGGCAGTGGGAGTCGAGGTGCCCCACGGGAGCGCGCCGCCGGGGGGCTAGCGGATCAGGCTGAGGAACTCGCTGCGGGCGTGGGGATCGCGCATGGCGCCTTCGTAGGCGGAGGTCACCATGGAGGCCCCTTCCTTCTTGACCCCGCGGCAGACCATGCAGCCGTGGGCGGCCTCGATGACGACGGCGGCGCCGCGAGGCTGGAGGTGGTCCATCAGGGCCTGGACGACCTGGCGGGTGAGGCGCTCCTGGATCTGGAGGCGGCGCGCGAAGCAATCCACCAGCCGGGCAAGCTTGCTGAGGCCCACGACCTTCCGGCTGGGCAGGTAAGCGACGTGCGCTTTGCCGTCGAAGGGCAGCATGTGGTGCTCACAGGTGGAGTGGAAGGGGATGTCCTTGAGGAGGACCATCTCCTCGTAGCCTTCGACCTCCTCGAAGGTGGTGGCAAGAATGGCTTCGGGGTTCTGCTGGTAGCCCGCGAAGATCTCGGCCCAGGCGCGGATCACCCGGTCCGGGGTCTCGAGCAGCCCTTCTCGGTCGGGGTCTTCGCCGATGGTCTTGAGGATGGTCCGCAGAGCCAGCTTGACCTCTTCGAGCTGGGGAGGGATCGGGGTGGAAGTCGCCATCGTTATCATTCTCCTGGGCGGGGGCCGGAGCCGCCGTGATCGAGGCCCCGGAGGGACTCGGGTCGAACGCTGCGGCGGCATGCTTGCTCGTCGATGCCGCTCGATCCCAAACAGGATACCGCATGCGGCCGCCTCTGTCAGCGTCGTGGCGCATGGTTTCCCGCTAGACAGGCGGAAAGACGGGCCCGGATCGGGGCGTGCGGCCTGAGCTTGCCGGAGAAAGGGCGAGTTGCCTTGCGCTCGACGGCAGGCGAGCCCAAGGCAACCGGTCGGTGGAAATCAGGCGCTGACGCGCTTGGTCATGCGGAGCTGGTTCTGCTCTCCGGGGCGGATATCCCAGCTGACCTCGTCCATGAGGGACTGCATGAAGAAGATCCCCATGCCTCCGCGCTGCCCCTCGATGACCATGCGTTCGATGTCCGGCCGGGGGACGCGCCCCTTGGGAGGCTCGAACGGTTCGCCCCAGTCGGTGAGGCAGACCTCGAAGCGGTCCGCCTGGGCATTGACCGCGATGTCGATGCGGCCCTGGTCGGGCGGGGTGTTGCGGTAGGCATGTTTGACGACGTTGGCGCAGGCCTCGACGATGGCCAGCTCGATGTCCCCGAGGGGGACGTTGGAGAAGCCGGCGTCGATCGCGGCGCGGCGCACGAACTGGTGCATGTGGAACAGGTTCGCGAGATTGTTGGTGAAGGTCGCCTGGGCACTGAGTTGCTTGGACGTGAGCGAGGCCATCGATCCTCCTTGTTTGCTAGTTGGCCGGCACGGCGCGATAGGAGGCGATGGCGTCGCGGGTGCTGGGGAACGTCTGGAAGAAGCCCGCGAAGGCCAGCGTCAGGACGCGTTGTAGGGACGGATTGAGGTTGGCGATGCGCAGGTCGCCGTTCCGCTCGCGGAGATCGGCGGTCAGCGAGAGGATGGCGCCGAAGCCGATGCTGGAGATATGGATGGCCTCCGCGGCGTCGAGCACGACCTGGGGCGACTCCCCGGGCAGCGCGTCGACGATCTCCTCGAACCCGCGAACGGTTTGATCGTTGAGGAAGCCGGAGAGATGGAGGATGGTGACCTGATCCTCGTGCAGGGGGGTGCAGATGAGGGTGTAACTGTCCATAGGGGTCCTTTCCCGGATGAAGGGGGGAGCCGTTTCTCCATGTAAGCGAAGGGATGTTGCCGGGAGATTGAGCGGGGGTAAGGAGAGCATCAAGCCTGCGAGAAGGGGGTGATTCTGCTTTACAAGCCTTTGTAAAGTGATACAATCCTTGCGGATGGCTCGATCGTTCTTAAGGAGAAGACCATGGCCCAGGACCAAAGGACCCAAGCGGGAATCGCGACGTGGCAGGCCTATTACTCCACGCTGATGGAGCAGGAGGGCGTTGAACGGCTTCGCCGGGTCAAGAGCCGGCTCTACGAAAAACTGGAGTCCATCAACGAGGAGATCGAGTCCTTGGAGGAGGATCGCGAGCGGATCTTTGGCCGTCACCCCGAGATCTCGCCCTTCATCGAGCAAGAGGTGGACGGGCTGATCACGACGGGGCGCGAGGTGAGCATCCGTCTGGAAACGGTGATCGGGCTCCTCGGCGAGGAGTAGCGAGACGCTGGTTCGGCAGCCCCCATAAAAACCCGAGAGCCGGTGGCGCCAACGCGCCACCGGCTCTCGGGGTTTGGGATCTAGAGGCTCGGCAGGTAGTGCCGGCGGAAGTCGTCACGGGGCGGGCGCTTGTCGCGCTTGCGCTCGTCGTGGCCCGTATGCTCGTTCGGGGTGCCGGCGTCGACCAGTTCGGAGCCCGTGAGCGGGTAGCCGACCTGGAAGGTCATCGCGGGGCTGAGCCGGCCGTTCTGGATGGCCGCGCGCATGCCGGCGAGCGCCGGGTCGTTGTCCGGGTTGGAGATGAGGATCTTGGCGATCGCTTCCCGGGCGAGGTCGATGGGGCCGGTCTTGATGATGCTCGAGGCGCCCAGCGCGCGGGCCGCGTAGGTGAGGCCGAAGCCCACCTTTCCGACCGTGCGGAAGACCTGGTGCTCGTCGAGGCCGCAGTCCAGGTTGGCCAAGAGGACGGCGTTCTGGGGATGGGTGTTCTGGAACTTCAGGAAGAAGTTGCCGAAGGTCGAGGCGAGCGTCTTGCCCATGCGGACCAGGACCGGCAGCGACAGCGGCTTGCCCGAGGTGTCCTGGATGCGGCCGTTCTCGGAGACGTACTTGCCGTCCCGGAGGATCCGATCCAGCAGGAAGCGGCCCACGTCCTGGGTGCGCACCGCCACCTGGCGGGTGGCCTTCTGGAGGTCGGCGTCGGACATGTCCTTCCAGTCATCCGGCAGGATGGTCTGGATGTAGGCGGGGTCGCGCTTGGCAATCTCTTGAAGGTAGTTGCGCAGGGTAGCCGAGGTGATCATGCCGCCCTCGCCGCCGGCCTTGGTCTCGGCGTCCGCGCCCTCGCCGTAGAGGGCCGCGAACATGGCGGCACCGATCTCGTAAGGGGTCTTCTGATCCCGGTGGAAGAAGGTCCAGGTCACGCAGTGGCGCTCATGGGGCTGCAGGCTGGCAACGGTCTGTTCCCAGATCAGCTCGGTTTCGGCCTTGCCGAAGTCGCGGGCCAGGGAGGCGACGCGCTGGGTCGAGTGCTGATCGATGATGGCGCCGAACGGCTCGAAGGTCACGCCGGTCGGCTGCTCCGGATGCCCGATGGCCAGGAGGCTGTCGGGGACGTACTTGCCGGCGTCCAGCATGGCGGCAAGCGTCTTGAGCTTGGAGACTTCCATGCCGGCCGGGGTGTCTTCCGCGGGTTGGCCGAGCTTGGCGAGCCGGCGGTCGAATTCGGCGCGCAGCAGGCGGGTGGCTTCGGCGAGCTGGTTGCTCGGGAAGACGTGCTCGGTGCTGGTGAGGCCCTCGCTCATGGCGGTCACGGCCGCGGCCTGGGCGAAGATGCCGACGTCGAGGGATTCCTCGCGGGCGGTGACGGCGAGGCCGAAGGGCTCCATGACGTCGCCGAGGAGGGATTCGTAGTGGTCGCGGCGCAGCAGGACCCAGAGGGGGATGGCGATCGCCTCGGGATTCCAGCCGGCGAGCTCCATGAAGGCCCGGCGGACCTCACCGTCGAGTTCGACCACCCGCACCGGCTGCCAGTTGGTCGCGGAGGGCGACCAGAAGCCGTTGTACGCCGCCCGGAAGCGCACGTCCTGCGCGACGGGGCGCGAGAAGTCGACGGCGGGACGGTTGCCCAGGGTGGCCAGGAAGTCGCCGAAACCGGGGAATGCGTCGTACTCGCGGGTCAGCGTGCCGTCAGGATGCACCCACCAGGTATCCCCGCCATCGGTGAGGGAAATCTGGGATCCGTCCACGGAGACCGGCTTCCCGGTCCGGGCGGCTTCCGCGCGCGCGGCCTCGATAGCCGCATCGAAGCGCTCGAAGATCCCGCTGAGGAGCGCGTCGCGCTCGGGAAGCCCGAGGCCCAGCAGACGCCCGGTGAGGCTGTTGCGGCGCTTGGCCTCGGTGAACTGGAAAAGCGCGTCGAGCGCATCAGTGGCAGTGATCATCGTGATGAAAAACTCCTCGGCGTATTGAATCGGATTTGCCGTGACCCACCATGCTACCATGCGCGACCTCCCATCGACAGGCTAATGGCGACTCACCATGCCGGAGCGGGCCGCGGGAGAAGGTTCAAAGGATTTCCCTGCCTTAAAGTATTGACAACCTGCGCCGGAGAACGTAGAGTAGATACCTGTTCGGGCGCATAGCTCAGTTGGTTAGAGCGCGTCGTTGACATCGACGAGGTCACTGGTTCGAATCCAGTTGTGCCCACTGACAAGCCAGCTTGTTGCAGTTAGCAACAAGCTGGCTTTTTATTTGTCGAGCTTGCTTGGTCGCCGGGGGCGGCCTCGAGCGGGTCATGACGCGGGTTAGGTTCGGGGAAACGGGAGGCGTGTCGACGCACCAGCATCTGCGGGAGGGATTGCTCATCGCAATGGAGCAGCCACGCCCCAACGAGGTTAGGCAGAGGCTGCACTAGTATTGCCCCATGTCCTCCAGCCCCACCTGAACGTCCCCGGAAGCGGTAACGAGAATAACGCCTCAAGCACGTGCTGTGCCCCCTCTCCCAGCCTACCCCTCGATCACCGAAGTTGTGGGTATCCTAGCTACTTGTGGAGAATCAACGGTTATGGGGTTGCTGGATAACCCACTTAGGGCCCCTGGGCGATTGCCCGCCCCTTCACTTCTATGCCAAGCTCATCTTCCATCGGGATCATCATGAACGCGGGCCGCTGGATGCCATAATCACTTAACCGAATGGTGAACCGTCCCTCGAACTGAACGTCCGGTCCGTTTGGCGTGAATTCGAGGACAGTCTCGACAGGACGCTCGAGGCCCCGAATGGCCAACTGCCCGCGCAGACGTGCATGCCCCATGAATAGATCCGCTTCTTTTCGATCCGCAAACGTGATCTCTTGGGCTCTGAGGATGAGCCGTGGATGCCGGAATGCCTCAAGCACCTCAAGGGCATGCTTGTCTCGGTTACGATTTCCGCTGCTGAAGCTGCGGACGGGCACGGATAGCTCGATGGGCAGGGCAATCCTCCCGGCCTCGATGCCGAACTCACCCCGCAGCGATCGGGAAATCCCCTCCCAGCGGTGCATGGGATGCGCCCCAGAATAGCGAATCTCGGAATCCGAACTCAGCACGTAGCGTGTGGCCTCTGCCGGCAAGGGAACCAATAGGATCAGCCCTGCGAACAGCGCGCTTTTCGGCCAGGTCTTCCTAAAACTCAAAGACAAGCAAACCTCCCGACAGGGTCATCAACAGGGTGGTGGTGATGGCGGCGGCCCGGTGAGCCCCCGAAAGGCTTGGCTGGTTGGCGAGCGTCAACGCGCCCAGGGTCAACGTGCTTCCGAGGCCGGCCGCATGCACCCAGCTCAAGCTCTTATGCCAGTAGCTCGAGTCATAGCCCGGTTCCTGAGCAGAGGGTTCGGCGACTTGAGGAGCCGTCAAGGCGAGGGTCGCGGCACTACCATACAGGATCGCGGTGCTGAGGGCGCTCGCGACGTGAACGCCTGTGAGCCCTCCCGAGTATCCTCCCCGGGCGTCCGGCGTAAGCATCGCTCCCGTGATTCCGGTGAGAGCCATTCCTCCCAGGGCGCCGATCGCGAGTGTCTGGTGCAGGTTGAGCCGATCGCGCCGCAGCGTCCAGAGCCGCTCTTCCGAAGTCTCTTCTGCCAGTGCCAGAGTCGGCGTGGCAATGATCAACGCGAGCACTAATGAGAGTAGCCAAGCTATCTTGCTCGCACGAGGGGAAGTAATACCCGCGAGCTCCGGACAAGGTCGACGTTTCATGCGTATTTCTTTCTGCTAGGGGCTAGCAAGTAGAAGAGCCAGGCGTTTCTTATTGCGTTGGGTTTGAATTTCAGGTGCGCTAATTCAGGGCCGTTGACCCTGCCGCTTACTTCTGTCGCCCGAGCCTGCCGTTGAGCGTCTCCGTCTCAGACCGGGCGTCGGGAGGGGGGCTGGTCCTGGCAATCCCGTCCAAGTACATATCCAAATGCCGATCTATCAGCTGTTCAAGCGTGACATCGGGGTACTGCCCCGCGAGCCACGGTCCAACGGTGGCGGCAAAGAGGCCGATCATGAGGTGGTCGGTGATCTCTTGCGGGTTGAAGTCGGTTCGGATCTCCCCCCTGCCTTGGGCCGCCTCCACGAGCAGGCGGGTGAAGTTGCGCTCCTCTTGGACGGGAACGGGAGTCGCTTCACCCCAGCCTTGCATCTTGTACTGGTGAAAGAGCCGAGCGGTGCGAGGATACTCGGAAAAGGCCCCCGCCATGGTGACTAGGATGTTCCGCAGGGCGGCCAAGGGATTGGCAAGGGTGCCGTCGCGGTGAAGCTGCTGGATTCGAGAACCGACGCGATCCCTGAGGAGGTCGCCCACGACCTCGAGGATGTCTTCCTTGCGAGCGAAATGATTGAAGACCGTGGGGCGACTGATGCCGGCAACCGCGGCGATGTTGTCCATGGTCGTCCCTTCGAACCCCTTTGACTCGAAGAGTGACAGGGCCGCAGCGGCAATGGCCCGGCGAGTCTGCTCCTTCTTGAGGTGCCGTGCCTGGGGGAGCTGAGACAAACATCCTTCCTTTCTCGATGAATTGGCTATACTGCAGGCTATCTATTATCTACGACTAGCCCAGTGATAACGTCCAAGCCAACGGATTGTTGTGCGATAGTATTATACTATAGTATATTTAATGGCGATTAGCAGCTAGAAGGAGGACCCTCTCGTGGCATTGGATCTGAGCAAGCAACCACCTCGCAGCCCTTTCGATGAGATTGCGGGTTTTCCATGGCTCGCCCGTATGGTTGATAAGGCCAGGGCCACCTACGCTGGCACGCATGGCGACTACACGCCCTTTCCCTGCCCAGGCGACAAGCGTTTCCTCACCTACTTCGGCATCGATGCAGAGGCTATCAAGGACTTGATCCGGCGCGATGCCTCCGATGAGGCCATCGGCGAGTACGTGCGTCGCACGACCCGCCGCACGGAAGCCGACATCGCTGCCTACCGCCGTGAGATGCGTGTGCCGCCAGCCGGGCATTTCAAGCGTTTGCTGACCAAGCTCATGGTCAAGATTGTCTCAAAGGATCTGCCTACTCAGTTCCCGGGGGTGGACTTCAAGAGCATCGAT
Organism: Candidatus Sericytochromatia bacterium; assembly: GCA_036676495.1. Taxonomy (GTDB): domain Bacteria; phylum Cyanobacteriota; class Sericytochromatia; order S15B-MN24; family UBA4093; genus UBA4093. The sequence goes on from JAKFCT010000069.1 coordinate 66,014, forward strand.
ACGCTTCCCAAGGTCCTTGCTCTCCAGGAGGGACATCCCGTCCCCAAGTCCTAAACACCGAAAAAGGCGAGAGGAGTTTATTGAGACATGCCCAACACGATGATCCCATCCCGGTCCGAGGTTGCTCAGGCGACCTGGTTCCAAGCCAGACTCCCACAGAGCGTGCTCCTGATGACGGCGGGTGGCTTCGGATTGACCCTTATCGAGCTCATGCTGATCGGCCATCATGAGAAGACCCAGGTCATGGGCTTGGTGGTTTGCGGTATCGGCTTGCTGATGTCCGTGCTCGGACTGGTGGCCCAGGGGATCTGGCGCAAGGTCGTGGTTGGCGTCCTGGTTCTCGTTGCTCTGGAGGGCTTCGCCGGTACGCTGATCCATCGCATCGGCGACCCTGCCAAACCTAGGGAAGAGCAGGCCGCGGTCGCCGTCCAGCCTGAGAAGGGCGATGAGCACGGCGGTGAGCATCACGCCCCACCACTGGCCCCGCTGAGCATCATGGGCCTTGCCGTCCTTGCCTCCATGGCCATCGCTGCCCGATCGAGGGTTTCACGATGAGCCGCATTCTGGTGACCGGGGCAACGGGTAACGTTGGTTCGGTCGTTATCGAGGCGCTTTCCCGGCGTGGAATCAGCGCTTGCGCGGCGGTCCGGGATCCTCGTCCCGGAGCGATTGCCGATCAGGTGCTCTTCGATTTCGAGCGCCCGGAAACCTATGCTCCTGCCCTCAAAGGAGTTGATAAGCTCTTCTTGATGCGACCGCCCGCTCTAACGGACGTTGCGCGTTACGTCTTTCCCCTCATCGACGAGGCCAAGCGGTCTGGCGTCTCTCAAATCGTATTCTTGTCATTGCTGGGAGCACAGCACTTGCCGTTCGTCCCGCATCGCAAGGTCGAACTTTACCTTGAGCGTAGCGGAATCTCGTATACGTTCCTCCGTGCGAGCTTCTTCATGCAAAACCTCTCCACTACCCACGCCCGCGAGATCCGCGAGAAGAACCTCATCGACGTTCCAGCGGGAATGGGCAAGACGAGCTTCGTGGACGTTGCGGATCTCGCCGAGGTGGCGGCCATAGCCCTGACCGAGACTGGCCACGAGAACAAGGCATATGATCTGACGGGCTGCGAGGCACTCGACTACCACGAGGTGGCCGCCATTCTGACCGGTGAACTCGGTCGTCCGATCAGATATCGCGCTCCTGGGCTGCTTGGCTTCCTCTTGTGGCGCATCCGGGAGGGGGTACCTTTTGGCTTTGCCTTGGTCATGGGAGCCATCTATACGACCGCTCGTATGGGCAAGGCCGCTCTGGTCACCCCTGAACTCGAAAGGCTGCTCGGACGTCCTCCGCAGACGCTGAAGCACTTCATTTCGAAGGAGCGGGCCATCTGGGGGTGAGCACCTCCCTTGATTGTGCATGCCCGAGCAAACCTGCCTGCGCGGTTCTAAACTCGTCCAGCCAAGCCCACGCAAACCCCGGAACACGAGGAAACGCGAGTTCCGGGGCTTTACCCATGCCGCCTGTCACCGGTTCACCCTCACGGAGGGGCCTCGGCGTCTCCCCTCTCCTCTTGGGCCGTGCCCAAACGAACCTCGAAGCGCGGCGCGAGGATCTGCTTTAGATGCTTTTGGCATATCTATGTTGCAAAACTTGCTCGCCTGCTTTATGATGGCCCCGACTCTCACAAGGTCGTTACGCAGCCCCCATCATGAAGGAGGACCTCGATGAATCATGGAGCTCATTCCCGAACGTTCAGAGCCTTTGCGTTCGGTGCGCTGATCGCCCTCGGAGCCTCGGTTTTCCCCCTGAATTCGGCCGATGCCGCCCCGGTGAACCTGAAAGGCAAGCCGCCGGCCGGGTTCGTGAAGGTCAGCGACGCCCTCAAGAATCCCGGCATGGCTTTCGTGCCCGGCCTCGGAACCCTCTACGTCGATCCGAAGACGCTGCCTGCGGGGCCGTTCCTCGGTTACGACAAGAGCGGCGAATTGGTCAACATCACGTACATGCTGCCCGACGCGGAACTCCAGAAAAACACCGCTTGGGCTGCGCTCGGCACCTCGGTAAGCGGCCTGAAGGTGGACCATACGGAGGTTCATGTCTCAGCCGCCCACCCTGGGGTCATGGAGCGCCATCTCCACGTGATCAACTGGTTGATCAGCGACAGCGAAAAGAAGAAGCGGGTCGGAGATTACCCCCACTTGCACTAGTCACGTAGGGAGCCGGGGGACTCGTCCCCCGGCTTTCGCTGCCGTCGTCCGGCAAGGAGTGGAGCGATAGATGGCACTCGAGTTGAAACTGGCAAAAGCCTCCGAGGTCGCTGCGTTGGAGGCCCTTCGAACCCTCCTGACGGCCATCGGGGAGGATCCGGATCGGGAGGGACTTCGCGAAACGCCTGCCCGCATCCTGAAGAGCTGGTCGGAGCTGTTCGCCGGCTATCGGCAAGCGCCCGAAAGCATCCTTTCCACCACCTTCGCCGACGTGGACGGCTACCAGGAGATGGTCCTGCTTCGCGATATCCCGTTTCATTCCACCTGTGAACATCACTGGCTGCCCTTCGAAGGCAAGGCGCATGTCGCCTACCTCCCGGGGCAACGCGTCGTGGGCCTCTCGAAGCTCGCAAGGTTGGTGGATTGCTTTGCGCGCCGCCTCCAGATTCAAGAGCGGCTGACCCAGCAGGTCCTCCAAGCGCTGATGACGCATCTCTCGGCGCGGGGGGCCGCCGTGCTGATCGAGGCGCGCCATGCCTGCATGAGTTGCCGCGGAATCCGCAAAGACGGGGCCTCGATGCTGACCTCGGCGTTCGCCGGGGAACTCCTGCAATCCGAGCGGCGGGCGGAATTCCTGGCACTCGTCAAAGCCTGATGCTGACTCGCCGAACCCGTCGGAGCGCGCTCATGGTGAGGGCGACGCCCCGAAAGGAGCCGCTATCGACCCCCCAACCCTTGATATAATCCATCTCATCGGTACGAAGAGGGGTTTGTATGTTGGAACGGTTCGGCAAGCGGCAGCAGGAATTGCTGAAACTCATGTTGAAGAACAAGGCCGGAGTCTCGATTGATGAGCTCGCCGCGGAGGCCCAGATCACCCGCACGGCCATTCGGCAGCACCTCACGGCCCTCGAGGTCGAGGGCTATGTTTGCAAGGGCGACGTCCGAAAGACCGCGGGGCGTCCGGGACAAACCTACGTGCTCACGACGCGCGGAACGGATCTCTTTCCCAAGCAGTACAGCTGGTTCTCGGGCCTGCTGCTACAAGCGGTGAAAGCGGAGCGCGGGAGCGAAGGTCTTGCTCTTTGGCTCCGAGGGCTAGCCGACACGATTGCCTCGAGCCTGGATGCGCGCCTGGAGGGCAAGGACCGCGAACAGCGGCAGGAAGCGGTCGTGGCCATCCTTAACGACCTGGCCTTCGAGGCTGCGGCGGTCCTACCCGCGGATCATCCTGGAGAGCCGGTCATCGAGGCCTCCAACTGTGTCTACCATGAACTCGCCACGCAGTTCCCCGAGGTCTGCGAATTCGACCTGGAGTTGCTGTCCAAGCTCACCGGCTCCTCCGTGGATCATCAGGAGTGCATGATCCGGGGGGGAAACGTCTGTCGTTTTCGTTTCTCCTGACCCGGGGCGGAGCATCCTCCCCGTCAGGCACCGAAGTGGCGCTCGAGGTAGGCAACTCCGTAACGGGAAAGATCCTTCGCGTCGAAGAGGAAGCTATGCGCCTGCCCGACGCTCCCCTCGGCGTGGCGATCGCCCATGACGTAGGCGCGCGCGATGCTCTCGACCGCATCCATGCCGCCGCATTCCATGGCGGCGGCAAACCGCTCCGTGATGCCGTTGGAGTCCCAGTCCTCGATGGCCACCCATTCCTTCTCCCCGCGCGGGTTCAGGATGGGCATCTCATAGCTCACCCGGCGCTTGTTCGGAATATCGGCGATCGCCTCGCTGTAATGGAGGACCGTGAGCGCATCCAAGGGGGCTCCCAGGAGCAAGACCTTGCCTCCATGACGAATGAAACGCTCAAGGGGAGACCCGGGACCGTAGGCGCTTTGCAGCGGATGCTCGGAGGTCAGATTGCTGGCCAGGGGGCCAATCGCGGCCATCGAGGCATCGGGATGCCCGGAGCGCTTCACCTCGGGATGGCGGCAAATGACCGTGTTCAGGTAGCCCCACTCCGGATACGCGGCGGCCCTGGCCGGATCGAAGGCGGGCCATGCCGATTTTTCGGCGGCGGCTAGCTGATTGCCGTTCAAGGTCTCCGCGTAGGGCGAGCGATCCCAGGACACGTAGGCCATCAGCGTGCCTTCGGGCCCGAGGGAGTCCAGCAGCGCCTTCAAGACGCCCTCGGCCCCGCCTTCGACGGGGCCGAGACGACGCAGCGCGGCATGGACCATCACCCGATCCCCCGGCATGACGCCGAGCTTGCGCAAGTCTCTCACCAGGGATGACGGAGTGATCACCGGGCCTCCTTCGGGCGGGTCAAACGGGCAACGGGGCCGACGTGCGGATCAGGTGGTCGAAGGCCGAGAGGCTGGCCTTCGAGCCTTCGCCCATGGCGATGACGATCTGCTTGTAGGGAACCGTGGTGCAGTCCCCGGCCGCGAAGACGCCGGGCACCGACGTCTGGCCGCGGGCATCCACCTCGACCTCGCCGCGGTTCGAGAGGTTCAGCGTGCCCTTGAGCCAGTGGGTGTTCGGCAAGAGCCCGATCTGGACGAAGATGCCTTCCAGCTCGAGGTGCATGGCCTCGCCGCTGATCCGATCCGTGTAGGCCAGGCCGTTCACCTTGCTGCCGTCCCCGAGGACTTCGGTGGTCTGGGCGTTCACGATGATGGTGGCGTTCGGAAGGCTTTCCAGCTTCCGCTGCAGGACCGCGTCGGCCCGCAGCTGGCTGTCGAACTCCAGCAGGGTGACGTGCGAGACGATGCCGGCCAGGTCGATGGCAGCCTCGACGCCCGAATTGCCTCCGCCGATCACGGCCACGCGCTTGCCCGCAAACAGCGGACCGTCGCAGTGGGGACAGAAGGTGACGCCCTTCGTCTTGTACTGGGTCTCGCCGGGCACGTTCATCTCGCGCCAGCGGGCACCGGTGGCGATGATGACCGAGCGCGCCTTCAGGACGGCGCCGTTGGCGAGCCTGACCTGGTGCAGCACGTCGCCGGGAATGAGCTCCTCGGCGCGCTGCATGCGCATGATGTCGACGTTGTACTCCAGGACGTGCTGCTCCAGCGCGACCGCGAACTGCGGCCCCTCGGTGTGCTTGACCGAGACGAAGTTCTCGATGGCCAGGGTATCGAGGACCTGGCCTCCGAAGCGTTCGGCCAGGACGCCGGTGCGGATCCCCTTGCGGGCGGCATAGATGGCCGCCGCGGCGCCGGCGGGGCCACCGCCCACCACCAGCACGTCGTAGGGCTCCTTGGCGCTGAGCTTCTCGGCGTCGCGCTCCGCCGAGGCCGTATCGACCTTGGCGAGGACCTCCTCGAGGCTCATGCGCCCCTGGCCGAACGGCTCGCCGTTGAGGAAGACCGAGGGGACGGCCATGATCTCGCGCGCCGTCACTTCGGCCTGGTTGGCTCCGCCCTCGATCATCACGCTGGAGACGTTGGGGTTGAGGACGGCCATCAGGTTGAGGGCCTGGACCACGTCCGGGCAGTTCTGGCAGGTCAGCGAGACGAAGGTCTCGAAGCGGAACGTCCCCGTGAGGCCCTTGATCTGATCGAGGGTCTCGGCGTCCACCTTGGGAGGATGCCCGCCGGTTTGGAGGAGGGCCAGGACGAGCGAGGTGAATTCGTGGCCCATGGGAAGGCCGGCGAACTCGATGCGTCCCGGCTCGCCGGGACGACCCACCGAGAAGGTGGGGCGACGGGAGGCGGTCCCGTCCTCGCGGATGCTCACCTTGGGGGACAGGGAGGCGATGTCGGCCAGCAGCTCGCTCATCTGAGTCGAGGTCTCGCTGTCGTCGAGCGAGGCGACAAGCTCAATCGGCTGCTGAAGTTTTTCGAGGTATGCGGCCAGTTGGGCCTTGATGGATGCGTCGAGCATAAGGTTTTCCTCCCTGTGGGGTCATGGGGTGCCGTTCCCGCGAGGGGAACTCCTCTCCCGGAGCGGCTCCGGGAGAGGAAGGGTGACGGGGGCTTAGATCTTGCCGACCAGCTCGAGGGACGGGGCCAGCGTCGCCTGACCCTGCTCCCACTTGGCGGGGCAGACCTCGCCGGGATGGGCGGCGACGTACTGAGCGGCCTTGATCTTGCGGATCAGTTCCTGGGCGTTGCGGCCGATGCCGCCGGCGTTGACCTCGATGAGCTGGATCTTGCCCGAGGGGTCCATGACGAAGGTGCCGCGCTCGGCGATGCCTTCGTCCTCGATCATCACGCCGAAGTTGCGGGAGAGGATGCCGGTCGGATCGCCGATCATCGGGAACTGGAGCTTTCCGATGGTCTCCGAAGTGTCATGCCAGGCCTTGTGGGTGAAGTGGGTATCGGTGGAGACGGAGTAAATCTCGACTCCCAGCTTCTTGAACTCGTCGTAGTTGTCGGCCAGGTCGCCCAGCTCGGTCGGGCAGACGAAGGTAAAGTCGGCCGGGTAGAAGAAGACCACCGACCACTTGCCCTTCAGGGTCTCGTTGCTGACGTCGATGAACTTGCCGTTGTGGTAGGCCTTGGCCTTGAAGGGAAGGATCTCGGTGTTGATGAGGCTGGTGTTCATTCGGTTCTCTCCTATCGGTGGGGGTGGGGGGAAGCCTTCTGAAGTAATCCTAAAACTAGAACTCTTCTAAAGCGTGGGTAAATAAGCGTGGCGTTTGCCGCGAATCAGCAGCTCCAGCCCCTGGACCTGAAACTCGGGGCCGAGCTTCGGGTCGATCGTGACGCTCTCCGGGGGAAGGTCGACGATTTCGCCGGTCTCGACGTCCAGGAAATGGAAATGCTCCCCGACCAGGGGGTCGTAGTGAAGTTTTTCGGAATGCGGGAATTTCAGCTCCTTGAGCAAGCCTCCCTCCACGAGGATGCGCAGCGTGTTGTAGACCGTCGCCAAGCTCAGCTTGGCAAAGTTGCGATCCGCCCAGTGCTTGATGTCCTCGGCCGTCGGGTGATCCGCTTCGCAGAGCACATGGCGGCAGATCGCGAGCCGCTGCGCCGTCGGGTTGATACCGGCATGGCGCAGCCGGGCTTCGAGTTCTTCGTAGGTTAAGCAGTCGCGTCGGTCTTGCATGGTTTTAGAATAACTCTAAATTTAATCCTTGTCAACATCTTGAATCGCGTCAAAATCTCGCGGGGGAGTGCGGCCGCTCGGGCGCCGCTCCGCGCGGTGTCTGCCGGGAGGCGGCCGGCGGGAAGGCATTGGTGCGAAGTTAGTTGTCTATTAATATATCGTTACCTGGTGGGCGCGTCCAGTCTTCTCGCGGATCGCGTCCGCGGGGCGTCACGGCCTCGGGCAGGCCGATGCGTTAGGGCGCGATCACGGCACAGGGTGCATGGCGTCGGGTTGAGGCCACCGAGGGCCCGCCCGGCTCGAGGTTAGGCGGGAGAGCCGCTCGCCGGGAGCGCGTGAGGATCGGGGAGGCTCGCTTCGGCGAGCGGGAGCGTGAACCAGAAGGTGCTGCCGTGGCCGGGCTCGCTCCAGACGCCGATCCGCCCTCCATGCGCCTCGACGATGGCCTTGGCGATGAAGAGCCCGAGACCGGTGCCCGCCTGGCTTCCTTCCAGGCGCGAGAAGCGCTGGAAGAGCTTGGGCAGGTCGTCCGGCGCGATGCCCGCGCCCGTGTCCTCCACCTCGCAGCGCACGTGCTCGGTAGTCGTTCGGAGGCGGATGCGGATCGTGCTGCCGGGTTCCGTGTGCTTGATGGCGTTGACCAGGAGGTTGCGGATGGCTTGTTCGAGGCGATGCGGATCGAGCTCCAGCTGCGGCGGGGCGTCTCCCACGTCGCAGGAGAGGCTTTGCTGCTTCTGGGCGGCCATGGGAGAGAAATCGGCGACCGCCGCCTCGACCAGCGTCGCGAGCGAGGCTTCGCGGCGATGCAGCGTGAACTGGCCCGCTTGAAGTTGTCCGGCGTTCAAGAGGTCTCCGAGCAGCAAACTGAGCTGCTCGGCGTTGCGGTGGATTCGCCCCAGGAACCTTTCGAGCACGGGGTCTGCCGAGGCTCGCCCGAGCAGCCCCAGGGTGTTGATGGCCCCGAGGATCACGCTAATGGGGGTCTTCAGCTCGTGGCTGACCAGGTTCAGGAACTGCTCCTGCATGGCCTTGGCTTCCTTGAGGGCTTCGATCTGATGGGCTTGGCGCTGTTCCATCCGCATGTACTCGTAGACCCGCAAGCGCGTGGCGAGGGACTGGTCGAGGTCCTGGATGAGGCGGCGATCGCCCTTCGTGTACGGTAGCTCGGAACGCTTGCTTCCCAGCTTGATGACCCGGACGACCTCGTTCTGGACCTGGATGTCGAAGGCTTCGGCTTCCGTCAGATCCGAGGGCAGGAGCAAGCCCGATCCGTCTCCTCCCGGCAGGTCTCCGAACGATCCCAGCAGCCGCCAATAGGGAGGGTGGGCGATCTTCTCGAAGGCGGCTCCGTAGGTGGGATGGAAGGTCCGCTCCAGGACCTGGAAGAAAGCCCGGTTCAAATCTTCGCTGCTGAGCGTCTCCTGGGCCAGCTGCGTGAACTCCCGGCGAACGGCGTCGGGATCGTAGGCCGACCGGAAGAAGGTCTGGTCGAGCCATGCCTTCATCCGGTCCCGAAGGGGAGCGAAGGCCAGCGCGACGATGGCGGTGGCGGCCAGGTTGGCGAAGGCCGAACGCTCTCCGATCAGGGCGCCCACCAGGGCCAGCACGGAGAAATAGAGCGTGACCAGGACGCCGCTGATGAGCGCGTACGTGAGCGAGGGGCGGACGAGGAGATCGATGTCGAAAAGCCCGTGTCGCACGATCGCGATCCCGACGGCCAGGGGCAGCATGGCCGAGAAGATGGCGCCGGCGCTCAAAAGGAGGCCGTTGTGGCCTGAAACCAGGGCGAAAAGGAGCCCCAAGGCCGGCACGAGGGCAAGCAGCGAGCCCCAGAGGATGCTCTTGGCCTGGACGCGCTCCCGGGCGGTGCTGCTGGGACTCCATGCGCTCCAGAGGACGTTGCCCAGCACGGCGGCCCCGCCCAGTCCCGCGAAGGCGCAGGGCAAGGTGTAGCTCCACTGTGCCCATGCGGCGTGTGGGTAGGTGAGGATGCTGAAGGCGGCGATCGCGAGCCCCGAGAGGATGAGAACCGCCCGGCGCCTGGGCGCGGAGACGGCGAGCCGGCGGGGAAAGCGCATGCCCAGGTTCAGGCCGCACGCTCCGAAGAGGCTCAGCCCGAGGAGACTCGGGACATGGTGGGGCCAGAGGTAGGTGGCGGTCGAGTCGAAAAGCGTCAGGAAGTGAAAGCTGCCGCTGAGGCAAAGGGCGAGGTGCGCGCCGACCAGGCGGTCCCCCGGCCTCAGGAGGAAGACGGCGAGACCGACGACGAGGTAGGCGATGCCGGTCAACCAGTTGCCGAGGAAGATGATTCCCCAGTTCCTCATGGGGAAGCGCTGGGTCGGAACGGTCCTTTGAAAGGTCGTTTCGCGGCCGTCCAGGGTGGTGCGGGCGATCGTGTAGGTCATCGGAGTCCCGATCGGCACGGCCGCGACCCGGGCGTAGAGTTCGGCGCTGGAGCCCAGCGGCTTTTGGTCGATCGCGAGGATCCGGTCCATGGGGCGCAGGCCCGCCCGGGCGCCCGTCCAGGATTCGGGAATCTGGAAATCGACCTTCTGCCCGCGCAGGAGGGTGAAACCCGGAAACGGGCGCTCGATCCATGGGATGGCGCGCACCAACAGGACCGTCGCGTAGACGGTGAGCAGGAGGGCGAGGACGGTGGCCAGGACGGCGGCGGGGTGAAGGGCGATCCGCTGGCGTTCGTCCGTGGATGGAGCGATCATGAGTCTCGGGGCCTCGCGGCGGGGGGTGGTGAGGCAGGCAAGCAAGCAGGGTAAGTATAGCCCATGCAAAAGCCCTTAGAAACCGTAGATATGCCCCTCCGAGCCCGAATCATGGTCGTAGAGGACGATGAAGACTTGCGTCTCACCCTGGGGGACTGGCTCACGTTGAGGGGACATGCCGTCTTGGCGGCCTCGGATGGCCTCGAGGCGCTGGAGACCGCGCGCCGGGAGCACTTCGACGTCGTGGTGACGGATCTCAAGATGCCCCGCTGCGACGGGCTGCACCTGCTCTCCGCCCTGAAGGCCCGGGATCCGCTCGTCCAGGTGATCTTCCTGACCGGTGAGGCCTCGCTGGAAGATGCGATCGAGGCCTTGCGCGAAGGGCGCAGCTTTGATTTCCTGCAAAAGCCCTTGCATGATTTCCGGAAGCTCGACGACGTGATCGCGCGAGCGCTGGCGCATCGCGCCAAGCTGCCGGGCTCCTCTCCGGGGAGCGACGTGGAGGCGTCGTTGCGCCAGGGGTGGCCGGCGGCGCTGGCCCAGGCGATCGCCGAGGAGCCGGCCCTGCTCATGGCCTTCAACTACATGGAGTCGCACTTTCGCGAGCCCATAGGCCTTCGCGAGGTGGCCTCCGCCACGGAGTACTCGCCGTCCTACCTCACGCACCTCATGCGCATCAAGACCGGAAAAACGGTCCAGCAATGGATCCTCGACTTCAAGATGGCCGAGGCCAAGTACCTTCTTTCCAGTTCCGACTGGCCGGTCCAGCGGATCGCCACCGCGCTGGGCTACTCGGATGCCAATTACTTCCATCGCCAGTTCCGCCAGTTGTTCGGCACCTCGCCCCAGAACTGGCGCCTCGAAGCCGCTTCCGCCCCACGGCCCTGACCCTCGGTCCGGCATGCGCGGGCGACCCCGTGACGGCGGTGGCGCAAGAACGATAGATTGGCCTACCCGATCGATAAATCCTCCATAGGAAGCTCTGACGCTCTCCGACTATGCTGGCCAAGGACCCTCGAACCCGGGGGACCTCCTATTGGGGCACTCGAAGGAGAGCACGATGAAGCTGATCCTGGTGAGTTATCTGCTCGTGAGCGTGGCGTCGCACCTTTGGATGCGCGCCTTGATCGCCGATGCCCCGGTCTTGGACGAGGAGCGTCCAAGCTATTGAGCCTCCTGCTTCCGGCCAAGAACGAAAAATAATGCAGCCCCATCGATAGTTCTTCCATTGAGGTGCGTTGCCCGTCTCTGCGAAGCTGGAGATTCGTGAATTTTCCCGCTTTTTAGGAGATGGCATGTCACGCATTCTTCTCACCGCCTTGCTGGGCGTGGGGCTGCTCTCGGGCTGCCCCGCGCCAGGAGCCGACACTTCCGACAAGCCGGGCGAGACGCCGCCCTTCAAGACGCAAACGAGCCTCACGCTCAGTCTCTCGGGAGCCGTCCTCCGGGTGGCCCAGGTCGAGACGGCGCTCTTCAAGCTCGAAGGGGATACGGAAGTGGCCGTGCCCAGTACCGCCCTCACGCATGACCGGGGCGAGCTGCCTCGGGCCCTTCCCTTG
>JAKFCT010000070.1:0-32801 GCA_036676495.1 Candidatus Sericytochromatia bacterium
GACCCGGGCGTTGATGACCTTCTCTTCCTCGTAGTCCTTGGCCGCCTGCACCCAGCCGCGAGCCTGATCGACGCGCCGCTTGGACAGGGTCAGCTGACCGTCCTCGTCCTCCTCGCGGAGGATGTAAAGCTCGATCTCATCGCCTTCGGCGACGATGTCCCGCGGGTTGGTCCCGGGGATGTTGGTCAGCTCCTTGATCGGAATCACGCCTTCCGACTTCCCGCCGACGTCCACCAGGATCTCGTCGGGGGCGACCTTAACGACGATACCCTTGACGATATCGCCCTGCTGGAAATCAACGAACGTGCTTTCGTAGTCGATTTCGGTGATTTCCTCGGTAGCGTGCTGCTCCAGTTCCCTCATTCCAGATGTTCCCCTACTTTTCTTTCAAATTTTTTCACGGACTTCATTGCTCGGCTTCATAGCTCGATTGCTTTGAAGACCCATGCGCCCCATCCTACCATCGCCCCCCGCATGTTGCAAGGCACCGCGACTCAGCGCAGCCGGGCCAGATCTTCCCAGAAGCCCGGGTAGGAGGTCTCCGTCGAGCGGGTTCCCCCCACCCGAACCGGCCGTGGAGCCAGCAACGAGGCGATCGCAAGCGTCATCGCCATCCGGTGATCGTCCTGGCTCTCCACCTCGGCCGAACGCCAGCGCGTCCCCCCCTCGATCTCCAGCCCATCCGGCCGCTCGCGCACCTGCAAACCCAGCTTGCCGAGCTCGCGGGCGATCGCCGACAGCCGATCCGACTCCTTCACCCGCAGCTCCTGCGCGTCCCGGATCACCGTCGTCCCCGACGCGCACGCCGCCGCCAAGCTCAAGATCGGGATCTCGTCCACCAGGCGCGGAATCTCGTCGCCTTCGATCGTCGTCCCCACCAGCTCGGCATGCCGCACTCGCAGGTCCGCCACCGGCTCGCCCAGCGCCAGGCGCGGGTTTTCTTCGGTGACGTCGGCCCCCATCCGCCGCAAGGCGTCCAGGACGCCGGTCCGCGTCGGGTTCATGCCCACGCCCTCCAGCACGATCTCCGAACCCGGCACGATCGAGCCCGCCACCAGCCAGAAAGCCGCGCTCGAGATATCCCCGGGCACCTCCAGCTCGAACGGCTTGAGCCGCCGCCCGCCCCGGATGGCCACCCTCAGGCCATCGACCGTCAGATCCGCCCCCATGGCCGCCAGCATGCGCTCCGTGTGATCCCGACTGCGGGCCGGCTCCGACACGCTCGTCTCCCCGTCGATGAACAAGCCCGCCAGCAACAAGGCCGACTTCACCTGGGCGCTCGCCACCGGAGAGTCGTAGTGAGCGGGTTTGAGCGTGCCGCCGCGAATCGAAAGCGGCGCCAGATCACCGTTCTTCCGGCCGTCGATGCTGGCCCCCATGGCCCGAAGCGGATTGACCACCCGGCCCATGGGACGGCGGCGAATCGACGCATCGCCGGTCATGCAAACGTGCCCCCGCAGCCCTCCCGAAAGCACGCCGAGCATGAGGCGCATCGTCGTGCCGGAGTTCCCGACGTCCAGGACCTCCCCCGGCTCCTTCAAGCCCTCCAAGCCCGCCCCATGGATGGTCCAGGCGTTCCCCCCGCCCTCGAAGCGGATACCCAGGTGCTCGTAGCAACGCAGCGTGCCGAGGCAATCCTCGCCGGCGAGGAAGTTGCGGACATGGGAGGTCCCGTCCGCGAGAGCGCCGAGCATGATGGCCCGATGCGAGAGGGACTTGTCGCCCGGGATGCGAAGGCGGCCCCGCAAGGGGCCGCCGGGCTCGACGAGGCGGGTGTCCGGAATCAAAGCTTGAGCTCCTGGCGCCACTTCCCGACCCCTTCGAACATCATCTCGATGGCCGCGGAGGTCTCGGCCTGGACCATGATCTCGATCTGGGTGAGCTGGTAGCGCATGGCGGCGATCGCATGCAGGATCGCGTCCTTGTTCTGGCTGCAGATGTCGCGGCCGAGCACCGGGTTGGTCATGGCGAGCCGGGTGGTGTCGCGGAACCCGCTCGAAGCCAGCTTGGGCAGCTCCGGCACTTCCCGGATGGCCCCCTGGGCGATCCGCGCGGTGGCGGCGGCCATGAGCAGCGGCATGTGGCTGGTGAAGGCCACCGCCATGTCATGGGTGTCGGGAGCCATTTCCAGCCATTCCATGCCGAGCGGAGCGAGGATCTCCTTGACCTTGAGGCCGGCCTGGCGCTCGGCGTCGTTGGTCGGCGTGAGGATGAAGGACTTGCCCTGGAAGAGCTCGGGGTCGGAAGCCTCGAGGCCGGCCATCTCCTTGCCCGCCATGGGGTGCCCGCCCACGAAGGAGCCTTCGGGGAAGTAGCGCTGCCCGAGGGTGACGGCGGTTTGCTTGACGGAACCCACGTCCACGACGATGGCCCCGTCCTTGAGGTGGGCGGCAACCTGCTTGAAGACGGTCTCGAAGGTACCGAGCGGAGTGGCGATCACGACCAGGTCGGCGGAGGCCACGGCGGACTTGAGGTCCTTGGTGGCGTCGATGCCGAACTCGGGAGCGCGCTTGAGGGTGGCGGGATGGATCTCGACGGCCTTGACCGTGGCGTGGGGGGCCAGGGCCCGGGCCATCGATCCTCCGATGAGCCCGAGCCCGATAATGGCGACGTGGGTGGACATGAGCCTCCTAGAACCCTGCGGGTTGCGACAGGGGATTGAACTGGTGCAATACGGCCTTCATGGCGCGAAGCTCCGCCATGAGCGTGGCGAAGGTGTCCGGCAAGAGCGCCTGCGGGCCGTCCGAGAGGGCCTCCTCCGGACGGGGATGGACCTCGATCATCAGGCCGTCGGCCCCGGCGACTATCGCCGCCTTGGCCATCGGTCCTACAAGATACCACTTGCCGGTGCCATGGGAGGGGTCGCCGATCACCGGAAGGTGGGAGAGGCGCTTGGCGACAGGGATGGCGGAGATATCCATGGTGTTGCGGGTGTACTGGGTCTCGACGGTTCGGATGCCCCGTTCGCAGAGAATGACCTGGGTGTTGCCCTCGTTGAGGATGTATTCGGCGGCCATGAGCCATTCTTCGAGGGTGGCGGCGGGGCCGCGCTTGAGCATGACGGGCTTGGACATGCGGCCGACCTTCTTGAGCAGGGAGAAGTTCTGCATGTTGCGGGCGCCGAGCTGAAGGATGTCCGCGTAGTAGGCGCAAAGCTCCACGTCTTCCGAGTCCATGACCTCGGTGATGATGGGCATCTTGAAGGCCTCGCGGGCCTCTGCCAAGAGCTTCAGGCCCGCTTCTCCCAGTCCCTGAAAGGTGTAAGGGCTGGTGCGGGGCTTGAAGGCGCCTCCCCGCAAGACGGTCGCTCCGGCGTCCTTGACGGCCTGGGCCGTCTCGAAGAGCTGATCGCGGGATTCGACCGAGCAAGGACCGGCCATGACGACGAGCTGGTCGGAGCCTCCGATGGTGACACCGTAGCCGACGTCGATGATGGTGTCGCGGGGCTTGACCTCGCGGGAGACGAGCTTGAAGGGGCGGCGGATGGGAACGACCTCGGCGACCCCGTCGAGGGCGGTGAGGGACTGCGGGGAGACGGCGCGCTTGTCTCCGATGGCGCCGATGATCGTGCGCTCGACGCCCTGCGAGAGGTGGGTCTTGAAGCCGAGGGACGTGAGTTTGTCCACGACGTGGCTGACTTGCTGAGCCGTGGCATCCGATTTCATGACGATGATCATCTGCGTCGGCGCCGGCGGGCGCCTCCCCCTTTCGTGCTAGCATGAGGGTTGCGGCCGGTCGGACCGCGCCCCGTCATGGTCATGCCCCCGAGCGGGAGCCCCCAAACCCTTGCCAAAGGATGATCCGGAGATGAACATGAACCGGCCTTCGACCCGGCGCTGGCCTCGCCCATGGAAGCGGCCTTGGAGGCGTCCTGGGAGCTTGCCCTTCGCCATCCGCCTGGCGCTGCTGGTCGGATGGATGGGGCTGATCTTCCTGTTCTCGGCCGACAGCGACTCGGGCGAAACCTCCGGGGGCCTCCTGGAGATGCTCGTCACCCTCCTCTCGGCCCTCGTGGGACCGATCGATCCAGAGGCGCGCGACGGGCTGCACCTGCTGCTTCGCAAGGCGGCCCACTTCACCGAATACGCGATCCTGGCCCTGCTTTGGACCGGAGTACTCCCCCGCGGGCCCCGGAGGCTCCTCTGGGCGCTCGCCCTCACCACCGGCTACGCCGTCACCGACGAGCTTCACCAGGCCTTCGTCCCCAACCGCGGCCCCAGCCCGATCGACGTCCTCATCGACGCCTCGGGGGCCGCCGCCGCCTTGACCCTCTTTTGGCTTCTCAAAGAACGCCACCTTGATCGTGTAACAAAAATTCATTAAACTGACAAGTGGTTTTGACACGGAGGTGCCATGCGCGCACGCCTCCGCGGGCTCTGGGCCCGCTTGCTCGCCTGCTGCTTCCAGTCCCGCTGCGTCGGCTGCCGGACCTGGGGCCCCAGCCCGGTCTGCGCGCCCTGCGCCGCAACCCTCCCCCGCTTCCCCGAGGACGCCTGCCCCCGCTGCCGGGGCTCGCTCACCCCATGCCCCCTCTGCCTCTCCCCGCCCCCCCTCGACCAGGTCTACGCCGTCGCCCCCTACGAAGGCCTCATCCGACGCGCCATCCACGGCGTGAAGTTCGACGGCCGTCCCGAGCTCGCCCGCTGGCTCGGCGCCCGCATGGCCGAGACCCTGACCTCCCTCGACCCCGACTGGGTCCTGGTCCCCGTGCCCTTGAGCCGCGAGCGCCTACGCCAGCGCGGCTACAACCAAGCAGAATGGCTGGCCCTAGGGATTCCAGGACACCGAAAGGCCCCAGACTGGCTGATTCGAACCCGCCACACCCCCTCTCAAGTCGGTCACGGCAGCAAGCAGCGCTGGGTCGGCTTGCGAGAGGCGTTTCAAGCGGCTCGGGCGGTCGACGGCCAGCGCATTCTGCTCGTCGATGACGTGCTCACCAGCGGCGCCACGCTCACATGGGCCGCCCATGCGCTGCGCGAGGCCGGGGCCCGCGAAGTGCGCGCCGTCGTGGCCGCCCGCGCCCAGCTCATGCAAAAAGTGCCCCCCTCCGGGCGATGACCCGGAGGGGGGCACTTAAGAAGGCGCTCCGCGCGTCTTACTGCTCGCTGGGCTCGGCGTCTTCCACGCTCACGGTCGCCTGGCCGGTGACCTGCCCGCTGGCACCGTCCTTGATCGCGACGTCGGCATCGACCGCCGCCTCGTCCTGGGTCACGACCGCCTCGACCTTGGCCGCGCCATCGATCGTCCGGGTCACGACCACGCCGTCCGCCGACTTCTCGAAGGTGATCTGAACCGTCGTCCCGTCGAAACGGGTGATGGTGCCGGTGCCGGTCTGGCTACCGTCGGCAGCCTCGATCCGGGTCCAGGCCACAGTCTTGACCTTCTCATCCTTGCGGGTGAAGGTCGCCTTGTACAAGAGGGTCCAGGCGCCTTCCGCATCGAGCTTGCGAGAGCGATCGACCACCAGGCTCATGCCGTTCTTATGCTGCTGCTCCAGGTGGAAGCTCGCCTCGACCAGCTCCGTCCGGGTGTTGTCCGCGTAGACCTTCACGATCGTCTGCTTCTTCGCACCGTTCTTGTGGGCGAACTCCATCGTCTTGGTGACGATCGTGCCATCCTCGCTGATGGTCACCTTGGCGTCGGCCTTCATGGTGCCTTGCTTGTGCTCCAGGCGCTGCTTGGAGCGATCCTTGAACCGTTCCATCCGCTCCTTGAGCTTGGTGGAGGCCGAGACGCGGGCCGAAGCCTCGACGCTCAGGGCCAGGGTGTTCATTCCCGACTCCGAAAGCGCGTCCGCATCGGACATGTCCTGGTTCAACTGGCTGGCGACGAGGGTATCGCTGAGCATCGACTTGACGGCGGCCTGTTGCTGAGGATTGAGGTTGGCGGTCAAGCTGGAGAAGGCCCCCGTGGGCAGGCCGGCGCAGGCCGAGAGCGACGCTCCGAGCGAGAGCGCCAAGACTGTCGAGAACAAAGACTTCTTGGACATGGGGGGTATCCTTTCTGGCGAAACGCGGTGAACCTTGATGGCTTAAAAGCATAAACAAAGGCGGCCGAACGGTAATCCGCCGTTCGGCCGCCCAGGCGATCCGCTATTTGGCGGATCGCCTCCTGCTGATGCGTCATCGTCAGGCGGGGATGGTTTTAGGTCGGCAGCGGGGCCGGCTGCGCATCGGAGGCCGCCTGATCGTCGAATTGCCCCTCCACGCGCGAGACCACGGCCGCCGCGAGCGAGTTGCCGATGACGTTGACCACCGTGCGGCCCATGTCCATGAAGCGATCCACGCCCGCGATGAGGGCCAGGCCTTCGACCGGAAGACCGGTCGACGACAGCGTGGCCGCCAGAACCACGAACGAGACTCCCGGCACCCCGGCGATACCCTTGCTGGTCAGCATGAGGACCAGGATGATGGAGATCTGCTGCATGAAGCTCAGGTCGATCCCGTAGACCTGGGCGATGAAGACCACCGCGAGGCCCTGGTAAAGCGACGAGCCGTCCAGGTTGAAGGTGTAGCCGGTGGGGACCACGAACGAGACGATCGACTTCGGGCAGCCGAACTTCTCGAGCTTGGCCATGATCCGCGGCAGGACCGTCTCCGAAGAAGCCGTCGAGAAGGCCAGGAGCAGCTCCTCGCCGATGAGCCGGATCAGCTTGAAGAAGGGGATCTTCGCCAGGAAGGCAATGCCTCCGAGCACGACCAGGACGAAGACGGCCATGGTCACGTAGAGGACGAGCACCAGCTTGCCCAGAGGCAGGAGGACTCCCAGGCCGTACTTGCCGATGGTGGCGGCGATCAGGCCGAAGACGCCGATGGGGGCCGCCTTCATGATCAGGTTCGTGAGCTTGAACATGGCCTCGGAAAGCGCGTGCATGAAGTCCACGATGGGCTTTCCTGCCTGTCCGATCCCGGCCAGGGCCACCCCGAAGAGCACCGAGAAGAAGATGATCTGGAGCAGGTCTCCGTTGGCCGCCCCCTGGAGGATATTGGTGGGGATGATGTTCAGGACCGTGTCGGTGAAGCTGTGCGCCTGGGAGGTGTACTGCGAAACGTCGGATTTGGCCATCGTTTCGAGGTTCATGCCGGAGCCCACCTTGAAGAGGTTGGCGGAGGTCAGGCCCATGATGATGGCCACCGTCGTGACCAGCTCGAAATAGAGCAGGGAGATGCCGCCGAGACGTCCGACCTTCTTGAGATCTCCGACGCCGGCGACCCCCA
Organism: Candidatus Sericytochromatia bacterium; assembly: GCA_036676495.1. GTDB lineage: Bacteria > Cyanobacteriota > Sericytochromatia > S15B-MN24 > UBA4093 > UBA4093. Next base: position 7,218 of record JAKFCT010000070.1, read on the forward strand.
GGATCACGGTCGCGAAGACGATGGGGACGACGATCATCTTGATCATGCGGATGAAGGCGTCGCCCAGGGGCTTCACCGCCTCACCCCAGGCAGGGAAGAAGTGGCCGAAGAGGATGCCCAGGATCAATCCCAGGAGGATCTGAAGGGCGAGGCCGGGTCGTTTGAGGTTCATGCTCACTCCGTCGTGATGCTAATCGGGGACCAGCGAAGGTTTGGCTAGCGGGGCGTCGAGAGGCCAGCGATCGCCCCAGCGGCGCATGGCTTCGAGAATCTCCCAGAGACTGAGCCCCTTTTCGGTGAGGGCGTACTCCACGCGCGGGGGGACCTCGGGGAAGACCGTCTTGGTGATGATCCCTTCCCCCTCCAGCTCCTTGAGGCGGTCCGAGAGGGTCTTCGGGCTCACGCCCTCGAGCGAGGTCAAGAGCTCGCCGAAGCGCTTCTTGCCCGTGAAGAGATCCCTCAGGACGAGCAAGGTCCACTTCCCGCCGATGATCCGCAGGGTCCGCTCGACCGGGCAATCGGAAACGGTTCTCAAGGACAGTCTCCTTCTCGGTTCAGCCAGAGCGCTCTATTTTACCCGGGACACGGGCCCTTATCCCCCTCAGGGGCACGAGGGCAGGGTTTGCGAGGCTCGCTTCTCCGCTTGGCCATAGTAGCGCCTGAGGCGCCTCAAGGGCAAATCTCTGCTATCATGGGCCCCATGAGCAAGCCATCACCCGTCGGGAACCCGACCGATCTTCCCTGCCCCCGCTGCAAGCGCCGGATGACGACCATCCCCTATTCGCCCCGCATGACCCTCGTCTACTGTCCGGACTGCGGCTGGAACCTCCAGGGAACGGCGCGACTGCTGCGCCACCGCAATCTACGCTACTTCGGCGCCACGTTTCTCCTGATCCCCCTCGCCCTGCCGATTTTCGCGATCTTCCATCGCATGGACCCGATTCTCGGCTACATGCTGGACGCCTTCCTGATCCTGATGCTGTTCATCCCCGCGATGATCCGCGCCCGCCGCAACCAGAAGGTCGCCCACCAGCTCGATCACCTCCAGCCGCGCCGCCCGCTGCGTCCCGAGACCCAGTGGACTCCCGAGCCCGAGCTCTCCGCCGCTCCGCCGCGTCCGGTCCACGGCAGTGGCAACCTTGCCTCCATCGCGCTCATGATGGGGGCCATCCGCCTGATGGCGGGCGTCGTCATGGCCGCCCTGCTCTTCTCCCTGCCCCCCATCGCGGCCTTCATGGGCGGAGCGACCCAGTTCGTGGCGCTCCTGGTCCTGGTGGCCTTCGTCCCTCCCTTCCTGGTCTTGCTCGCCTTCATGGTGGTCTACACCCGGCGACAGCGCATGATCGTCTCCCTCGGCACGCCGATCCGCGCCGAGGTCAGCCAGCAAGAGACCTTCATGAAGCGCCTGCGCGAAGCGGAAACCTGGACCCTCGATACGCGCTACCGCTACGTCTTCGAGGATCCGCAGGGGCGGTCCTACGCAGGGACCGGGCGCGAGGAAGGCCGGGCGATCGCCGAAGGCGACGCCCTCACGGTCCTCATCATGCCCGACGATCCGTCCAATCACCTTTCCTACCGCGGCTCGCTCTACAAGGCCGGCGAAGCCCCCGTCGCCTGATTTTGCCGGCCGCGCGGACGCTCCGCGTTCATTTCCTGTTCACAAGCTGGAAAGAGGAGCGGCCGCTCCCATGTGCTAGGATGGATCCGCTCAAGCGAGGGTCAACCCTTCGCTTGCCCCGAAAGGAGGATCCCGCGCATGCTGAATCGCAAGCACCTGACCCGCGCGATCATGGCCCTGGCGCTCAGCCTCGCCTTTGTCGCCCCTGCGACGGCCAAGCCGACCCCCGATCCGGTCTATTCGTATATCGCCCAGCACGCGGGTAGTGCGAAGGCCAAGGCCTACGCGCCGCTCGTCACGGCCAAGGCCGCGAAGTACAAGCTTCCCCCGATGCTGATCGCCAAGATCATCAAGCTCGAATCCGACTTCAACCCCCGCGAAACCAGCCACAAAGACGCCCTGGGCTTGATGCAGATCCGCAAGGGCCACGCCAAGCGCGGCGAGAACCTCTACGACCCCGCCACCAACATCGAATTCGGCTGCCGGATCCTGCGCGAGTACGTCGACGAGTTCAACGGCGACATGCACCGCGGCCTCTCGGCCTACCTGCACGGCCCCATCTACGTCGCCAACCGCGGCGTCCGCAGCACCCGCTACAGCCGCATGCTCCTGGGCGATCCATCGAAGTAGCCGTGCGCGCGATTGACATCTCCTTCAAGACGCTCGCCCTGCTCCGGCCCGACCTGAGCGTTCCGGCGTACTTGGGCCTACCGCCCCGCTGGCCGCTCGCCCCGGTCTACGCCTACTTCGACCGGACATGCCGGGAGCGGGCCTACCCGATGGTCTTTGCCATCACGACCTGCCGCGACTGGCGCGGCCGGCAAAACACCTACGACAAGCACCTGGGGACGGACTTCGTCGTCCCCGTCGGCACCCCGGTGGTGGCGCCAGCCCGGGGGCGCGTCTTGAAGGTCGGCTACGAACCGGTCGGCGGCCATTTCCTTTGGCTGGACCACGGCGGCGGCTTCGCCACCACCTATCACCACTTGAAAAACGTTCACGTCGCGACGGGAGCCACGGTCGAGCGCGGCGAACTGCTCGCCAAGAGCGGGGGCACCGGCAGCGCCATCGAGCGATTCTGGCCCTGGGTTCCGCCCCACCTGCATTTCAGCCTGCTGATGGACGGGGTGCCCATCGATCCCTACGCATGCGCGACCGACGCCGAAACTCCGGGCTTCTGGGCGGGCGGACGGCCTCTGCCCGACGACGGGCGCGCGGACCTGGATCGGGACCTGCCCATGGACATGGTCGCCAAGACAGACGTCCTCGAAGCCTTTCGGCAAGATGCCGTGCTGGGCCCCAACTTCATCCCCCCGCTCACGGAGATCGCTCCCGCACAATTCAGCCGGGGGCCGGGATGGAACCAATTCGGCGATCGCCCGCTCGTCCAGCTGAGCCTGCCCTTTCGCCGGCAGGACGTCGCGGGCATCTGGGAAGCCTGACGACTGTCGCCTGACGCCTGTGTCCGCCTCCATGCCGTGATACGATCGGCTCCCCTAGCGAAGAGGAGGAGCCGAGCATGCCTGACATGGCCATGGGATGGGTTCCCGAACCCCCGGTCGAAGATCTGCCCACCAAGACCGATCCGAAGCTGCCTTACAAGGACGATCAGCTGAAACAATGCGGAGATCCCGTCCCGATCGGCCGTGGTGAGCCCACGTACACCGACCGGAACGAGGTCCGCGACCTGCCCCGCCTGGCGCCCTCCGTCGAAACCCGCATGGCGGAGCAAGAGGCCATGATCCAGGATCTGCAAGCGGGCTCCACCGGCTCCCTGGAATGCCAGGCCAATCCTGAATGCAGAGAGCCGTTCTCCCCGCCCGTCGACATGCCGTTCGGCGACATCCTGGCGGAAACGCGCTGCGACGGCCCGCCGGCCTCCTAGAAAAAAGAATTCGCCTCCGCACGCAAGTTCCGAGCGCAAGCTGCGATAAGCATTAAACAGCAGTTAAGAACGTGTTTTGCTTCGCTTAGGAGGTTGCCATGGCGCGCTTCAAGTCCCTCATCGTCGGTAGCATGCTTCTCGCCACCCTCGGAATGGTCGCAGGCTGCGGCACTCCCGCGCCGGTCGGCAACCTCGCCAACGTCGAGGCCCTCGAGAGCGGCATCGTCGAAGCGGACCGCGCCTACAAGATCGAGGACGTGCTGGGGATCGGCCCGGTCTACGGCGGCAAGCTCCGGGAAGCCGGCGTGACCAACACGGACAAGCTGCTCCAGGCGACCAAGACCCGTTACCAGCGCCAGAAGCTGGCCGAAACGACCGGCATCCCCTACAAGCTGGTCCTGGCCTGGGCTCAAAAGGTCGAAGTGATGACGATCAAGGGCATTGGCCCCCGTCAGAGCAACCTCCTCGCCTCCATCGGCATCACCTCCGCCAAGGAGCTGGCCCGCCGCGTTCCCGCCAACCTCCACGATCGCCTGGGCGTCGCCAACACCTTCTCGCCGAAGTTCGTCGACCGCACGCCGGCACTCTCCACCGTCACCAAGTGGATCGAGTCGGCCAAGGCCATGCCCGCAGGCATCTCCAACGACGAATAAACGATAACCCTTTCGCGAGGCCGGGGCTCACCCCGGCCTCGCGCCGTTTCTCCCCGCGCGCGCCCCCAAAGGCCCCCTGGCCGAAATCTCCGAGAACCTTCTCCCTTTGAACGCTAGCTTGATACGTCAGCGCTTGGTAGGTTGGAGCGGCTGGACTCACCGAAAGGAGGCCGTCATGCTGCGTCCGACCCGCTTGGGAGGAGTCGCCCTCTCGCTGGCCACGATCTCGCTGGCGACGTTGGCGCTGGCCCCGCCCGCCTCGGCCAAGGTGCGCCGCGATCTCAGCAGCCTCGAGTTGCAGAGCCTCGAGCAGAGCATGGGCCAGGGAGGCCCGGAGTTCAAGGCGCTCTACACCACCCTGGATCAGTTCGGCATGATCGTGGGCGGCCGCGGCGTCGGCTACATGAGCAACTCCTTCTACCTCGGGGGGGCCGGGTACGGCGGCACGCTGAGCCGCTTCGGCCAGACCCAGACCAACCTCGCCTACGCCGGCATGGTCGCGGGTTACGAGCAAAAATTCCTTCCCGGCTGGGGGTACGACGTGAGCCTGCTCGTCGGAGGCGCCGCCTCCGGGACCAGCGACGCCGATCTCAAGAGCAGCATGGTCCTCGAACCGCGCGCCTCGCTTTCGACCTACTTCGGGGGCGGAGTGCGCACGGCGCTCTCCGGGGGATACCTGTACTTCCCCAACGCAAACTGGCTATCCGGCCCGACCGTCGGGCTACGGGTAGAGTTCAAGACCCTGACCCTGAGCACTCCGGTGGACGACTAGCCCGTCGGCAAAGCGTTGACAAGCCGCGACCTCCTCGCGAGCATGACGTCGATACGGCATGGCCGCGAGGAGGAGGGATGGAGCACGCGCGAGATCAGGCCCGAAATCAGGCCCAGGATCATGGCCCGGATCGGCCCGTCGGGGGGGCAGCCCTCGAGCCCCAGGCCGAGCGCGTGATGCAGATCCTGGGGGAGCTGGCCGCCGAGCTCCACCCCGGCTTGCGTCGGCGCCTGCTGACCCTCGACAGCTCCCTGGGACGAGACTTCGGGCTGGACAGCCTGAGCCGGGTGGAGATGCTCGCCCGGCTCGAGCGGGCCTTCCAGGTCCGGCTCGACGAGGATCAGGCGCTCATCGCGGAGACCCCGCGAGACCTCCTGGACGCCCTGTCGAAAGCCGGCGCCCGCCCCCTCGGGGTCCAAGGCGCTGGGGTCCGCCCCGGTGGGGTCCGCCCCGGTGGGGGCCGTCCTGCAGGGATGCCTCCGCCCGCCGCTCCGCTTCCCAGCCCCGCGGCGACGGGCGTCCCCGAGCAAGCGCGCACCCTGATCGAGGCCCTCGAATGGCATGTCGACCAGCATGCCGATCGCATCCACCTCCGGCTCTGGTCCGAGGGGGGGCTCGAAGACCTGACCTACGGAAGTCTCTACGAGGAAGCCAAGACCCTGGCCGGTAGGCTGAGAGCCCGCGGCGTGGCCCCCGGCGAGACCGTCGCCCTCATGCTGCCCACCCAGCGCGCCTTCTTCACGACCTTCTACGGGACCCTGCTCGCCGGAGGCATCCCCGTCCCGCTGTACCCTCCCACCCGGCGCGAGGAGATCGCCGATCACATGCGGCGCCAGGCCGCTATTCTCAATAACGCGCAGGCCAAGCTGCTGATCACCGTGGAGGCGGCCAAGCGGCTGGATCCGTTGCTTCGCCCCCTGGTGCCGACCCTGAAGGCGATCGCCACCCCCGAGGACCTGACGCACGGCGTCATGGAGCCCCCCTTGCTCGGATCGCTTCCCGAGGCCACCGCCATGCTCCAGTACACCTCGGGCAGCACCGGACAACCCAAAGGCGTCATCCTGACCCACCGCAACCTCCTGGCCAACCTGCGCGCCCTGGGTGAAGCCGCCCGGATCGTGCCTACGGACGTCTTCGTCAGCTGGCTCCCGCTCTACCACGACATGGGGCTCATCGGGGCCTGGTTCGGGAGCCTGTACTTCGGGATCCCGGGCGTCATGATGAGCCCGCTGGCCTTCCTCGCCCGTCCCGAGCGCTGGCTGCGGACCCTCCATGAGCAGCGCGGCACCCTGACCGCCGCCCCCAACTTCGCCTACGAGCTCTGCACCCGCCAGATCCGCGACGCGGATCTCGAGGGCCTGGACCTGAGCTCCTTGCGGCTCGCCGTCAGCGGAGCCGAGCCCGTGAACCCCGAGACCCTCGCGCGCTTCACCGCCCGCTTCGCCCCTTACGGGCTGCGCCCGACGGCCCTCACGCCCGCCTACGGGCTTGCCGAGTCCGCCGTCGGAGTCACGCTCACGCCACCGGGGCGCGGACCGCGGCTCGACGCGCTGCAGCGCGAACCGCTCCTCCGCGAAGGCCGCGCCGTACCCGCCAGCGCCGACGATGCGACGGCGATCGCCCTCGTCTCCTGCGGCAAACCCTTGCCCGGCCATCAGGTCCGGATCGTCGACGACGCAGGCCAGCCCCTTCCCGAACGCCAGGTCGGCCACGTCGAATTCTCCGGCCCCTCCAGCACTCCGGGCTACTTCCGCAACCCCGAAGCCACCCGCAAGCTCCACCACGACGGCTGGCTCGACACCGGCGACATGGGCTACCTGGCCGAAAGCGAGCTCTACCTCTCCGGCCGCGCCAAGGACATGATCATCCGCGGAGGACAGCACCTCTTCCCCGACCCCTTGGAAGAGGCCGTGAGCGAGCTGAACGGTATCATCCCCAACGGAGTGGCCGTCTTCGGAAGTCCCGATCCCGCCCGCGGCACCGAACGGCTGGTGGTCTTCGCCGAAACCTCCGAGACCCGCCCGGAGGCCATGCAAGCCCTCCGACAGCAGATCCAGGACCTCTCCGTCAGGATCCTGGACAATGCTCCCGACGAGATCCTCTTCGGGCCCCCGCATTCCGCGCCCAAGACCGCGAGCGGCAAGATCCGCCGTTCGACTTGCCGGGAGCTCTACCAGCGCGGCGAACTCGGCATCGAAAAAGCCTTCTGGCGCCAGATCGCTGGCCTAACCCTGGAAGGAGCCCAGCCCCGATTGCGCCGAGCTCGCGCATGGCTGAGCCAGAGCCTCTATGCGGGGTATCTCTGGGGATTATTCGGCGTCGTCATGCTGGGCGGCGGCGGCTGGATGGTCATTTCCCGCTCGCCAACCCGCAACCGGCGCTGGGTGAGACGGATCGCGCGGCTATTGCTGCGCGCCGCGGGGATCTCCCTGCGCATCGAAGGCCAGGAGCACCTCCAGGAGTGCCGCCCATGCGTGATCGTCGCCAACCACGCGAGTTACCTCGATGCCCTCACGCTGGCCGCCGTGCTTCCCGAAACCGTGACCTACACCCCCAAGCGGGATTTCACGCGCTACCGGAGCATCCGGTTCTTCCTCGAACGGCTCGGAGTGCGCTTCGTCGAGCGCCAGGACGTGCGAGCAGGCATCCAGGACGTGGAAGCGGTCGAAGCCGCCGTCCGCCAAGGCGAATCCATCGCCGTCTTCGCGGAAGGCGGCATCTCCCGATCGGCGGGCCTGCGCCCCTTCCACATGGGAGCGTTCCAGGTGGCAGCGCACGTGGGGGCCCCCATCCTGCCGGTCGGCATCCGGGGGACGCGGGAGATGATGCCGGCGGACTGCTGGAAGCCCCGGCGCGGCAGCATCACGCTCTCCATCGGCGAGCCGCTCATGCCCGAAGGCTCGGACTGGGGCTCGGCCTTGAAGCTTCGCGACGCGGCGTATCGAAGGGTCCTTTCGCTTTCGGGCGAACCACCCGTGGAGAGCTGAGTTGCGCCGCGCCATCACGGTCATGATCGCCCTGCTGCTCACCGGCTGCGGCCAACTCTGGGGAGGAGCATGCCTGCTGCCGAGCGCCGAAGCCCTGCTCGTCATGCAGGATCTGGCCGCCGGCGAGAAAGGCAGCCAGTTCAAGGCCATGACCCCAGCCCCCAGCCGCACGGAAATTCCCTATACCGTGGAAGGACGATCCTACTGGGGAGACCTTTACCTGCCCGGCGTCGCCCCGGCCGCGGCCCTGGTGCTCGTTCCCGGAGCCGCGCGCGAAGGCAAGGACGATCCCCGGCTCGTCGCCTTCGCCACGACCTTGTGCCGCGCGCGCTTCGCCGTCCTGGTCCCCGACATGCAAGGCGTCCGACAGCTCCGTGTCCGCCCGGAGGATACCCTGGAGGTGGCGGATGCCTTCCGCTACGTCATCTCTCAGGAGCGGCTCGCCCCGGGCGGGAGGGCCGGCATGGCCGCCGTGAGCTACGCCGTCGGCCCCGCCGTCCTGGCGGCCCTGCTTCCCGACCTGCGCGACAAGGTCGACGTCATCCTGGCGGTGGGCGGCTACTACGATATCGTGAACGTCCTGACCTACGTGACCACGGGACAGTTCCAGGCTCCGGACGGCGCGTGGCAAGTGCGCCCTCCCAACCCCTACGGCAAATGGGTCTACGTCATGAGCAACCTCGACCAGGTCACGGATCCCAAGGATCGCCAACTCCTGGAGACCTTGGCCCAAAGGCGCCTGGACGATCCCGAAGCGCCCATCGACGACCTGGCCGGCCAGCTCGGACCGGAAGGCCAGACGGTCTACGCCTTCGTCACCGCGCGCACGCCCGCAGAGGTCGTCGAGCGGTTCCAGCGCCTGCCGCCCAAGATCCAGGAAAGCATCGCGGGCCTGGACGTCTCGCGCCATGATCTTTCCCCCCTCTCCGCCCGGCTGATCCTGGTTCACGGGAAAGGGGATCCGATCATCCCGTACACCGAGAGCATGCGACTCGCCCGGGCGGCGCCCCATTCCCAGCTCTTCCTCGTGAACGGCCTCAGCCACGTGAACCTCGGCGGCCTCTCACTCAGCGACATGCGCCATCTCGGCTGCGCCCTGGACGCCTTCCTCGCCGTCCGAAGCCCATGACTCCCCTTCCCGCATGGCGCTCCGCCCCAAACACGGACCGACCACCATGAGCCCCCACCACCGCCGGGAGATCTGGGGCTGGGCCATGTACGACTTCGCCAACTCGGGCTATACCACCGTCGTGCTCACGGCCGTCTACAACGCCTACTTCGTGGGAGTGGTGGCCGGCGACCTGGGAACGGGTCGCGCCACCCTGCTCTGGACCCTGGCGCTGGGCCTGTCCAACGCGCTGGTGATCCTGAGCGCTCCCCTGATCGGGGCGATCGCCGATGCCCGCCACGCCAAGAAGCGCTTTCTCGCCGTCACCACCGCCGTCTGCGTCCTCGCCACCGCCCTCCTGGGCCTCACCGACCGGATCGGCTGGGCCATGGCCCTGATCGTGCTCTCGAACCTGGCCTTCGCCACCGGGGAGAACCTGATCTCGGCCTTCCTCCCGGAAATCGCTCCCGAAGGCGAGATGGGGCGGATCTCGGCTTTCGGATGGTCGCTCGGTTACCTGGGAGGCATCACGGTCCTGGGGCTTTGCCTGGCGGCCATTCAGACCGCCACCCGAGTTGGGATGAGCGCGTCCCACGTGGTTCCCCTCGCCATGGTCATCGTGGCACTATGCTACGGCTCGGCGGCGCTTCCGACGTTTCTCTGGGTATCCGAGCGGCGGCTTGACCCCGGTCCATCGGGACGCGCAGGCCTCATGGTCGCGGGATTCGGTAGGCTGAAGCGGACGTGGCGGGAGCTGCGCGGCTTCCAGGACCTTCGCTGGTTCCTGGGGGCGGCCTTCGCGTACGCCTGCGGCAGCTTCACGGTCATCGTGCTGGCAGCGGTTTACGCGCGAGAAGTATTCGGCTTCGGGACGACCGAGACCATGGCGCTGATCGGCTTGCTCAATCTGGCAGGCGCGGGCGGCGCCTTCGGGTTCGGGCAGCTCCAGGACCGCCGGGGATCGGTTCCCGCGCTGGGCTTGAGCCTGCTGCTCTGGGGGGTGTCGCTGGGGATGGCCTACGGGGCGCAAACCCGGTCGGCCTTCTGGGGGGCCGCCCTGGGGGTGGGCGTGGCGTTGGGGGGGAGCCAGAGCGTGGGGCGGGCGCTCTTGGGGCTCTTGAGCCCACCGGGGAGGCTGGCGGAATTCTACGGGTTCTGGGGGATGACCCTGCGGCTGGCTGCGCTCGTGGGACCGGTGAGTTACGGGGTGATCGCGGAGCTGACGGGCGGAAACCTGAGACTCGGGCTGCTCTCCACGGCCGCGTATTTCCTGGGGGGCTTCTGGCTCCTCACGCATGTCGATGAAAAACGGGGGCGGGAGCAAGCCAAGCAACCGAGGCAATGCTGAACCCGTCCCCGGAGGCATCAACGGTTCGTGAGGCGCAACCCCGTGCCGTTAAAGGCATCAAGCGGCCAACGGGCGCCCGTTTGAAGGCCGCATGGGGCCGCACCCGAAAGGGCGCTGCGGGAAACCCGCAATGTCCAGGTTACGAAATGGAAAGACATCGTGAATACTCGCTTGCTCGTGGAATAATAGGCATGGCAACCGCTGTCGAATTGCAGGAGTACGTTCCCATGGACGAGAAGCAACAGATTGAAGACGCAATGAACCACTTCGCGCGGACGCGGATTGCCCTGAATGCCAAGGTCGTCGCCTTGGAGCTGAGCGAGGACTCGAGCGTCTGGGTCGGAGTCGCCGTGAGCCCCGCCGGATCCCACCGGCTGCTGGCCCGAAAGCAAGCAGACGGCAAGTGGACGGTTTCGAAGTACCTGGGGTCGCTTCCTAGCGAGCACAAGGCGTAGCCTTTCACGCCCCCAGCACCCGGGCGAGACATGAGGGAATGAGCAGAGACCCTTTTCCGGCTCGGGGACGCCCGACTCCCCCGCTGATGGCCTTGGGTCAAGAAAAACAACGAGGACTGACGCGGAAGCGCGTCAGTCCTCGTTTAGTGTCGGGCAAGGGACTTGAACCCATACTCCTTGCGGAACCAGATCCTAAGTCTGGCGCGTCTGCCAATTTCGCCAGCCCGACGAGAGGTTCCATGATACCAGCCGGCGGGGGTCTCGACAACGGGCAGGAAGAATGCCGATGGAAATCTGAAAAAAACCCTTGCTTTTGTGCCTATTGTCCTAGTCTGCTCGCTCCAAGGGAGCTACCGTGGGGAGGGTTGTTCCAACAGATTGTCGAAAGGGGTTCGCATGAAGACCGATACCATCGAAATGGAAGGCACCGTCAAGGAAGCCCTACCCAACACCATGTTCCGCGTGGAGCTGGACAACGGGCACACGGTCCTGGCGCACATCTCGGGCAAGATGCGTAAGCACTACATCAAGATCCTGATGGGCGACAAGGTCCGGGTGGAGCTGAGCCCCTACGATCTGACCCGCGGCCGGATCACGTACCGGCACCGGAAATAGGCTCTTCACGAGCGAACAAGGCCTCGACAAAGACTTCGGGATCGAAGTCTTTGAGGTCATCCACTTTCTCTCCGAGCCCCACCACTTTGACAGGCAGGCCCAGCTGGGAGCGGATGCCGAAGACCACACCGCCCTTGGCGGTTCCGTCCAGCTTGGTGAGGATCACCCCGGTCAGCGGGGTGGCCTCGGTGAAGACCTCCGCCTGGCGCACGCCGTTCTGGCCCGTGGTGGCATCCAAGACGAGCAGGACTTCCAGCGGCACGTCCGGGGCTTCCCGGTCGATGATCTTGCGGATCTTGCGCAGCTCTTCCATCAAGTTGGCCTTGTTGTGAAGGCGTCCCGCCGTGTCGATCAAGAGCACGTCCACGTTGCGGGCCTGGCTGGCCTTCAGGGCATCGAAGACCACCGCCGCAGCGTCTCCGCCTTCCTTGTGGCGGATGATCTCCACGCCGGCACGCTCCGCCCAGACCACGAGCTGATCGATCGCCGCCGCCCGGAACGTATCCGCGGCCGCGACCAGGACCTTCTTGCCCTGGATCTGGAAGCGGTTGGCGAGCTTGCCCAGGGTCGTCGTCTTGCCGACCCCGTTGACTCCCACCATCATGACGATGTTGAGCTGGCCTTCGCGGAGCTGGAGGGGAGACTTCTCGCCCAGTTGAGTGCTCAGGTAGTCTTCGAGGGCTTCTGAGACGTTCTGCGGAGTGAGCTCTCCCGCCTTGTGCAGCTTGCGCAGGTGCTGGAGGGCCCCTTCGGCGACCGCCAGGCCCATGTCGCTCTCGAGCAGGAGCTCTTCGAGCTCCTCGAGGGTATCGTCATCGATCTTGGTGAAGGTGGCGGTGAGCTTGCGGACCTGCTTGACGAAGCCTTCGCGGGTCTTGCTCAGGCCCTTGGTGATCGACTCCGAGTCGATGGTGAAGACCGGGGTGTTGAGCACTTCCCAGGTCTTGGCCCAGAAGCCCTTCTTTTCCGCTTCCGAAGGTGGCGTCTCGGGGCCGACCGGGGCAACCGGCGGCTCGAGGCCGGTCGGAGCCGGCGAGGGAAGCTCGGCGGCAACCGCCGGCAGCATGGCATCGGGGATGGGCCCGATCTGAACCGCCGGAGCCGGCATCTCGGAGATGGCCGCCTGGGAGTCGATGGGCTCGCCCTCGGCATCCCGCGGAATCTCCGTCACCGGCTCGACAGCCAGCGTCTCGGGAGCCACGGGCTCGGGAGCTACGGGCTCGGGAGCCACGGGGAGCACCGGGGCGGGAGGCGCTGCCTGCTCCGCTTGCTCGATGTCCTTGCCCTTGAGGCGATCCAGCCAGCTCAGGCGAGGCTTCTCGCCCCCCTCCTCAGGCTTCTTCCACATGTCAGGATCTCAGCTCAGCGGCCTCGGGGGCGATCGCCGAGAGCACGCCGTTCACGAAGCGGCCCGACTCGTCGGTCCCGTACTTCTTGGCCAGCTCCACCGCCTCGTTGATGGCGACCTCGACCGGCACCGACGGGTCGTACTTCAGCTCGGCAACCGCCAAGCGCAGCACGTCCCGGTCCAAGCTGGCCATGCGCTCCACCTTCCAGTGCTGCGCGGCGCGCTCCAGGGTCGCATCCACGTCCTGCTTGTGCTTGATGTAATGATCCACCTTGGAGAGCGCGAAGGCGCGCACGTCCTCGGCACCCGCCAGGGCGGCCATGGTGGGCCATTCCAAGGCGGAGGCGATCAGCTCCGCGGAATGCTGGAGCTCGTCGATCGCGGTCAGCGCTCGCGGCAGCGCCGTCTCGAGCAGGCCTTCGCGAAGCTCGATCATGGCGTCCTGCTCCTTGGCGCGCTTCCAGAAGAGCATGGCGGTCTTCTCGAGCGCCTTCTCGTCGATCTCTTCATGGGCCTGGGCCTTCAAGGCCGCCCGGACCATGTCGCGAACCAAGAGGGGGCCGAACTCCTCCTCGTTGAGACGCTCGATCTCGTCGCGCATGCGAGCCAGGGTCGCGCAGGAGGTCTCGAGGCTCTCGCGGGCCTCGCGGGCCAGCATGTCGGCAGCCCGGCCGAGCAGCTCACCGGTGGACGGACGTGCGTCCGCCGGCAAGGTCTCGAACTGGGAGAGGGTCAAAAGGGCCAGTTCTCTGGCCACACGACGGGTATTCACATCAGCCTCCTAGGATCCTGCGCTGGAGGAAGTTGGTGTAAACCTCCCCCTTTCGGAAAAAGGCGTTGTCGAGGATCTTCTCATGCAGGGGGATGGTGGTCTTGACCCCGGTGATGGCGTATTCCCCAAGGGCCCGCTGCATGCGGGCGATCGCCTTGTCTCGGTCTTCCGCCCAGACGATCAGCTTCGCGATCATCGAGTCGTAGTTGGGCGGAATGCTGTAACCCGGGTAGACGTGCGAGTCCACCCGTACCCACGGCCCCCCGGGGGGCACGTAGGCGTCGATGACGCCCGGCGAAGGACGGAAGCCCTTCTCGGGATCCTCGGCGTTGATCCGGCACTCGATCGCATGACCTTCGAACCGCACCTGGTCCTGGGTCCGCGACAGGGGGGCGCCGGCGGCGATCCGGATCTGTTCCTGGACCAGGTCGAAGCGGGTGATCAGCTCGGTGACCGGGTGCTCAACCTGGATCCGGGTGTTCATCTCCATGAAGTAGTAGTTGCCGTGCTTGTCGAGCAGGAACTCGATCGTGCCCACGCCCTCGTAGCCGATGAACTGGGCGGCGCGCACGGCGTCCTGCCCCATCCGCTCCCGCATCTCGGGAGTCAGGCGGGGGCTGGGAGCCTCCTCGAGCAGCTTCTGGTGACGCCGCTGGATCGAGCAATCACGCTCGCCCAGGTGGATGGCGTTCCCGCGCTGGTCCATGACGACCTGGATCTCGATGTGACGGGGCTCTTCGAGGTACTTCTCGAGGTAGACCTCGCCGTTGCCGAAGGAAGCCAGGGCCTCCTGCTGCGCGAGCTCCATCTGCTCCTGGAACTGGCCCGCGTGCTGCACGACGCGCATGCCCCGGCCTCCGCCGCCGGCCGCCGCCTTGATGATCACGGGGTAGCCCATCTCGGTGGCGAGACGCTCGGCTTCCAGGGGGTCGATGATCGGGCCGTCGGAACCCGGGACCGTCGGCACGCCGGCGGCCTTCATGGTTTCCTTGGCCTTGATCTTGTCGCCCATCTTGTCGATGACGTAGGGCGAGGGCCCGATGAACTTCAGGCCGTGATCCTTGCAGATCTCGGCGAAGCGGGCGTTCTCGGAGAGGAAGCCGTAACCCGGATGCACCGCCTCGGCGCCCGAAAGTTCCGCGGCGGCGATCAGGTTCGGGATGTTGAGATACGAGCGGTTGGAGGGGCCCGGCCCGATGCAGTAGGCCTCGTCGGCCAGCTTGACGGGCAGCGAGTCCCGGTCGGCCTCGGAGTAGACCACGACCGTCTTGATGCCCAGCTCCTCGCAGGCGCGCAGGATCCGCAGGGCGATCTCCCCGCGGTTCGCGATCAGGATCTTGCGAAACACCTAGACGATCTCCATGAGCGGCTGGCCGAACTCGACCGGATCGCCGTTGTTGACGAAGATCTGCTTGACGACCCCGCCCGCCTCGGCCTCGATCTCGTTCATGAGCTTCATGGCCTCGATGATGCAGACGACGCCGCCGGCCTCGACGCGGGCGCCGACCTCCGCGTAGGGAGGGGCATCCGGGGAGGGCGCCCGGTAGAACGTCCCCACCATGGGGGCGCGAATGATGGTGCCCGCAGGCTCGGCAGCGGCGGCCTTGGGGGCCTCCGCGGGGGCCTCGGCCGGGGCCGGAGCCACGGGTGCCGGGGCCGGAGCCTGGGGAGCCGGAGCCGGCATGAGGACCGGCACGGTGGCGGCCGCCTGCGGGGCGGCGGCCACGACGGCCTCGGCCTTGCGCAGCTTCAGCTTGAGGTCTCCGGATTCCAGCTTGATCTCATTCAGGTTGGACTGGTCCAGCAGCTCGACGAGCGAGCGGATATCGGCAATCGTCAAATCCACGTCGTCGACTCCTAAGCGCGGTCGAGGTATTCGCCGGTCCGGGTGTCGATCCGGATGACGTCGTCGACGTTCACGAAGAAGGGGACCTGGACCACGGCGCCGGTCTCGACGGTGGCGGGCTTGCCGCCGCCCGAGGCGGTGTCGCCCTTGACGCCGGGGGGCGTGTCGATGATCTTGAGCTCGACGAAGTTGGGGATGGAGACGCCCACGATGTTGCCCTGGAAGTAGAGCAACTCGACCTTCATGTCCTCCTTGAGCCACTTGGTGGCGTCGCCCAGCTTGCTCGCGGGCACGGGGATGGTGTCGAAGGTCTCGAGGTCCATCAGGAAGTACTCGTCATCCGACGCGTACGTGTACTGCATTTCCTTCTTCTCGAGGTTGGCCTTGGCGAGCTTTTCGCCGGCGCGGAAAGTCTTTTCGACCACGCTGCCCGACTTGACGTTCTTGAGCTTGGTGCGGACGAAAGCAGCCCCCTTGCCGGGCTTCACGTGCTGGAACTCGACGACGTTCCAGGCGTCACCATCGAGCTCGACCGTGGTGCCGGGGCGCAGATCGTTCGACGAAATCATGATGTTTCCTCTTCACTTTTCGGGGGATGGGGCGACGTCAGCCGACGCAGCGTTCAACTGAGATTAAGAAAATCCTAACACGATTTTACGGCCGGGAAAAGGGCCAACGACCGCCCTTCAAGGCCCGTCAAACGCTCGGGACCGTCGCTTCCGACCCGGATCAGCTCTTCGAGCCGGATCCCTCCCCAGCCGCTCAGGTAGGCCCCGGGCTCGACGGCAATCACCATGCCCTCCTGGAGGACGCCGACCTCGCTCGGGACGAGCCATGGCTCCTCATGCAGCGCGAGCCCCACCCCGTGGCCGAGGCCGAACGGGTTGGCCCCGCCCAAGCCATGGCGCTCCATGACGGCTTGGGCGGCTTTCACGACGCGCGCGATCGGGATGCCGGGCACCATGAGGGCGATCGCCGCCTCCAGGGCCTCGCGCACCGCCGCCATCACCGACTGCTGGCGGGCGTCGGGTTTGCCCAAGACGATCGTCCGGGTCATGTCGGCATGGTAACCGTCCACCGTGGTCCCGCCGTCGAGCAAGAGCAACTCCCCCGCGGCGAGGATGCGGTCGGTGGGCTCGGGATGCGCCAAGGCCGAGCGCTCCCCCGAGCCGACGAGCGTGGGGAAGCTGAGTGGGCCGCCTCCCGCAAGGCGCATCCGATGCTCGAAATCCGCGGCGACCTCGCGCTCGGTCATGCCCAGGGACACCGCCTCCAGCGTCGCGACCATGGCCTCGGCCGTGATCCGGGCCGCCCGCCTGAGAGCTGCCTGCTCGCAAGCGCTCTTGATCAGCCGTAGAGCCTCCGTCTCCCCGCCGGAAGGCACCAGCCGCGCCCGGCCATCCAAGAGGACCTCCAGGCGGCCATGGCTCCAGTAGGAGAGCTCCCCACTCTCGAAGCCCACGCGCCGAACCCCCGCGAGCGTCACGGCCTCGGCGGTCGCTTCCTCGTAACCTGAGCCCAGGACGTGGACCAAGGGGCACGCGCTCTCGCGCGTGGCCTGCTCGCGGTAACGCACGTCCACGATCAAGTAGCAGGCCTGACGGCAGACCAAGAGCCGGCCGAGGCTCCCCGTGAAACCCGACAAGTACCGGACGTTCTCCGGCTGGGTCACCAGCAAGGCATCCAGACCCGCCCCCTGCAAACGATCCTGCAGGGCGCGCAACCGCTTTTGAGGTTCCGGGTTTGGGACCATTCCAGCCTCCGCGTGAACCCCTCTCACCCCCAGCCTAGGGGAGGGCACCGAGGCAGGCCAGCGCATGGGGCACAGCGGAATTGGGCGATCTCGGCTAGGACGAGCGCCTGCGGCGGTTTCGAAAGGCAGCGAAGCTGACCTGCAGAAACGACCGGCTTTGACTAGCGGCTCGGGCAGGGAAAGCGAAGCGGAGCGGAAGAAACGACGTCAGCGCTTGGGGATGCCCACGAGCGCCAGCACGGCCAGCCGGTAGGACTCCGGCCCGAAGCCGCTGATCACCCCGCGCACCACCGGCGACAGGATCGAGTGATGCCGGAACTCCTCGCGCGCCCAGACGTTCGTCAGGTGCACCTCGACCACCGGCAGCCGGATCCCGGCGATCGCATCCCGCAACGCCACCGAGGTATGCGTGTAGCCCCCCGCGTTGAGCACGATCCCCGTGAACCCCTCGGCCTCCGCCCCATGCAGCCAATCGATCAGGACGCCCTCATGGTTGGACTGGCGCGCCTCCAGGCCGATCCCCAGCCCCCGCGCCAGCTCCTGCACGTCGGCGTCGACGTCCGCAAGGGTCGCATGCCCGTAAACCCCCGGCTCGCGCTGACCCAGCAGGTTGAGGTTGGGGCCGTGCAGGACGAGCAGCTTCATCGATGGGCCTCCGTATAGAGCGAACGCGCATGCTCGCGCAACTCGGACAGCGAATCTCCCCCCAGCTTGGCAAGCAGGGCGTCGGCCAGGATCCACCGGACCATGGCCTCGGCGACCACTCCCGCCGCCGGTACCGCACAGACGTCCGAACGCTCGAAATGCGCCGACACCGCCTCACCCGTATCCAGGTGCACCGAGGGCAGCGGATGAATCAACGTGGGGATCGGCTTCATCGCCGCCCGCAAGACGATGGGCTGGCCGTTCGAGATGCCGCCCTCGATGCCGCCGGCATGGTTGCTGGGGCGACCGAAGCCAGGCACGAACGGATCGTGCACCTCGGAACCGGGACGGCGCGCCGCCTCGAAGCCCAGCCCGACCTCCACGCCCTTGATCGCGGGGATGGCCATCAACGCCTGCGCCAGGCGCCCGTCGAGCCGCTGATCCCACTGCGCGTAAGACCCCAGGCCGATCGGCAGCCCGGTCGCGATCACCTCGACCACCCCTCCGAGCGTGTTGCCCGCCGAACGCGTCTGGTCGATCAAGGCCACCATCTCGGCCGACGCCTGCGGATCGGCGCAGCGCACCGGTGAGGCCTCGGCAGCCTCCCGAAGCGCCCGGTAATCCTCAAGAGCAGGCGAACCGACCGAGACGCTACCGATGGAAAGAACATGCGAAAAGACCTCGATGCCGAACTCGGCCAGCAGCACTCCCGCCAAGGCGCCCACCGCCACGCGCGCCGTGGTCTCCCGAGCGCTCGAACGCTCCAGCACGTCCCGGACGTCCTCATGGCGGTACTTGCGGGCACCGGCGTAGTCGGCATGGCCGGGCCGGACCTTGGTGATGCGCTTGGCGGCGACGGCCTCGAGGCGGGCCGCGTCGTCGGCGTCCAGCGGCTCGGGCGACATGGCCAATTGCCAGTTGGCGAAGTCCTTGTTCGGGATCTCCAGCGTCACGGGAGCGCCCGTGGTCAGGCCGTTGCGAACCCCCGAGCGAAAACTCACGCGATCGGTCTCGATCTTCATGCGCTGGCCGCGTCCGTAGCCCTGCTGGCGGCGGGCAAGTTGGGCGTCGATGGCCTCAGCGGTCAAGGGCACGCCGGCCGGGAAGCCTTCGACGATCGCCAGCTGGACCGGTCCGTGGGACTCGCCTGCCGATAAAAAGCGCATCGTGCCTCTCCTTCTGAATGCCTCGACCCATGCGGGCGCCGCGGCGGACGCCCCGGCCTTCTGCGCCGGGCGAGCTATGGCAGGGTAGCAAACTTCCCGAGCCATGTCCACGGCATTACCGGTCCCCCCTGTAGCGAGGAAGCGTTTTGGGTATGAGAGCGATAGCGAGCGTCAGCATCGGCCGCGGCGCCGAGCGCCCTCGATCCGGAGTCAAAGCATGAGCGATAAGGACCGCGTTTCTCAATTTCTCGGAGGCTTGAAGGGCCTGTTCTCGGGGGCCAAAGAGGCTCCTCCCACCCCTCAGCGCCAGGCCATTCCCCAGAAGAAGGGATCGGATGCCTTCGTGCGCCAGGGACGCCAGACGGCGCCGCTCGCGGGCCAGCCCACGACCCCGCTGCCGCTGCCCGAGCTCAGCCCCGAGCAAAAGATCGAGGAGTCCAAGAAGCGCATGGCGGTCATCATGACCTACATGAAGGACAAGAACGCCGTCCCCGAGTTCCAGGATCCCAAGTTCATCTACAAGATCATCTCCGACGAGCGCACCTACCAGACCGCCATGGTCACCGAACTGGAAGCCGAGCTGCGCGAGTTCGTCATGACATGGAGCGGCGATCGCGAGGCCCCGGACTTCCTCTCTCGCAAGGAAGGCCTGGAGCAGCAGATCCAAGCCACCCGCAACCGCCTGACCCAGCTCTTCATGCTGCTCAAGCACATCACGGGGGTGAAGGGGAAGACCGGCGGCACCGGCTTCCTCCCCGCCGAGCCGGGGTTTTAACGAAGATCTAATGGAATTCAAACGCGTCGCGTGCCAACTTTACGAAGGAATTTCTCACCTCGGGGCGATAAAAAGATCGGATCCCCGTTGTCGCTGGTAAACCGCAGGAGGTTTCAATGAGCTTAGACGTCACCGCCAAACAAGCCTTCGGCATCGTTCAAAAGCGCGAGGCTGAGCTGGCCAAGCTCGCCCAGAAGACGGGGGACGAGTACAAGGACACCAAGGACGTCGTCGCGAAGGACACGCTGAAGGTCGCCCCCGGCCTGGAGAAGAAGTCCTCCGAGGAGCTCGCCAAGCTCTACGAGACCGCCAACCAGGACGGCGCGGAAGGCCTCACCGAGACCGAGTTCGAATCGCTCTTCAACTCCGTGATGGCCGCGGAGACCCCGGCCGAGACGACGAGCGCGCCCCAGTCGATCACGGTCAAGCCGGGAGACACCCTCTCCAAGATCGCGCGCCAGAACAACGTGAGCCTGGAGGAGATCAAGCAGGCCAACCCCGAGCTCTTCAAGGACGGGAAGGACTCCGCGGGCAAGACCCGTTCGGCGGGCGGCAACCTGATCTACCCCGGAGACAAGGTCGTGCTTCCCCAGAAGGCCCCCGCCAAGACGGAAGAGACCAAGACGGAAGAGGCCAAGAAGGAAGAGCCCAAGCCCTCTGCAACGGGCGATACCAAGACCCCGACCACCGAGGCCAAGGACCCGGCAACCGCCGTCGCCGCGATCAAGGAGCGCGCCAGCGGCCCCGATGCCGACCAGGGCACCACCTGGGCCGACCACAAGACCACGACCAAGGAAGAGCTGAACTTCGGCCACAAGAAGGTCGACGGCGCGCTCATGAAGAAGAGCGAGCAGGGTGACGTCGTCTGGTCGGACAACGGCAAGGCCGTCTCCTGGAACCAGATCAACGCCATGCCGGAGTCCCAGCGTCAGGCGTACTTCAAGCTGGCGGGCGTCGAGCCGGCCCCCGAGCGCGAGGAAATCGCCAACAATCCCAGCAAGGTGGAGCCCAACGCCACCCAGAAGACGCAGCTGGCCAAGGAAACCATCGGCAGCGCCAAGCTCTACGAGCTCGACCCCGCTGCCCTGACCGTCCTCACCGAGGAGGACCTCCAGAGCTTCAAGGAGCTGGATCAGAAGACCCTGGACGGCGCCAAGGACGCCCTCGGCCAGATTCCCGAGGACGATGCGACGCGCGCCGACTACGAAGGCAAGGTCCAGACCCTGGAAGCGGAATTCGAGAGCCGCTACGGCGCCCCGACCGCAGAGAAGCCGATCGTCGTCGACGAGAACATCGACGACAACGAGGCCCGGCGCATGGTCAGCTCCCGGACGCCCGAAGAGGTCGACCAGCTCGACGTCGGCACCCGGATCGGCATGATCAAGGCCATGGATCGCGGAGCGACCAGCGTCGCCGAGGATCAAGCCATCGGCCAGGTCGCCCAGTCGATTGCCCGGACCCACCCGGAAGCCCTGACGGGTGACGTGGTGAAGCACATGGACGACAACGGCGTCCGCGAATTCATCAAGGGTTCGAGCGCGGAGCTGCTCGACACGCTTCCCGCCGCGACGCGCGGAGCGATGATCCAGGAGCTCGCCGAGGGAGCCACCTCCCCCGAGGAGGATCAGATGATCGGCCAGCTGGCCGCCTCCATGGCCAAGACCCATCCGGAGTCGGTTTCCGCCGACGTCGTCCGACTGATGGACGACAACGGAGTCCGGGCCATGATGGACCACGTCGATACCGAAGGCCTCGGGAAGCTGCCCGCCGAGACCCGCACGGCCATGATGCAGGAGCTGATCGCCGGCGCCACGTCGAAGGAAGAGGACGCGCTGATCGGTCGGCTCGGAGCCTCCCTCGCCGCGACGGACCCCGCGGCGCTCACCCCCGACCTGGTCCGGGGCATGGATGACAACGGCGTCCGCGCGATGACCAAGGACATGACCGTCGCGGATCTCGCGAAGCTGCCCCGCGCGACCCTGGAGGCCATGCGTCAGGAGCTGCGCGCCGGCTGGACCACCGAGGAGGAGTACGCCCAGATCGACAAGATCACCCAGGCGCTGCCCAACGCCCAGTAACGCCCGCAGCGCCCCAAAAGCCAAAGAAGCCCGCCTCCGAGGAGGCGGGCTTCTGAGCTGGGGCGGCAGGGATCGAACCTGCGAATGTCGGATCCAAAGACCGATGCCTTACCACTTGGCTACGCCCCAGTGCACGAGGCAGAGCCCATTGTAGTCAGCGTCCCCGAGACCTGTCAAGGGAATCGAGAGGCTTTGCGCCTCCCTTCACCTGTTAATTTAGTGTTCACTTACTTCGGTGTTAGCAAACCCTTAAAAGCTTAGTCGGGAGTTATCGACGAGTTAGTCATTCCTTTACCGAATCCTCCTCCGTGCCCCCGATAACACTCTTGTGAACGGTATCCCAGCGAGGAAAGCAAGGGAATTACGGAGGATCGGACGATGGCGATTCAGAACACCAACCCCTCGATGAACGTGTTGGCCAACGCCAAGACCATGTTGCCCGCGGCGAACCCCGAGAACATGGCCGGCATGCGGATGGCCGCCCCCGTCGTCCAGTCCTTCAAGGACCTGAAGATGGCCAAGGACGTCTTCCAGGGCTCCAACCAGATTGCCGCCGCCGGCGTCGGCAGCAGCATCGGCAACACCGTGAAGGGCGCCTTCGGTGGCCTCTTCCGCAACATCCCCGGCCTGATCAAGTCCAACTTCCTGGTCTCGGCCATCCTCTCCGGCGTGAGCAACATCTACGAGATGGCCACCGGCAAGGTGAAGCCCCTGCAGGCCGCCGGTAACTTCGTGGCCGACACGGCCGCCTACACCGGCATCGGTGTCGCCGCCACCTCGGTGGGTGCGATGATCGGCTCGCTCATCCCGATCCCCGTGGTCGGCACCCTCCTGGGAGCCGGTGTCGGCGCCCTGGGCGGCCTCCTGCTCGGCAAGTTCTACGAGAGCAACATCCGCGACAAGTTCTCGGGCACCGTCCAGCAGGGAATCCAGAGCCTCATGACTTCCGCGCAGCAGGCCGGTCAGGCCCCGGCGCAAGCGCAGCCCTAACGTCTCACCTTACCTACCGTTCACAAGGCCCCGGCAATTGCCGGGGCCTCTTATCTTGGACTTGCGAGGCCCGCATCATCCCGACGGGTGGCGAACTCGGCGATTCCATGCCAAAATGCAGAAGCATCTTTTCAAGATGGGACGCGGTTTCCGCCAACTCAGAGGAGGATCTCACCCGACCATGGCAAACGTGGTATTCGATCGTGTGGTGAAGCGCTACGGGAATAATCCCCCGGTGATCAAGGAGTTGAATCTCCGGGTCGAGGACAAGGAGTTCCTGGTTCTGGTGGGTCCTTCGGGCTGCGGCAAGTCGACGGCCCTTCGGATGATCGCAGGCCTCGAGGAGATCTCGGGCGGGTTCCTGTCGATCGGGGATCAGGTGGTGAACGACGTTCACCCGAAGAACCGCGACATCGCGATGGTCTTCCAGAACTACGCGCTCTACCCGCATATGAGCAACTACGACAACATGGCCTTCGCCCTGAAGCTGCGCAAGGTGCCGGCCGAAGAGATCAAGCGCCGGGTCATGGATGCGGCCAAGAGCCTGGAAGTCGAGCATCTCCTCGATCGCAAACCCAAGGAGCTCTCGGGGGGGCAGCGCCAGCGCATCGCGATCGGCCGCGCCATCGTGCGCGAACCCAAGGTCTTCCTCATGGACGAGCCGCTCTCGAACCTCGACGCCAAGCTCCGCGTCTCCATGCGCGCCGAGATCAAGAAGCTGCACCAGCGCCTCCAGACCACCTTCGTCTACGTCACCCACGATCAGACCGAGGCCATGACGCTGGGCGATCGCATCGCCATCATGAAGAGCGGAGACCTCCAGCAGTGCGACACCCCGCACCAGGTCTACAACTTCCCCGCCAACCTCTTCGTGGCCACCTTCATCGGCAGCCCCCAGATGAACCTCATGACCGGCACGCTCGCGCATGACGGCGAGAGCGCGGTCGTCACGGGCCCGGGCTTCCGCTTCGTCCTCCCCAAGAAGCCCTCTTACCGGGAAGGCGCCGTCGTCGTGGGCATCCGCCCCGAGCACCTCACGCTCGCCGAGGGCGACACGCCGAACCACCTCACCTCCACCGTCGAGGTGACCGAACCCATGGGCTTCGAGACCTACGTCTACCTCAAGGGCGAAAAGGGTTCCCTCATCGCCCGGGTCCCCGAGGAAAAGACGCCGCGCGTCGGAGACGCGCTCACCCTCACCGCCGAGGCGGCCAAGGTCCACCTCTTCGATCCCACTTCGGAAATCCGCCTGGCCTAAAGCCAAGAGCGAGGCCCCCCGCCCGATGGGTGGGGGGCCTCGTCGTTGGCGCCCGCGGCGGTTGCGTAAGGCAGCGAGCGTTAGCCGTGAAAGGCATGAACAGGGCCTTAAATTCAAAGCTCGCTGACCTGTAGCAACGTTTTTCGCTCCAGGAGTTTAGCCTCCGATGAGCTTCTGGAAGAAACCCGAAACCTTGGCGCGAAGATTGGATTCGTAGAGCCAGCCGAGGCCCACGCCCACCAGGGAGCCGACCGCGAGACCTGCGATCGAGCCGAGGGGGCCCGCGATCGAGCCGATCGCGCCGCCGATGGCCGTGGCCGTGGCGCCGATTCCGGTGTAGGCGATCGCATCAGCCGCAAAGTTGCCTGCAGCCTGGCGGCCGGTGACCCGGCCCTTGATCAGGTCGTAGCCGTTGGTCAGCGCCGAGATGGCGCCCGAGATCAGGAAGTTGGAACGCAGCAAGCCGGGCAGGGAGCCGACCGCGTTGCCGATCACGCCGCGCACTCCGCTCATGGTGCCGCCCATCTGGCCGGCCAGACCGCTGCGCAGGTTCCAGAAGTTCTGGATCACGGGAGCGCCCACGCGAATCCCAGCGCCAATCCCCTCCAGGGGCTGACCCGGCTGAGGCACGGGTTTGGGAGTGGGAACCGGGGCAGGAGTCGGCTTGGGGGCCGGGGTGGGCACCGGGGTCGGAGTCGGAGCCGGAGTCGGCTTGGGAGTGGGAGCCGGTGTCGGCTTGGGGGCCGAGGTGCCGCGCGGCGGCATGGTCAGCACCTGGCCGGGATAGATCAAATTAGGATTCTTGATCTGGGCCTTGTTGAGCTCGTAGATGTCGCGCCAGCGGTTGGCGTCTCCCAGGTGATCCTTGGCAATCTTGGAGAGGGTGTCGCCCTTGCGGACGGTGTACTTCCAGGTCGTGCTCGGAGCGGGAGTCGGCGTGGGAGCCGGCTTCGGAGCCGCCTTGCCAGGCATCTTCAGGGTCGTTCCGGGCGTGATCATGTTGGGGTTGGAGCCGATCACGTCCTTGTTCAGGTCGTAGATCTCGCGCCAACGGTTGGCGTCGCCCAGCTGAGCCTGCGCGATCTTGGAAAGGGTGTCTCCCTGACGCACGGTGTACGTTCCACCAGGGCCGGGCACGGGAGCAGGCTTGGGGGCCGGCTTGGGAGCCGGAGCAGGCGCCTTGCCGTTGATCTTGGCCTCGACGCCGCGGCGAACCCGTCCCCAGTCGAAGTTGTTGGAAGGATCGGTCTTGCGGCCACGGGGCAGCGCGACATCCTTGTGGCCCGTGAGGCGATCCATGGGGACTCCGTGCGCCTGCACGAGGTAAGCGACGAGATCGATGATCGCGTTGTACTGCGATTCGGTGTAGGGGTCGGAGCCGTTGCCCAGGTTGACGATCTCGATGCCGATCGAGAAGTCGTTGACGTCGCCCTTGCCCTTGAAAGAGGAGGTGCCGGCATGCCAGGCGCGCTTGGAGTCGGGGACCGACTGCACGATGGCGCCGTCCTTGCC
>JAKFCT010000071.1:0-8111 GCA_036676495.1 Candidatus Sericytochromatia bacterium
GCAGATGTTCTTCAACGGGTCCCGCTTCTAGGGGCTACGCCTCCACCAAGCGCACGATCGCCATGGGAGCGTTGTCGCCCCCGCGCGGTGCGGTCTTGATGATCTGGGTGTAGCCACCGTTGCGCTCCTTGAACTGAGGAGCCAGCTCGGTGAAGAGCCGTTTGGTCACGTCGCCGTCCAGGATGAAGGACTCCGCCTGGCGACGGGCGTGGAGGTCGCCCCGCTTCGCGAGGGTGACCATGGAATCCGCCGAGATGCGCAGCGCCTTGGCGCGCGCTTCGGTGGTGGTGATCTGGCCGTGACGGAAGAGCTCCGTGGTCAGGCTGCGGAGCAGGGCCCGACGCTGGTCCGCCGGCTTGGAAAGGCGGTTCTTTGCCTTGCGATGACGCATGTCGTTATTCCTCTCTCGCGCCTGCGAGCTCCTCACCGGGCTCGCCGGACGCCATGGTAAACCCGAACTGACGGAGGCGGTCGATGACCTCTTCGGCGGACTTCCGGCCGAAGTTCTTGATGTCCATCAGCTCGCGCTCGGTCTTCTTGAGTAGATCCCCCACCGTGTAGATGTTGGCCCGCTTCAAGCAGTTGTAGGCGCGCACCGAGAGCTCGAGTTCTTCGATGCTCATGTCGGTGGGCTGGGGACGTCCGGTCTCCTCGGCAGCGGCCTTCTTGCCACCGCCGGGCAGCGCCTCGCGCGCCAGCTCCGCGAAAACGTCGAATTGACGGATCAGCGTATCGGCGGCACGCGCCACGGTCTCGGTCGGATCGACCGCACCGTTGGTCCAGAGTTCGAGGTTAAGACGGTCGAAGTCGGTCATCTGGCCGACGCGGGTATCCTCGATCAGGTAGTTCACCTTGCGAACGGGCATGAAGATCGAGTCGATGGGAATCACGCCGACCGCTTGATGCGGCTTGCGGTTCCGCTCGGCCGGGACGAAGCCCTTGCCCTTCTCGATCTGCAGCTCGATTTCCAACGAGGCGCCCTTGTCGAGCGTCGCGATGTGCCAGTCGGGGTTGACCACCTCGACGTCGGCGTCCGAAACGATGTCGGCCGCGGTGACGGGGCCCTCGCGGTGAACCGAGAGGTGGGCCGTCTTCATGTCGGTCCCGTGGAGCTTGAGCACCACGCCCTTGAGGTTCAGGATGATGTCCACCACGTCCTCGACGATGCCGGGGATGGAGGTGAACTCGTGGGGCACGCCCTCGATGCGGATCGCGGTGATGGCCGCGCCGTCGATATCGCTGAGGAGCACCCGCCGAAGCGCATTGCCCAGCGTCGTGCCGTAGCCGCGCTCGAGCGGCTCCGCCACGAACTTGCTGTACGTGAGACCTTCGTTGGTCGTACGCGTTTCGACCAACTCAATCTTGGGCTTATCCAATGAACACCTCCCTTAGCGCGAGTAGTATTCGACGATCAGCTGCTCGCGGATCGGGGCGTCGATTTCCTCGCGGGTGGGGAGGGCGTTGATGGAGCCCTTCAGCGCGGCGGGGTCGACCGTCAGCCAGGTCGGAACCTTGGAGGTCGGGGTGGCGGCGAGCTGGAGCTTCACGAAATCGCCCGACTTCTCCTTGACGGTGATCTGGTCGCCGGGGCGGACGCGGTAGGACGGGATGTCCACGCGGCGGCCGTTGACGAGGAAGTGACCGTGCTTGACCATCTGGCGAGCGGCCGGACGGCTAGGGGCGAAGCCCAGACGGTGGACGACGTTGTCGAGACGGGTCTCGAGGAGCTGCAAGAGGCGCTCGCCGGTGACGCCAGCCTTGCGGTCGGCGAGTTCGTAGTACGAGGCGAACTGCTTCTCGAGGATGCCGTAGAAACGGCGGGCCTTCTGCTTCTCGCGCAGGCGCAGGCCGTACTCCGAGACCTTGTGACGGGCCTGGCCGTGCTGGCCAGGGCGGTAGGAGCGACGAACGATGGGGCACTTGCCGGTGTTGCACTTGGCACCCTTGAGGAAGAGCTTGACGCCTTCCGCGCGGCACATGCGGCAAACCGGGCCAGTATAACGAGCCAAAGGAATATCCTCCTTACAACAACAAACTTAGACCCGACGGCGCTTGGGGGGCCGGCAGCCGTTGTGCGGGATGGGGGTGACGTCCTTGATCATGCTGATCTCGAGGCCAGCAGCGGTCAGCGCGCGGATGGCGGTCTCGCGACCGGACCCGGGCCCCCGGACGAGCACTTCCACGGTCCGCATCCCATGCTCCATGGCCTTCTGGGCAGCCTGCTCGGCGGCCTGCTGGGCGGCGAAGGGAGTGCCCTTCTTGGCGCCCTTGAAGCCCACCGTACCGGCGGATCCCCAGGAGATCACGGCCCCATTGGGATCGGTGATCGAGATGATGGTGTTGTTGAAGGTGGACGAAACGTGCACCACGCCGGTGTGAACGTTCTTGCGTTCGCGGCGCTTGGTACGAGCGGCAGGTTTTGCCAACTTGAAACTCCTTTCGGGTTCAAAGGGTTGCCGTCATCCCGGGGTGTTGGCCACCCGGTTTACGACAAAGGGTTGGTAAGGCTTACTTCTTCTTGCCGGCCACGGTGCGCTTGGCGCCGCGACGGGTACGGGCATTGGTCTTGGTCCGCTGGCCGCGCAGGGGCAGGCCGCGGCGGTGACGGATCCCGCGGTAGGAACCGATCTCGATCAGACGCTTGATGTTCATCGAGATCTGGCGGCGGAGGTCTCCCTCCACTTGGCGGTTCCGGTCGATCTCCTCGCGCAGACGGTTGACTTCGTCTTCGGTCAGATCCCGGGTCCGGGTATCCGGGTTCAACCCGGTCTTGGACAAGATGTCCTGGCTGGTCTTCAGGCCAATCCCGAAGATGTAGGTGAGTGCGACCTCGATCCGCTTGTCGCGGGGCAGGTCGACACCGGCGATACGGGCCATGTCTTCCTCCTAGTTACCCCTGGCGCTGCTTGTGCTTGGGGTTTTCGCAGATCACCATCACGCGGTTATGGCGCTTGATGACCTTGCACTTGTCGCAGATCGGCTTGACCGACGCGCGAACCTTCATGTCGTTTCTCCTTGTTCTAACCCGTCCCCCCCAGGGAGACGTCCGAGGGCGTTGCCCCCGTGTCCTTGGAACATCCACGGTCTTCCCGAGACCCACGCATCCTCGCCTCCGGGCGTGTCTGCCCGCGAGAACCCGGCGCCGGGGCCGAGAAGCCTACCGCATGCGGTACGTGATCCGCCCGCGCGTGAGGTCGTAAGGGGAGAGTTCCACCTTTACTTTATCACCGGGTAAGATTTTGATGAAGTGTTTTCGGATTTTTCCCGAAATATGCGCCAGGATCTTGTGACCGTTCTCCAGCTCGACGCGGAACATCGCGTTCGGCAGAGACTCGAGGATCCGGCCCTCGATTTCGATGACGTCCTGCTTTGCCACGTTTTATGCTTCCTCCCGGGTCAGGATCTCCGGGCCCGCCTCCGTCACCCAGATCGTGTGCTCGAAGTGCGCCGACCACGACTTGTCCCGCGAGACGACCGTCCACTTGTTCGCCATGGTCTTGGTCTCGGGCCGACCGATGTTGATCATCGGCTCGATCGCGAAGGTCATGTTGGCCTTGATCAAGGGGCCCGTGCCGGGGTCGCCGTAGTTCGGGATCTGCGGAGCCTCGTGAAGCTGCCGGCCGATGCCGTGGCCCACGTACTCCCGCACCACCGAGAAACCGGCTTTTTCGCAGTGCGTCTGCACCGCGTGGCCGATGTCGCCGATCCGGTTGCCGGGCCGGGCCTGGTCGATGCCGAGGTACAGCGATTCCCGGGTGACCTCCAGGAGCTTGAGCACCATCGGATCGGTGACCTCGCCCACCGGGACGGTGATGGCGGCGTCGGCGTAAAAGCCGTCGACGATCGCCCCCATGTCCATGCTGACGATGTCCCCGCTCTTGAGCTTGCGGTTGTTCGGCAGTCCGTGCACGATCTCCTCGTTCACCGAGGTGAGGATCGTCGCGGGACAGCCGTACAATCCCTTGAAGGCCGGAATGGCCCCCTGGTCCAGGATGAACTGCTCTCCGAGGGCATCGAGCTCTTTGGTCGAGATTCCAGGCTGCGCTTGCGTGCGCAGGAACGCGAGCAGCTTGCCGACGACGCGGCCGGCCGCCTTCATCGTCTGAATTTCGCGTTCGTTCTTGATCGTGATCATCGGTCTCTAAGTGTCTTTCCGGGGCCGGAAGCGGCCCCGAGAGGCCGCTTCCTGGGTTTATCGCGTTGTCGGGGCCCCCAGGGGGGCCGGAAACCCTCTCCGCGAGCGGGTCGGCACGACCCTTACTCGGGAGTTATAGGGGCCTTAACCTTATTTCGTGCTTGCCGAGAGGAGCAACTCCGCGATTTCCTTCTGGATCTCGCCGATCGGACGGAGGCCGTCGATCGTTTTCAGGAGGCCCTTCTTCCGGTAGTACTCCGTCAGGGGGCGCGTCTGCTCGCCGTAGACGTCCAGACGCTTGCCGACCGTCTGGGCGTTGTCGTCCGCCCGCTGGATCAGCTCGCCGCCGCAGTGGTCGCAAACCCCCTCGACTTTGGGAGGATTGAATTCCACGTGGAACGACGCCGAGCAGTTCCGGCAGACGCGACGGCCCGTGAGGCGCTTCAACAGTTCCTCGCGAGGCACCTCGACGTCGAAGACGTACGTCAGGGGCTTATTGAGATCCCCCAAGAGCACGTCCAGCGCTTCGGCCTGCTCCAGGGTGCGGGGGAACCCGTCCAGGATGAAGCCGTTGGCGCAGTCGGCGCAGGAGAGCCGCTCGCGGATCAGGCCGACCATGACCGAATCCGGCACCAGCTCGCCGCGCTCCATGTAACCCTGCGCCTCGCGGCCCAGGGGCGTCCCCTCCCGGACCGCGGCCCGCAGGATGTCTCCGGTGGAGATCTGCGGGATGCCCTGCGATTCCGAGATCAGACGGGCTTGCGTGCCCTTGCCGGCGCCCGGGGCGCCGAGAAAGACCATTCGCATGCTGCAACCTCCGATTATTTCATAAAGCCTTCGTACTGTCGAGCGATGAGCTGCGTCTGGAGCTGGTTATACAGATCCACGGCCACACCGACCATGATGAGCAACGCGGTCGCTCCCAGTCCCTGGAAGGTCGTCACTCCGGTCCCTTGCTCGATGAAGGTAGGCACGATGGCCACGATCCCCAAGAACAGCGCCCCGATGAAGGTGATGCGCGAGAGCACCAGCTCCAGGTATTCGGCGGTCGGCTTACCCGGTTTCACGCCGGGGATGAAGTTGCCGCCCTTCTTGAGGTTGTTCGCCAGGTCGTTGGGGTTCAGCACCATCGAGGCGTAGAAGTACGAGAAGAAGATGATCAGCAGGAAGTAAAGGACCGGGTACAGCCAGCCCGAAGGGGACAAGGCCGCCAGGGTCCATTGCAGACCTGCCGAGAACGCCGCCTTCAAGTTGGCCAGGTTCCAGAACGCCGCCGTCCAGACCTCCCAGCTCGGGTTGAGGCCCGCCTTGGGCGCTCCCATGAACGACGAGATCGTCACCGGGAACAGCAACAGGCTGGAGGCGAAGATGATCGGCATGACGCCGCCCTGGTTCACCTTGAAGGGGATGTACGAGGTCCGTCCCTGCATGGCGCGGCCTCCGCGCTGGACCTTGGCGGCCTGCACGGGGATCTTGCGCGCGCCCTCCTGGACGATCACGATCGCGACCAGGATCAGCATGAACGAGATCACCAGCAGGGTGACCTGCCACCAGGCGAAGGCGCCCGTCGAGATCCCCTCGGCGGTGCGGTTCCAGTACGAGGGAATCGCCGCGAGGATGCCGATCATGATGATCAGCGACGCGCCGTTGCCGATGCCGCGCTCGGTGATCAGCTCACCCAGCCACATGACGAAGACGGTTCCCGAGACCAGCAGGACCGTGTTGGTGATGATGAAGAACCAGGGGAAAGGCCCGCTGGCCGCATGCTCCAAAACGGCATTGGACCGCCAGAGCCATGACGAGATGCCGAAGGCCTGAATGGAGGCCAGGACGATCGTCAGGTAGCGGGTCCACTGGGAAATCTGTTTGCGCCCCTGCTCTCCGCCCTCCTTTTGGAGTTCCTCGAGCTTGGGGATGACGCCGGTCATCAGTTGCATGATGATGCTGGCGTTGATGTAGGGGATGATGCCGAGGCCGAGGATCGAGAACTTGGCGATGGCGCCCCCCGAGAAGAGGTCGAGGAAGCCTGCCAGCATGTTCCCGTCGCCGAACATGCGTGCCAACACTTGGTGGTCCACGCCCCCAACGGGGACGTGGACTCCAAAGCGTAGGACCGCCAGCATCGCCAAGGTGAACAGAAGTTTCTCCTTGAGGCCCGGTGCCTGCCAGAGGTTCAGGACGGCGTTCCGGGCTTGCGATGCGTTGAACATTAGCCGAGAACCTCGGCGGTTCCGCCGGCGGCCTCGATCTTCTCCTTGGCCGAGCCCGAGAAGACGTTGGCCTTGACCGTCAGCTTGACGTTCAGTTCGCCGTCTCCGAGGACCTTGACGACGTCGAACTTGTCGCGGATCAGGCCGTGCTCGACGAGCAGGTTCGGGGTGACCTCGGTGCCCGCCTCGAACTTGGCCAGTTCCTTGACGTTGACCGTCACGACGACGGTCTGGTACCGCGCCGGCATCTGGAAGTGCTTCTTCTTGGGCATCCGCCGGTAAAGCGGCATCTGACCGCCCTCGAAGCCGATCTTCTGGGATTCGCCGGAGCGCTGTCCCTGACCGTTGCTACCCCGGGTCGAGGTTTTCCCGTGCCCGGAGCCATGGCCGCGGCCGACGCGCTTGGTGCGCTTGGTGGCGCCCTCAGCAGGGCGCAGATCAGTCAGTTGCATCAGGGCCTCCTAGCGCTCCACCTTCAAGAGGTGGGGGATCTTGTTGAGCATGCCCGTGATCGTCGGAGTCTCGAAGTGCTCGACGGTCTGGTGCATCTTGCGCAGGCCCAGGGCTTCGGCCACGGCCTTTTGCTTCTTGTTGTACCCGATGGGGCTCTTGACGAGCGTCACTCGGATCTTGTTGGCTTCCGTCATGACGTTCCTCCTAGCCTACCAGGTGCTCGACGCTGATCCCGCGCAGGGCGGCCACGTCCTCGGCCCGACGGAGCTGGGCGAGGGCGTTGACGGTGGCCCGAGCGGTGTTGAGCGGGCTGTTGCCGCCCAGCGACTTGGACAGGATGTCCTTGATGCCGGCGAGCTCGAGCACGGTGCGCACCGAGCCGCCCGCGATGACGCCGGTACCCTTCGAGGCGGGCTTGATCAGCACGCTCGAGGAGGCCGCCGCACCGGTGATGGCGTGGGGAATCGAGGTCTCCACCATCTTGACGGTGACGAGGTTCTTCTTGGCGTCCGCGACGGCCTTCTGGATGGCCGAGATGACTTCCGAGGCCTTGCCGACCCCGACGCCCACCTGGCCCTTGCCGTTGCCGACAACGACGGTGGCGCGGAAGCTCATCTTCTTACCGCCCTTGACGACCTTGGTCACGCGGCGGATCTGGACGACCTTCTCCTGCCACTCGCGCTCGATCTCCTCGCGCTGCTCACGGGGGCCACGGCCGGGACCGCGACCGGGGCCGCGACCGGGACCGCCGGGACCGCCAGGGCCACGACGACCCTTGGTTTCAACGTTATCCACAGTTCCCTTCCTTCCCTAGAACTCGAGTCCGGCTTCGCGGGCGGCTTCCGCCAAGGCGGCGATCCGTCCGTGATAGAGGAAGCCGCCGCGGTCGTAGACGACCTTTTCGATGCCCTTGGCCTTCGCCCGCTCGGCGACGACCGCGCCAACCTTGGCGGCCGCTTCCACGGTCCGACCGTTGGCGAGCTCCTTCTTGAGCTCCGGGTCGAGGGTGCTGGCGGAAACGAGGGTCCGGCCAGCGGTATCGTCGATCACCTGCGCGTAGATGTGCTGCTGCGAGCGGAAGACCGCGAGGCGGGGACGCTCGGCAGTACCTTCGATCCCCTTGCGGAGACGCTCGTGGCGCCGCTTGATCTCGTGTTTGCGAACTTTTTGCTTGATCATCGGTTAACCTCGGCCTACTTCTTCTTGCCGCCGGACTTACCGGCCTTGCGACGAACGACCTCGCCCTGGTACTTGATGCCCTTGCCCTTGTAAGGCTCAGGCGGACGGACCGAGCGGATGTCCGCGGCCATGTC
>JAKFCT010000072.1:0-23094 GCA_036676495.1 Candidatus Sericytochromatia bacterium
CACGAGGGGAGTGATACCGTTGGCAGAAATTCGCCTCGCAGAAAACGAGTCGATTGAAAGCGCCCTCAAGCGCTTCAAGAAGAAGATCCAGAAGGCCGGCATTCTTTCTGAGATCAAGCGTCGCGAGCGCTACGAAAAGCCGAGCGTTCGCCGGAAGCGGAAGTCAGAAGCCGCCCGGAAGCGCCGCTCCTAGTCTTCGGCGACCGCCGTCGACGACGGTGCAGACGCGACAAGACAAGCGTGGGGACAGAGCATGGCAAGCCAGGCTCTGTCCTTTCGCTTCGCGACGCGGTATGATGAACCGTCTAAAATTGCCCCATCGGAGCCGGGGACTTGCATTCCTGCGGGTTTTGAGTGATGCTCCGAGGGTCAGACGGACCGGTAGCCGTCGAATCCCGAGAAGGACTGCATGATCCAAATCTCCATTCCGATCCGCAACGCGCAACGCCTTTTCAGTCTCGCAGGCGTCAACGAGGAAAACCTCCGCCTCATCGAGCAAGAGCTGGGAGTGGAAGCCCATCTTCGCGGCGAAGCGATCGAACTTGCCGGCGACGAGGCCTCGCTGAAGATCGGCCGCCGCCTCTTCGAAGAGCTCGAGGCCTGGAGCGAGGAAACGGTCGTGGGGTCCTCGGATCTCCAGTACGCCCTGCGCAAGCTGCGCCTCGAGCCCGAGGCCCCGGTGGGCGCGCTCTACGCGGAGACCCTGCTCACGACGCCCCGCGGTAAGCCGGTTCGGGCCAAGACCCTGACCCAGCGGGAATACGTGCGGGCGATCGCCGACCACACCCTCACCTTCGGCCTCGGCCCCGCCGGCACCGGCAAAACCTACCTGGCCGTCGCCATGGCCGTCAACGCCTTGCGCGAGAAGCGCGTCAGCCGCATCATCCTGACCCGCCCCGCCGTCGAAGCCGGCGAAAGCCTCGGCTTCCTGCCCGGCGACTTCCAGGCCAAGGTCGACCCCTACTTCCGCCCCCTCTACGACGCCCTCCACGAGATGCTCGAAGCCGAGCGCTTCGGCAAACTGGTCGAGCGCGGCGTCGTCGAGATTGCCCCCCTCGCCTACATGCGGGGCCGCACCCTCAATGACTCCTTCATCATCCTCGACGAGGCCCAAAATACCACCCCCGAGCAGATGAAGATGTTCCTGACCCGCATCGGCTTCGGATCGCGCGTGGTCGTCACCGGAGACGCCTCCCAGGTCGACCTGCCGCGCGGCAAGAACTCCGGCCTGCGCGGTATCGAGGCCCTTCTCGGCCGGATCCCCGGCATCGCGTTCATCCGCTTCGGCAAGCAGGACGTCGTGCGCCATGACCTCGTCATGCGCATCGTCCAGGCTTATGAGGAATACGAGGAGCGACAGCTTGGCAAATCGGTTCATCGCTAACCTCAAGCCCCTTCCCCAAGCCCCCGAATGGTTCTCCCGCTGGTGGGGGGATCTGGCCACCCATCAGTGGCTGGCGCCCATCCTCTCGGGCTTGGCCATGGTCTACATCCTCGTGCAGATCCGGCCCAACTGGTGGCCCGGCGGGGTGAGGCCGGATTGGTGGCTGGTCGAGCCCGTCGTCCCGCTCAACGCCGTCTCGGTGCTGGGCGTCATGGGCCTGGTGGGCATCGCCCTCTACCTCTACACCACCTTCCTGCGCCTGCATGACCCGATCGTGACCCAGGACCGCCGCCGGATCTACTTGATCGCGCTGGTCTCCGTCGGAACGTTCGGGATCCTCTGGCTCCTGGACTCCCTGCACGCCTCGCCCTACCTCTTGCCCTTGCCGGCGGCGGCCATGCTGCTGAAGATCTTCGTCAACCCCGTGGTGGCCATCGTGACCACGGCGGTCATGGCGATCCTCGGAGGCGTGGCGCATGGCAGCACGGGCCTCGGTCCGGTCATCGTGGGCATGGGCGCGTCGCTCGCGGCGGTCTTCGCCGTGCCCCGGATTCGCCAGCGGGCGGATGTCGCCCGAGCAGGCCTGATTGCGGGCCTCTTCGGCGCCACGTTGACCTCCGTGATTGGCATGATTTCCGGGGGGCACCCCATGCTCTGGGGGCCGCATGCGCTCTGGGCCGCCGTGGGGGGCGTCGGATCGGCGATTCTCGCCGTCGGCATCCTTCCCTACTTCGAGGGCCTCTTCGGCATCACCACCACCTTCAAGCTCATGGAGCTGGCCAACCCCAGCCAGCCCTTGCTGCGCTACCTGCTGATGAAGGCCCCCGGCACCTATCACCACTCGATTCTCGTCGGCAACCTGGGTGAGGCCGCCGCGGAAGCAGTCGGAGCGGATCCCCTGCTGGTCAGGGTGGGGGCGTACTACCACGATATCGGCAAAACTAAGCGCCCTTACTTCTTCATCGAAAACCAGATGGGCATGGAGAATGCCCACGACAAGATCTCGCCCCACCTGAGCGCCCTGGTCATCCAGGCCCACGTGAAGGAAGGCCTCGAGATCGCCAAGGAGTACGCGCTGCCGCAGGACGTCACCCGCTTCGTCTCGACGCACCACGGCAAGTCCTGCATCGCCTACTTCTACCACCAGGCCTGCGAGGCCGACGGCTCCGATCACGTCGACGAGGATCACTTCAAGTACCCGGGGCCCCGTCCCAACACCAAGGAAGAGGCCATCGTCATGTTGGCGGATGCCTGCGAGGCGACCGTCCGGACCCTCAAGAACCCGACTCCCGAGCAGATCGAGCAGACCATCCGTCGGCTCATCAACAAGCGGCTCAACGACGGAGAGCTCACGGAGGCCCCGTTGACCCTCGCGGAGATCGAGATCATCGCCCAGACCTTCCTCAAGATCGTCCAGGGCCTCTACCACCAGCGGATCGAGTACCCCGAGCAGCTGATGAAGGATCTCAAGCGCGACGCGCGGGATCCCAAGCGGGAATCGAAGGAAAAGAAACTTGGAAGTCTACCTGGATAATTCGCAGCCCCTTCCCCTCGATGAAGCCGTCTGGCGCGATCGCCTGGAAACCCTGATGCGGCTGGAAGGCTTGCCGGAAACTGCGCAGGTCTCGGTCAGCTTCGTGGACGATGCCGCGATTCATGCCTTGAACCGGGAGCACCGCGGGATCGATCGCCCCACGGACGTGCTTTCCTTTCCGCAGTTCGAGCCCGACGAGGAGCTTCCCGAGGGCATGCCGCACGTGCTCGGAGATCTGGTCGTTTCGGTGGAGACGGCGCGCCGCCAGGCCGAGGAGTACGGCCATGGCGAGGAGCGTGAGATCGCCTTCCTCCTGGTGCATGGCTTCCTCCACCTCCTGGGCTACGATCACGAGACCCCCGAGGAAGAGACCGAGATGCGCGAGCAGCAGCGCATCTTGCTCGATCGCCTGGGAATCTCCCGCTAGCGGTTCCCCCAGGAGAGACGCGTGAGATTCAAGGCGCATAGCCTACTGGCCAGTTTCAAGTACGCCGCGGCGGGCATCTACTTCATGCTGCGCACGCAGCGCAACATGCGGGTGCACGTGGCTGCGGGGTTAGCCACCTTCGGCCTGGCGATCTACCTGGGCCTTCCGGGCCTTCAGCTGTCGCTGATCGCGATCGTGAGCTCGCTGGTGGTGATCTGCGAGATGTTCAACACGGCCATCGAGAACGCGGTGGACCTGGCGACGCACCGGCGCCATCCCCTGGCCAAGGCGGCCAAGGACGTGGCGGCCGCCGCCGTGCTGGCCGCGGCCTTGAACGCCATCTTGGTGGGCCTGATCTTGCTGGGCCCGCCGCTAATGGAGCGCTTCGGCCTCTAGCACGCGGCGCTCACGGCGCTTCGCGCCAGACGGGCAGGGTGAACGTGAAGGTCGCCCCGGCCTGGGGAGTGCTTTCGAGCCAGATCCGCCCGCCGTGGAGGGCGATCAACTCGCGGCTGATGGCGAGTCCCAGCCCGGTTCCCCCGTACCGCTTGATGTTTTCCGCCTGGGTGAAGCGCTCGAAGAGGCGCTGTTGCTCCTCGAGCGGGATGCCGATGCCGGTGTCCTTGACGAAGACCTGGACCTCGGAGTCGCTCTGGCGGGCTCCGACCGAGACCGAGCCTCCGGGCTCGGTGAACTTGACGGCATTGCCGACGAGGTTGACCAGGACCTGGATGATTCGCATGGCGTCGACTTCGACCAGCGGGAAGCGCTCGGGAAGGGGCAGCGCCGCCAGGGAGACGCCCTTGCGCTGGGCGATGGGCTGGACCTTCTCGACGGCGTTTTCGATCAGGATCTCGAGGCGGACGGGCTCGCAGTGCAACTCGATGCGGTTGGCCTCGAGCTTGGACATGTCCAGCAGGTTGTTGATCAGCTCCAGGAGGTCGCGCCCTCCCTGGACCATGCGGCGCAGGACCTCGATTTGCTGGGGGTCGAGTTCGCCGTAGAGCCCCTCTTCGAGGAACTCCCCGTAGCCCAGCAGGGAGGTGAGGGGCGTGCGGATTTCGTGGCTGACCGTGCTCAAGAGGTCGCTCTTCTGGTTGGCGAGCCGTTGCAACTCGTCCTTGGAGCGGGTGAGCTCCGCTTTTTGCTCCTGTAGCTCGCGGTTGAGCCGCCGCATGTTTTCGTTGAAGTCCTCGAGGGTCTTGGCGTAGCGCTCCAGGCGCTGGATGTCGTCCTGGCGCTCGCGCGCGAGGTTGCGATACGCCGTCGTGAACGCGAACAGGGCTTCGAAAAGCAGGTCCGAGGCACGCTTGACCGCATCATTGCCCCCTCCGACCGAACAGCGCCGCAAGGCCTCGTGGTGGACGGCCAAGAGCACGTCAGGCCCCAGTTCCCGCGCGATCATGCTCCGCCCGAGCCGCGCGGCACGCTTCCGCAGCGATCCCTCCGGGTGCTGGAGGTACGCGCAGAGCAAGTCCTGGTAGCTCGCAAGCAGCTCCTGGAAGATCTCCTCGGCCACCCACTGGGTGGTGATCTGCACGGCCGTCCCTCCACTCTTCCCGTCGCGCCTGAAGCATAACACGGGAATTCGCGGGGCTTAAGGCGCGGTTGGCCTTCAATAATCCGTCCATTCTGACCGTCCGGCTCCCGCCAGCCCGCCCCGTGCTCCCCCGCCCGACTCGGGCCCCATGTTCCAGGCGTCCCGCCATGCTGTGCTATAATGACCCTGTGCGCGTTCGCGCGCGGCACCCGACTACCACCGAGGCGTTTACACCCAGGATGGAAGCCACCCTCCCCCTAGCCCCCGTGCCCCCGACCACCGGGCTCGCCATTCTCGCGATCTGTCTCCTCGGCATCGCCTTCTTCTCAAGCTCCGAAGCCGCCATCATCTCCGTCAACAAGATCCGCCTGCGCCACCTCGCCGAGAAGGGCTCGCCCCGCGCCAAAGCCCTCCAGCGCCTCTTCTTGCGCCATGATCGCCTCTTCGCCACCATCCTCCTGCTCGAAAACTTCCTGATCATCGCCGCCAGCGCCATCGGCTCCTGGATGACCCTGCAGGTCTTCGGCGCCGTCCTCGGCCCCATCCCGCT
Source organism: Candidatus Sericytochromatia bacterium (assembly GCA_036676495.1). Taxonomy (GTDB): domain Bacteria; phylum Cyanobacteriota; class Sericytochromatia; order S15B-MN24; family UBA4093; genus UBA4093. The sequence goes on from JAKFCT010000072.1 coordinate 5,436, forward strand.
CGCCGTCATGACCGTCCTCGCCGTCACCCTCCTCGTCGTCCTCGTCGGCGAACTCATCCCCAAGACCCTCGCTGCCCAGAACTCCGAGGACTACGCCCTCACGGTCGCTCCGCCCCTCGAGCTCGTCGTCCGGCTCGCATGGCCCGTCGTCGGCGGCTTCACCGCCTTCACCAACCTCATCCTCGGCGCCGTCAACCGCGTGCTCCGCCGCGACCTGGCCCCGGCCACCCCTTACCTCACCCAGGACGAGATCCGCATGCTGGTCGACGTCGGCCAGGAAGAGGGCGTCCTCGAGCAGGAAGAGTCCCAGATGATCCGCTCGATCATCGAGCTGGGAGACACCACCGTCCGCGAGATCATGGTCCCGCGCATCGACATGGTCGCCCTCCCCGAGGACGCCACCTTCGACGAGGCGGTCAAGGTCGCCATCCACGACGGCCACTCGCGCATCCCCATCTACCGCGAGTCCTCCGACAACATCATCGGAGTCCTCTACGTCAAGGATCTGCTGGCGTTCCTGCAGGGTGACGAGCGCCCCCACCTGCTTCCCACCGCGTACGTCCGGCCCGCCTACTACATCCCCGAGTCCAAGCCCGTCGACGCCTTGCTCGAAGAGATGCGCCGCGCCAAGATCCACCTGGCCATCGTCATGGACGAGTATGGCGGCACCGCCGGCCTCGTCACCATCGAGGACATCCTCGAGGAGATCGTCGGCGACATCCAGGACGAGTACGACGCCGAGGAGCAACTGCCCATCCAGCACCAGGAGGACGGCTCCGTCCTCGTCGACGGCATGGTCCCCATCGACGAGGTCAACGACTTGCTCAACGTCGACCTGCCCACCGAGGACTTCGACACGCTCGGCGGCTTCGTGGTCGGCTTGCTGGGCCGCGCCCCCAATTCCGGAGAGGAAGTCACCTACGGCAAGCTGCGCATGATCGCCAACGAGGTGGACCATCGCCGCCTCGTGCGCGTCCAGATTTACCGCTTGGGCACCGCCCCCCTGAACGAGGGAGAGAACGCCGAGCCCGATCCCCATGCCCGAGAGGACTAGAGACAGAGGAGTTATGGCGACCAAGTACATTTTCGTCACCGGAGGAGTGGTCAGTTCCATCGGCAAGGGTATCGTGGCCTCCAGCCTGGGCCGCCTGCTCAAGAACCGCGGCTTCGACGTCCGGGTGCTCAAGCTCGATCCCTACATCAACCTCGATCCCGGCACCATGAGCCCTTACCAGCACGGAGAGGTCTTCGTCACCGAGGACGGCGCCGAGACCGACCTCGACCTCGGCCACTACGAGCGCTTCATCGACACCGATCTGGAACAAGGCAACTCCGTCACGGCCGGCCGCATCTACCTCGACGTCATCAACAAGGAGCGCCGCGGAGACTATCTCTCCGGCACCGTCCAGGTCGTCCCCCACATCACCAACGAGATCAAGGAGCGCATCCTCAAGGTCGGCGAAAAGACCGAAATCGCCATCGTCGAGATCGGTGGCACCGTCGGCGACATCGAGGGCCTGCCCTTCCTGGAGGCGATCCGGCAGTTCAAGAAGGATGTCGGCCGCGACAACGTCCTCTACCTGCACGTGACCCTGGTGCCGTCCCTCAAGGCCGCTGGAGAGCTCAAGACCAAGCCCACCCAGCACTCGGTCAAGGAGCTGCGCTCCATCGGCATCCAGCCCGACATCCTGGTCTGCCGCACCGAGGTGCCCCTGCCCACGCCGGTCCGCGAGAAGCTCGCGCTCTTCTGCGACCTCGATGCCGAAGCGGTCTTCGAGTCGCGCGATGCCGCGTCCATCTACGAAGTCCCCGAGATGCTCGAAGCCCAGGGGCTGGCGCTGGAAGTGCTGGCGCGCCTGCGGATGCCGGTGGGCCGCCCGGTCGACTGGAACGGCTGGGATCGCTTCGTCGCGCGCATCAAGCAGCCCTCGCGGATCGTCAAGGTCGGCATCGTCGGCAAGTACGCGGAGCTTTCGGATGCGTACCTGTCCGTGATCGAGTCCCTGCGCCACGCGGGCGCCGCGCACGGGGTCGGCGTCGAAATCCGCTGGGTGCATGCGGACTCCGAGGTCGAAGAGCTCGGAACCGCCCCCTTCCTCTCGGACGTGGACGGCATTTTGGTCCCGGGAGGCTTCGGCGCGCGCGGAGTCGAGGGCAAGATCGCGGCGATTCGCTTTGCCCGCGAGCAAAAAATCCCCTTCCTCGGCCTCTGCCTGGGCATGCAGACCGCCGTGATCGAGTACGCCCGCCACGTGGGCGGCATGGAGGGGGCGAACTCGGCGGAAATCGACCCCGAGACCCCTTTCCCGGTGATCGACCTCCTTCCCGAGCAGAAGGGCGTCGCGGACCTGGGCGGCACCATGCGCCTCGGCAGCTACCCCTGTCACCTCAAGCCGGATACCCAGGCGCGCCGCGTCTACGGCACGGATCGGATCGCCGAGCGTCACCGCCACCGCTTCGAGGTGAACGACGCCTTCCTGCCCGAACTGGTCTCGAAGGGCCTGATCGTCAGCGGCACCAGCCCTGACGGCCGCCTGGTCGAGATCATCGAGCTGCGCGACCATCCCTGGTTCGTCGCCTGCCAGTTCCACCCCGAATTCAAGAGCCGTCCCAATCGCCCCCACCCCCTCTTCATGGGCTTCGTGGAGGCAATGGCCTCCCCGGCCCCGGTCGGGGATTCGCCTGCCATGGAAGCGAGGTAAGCCGTGATCGTTGACCGCGAAGCGCTGATTCAGACGGCCCGAGAGGCCGCCCAGCGCGCTTACGTTCCCTATTCGAACTTCCCGGTCGGAGCGGCCTTGCTCACCGATCGCGGGGAGATCATCACCGGCTGCAACGTCGAGAATGCCTCCTACCCGCTCACGATGTGCGCGGAGCGCACGGCCATCGGAGCCGCCATCTCCCAGGGCGCCGGAAAGGTCGTGGCCGTGGCCGTCTCCGCCCCCAAGGCGAAGCCCTGCACGCCTTGCGGCGCCTGCCGCCAGGTCCTCTACGAGTTCAACCCCGACATGGAGGTGATCCTGGACAGCGGCGACGCGGATCACCTGATCCTGCCGCTTACCGAGCTGCTGCCTCACGGCTTCAACAGCCTCTCGCTGGAGAAGGCGTAATGGCGGACGCGCAGTTCCGCTCGGGCTTCGTCGCCATCGTCGGACGGCCGAATGTCGGCAAATCCACCCTCCTGAACAAGCTCATCGGACAGAAGATCGCGATCGTCTCGTCCAAGGCCCAGACCACCCGGCATCGGATCCGGGGCGTCTTCAGCCGGGACGACGCCCAGGTGGTCTTCCTGGACACGCCGGGCATCCACAAGCCGCTTCACCTCCTGGGCGAGCAGCTGGTGAAATCCGCGGTCGACACCCTCTCCGAGGTGGACCTCGTGCTCTTCCTGGTGGATGGGCGCACCTCGGCGGGTCGGGGCGATCGCTACGTCGCCGAACTCGTCTCTCAGGTGAAGAAGCCGGTCCTGCTGGTGATGAACAAGCTCGACTCCGGCAAGGCGGATCCCGAGGTCGAGGCCTCCTACCAGGAGCTCGGGGAGTTCGTCGGGACGCACGTCATCTCTGCGCTTTACGGCAAGGGCGTGGAGCCGCTGATCAAGGATCTCATCGCGAGGATGCCCGAGGGGCCCGCCTTCTACGACCCCGAGGAGATCACGGATCAGACCGTGCGGACGCTGGCCGGAGAGCTGATTCGCGAGCAGGTGCTGCGCCTGACCTCCGAGGAGGTCCCGCACTCGGTGGCCGTTCGTGTCGATCAGTTCGAGGAGCGCGAGGCCGGCCCGACCTACATCCACGCCACGGTCTTCGTCGAGCGCGACAGCCAGAAGGGCATCTTGATCGGTCACAAGGGCGAGATGCTGAAGCAAATCGGCACCCAGGCCCGCGAGGCGATCGCCAAGATGCTCGACGGCAAGGTCTACCTCGAGCTGCACGTGAAGGTCCTTCCCAACTGGCGCAAGGAAGCCCAGGCCCTCAAGCGGCTCGGCTACATCATGGATTAGTGTCCAAGGGACGTCACTCCCGCAAAAGCGGGAGTCCAGTGACCGACCCTGAGGGACTGGATTCCCGCCTGCGCGGGAATGACGAGTTGGGCGTCGTGACAGGCTTTCGGCGCCATGGGATAATGGCCTCGTGTCCACGTACCTGACGCAAGCGATCACCTTGAAGACCCATGCCGTCGGCGAGTACGACAAGATCCTGGTCTTGTTCAGCCGCGAGCATGGGGTGAGGCGCGCGATCGCCAAGGGGGCCCGCCGCCCCCAGTCCAAGCTCGGAGGCCGCTCCGAGCCGCTTTGCCATAACCAGTGGCAGCTCGCCCGCGGCAAGCGCATGGACGTGATCGCCCAGTGCGAGACCCTCGACGCCCACGGAGCCCTGCGCCGCGATTTCGATCGCCTCATGGCGGCCCTCTACGTGGCCGAGGCGACGGGGGCCTTCATCGACGAGCTTCAGCCTTACCCCGAGGTCTTCGACGCCCTCGCGGCGATGCTCACGCACCTCGAGGAGGCCGAGGCCGTGGACCTCTCGGTCCTATGGTACGAGCTGCGCCTCTTGGATCTTCTCGGCTATCGACCGGAATTCGATCACTGCGTCGCGTGCGACTCAACCCTGGGGACGGCCTGCGCTTTCCACCCCGAGATGGGGGGCGGGCTCTGCGACTCCTGCTCTCCGATGCTAAGGGGCATGCGCCTCATGCCGGGCACGCTCGCCGTCATGCGCCGGCTCTTGGACATGGAGGCGCCGCCGGGTGGGGGCATGAGCGTGACCCCGGCGCTCTTGGCCAACGCCCGGGCGGCGATGCGCGAGGCGATCGCCTGCCGCACCGAAACCCGCCTCAAGACGGTGGACCTCCTCTCCCGGCTCTGATTCAGTTATACTAAGGCAAGCAACGCTGCTATGCCCCGCGCCGCCGTGCGCCTCAACGAGGAGGAACGCGCATGATCGAAGCCCATCCCACCCACGTCCCGTTCACGCTTTCCCCTCAGGAAGATCCTGACTGGGATGGCGCGCGGACCCGGCGCCTCGCGCTTCGGGTGCCCGGCGCGGAGTTCTGTCAGTCCAGCCTGAGTTACCTGGCCAAGGACGAGTTCACCTATCACCGGTCCGATTTCGCCTACGAGGGCCTCTTGGGGCTGCTGGGCGGCGAGAACTGGAAGCTTCTCGACCGGATCGGCTTCCAGGTCCTGGCCGACGGAGTCCCCGTCGTGCTCGAACCCGCCGAGATCCAGGCCACGCCGGACCAGGTCGCCTACCACTACGACTCTCCCCTGGGCAAGCTCTCGGTCGCCTACCGCCTGCTGGATCACGAGCCCTTCCTCCTGACGGCCGCCTACGCCTGGGTCGAGGCCCCCGAGACCAACGCCAAGCTCGAGTTGCTGCTCAAGCCGGTCTTCGATATCCGCCACATGTACTACTTCTCGGATCCGGAAGGCCACCGGATCGGCAAGCAGGACGCGCGCCTGCTGACCGTCGGCTGCAACCGCTGGCTGGCGTTCTCGGCGGATCGGGACTTCGCCTTCCACGAGGGACGGCATAGCTGGGATCTGCTCTACCGCCTCGGCTCGGGCGATCGCGAGAAGTCGGGCACCAACGTCGTCTTCAAGCGCGAGATGTTCCGGGGCGCCGAGCTCGGCAAGCTTCGCTTCGACTTCGGAGGCGCCGCCGCCACCCCCGAGGCGACGGTCACGCTCTTCGTCTCGGCCGGCATGGATGAGCAAGCGGCCACCGAGGCCCTGAAGCAGGGGATGCCCCGGCGCGAGGCCTTGGTGCGGGAGCAGGACGGCCGCTGGGATGCCCTGGCGAAGCGCTTGCCCGAACTGGCGCCGGAGGCCCTCTCCCGGGTCTACGTCATGGCCGAGAAGTTCGGCATGCACGCCGGATCGGCCACCCTGCCCGAGCAGGGCGGCTGGTGGTTCCGCCGGCCCTGGTTCCCGCCCCTCTTCGAGGGCTTCATGCACAACCACCGCACCCTGACGAAGCTGGGCAAGCAAGGCGTCATGGAAGAGGCGATTCGCCAGGCGCTTCGCTTCCAGGATCCCAAGACGGGGCGTATCCCGCAGCGTTTCCCCGAGACCCAGGCCGACCTCGACCGCTTCGAGAAGACCGGCACCTTGCCCTCCGAGTACTACTACTCGTCGGACGTCGGGCTCTTGCTCTATTCGTGGGTGGGGGAGATCCTCAACGAGCTGCGCGATCCTGAGCTGCTGAGCTCCCTGTACCAGGGCTTCCAGAAGCTCTACGCCGCTTTCCGCTCCGAGGAGCCGCGCCAGCGGCAAGGTGATCCCGTGCTGGCTGAGAACGGCCTCTTGATGAGCGTGCCGAGCCACTCCTGGATGAACGGCAAGCGCCGCATCCAGGTCGAGGGCATCGCCGTCGGCGACCTGCCCCAGCGCGTCGACCGCAGCTGGCAGGAGGCGGCCGTCCGCCAGTTCCTCGACGGTCATACCGCCTGGGATCGCTACCAGTACCCGGTGATGTACCTGCCCGAGATCAACGCCCGCTGGATCCGCATGCTCGAAGTGGGAGAGCTGCTCGCCCTGAAGCACCATGACGACGCCGTCTACGACGAGCTGATCGGCGTGCGCAAGCTGGCGGTCGGCAACTACAAGAAGGTCTTCTGGAACGCCGGAGTCGGCTTCCTGTACAACCTCATCACCCAGAACGGCCGGCCCGACCCGATGCCGACCGCGCCTGGCCTCGAAGCGCTCGTGCTGCTCGGGAAGCGCGTCTTCTCGCATCAGGACATGGAGCAGGCCTGGCATGTCGTCAAGGAGAGCCTGCTCGTGACCAAGCAGCAGGGCGACGCGAAGGCTTACTTCGGCTTGCTGGCCAAGGACTCCAAGGAGCGCATCTTCTACGGCGACGGCCAGTACCACGAGGCCGTCTGCTGGCCGCGGGAGACCCCCTACCTGATCAGCCTGCTCAAGGAGCTGGGCGATGAGACGGGCGTCGCGCAGGTGCTGGCTTCCAACCTCGCGCACCAGATGGAGGAAGGCGTGGTCTTCTACCATCAGGAGATGCTCAGCCTGCCGGAGGGCGGCAACGCGACTCCCGGCAAGCGCGCGCTGGATCCGGTCCCCGTGAAGAACCCCATGCAGTGGGTCTCGCAGTTCTGCGACGTCTATCTGCCGGAATGAACAGCGTCGACTGGTCCAAGGCCTTCTACAAAGCCGGCGCCATCGCGCTGGTGATGCTGATCGCCTACGCGCTCTTCCAGGCGGCGACGTTCTTTGGGGACGTCTTGGCCATCCTGGTGGGCTCGATGCTGCTCGCGTACGTGTTGCAGCTGGCCGTCGACCCGCTCTCCCGCTGGATGCCGCGCTGGCTGGCGGTCGGAGCGGTGGTCTCCACGTTCCTGGTGCTGGTCTCGCTGGTGGGGGCGATCGCCGTCCCCATGGCCCTCGACCAGCTTCGCCTGCTCCTGGCCAACCTGCCCAGCGAGCTCGATCGGCTGCAGGGCCAGCTCGACCTCTTGCAGGCGGCCTTGGCCAAGCGGAACATCGAGGCGGAGCTCAAGATCCAGTCCTGGATCCTGCCGCGGATCGAGGGCTGGAGCCAGCAGGTCGCAGCGCATCTCCCGAGCATCCTCATGGGCTCGTTCGCCTCGTTCTTCAGCGGCGCCATGCTCATGGTGAGCGCCTTCTACTTCCTCAAGGATGGCCCGCGCCTCTGGCAGGGCCTCATGGGACTGCTTCCCCGGCGTATCCAGAGCCAGGCCGAGTTCTTCGCCGAAGAGCTCGATCACGGCCTCAACCGCTACGTGCGTGGCCAGGTGCTCAATGCCTCCGTGGTCCTGGTCGTCGCGACCGTGACCCTGCCGCTGCTCGGCATGAATTACGGGCTGATTGGCGGCGTGGTCTGGGGCGTCGCCGAGATCATCCCCTACCTCGGAACCTACGTGGGGGTCACCACCGTCCTCGTGCTCGCGGCCTTGCAGGGCGGAATCATGATCAAGGTGCTGATCGCGGCCCTCATCATCTGGTGGACCAAGGACAACATCATCGCGCCGCGCGTCATGAGCCACACGACCGGCCTGCACCCGATCCTGATCATCCTGGGGGTCCTGGCCGGCGGCAAGATCGCGGGCCTGCTCGGGGTGCTTCTGGCCATTCCGCTCAGCACCGTGCTCTGGACGGCCGCTCGGATCTGGCTCTTGAAGCAGAAGCAAAAGGAAGACCAGGCGCTGGAGGCGGAAGCCTCCGTGACCGAGACGGCCGCGGGCCCCTCGGGCGCCTGATTATCCGCAACGCGAAAGGCTCCGCCCGAGGGCGGAGCCTTTCGCGTTGCGTGCCAGCTGACCGTTTAGCGGCCGTCGAAGTAGATGGGGCTGGTGATCGACTGCAGCACCATGTCGGTGACCTTGCTGTCGAGGCGGGCCCAGGCATAGCGCTGCTCGGCCGGCACGGTGAAGACCTTGCTCCACTGGCGGCTCGTCACTTTTTCCTCGAAGCGCTCGCCCTGGGCCGTGGTTACGGAAAGGGTCATGTTCTGGCCGTTGAAGACCGTGGCCTTGAGGGGGATGTCGCCCTTGGCGACGAAGGAGTCGCCGACCATGGATTCGAAAAGGCCGTCGCCGTCTCGGTCGGCTTCGAGCATGATCCGCGCCGAGCCGGGGCCCTTGACTCCGACGGTACGTCCCTTTCGCAGGGCGTCGAGAAGCGATTCCTCGCGCTTGTCCTTGGCGAAGACCAGGGTGCAGGGGCTCGATAGCTTCTGTGGCCAGCGGTGGTAGTCGCTGGACGCCGCCAGGGGGATGCGTTGACCCGCGCGCAGGAGCGAGTTCCACCACGTGATGGCCTGGGAGTTGAAGACCATCGCCTGGAGGTCGTTCTCCCGGGTGTAGATTCCCTGGGATTGGGACTGGCTGTCGGCGTTGGCGACGAAGTACCAGTTGCTCCAGACCTCGATGGCGTTGATCCGGGGATCCCAGCCGGACTTCCAGGTATTGGAGCCGGGCATCTTCGGGTGGTGCATGATCTTCGTCAGCCCCTGCGCGTGCGCCTGGGCGAGCATCTCCACGTTGGGAAGGGTATTGGGGATGGGGGCGGCGAAGGAGGCCAGCTGCGGGCCGTGGAGGCCCATGTGGCCCGTCTTGGAGGTCCACTCGTAGGAGTGGATCATGGTGAGCTCGCGCTCGTTCTTCCACTCGGGGACCTCGAAGTGATCGAGCGTGTCATGCTCGGTGATGGCGAGGGCGTCGAGCTTTTCGGCCTTGGCCATGGCGATGAGCTCGGCGATGGAGCTCTTGCCGCCGTGGACGGACGAGTGTGCGTGGAACTGAACGGCCCACCAGCGGCCGCCGGCGGCCTTGGCGCCGAGCGAAGCCTCAGAGGAGGAACCGGGGGTGCCGGGGACGCCGTAGCCGCATGCCGTCACGGCGAGCAGGGCCGTCAGGGCGGTCCAGGTTTTCAGCTTGGCCATCGGGCGAAGGCTTCCTTCCGTGAAAGGGGAGGGGGACTTCGCCAGTTTAGCACATTCTTATGGAAAGTTTAAAGAATTAACTGGAGGTTAATCATTGCTCACAGGCGGGACGGCTCGCGTCAGCGGCCGGCCCAGATCACCACGCCGCCGTTGTACGGGGCAATACCGCTTCCCAGGGGGGTGGTCAGGGCGGTGGCGAGCTGGTCGCGGGTGATGGTGATGGGACCGTCCGCCAGGGGATCGTTAAGGATGATGCGGTCTCCGGCGGCCTGGGTGACGACGGCGAAGTGCCCGCCGTTGACCGGGTGGGCCAGCTGGGACGCGTAGGCGGGGGTCGGGTTCACGTTGACGATGGCGAGCGTTCCGGGGTGGGCCATGGCCTGGAGGATGGCGTCGGCGCCCCCGCGCACGATCCGGCTCTGGAGGCCGAAGCGGGCTGCGGCGCGCGGGAACTGGGCCGGGTAGGTCCAGCTTTGCTCGTCGTCAAAGCCGGTCATCACGATGCGGATTTGGCGCACCAGCTCGTTCACCGAGGTCGTTTCCACCTTGCCGAACGCTTTCAGGACCATGGCCATGGAGGTGGGGCCGCAGTTGGCGTTGTAGAGGGGCGTGGATTCGGGGCGCCAGCGCGGATGGGTGTACTGCGTGATGAAGAAGGCGTCCGCGTTCGCGGCCGGAAGCAGGGCCGGCGCGGCGGTGCTGCTGCTGCCGCATCCGAGCAAGAGGCCCAGGGTGAGCAGTGCTGAGAGGGCATGGATCCGCATAAGTCAGGCGTGGTCCTCGTTCTAGCGATGGGCGAGTCTTTCATGCCTCGCGGCGCCTGAGTTATAACCCGATCGGGCTAACGTTATGTAAACCGTCCAGGGGCTTGACTGAAAAGGTTAACTTCGGTTAAGCTATAGAGACGTTCACAATTCACATGGCCAACCATGCCCCTCAGGGGGCACCCCCCCATGAGGACGGGCTCACGAAGAGCGCGTGAAGCAGCGTGGTTGAGCCGCAGGAGGTCGAGTATGGCAACGGAGCCGAAACTCCCCGCATACATCCGAAAACTGCCTCGAAATCGGGCCAAGCCCATGTTCCTGGTCCCCGCCCCCAAGCCCGCTACCCGGACCGTCGATTACGGTTCGGTCAACCGGGGGGATCGCGGTGACTCGGACCGGAACTCCTGGCGCAGTCACCGGGATCTGTAAAGAAGGAAACGCAAAGCAAAAAGGCCCCGCGACTCGCGGGGCCTTTTCCAATGGGAGTCGATCGGGCGGCTCAGCGGATGGCCGGGATCCCTCGCAAGGCGGCGATCGCCTCGCCCATGTCGGGAGCGCCGAAAACCGCGCTGCCGGCGACCAGCACGTCCGCGCCGGCCTCCTTCACGATGGCGGCCGTCTCCGGGCCGATCCCCCCGTCCACGGCGATCCGGCAATCCAGCCCGCGCTCCACGATCCAGCCCCGGATCCGCCGGATCTTCTCCGCCACCTGCGGGATGAAGCGCTGCCCCCCGAAGCCCGGGTTGACGCTCATCACCAGCACCTGATCGAGGTCGTCCAGCACGTAGCGAAGGGCCTCTTCGGAGGTGGAGGGGTTCAGCGAGACACCGGCCTTCGCGCCCAGCTCCTTGATGGCATGGACGGTCCGGTGCAGATGCGGGCACGCCTCGGCATGGACCGTGATCCAGTCCGCGCCCGCCTTGCGGAAGTCCGCGAGGTAGGGCTCGGGAGGAGCGATCATGAGGTGGACGTCGAACGGCAACCGGCTATGCGGGCGCATCGCGGCGATCACGGGGGGCCCGAACGTCAGGTTCGGCACGAAGTGGCCGTCCATGACGTCGAGGTGAATCCAATCGGCTCCCGCCGCTTCGACGTTTTGAAGATCACGGGCGAGGTGGGCGAAGTCCGCCGCGAGCATGGACGGGGCGATCAGGACGGGTGAGGTCACGGGGTTTTCCTCTTGGCGGCGACAGGGGGGGCGAGTTCGTCGAGGCGGGCGAGCGCGACGCCTGCCGCTTGCTGTTCGGCTGCCTTCTTGCTGGCTCCGCGTCCCGTTCCCAGGATCCGGTCCAGCACCTCGACCTCGACGATGAAGACGTGCTGGTGCTGAGGGCCTTCGCCTCCGACCACCCGGTAATTGGGAAGCACGCCGAAGCGCTCTTGGGTCGCTTCTTGAAGCAGGGCCTTGAAGTTCTCGGCGCCGGGCTCCAGGATGGCGGCGTCCAGCTCCTCGGCCAGGTGTTCGGAGACGAGCCGCACCAGCGTCTCCCAGCCGTAGGTCTGGTAAATCGCGGCCAAGAGGGCCTCGTAGGCCGCGGCGACGGTGCCGACCTTAGCGGTCCCCCCGCTGCGGCGCTCGGCGGTTCCCATGTGCAAGTAGGCGCCGAGATCGAGGGCCTGGGCCACCTTGGCGAGCGTGGCATCCGCCACGACCCGGGCGCGGATCTTGGTGAGCACGCCTTCGCTGGCCTTGGGGAGGCGCTCGAAGAGCAGGCCGCTCACGGCGAGCTTCAAGACGGCGTCTCCGAGGAACTCCATGCGCTCGTAGTTGGGGCCGTCCCCCGCCGACGAATGGGTCAGGGCCTCGGTGAAGCGAAACTCGGCCTCCGGAACTTCCGGAAGCGCGAGTTTCGCGAGCAGGTCGGCGATGGGCTTAGCCATTCCAGCGCTTGAAGATCAGGCTGACGTTCTGTCCGCCGAAGCCCAGGTTGTTGGACATGGCGTACTCGACCTGGGTCTTGCGGGCCTGGTTGGGCACGTAGTCGAGGTCGCAATCGGGATCGGGGGTCGCCTGGTTGATGGTGGGGGGCAGGATCCCTTCGTGCAGGGCCATGAGGGTGGCGATCGCCTCGATGCCGCCGGCCGCGCCCAGCAGGTGCCCGGTCATGGACTTGGTGCTGGAGATGGGAAGCTGCTTGACGTGCTCTCCGAAGTAGGCCTTGTAGGCCTGGGTCTCGGTCTTGTCGTTGAGGTGGGTGGAGGTGCCGTGGGCGTTGACGTAGCCGATGGCCTCCGGGGCGATGCCGGCGTCGCGGGCGGCCATTTCCATGGCGCGCACGAGGCCTTCGCCTTCGGGGCCGGGCGAGGTGATGTGGTAGGCGTCGCCCGTGAGGCCGTAGCCGACGATCTCGCCCAGGATCCGGGCGCCGCGCCGCTGCGCATGCTCCAGGGTCTCGAGGATGACGATCCCGGACCCTTCGCCCATGACGAAGCCGTCCCGGTTCAGGTCGAACGGGCGCGAGGCTTCCTGGGGGGCGTCGTTGTGGGTGGAGAGGGCCTTGGCGGCGTTGAAGCCGGCCATGGCCGTCGAGCAGATGGTGGCTTCGGCGCCGCCCGCGATCATGACGTCCACTTCGCCGCGTTGCAGGCGGTGGAAGGCGTCCCCGATGGCGTGGCCGCCGGTGGCGCAGGCGGAGACCTGGCAGAGGTTCGGGCCCTTGGCGCCGAGGTGGATGGCCACGTTGCCGGCGGCCATGTTGACGATCGTCATGGGGATCATGAAGGGGCTGACGCGATCCGGGCCCTTGGCTCCGAGCGTGAGGATCTGCTCTTCGAGGACGTCGAGGGCGCCCATGCCGGAGCCGATGAAGACGCCGACCCGTTCGGGCTGGAGCGTGGCGATGTCGAGGCCCGCGTGCTGCCAGGCCTGCTTGGCGGCGGCGATGGCGAACTGGGCGAAGCGCGCCGTGCGCTTGGCGTCCTTGCGGTCCATGTACTGGGTGGGATCGAAATCCGGCACCTCACCGGCGATTTGGGTGGCGTTTTTCGAGGCATCGAAGCGGGTGATGGGGCCGATGCCGCTCTTGCCTTGCTTCATGCCGTCCCAGGTCTGGGCCAGGTCGGCTCCCAGAGGGGAGATGGCTCCCAGTCCGGTCACGACGACGCGTGATTTCATGACGTCCGTATCTCCGATCTATATGGTCAAGAGCGCTCATCGTCGCCGTCGCTCGCCTCGGGGAGGCTCGGCGCGGCGGGGGGAGTGAGGCTCGAAGGAAGGGCGCGAATGCCTTGCCAGGAACCCTCATTCTACCGCGGCATGGGGTGGGGCGCCAGCGGCGCTTCCGCTGGGGCGCGCGCGAAAAGGGGATAGCAAAACTGCCCGGGCCTTGGCCCGGGCAGCATGGAGGCCTTAGGCCGGCTGGTGCGACTTGATGTAGTCCAGCACCGCGCGGACGGTGGTGAGCTTCTCGGCATCCTCGTCCGGAATCTCCACCTCGAACTCCTCCTCGAGGGCCATGACCAGCTCGACGGTGTCGAGCGAGTCGGCGCCGAGGTCCTCGGTGAAGCTGGACTCGGTGGTGACTTCCTCGGCGTTCACGCCGAGCTGTTCGACGATGATCTTCTTGACCTTTTCAAAGAGTTCTTGCTCGGACACGTTTATTCCTCCATTGATTGCTAACAAGCGTGGTTACATATCCATGCCGCCGTCGACGTTGAAGACCTGCCCGGTGATGTAGGATCCCTCCGAGGCGAGGTAGACGACGAGCGACGCGACTTCTTCCGGCTCACCGAAACGGCCGAGCGGGAGTTTCTTGAGGTAGTCGGCCTGGGTGCCATCGGGCAACTGAGCCGTCATCTCGGACTTGATGAACCCGGGAGCCACGGCGTTGACCAGGACGTTGCGCGAACCCAGCTCCTTGGCCATCGACTTGGTGAACCCGAGGATGCCCGCCTTCGAGGCGGCGTAGTTGGCTTGACCGGCATTGCCCATCAGGCCGACCACCGAGGAGATGTTGATGATCCTTCCCGAGCGCTGCTTCATCATCGGCTTGGCAACCGCTTTCGAAACCAGGAACACGCTCTTGAGGTTGGTATCGATGACCCGATCCCAGTCCTCCTCGGTCATCCGCAGGAGCAGCCCATCACGGGTGATCCCGGCGTTGTTGACGACGATGTCGATCCGCCCGCCCCACTCCATGAGCTGAGCCAGAAGCTGATCGACGGCCTCGGCCTGCGACACGTCGCCCTTGAGGGCGATCGCCTCGCCACCGGCCGAACGGATGGCTTCCACCACCTCGTCGGCGGCCGACTGATTGGAGACGTAATTGACCGCGACCTTGGCCCCCGCCTTGGCGAGCGCCTCGGAAATCGCACGGCCGATGCCCCGGGACCCGCCCGTGACCAATGCTACTTTACCGTCTAAGTGTTTCATCTGACAACTGCCTGCTTTAAATTGCTTTAACGGGGCTTTAATCGTTGCGTTAGCTGTTGCTGGGGACTGCTGCGAAGCCTTCGAGGGTCTTCGTCAGGCTATCCGGATCCTCCACGTTGAAGGTCGGAATCTTGCGATCGAGTTTCTTGACCAGGCCCGAGAGCACGCGCCCGGCGCCCAGCTCCACGAAGCCCTCGGCGCCATGATCGAGTGCCCAGCGCATCGCGTCGGTCCACCGCACGGGGCTGGCCAGCTGGGCCGAAAGCTTGGCGGCGAACGCGTCGGCCTCCTGGGTGGGCTGTGCGTCGACGTTGGTCAGGACCGGGACGTCGCCGCGCGACCAGGGAGCGCGGTTGAGGGCCTCCGTGAGATCCGCCGAGGCCACTTCCATGAGCGGAGAGTGGAACGCGCCGGCGACCGCCAGCGGCACCACGCGCTTGGCGCCGGCCTCGCTCGCCTTGGATGAGGCGTAGGCGACCCCTTCGGGGGTTCCGGAGATCACCAGCTGATCGGGAGAGTTGTAGTTGGCGATGACCACGGTCTCCGAGGATTCGCGGCAGATGCTCTCGAGCACGGCGGCGTCGAGCCCGAGGATCGCGGCCATGGTGCCCTTCTCGGCTTTGGCCATGAGCTGGCCGCGCAACTGCACGATCTTCAGCGCGGCCGCGAAGTCCAGCGCACCGGAGGCGGCCAGGGCGGAGTACTCGCCGAGGGAATGACCGGCCATCCAGGTCGCGGCCGGTCCGCCCGCTTCGCGGTAGACCCGGTACGCCGCCATCGAGGTCACGAACAGCGCCACCTGGGCGTTATCCGTCGAGCGCAGCGCCTCCTCGGGGCCTTCCCATGCCAGCGTCCGCAGAGGCATCCCGGTGATCCGCTCGGCCTCCTCGAAGGTCTGCATCGCGATCGGGAAGGCTTCGGCGAGGGCCTGGCCCATGCCGACGGTCTGGGACCCCTGGCCGGGGAAAAGCATGACGAGTTTCATCTAGTCCTCCTGCGAGTAGGGGCCTGCGGTCCAGCGCACGACGCTGGCCGCCCAGGTCAGCCCCGAGCCGAATCCGACCATGCAAACCGTGTCTCCGGCCTTGATGCGGCCGGAGTGCGCGGCCTCGGCCAGGGCGATGGGCACGGTGCCCGCCGACGTATTGGCCCGCTTGTCGATGTTGACGACCATCTTTTCCATCGGGAGGCTCATGCGCTTGGCGACCGCTTCGATGATCCGGGCGTTGGCCTGGTGCAGCACGAAGTGATCGATCTGGCTGAGGTCCAGGCCCGCCCGGCGAACGGCTTCCTCGATCGAGGGAGGCACCTTCTCGATGGCGAATTTGTAGACTTCCTTGCCCTTCATGGTGACGTGATGGCCGCCCGACTCGGCGCGCTCGCCCGAAGGGGGCACGCGGGAGCCGATCGGAATGGTGATCAGATCGGAGCGCGAGCCGTCTGCGCCCATGAGGTTGGAAAGCACGGCGTTCTGGCCGCCGGCGCGCAGGATGACGGCGCCGGCGCCGTCTCCGAAGAGCATGCCGGTTCCGCGATCGCTGAAGTTGGTGAACTTGGAGAGCAGGTCTCCGCCGATGACCATGGCGGTGCGGTACATGCCGGTCATGAGGAACTGCTGGGCAACGATGAAGGCCTGGACGAAGCCGGTGCAGGCCGCTTCCATGTCGAAGACCGCGGCGCGGGGGGCTCCGACGGCATGCTGCACCAGCGCCGACGTGGCGGGCATGAGCATGTCCGGCGTGGAGGTGCCGACGATGATCAGGTCGATCTCCGAGGCGGGGATCCCGGCGTGGGCAATGGCTTGCTTGGCCGCGGGGATGGCGAGATCCGACAGGGCCTGATCGTCGCGCGCGATGTGACGCTGACGGATGCCCGTCCTTTCGACGATCCACTCATCGGAGGTGTCCATGTACGACAGGAGGTCGTCGTTGGTCATCACCTTTTCGGGAACATACGAGCCGCAGCCGAGAATCTCGACGGGCTGAAGGGTTTGAACCATCATATTACTCATCCAACCGGGAAGCCCCGGGTTGCTTTCTAGCTAGGTGGAAGGCGATGCTTCCGCGGGGGTCAGGTGTTCGGCAATCACGGCCACCGAGCCGCCGAGGACCGCCTCCTTGGCCACGCGAATGGCATTGGCGACGGCGTAGGCGCGACTCGATCCGTGTCCGATGATACAGACCCCATTCACTCCGAGCAAGAGCGCGCCGCCGTATTCGGCAGGATCCACGCGGCGCTTGAAGGTCCGGAGGGCTTGACGCATGAGCAGCGCGCCGAGCTTGGCTTTCAGGCCTCCGCTCATGACTGCTTCGCGCAAGAGCGTCTCGAAGAGTTCGGCGAAGCCCTCGGCGCTCTTGAGCACGACGTTGCCGACGAAGCCGTCGGTGACCACGACGTCCGCCATGCCGCGGGTCATGTCGCGGCCTTCGACGTTGCCGACGAAGCCCAGGTTCGGGGTTTCGGACAAGAGGGTGTAGGTGGCCTGGGCCAGCTCGTTGCCTTTGCCGGGCTCCTCACCGATGTTGAGGAGGCCGACGCGCGGCTTGGCGACCTTGAGGACCTGCTGGGCGTAGACCTGGCCCATGATGGCGAATTGTTGGAGGTAAAGGGGTTTGCAATCGGCATTGGCGCCGACGTCGATGAGCAGGCAAGGTCCCTTGAGGGTGGGGATCACGACGCCGATGGCGGGGCGCTCGATGCCCTTGATCCGGCCGAGCCCGAGGAGGGCGGCGGACATGGCGGCGCCGGTGGAGCCCAGGGCGACGACCGCTTGGGCCTCTCCGCGCTTGACCAGGCTCATAGCCACGTTGATGCTGGCGTCCTTCTTCTTGCGGACGGCCGTGGCGGCTTCGTCCATGCCGATGACTTCCGAGGCATGGACGATCTCCAGGGAGATCCCCGCCGGGGCGTGCTGGGCGAGTTCGGCGCGCAGGCGCGGCTCGTCTCCCACCAGGATGAGGGAGAGCGAGGGGTCGCGCTTCAAAGCAGAAAGCGCCCCTTTGACGAGCTCAGAGGGGGCGTAGTCACCCCCCATGGCGTCGATCGCGATGCGGGCAGACATGCTCGTCAAAAGGGCGCTAGCGGATGCTTACTCAGCGACC
>JAKFCT010000073.1:0-18744 GCA_036676495.1 Candidatus Sericytochromatia bacterium
CGTGTAGACGTCCTCACCGCCCAGCGCCAGCTGCGAGTAGAAGAGGTTCTCTCCCTGCTTGGCGGAGAACTCGAGGCGCGAGTTCTTCTGGAAGAGGTAGATCTTGTTCTTGTCGCGGATGGCATCGTTGCTGAGCTCGCCGAGGCCCATCAGGTTCATCCGGCCGCCGACGCCGATCTCCACGTCACCCGTCTTGGCCACCTCGGTGATGGCCAAGCTCGGCGCGCTCATCCCGACCAGGACGACGGCCGAAAGCATACTTCCCCAAACAAACGTCTTCGAACTCATTGGCTTCTTCCTTCCCGCACTCAGCGGTATCCGGGGTGTTTGGTATCCGGGGTGAACGTGAGCCACCCCCTTCGGCGTCGATTATCAGTTCCGGCGGGACGACTTCCTACCGTAGTTTCCCCTGAAGATGGGTATTTGGCGGCGGCCTCGGGCAAAAGTCGGTAGTTTTCGCCCACGCGCGTGTTACGCAACGCGAATTACCGCCACGGACTACGTAAAAACCCCGCTTTTCGGCAATTCACCGAGTATTCCGCAAAAAGTCCGGATGCAGCCGGGGGGCAAGTGGCCGAAGATGATCTCGGAAGCCGCAGCAACGGCAAGTCAAGGCAATAACGGCAAGGGAGAATAAGCACATGTTCGCAAGCAAGAAAATGGTCGCAGGTCTCGTGATGATGGGAACGCTCGTGGGCCTCAGCCCCGCCGCCCTGGCCGCCGGGGTAGAGTTCCAGCCCTCGAGCAAGATCCTTTTCGAGGGAGACTCGACGCTCCACGCTTACAAGGCCACCGCGAAGTCCTGGCAGATCAAGGCGACCGTGACGCCCGGCAAGGACGTCAAGATCGGCGACATCACCGAGCTGGAGGTCGTGATCCCCGCGAAGAGCCTGAAGTCGCATGACGGTGCGCTGGACAACAACATGTACGGCGCGATGAACGCCGACAAGCACCCCAACATCAAGTTCGTCATGAGCAACGCCAAGGTGAACACGACGAGCTCCGGGGACATCGAGGTGACGGCCGACGGCACCCTGACCATCAACGGCCAGGAGCGCTCGACCAAGCTCGTGGCCAAGGGCGAAGTGGACGGCAACACCGTCAAGATCAAGGGCAGCAAGGAAATGAAGATGAGCGATTTCGGCGTCAAGCCCCCCGTGCTGATGTTCGGCGCCATCAAGGTCACCGACAAGATCACCGTGAAGTACGACCTGGTCGGCAAGATCACCGACTAGCCTCAATCCCCCCATCCTTGCCGAGGCCCCGCCTGGAATCCAGGCGGGGCCTACTCGGGAGGAGGCCTCTGCCGCGCCGCGCGCGGAATGACGATCGCTTGAGGATTCCGTCGCGGCGGTTTCGGTGCTATTCTAGGGGGCGATTCGACGCGCTGCGCGATCCGGCCGACTCGTCCCGACGAGCCCGCCGGAGAGCCCCAAGCAGGCCAGGGTGGCCTGACGACGGGCTCGTCAACGGGGGTCTGCGTGAGTTGGCGCGGACCCGGTTTGGTCAATTAGGAGTTGGACCGTATGTACACCGAGCAAACGATCACCTGTGCCGATTGCGGCACCCAGTTCCCCTTCACGGCTTCCGAGCAGCAGTTCTACGCCGAGAAGGGCTTCACCAGCGCCCCGCGGCGCTGCAAGTCGTGTCGCGCCGCCGCCAAGGCGGGCCGCGGCGACACCGGCGCGAGCCGGGGCGGCTACGGCGCGCCTCGCGAGATGCACGAGGCCGTCTGCAGCTCCTGCGGCGTCACGACCCAGGTCCCCTTCAAGCCGAGCGGCGCAAAGCCCGTCTACTGCCGGGACTGCTTCCGCCGCTAGGCCCCTTCCTCCCATCCAGTCCGACTCCTAGCTCGAAAGAACCAAGACCGGGCGTTCTACCCAGCGGGTTGCCAACTGGCAACCCGCTGGGCTTTTTCTTGGCCCCCGCACGCATGATCTCGCCAGATCCGGGCGATAACCCATTCGCAGGCGAGGGGCTCGGCGATTGGCCCGGTCAGTTGCTTTGCTGCTATGATGAGCGTGATTCCACACATCACGCCGACGTTTCTCTGTCAGCCATCCCGCACAAGGAGTGTCCGTGGCCACCAAATCACCCCCCATCGCAAGCCCAGCCCCCCAGCGGCAGAGCTTCCTGGAACAGGTCCGTTCCTTCGACCGGTCCTACTGGGCCTGCAACCTCATGGAGCTCATCGAACGCTGGGCCTATTACGGCGTTCGCACCGTGCTCTCCCTCTACATCGTGGATGCCGTCTCCCGCGGAGGCCTCGAGTTCACCCACATCCAGAAGGGCAGCATCTACGCCTGGTGGGCCCTCGTCCAGTCGTTGCTCCCCCTCTTCACCGGAGGCTTCGCCGACCGCTACGGCTACAAGAAAACCGTCGCCTTCTCGATCACCATCAAGATCGTCGGCTACCTCCTGATGGCCACCCAGCACACCTACTGGGGCTTCTTCCTGGGCTGCATGCTGCTCGCCACGGGCACGGCCATCTTCAAGCCAGGCGTCCAGGGCATCATCGCCAACTCCACCAAGGACAGCAACGCCTCGGTCGGCTGGGGCATCTTCTACGCCATGGTCAACGTCGGCGGCTTCATCGGCCCCTGGACGGCGGGCTACCTGCGCATCATGGACTGGTCGTACGTCTTCTACTGCAACGCCGCCCTGGTCGCGCTCAACTTCCTGATCCTGCCGTTCTTCAAGGAGCCCGCACGCCCTCACTTCGAGGCCGGCACCGCCAAGAACCCCTTGCAGGAAGCCGCCCAGATCCTGGTGGTCTCCGTGAAGAACGTCTTCGAGCCCCGGCTCGCGGCCTTCCTCGTGATCTTCTCGGGCTTCTGGCTGATGTTCATGCAGCTCTTCGACCTGCTGCCCAACTTCATCGACGACTGGGTCGACTCCTCGGCTCTGCTGCTGAACTTCGGCCAGCTCGTCGGCAACCAGGGCCTGGTCGAGGCGGCCCGGGCCGGCCAGCAGATCCAGCCGGAGTGGATGATCAACATCGACGCCGGCGCGATCGTCTTCCTGATGGTCCCCATCGCGGCCCTGTTCAGTCGCATGAAGGCCCTTCACTCGATCATCTGGGGCATCCTGGTCTCGGTCATCGGCATCGTGCTCGCCGGTGCCTCGATGAACGGCGCCCTGGTCGCCTTCGGCATCCTGATCTTCGCGATCGGCGAGATGATGTCGAGCCCCAAGAAGATGGAGTACCTCTCCGAGATCGCCCCGCCCGACAAGAAGGGCCTGTACATGGGCTACGCCAACGTGCCGCTCGCCATCGGCTGGGGCATCGGCTCCTCGCTGGGCGGCTACCTTTACCAGCACTTCGGCGACAAGGTGACCCTCGCCAAGCAGTACATGGCCACCAAGCTGAACATGAGCCCCGAGATGATCGACGCCCTGCCCAAGGATCAGGTCATGACCACCCTGGCGGCTCAGCTCGGCAAGACGCCTCGCGAGGCCACCGAGCAGCTCTTCGCGGTCTACCAGCCCCAGCAGCTCTGGTACGTCTTCGGAGCCATCGGCCTGGCCTCCATGATCGGCCTGATCATCTACGACCGGGTCATCACCCGCCGCGACGCCCGCAAGGCCGCCGCGTAAGCGCAAGCCAGGCTCACCTGATCCCCAGCCGCCGCGATGCCGAGTGCCTCGCGGCGGCTTCCGTTTGAGGGCATGAAAGCAGGCTTGATACTCGATCAACCGACCCGTAACACGGGAAACAGGCCAGGATGGAACAATTGCGTCTCGGGAGTCGTTCGACAAGTAGGCAGCCTAACGATAGGGCCCCTACCGAAAGGAGATCGAAGATGCTCAAGCCCCTCATGCTGGCAGCAATCGCGGCTGGATTCACCGCGCTCGCGGCGGCCCCCGCCTCCGCAGCCGTGGATGCCCAGCTCATCATCCAGCCTCGTATCGTGATCGGAAACCCGCAGCCGGTGGTCGAGCGCCGGGTCGTCGTGGAGCGCGAGCGTCCAGTCGTCCGGGAGCGCGTGATCATCGAGCGCCGCCCCATCGTGAGGGAGCGGGTCGTGATCGTGGAGAAGCACCCGGGCAAGAAGTTCCGCAAGGAGCACCGCCACCCCCACGAGTACCGCCGGGCGTACGACGAGCGGCGGGACTCCCGTGCTCACTGGGATCACCCGGCTCACTGGGATCACCCGGGAGAGCAGGTCGTGGTGATCCGCCGCTAGTCCCGGCCAGGAATTCCAGGAGCAGCGAGCACCGGGGTGAGACCCCGGTGCTCGCTGCTTGGATGGGCCCCTGGGGCTAGAGGCAGGCGCAGAGCTCCGTCTCGCCGCCGCTCAGGTCGTTGGGGTGATGGGCGGTCCAGTTCAGGCGGGAGCGGTAGGCCTCGAAGTTACGGATCGGCCGGCGCGCGAGGCCGGCGTCCATGGCGGCCTTGGCGACGGCCGAGGCCACCCACGTGAGCGCCCGGGGGTCGAAAGGCTTGGGGATGATGTAGTCGGGACCGAAGGCGAGAGGGGTCTCATCGTAGGCCTCGTAGACCTCGGGGGGGACCTCCATCTTGGCCAGTTCCGCCAGCGCATGGACGGCGGCAAGCTTCATCTCGTCGCTGATGCTGTGCGCCCGGACGTCGAGCGCCCCGCGGAAGATGTAGGGAAAGCAGAGGACGTTGTTGATCTGGTTGGGAAAATCGGAGCGGCCGGTGCCCATGAGGATGTCGGGGCGCGCGGCCTTGGCCACGTCGTAAGGGATCTCGGGCTCGGGGTTGGCGAGGGCGAAGACGATGGCGCGCGGGGCCATCGAGCGGATCATGTCGGCGCTGACCAGCCCGTGGGTCGAGAGGCCCACGAAGACGTCCGCTCCGACCATGGCCTCGGCCAGGGTGCGGTGGGGAGTCTCAACTGCGAACTCGGTGATGTAGGGATTCATCCGCTCGGTGCGGCCCTGGTAGATGACGCCGCCCGAGTTCACCATGAGCAGGTTCTCGCGGCGCACGCCGAGCTTGAGGAAGAGCTTGGCGCAAGAGACGGCCGCGGCCCCGGCACCGCTGAAGACCACCTTGGCCTGCGCGATGTCGCGCTGCGTCAGCTCGAGCGCGTTGAGGAGGGCCGCCGAGGTGATGATGGCCGTCCCGTGCTGGTCGTCATGGAAGACGGGGATGTCGAGTTCGGCCTTGAGGCGCTCCTCGATCAGGAAGCACTCGGGGGCCTTGATGTCCTCGAGGTTGATGCCACCGAAGGTGGGGGAGATCGCCTTCACCGCCTGGATGAAGCGCTCGGGGTCCTCCTCGGCGACCTCGATGTCGAAGACGTCGATGTCCGCGAACCGCTTGAAGAGAATACCCTTTCCCTCCATGACGGGCTTGCCGGCCAGCGGGCCGATGTTGCCCAGGCCGAGCACGGCCGTCCCGTTGGTGATCACGCCGACCAGGTTGCCTCGCGCCGTGTACTCGTACGCGGTCTCCGGATCGTGCGCGATCTCGAGGCAAGGCTCCGCCACCCCGGGGGAATACGCCAGCGACAGGTCACGCTGGGTCAGGCAGGGTTTGGTCGGGGTCACGGCGATCTTGCCCTTGCGACCGCAAGAATGATAGGTCAATGCGTCCATGATCATGGCGCGTTCCTCCTTTTCCTGCCGGTCATTATAGTCCGAATAAATTCCGGTGAAATCGAAGAATCCCCTGATTTACCGGAATATTTTCGAAGCATTTGAGCATGTCCGCCGATTCGATCGCAAGAACCTGCCGGATCAAGCAAAACCCCGGAGGAACCCGTAGAAACTACCTGAAAACCAAACATTTACTCGAATATGCTCACCATTCGAGCGAATGTCCCGCCGTGGCCCGGGCCTCCCTCCATGCGCCGGATCCTCGCACCTCCTTAGAGCGATCGTCGTTGCTGCAGGACAGCGAGCTTTAGCATTCAGCTCCAACCCATGCGGCTCACGGCTAACGCTCGCTGTCTTACGCAACAGCCGCTGGCACTAGCGGAAGGGTGGCTCGATGCCACCCTTCCGTCACCCGGAGTATGGTTGTCTAGTCGAAGTCGAAGAGCTCACCCAGGAAGGACTTGGGCTTCTTTTTCTTGTAGCCGTAGCCGTCGCGATGAGACTCCTCGTGGCGGTGACGCGAGGGTGGCGGATACGAGGGAGCTTGCGGCGGATAAGCGGGCTGAGGATCGGCGACCTTGGCAGCCGTCCCCACGGATGCGGAACGCTCGATGATCTTGTCGAGCTCGCCGCGGTCCAGCCAGACGCCGCGACACTGGGGACAGTAATCGATCTCGATGCCCTGGCGATCGGTCATCAGGAGCGCCACGTTACAGATGGGACAGTTCATCGAAGCCTCCTTTGGTTGTTTCCCCATGGTCGCATATCTCGCCGGGGAGGTCCAACCCGAGGCTCCGATCTTCGTCAGGGAGCGAAGGTCACCCGGATGCAGCCGTCCTCCTTGTTGTTGAAGAGTTCGTAGCCCCGCGCCGCCTCCTCCAGGGAGAAGCGGTGCGTGACGAGAAACGACGGATCCAGCTCGCCGCGCTCCGCATGCTCCAGCAACCGCGGCACGTAGCGCTGGCCATGCTGCTGGGCGGCCCGTACCGTGAGCCCCTTGTTCATCAGGACGCCGATTGGGAATTTGTCCATCAGGCCGTAAACGCCCAGGATCGCCAGCTTTCCGCCCTTGCCGCATGCCATGAGGGCCTGGCGGAGGGCATGGCCGCGATCGGTCACCAGGTGCATTTTTTGCTTCACCCGGTCGTAGGCGGCGTCGAGGGTGTTGCCGTGCGCCTCCATGCCGACCGCGTCGATGCAGGCGTCAGGGCCGCGCCCGCCGGTCATCTCCTTGAGGGCCTCGATCACGTCGACCTGGGTGTAGTCCAGGGTCTCGGATCCGACGTGATCGCGGGCCATGCGCAGGCGTTCGGGGAAGCGATCGATCCCGATGACCCGCTCGGCTCCCATCAGGAAGGCGCTCTTCTGCGCCATCAGGCCGACGCCTCCGCAGCCCCAGACGGCGACGACGTCACCAGGCTTGATCTCACAGAAGTCCGCCCCCATGTACCCCGTCGGGGCCGCGTCCGACAGGAAGAGGGCCTGCTCATCGCTCACGCCGTCGGGGATGACGAAGCAATCGTTGTCCGCGAACGGAACCCGGACGTACTCGGCATGCGACCCCGCATACCCCCCGAAGGCGTGGGTATAGCCGTAGATTCCAGCGGTCGGATAGCCCAGGAGGGGCTCTTGGAGGTCGGTGTGGGGGTTCGTGTTGTCGCAAAGCGAGTAGAGTTCGTCGCGGCAGTAGGCGCATTCGCCGCAGACGATGAAGGACGGGACCACCACGCGATCGCCCGGCTTTATCCGGGTGACCTCGGGGCCGATCTCCACGACTTCCCCCATGAACTCGTGGCCGATCACGTCCCCTTGGCGCATCGTCGGCATGAGGCCGTTGATGAGGTGGAGGTCCGAGCCGCAGGTGGTGCTCAGCCTCACCCGGATGATGGCGTCGTGGGGATTGATGATCTCGGGGTCGGAAACGGTTCCGACGCGCAGGTCGTTGACGCCGTGCCAGCAAAGTGCCCGCATCGCGTGATCCTCCCTCGATTGATCGTCAGGGCTTCCGGACCGCATCTCGGCCATGCGGCCCTCGGGCGCTAGTCGTCCCGTCCCGCCTCACGGCATGCCGGCGCATGGCGGTGGGTGGGAATCTCACCCGTTTCAGCGAGACTCTTGAACCGTCGAAGCGTCTTCTGCGCCATCGCCGCCGGGATGTCCTTCAGGCGGCTTGCCGCCATGGTGCCTAGCAGGCCTCCAGGAGGCATGAGGCGCAGGCGCAACTCGACCTCCGTGCCGCGTTCGCGCGCCAGGGGGCGAAAGCGGATCTCGACAGCATGCGGAAGCAGGGCTCCCGGCTGTGCGCTCCATGCGATGAACTCGCCGGGCCGGTCCTCGAGGACGCGCGTCCGCCAGTGCAGCCGCAGCCCCAGCGGACCAGTCACCACCCAGTCGGCCTCAGCATCCTCGTGCACGGTGACCTGGGCCATCGGCTGCAAGAGCTGCGGCAGGGTCGCGGGATCGCGCCAGAGCGCGTGAAGCTCGTCGGGCGAGCGCAAGATGGTCAGGGTCCGGGTCAGCTCGACGACCTCGGGCACGGCTTCCTCGGAGCTCACTCCCATGGCCCGCAGGACGGCCCCGCGCCCCAGGGCGCCTTGGCGGATCAACTCCGCACCGGAAAGTGCCACGAGGGAGCCCACCACGGAGCGGCGCCGCAGGCCCTCGGTGAGCATGATCCCGCCGATCAAGACGCAGGCCGTCCTTCCGATAGCTTGCGGGCTCGTCGCCGCGGCGGGAATCGCCATCCCCCCGGGAGCCTGCTTGGTCTCACGATTGAGAAGCGTCGTCATCCGCTCCCTCCTCTCGCCTCGCACCCGATTCGCTTCCTTATCTAAGCATTTCCTCCGCCGCCGGGGCTACGGAAGGATGCCTGTACTTCGGGCGATCGCGCAGGTCAGAGCTGGGTCAGGTTACTCCGCGATCGTCGAGACGAGGGGAGCTTCGGAGTCGGCGAGAGCGGTGCGGCGCTGGCGGGCCGTGGCGAAGTAGACGAGCGTTGCCAGGCCCAGGGTCGCGGCGGTCCAGAGCAAGGTCATCGGGTAGGCGATGAGGGTTCCGGTCACGCTCCAGATCACGCCGAGCAGGTTGAGGATCAGCGCGAGAAGCAATCCCTTCGAGATCGATCTTCCTTTGACCTTCAGGATCGCGCTGGCGCTCAAGGCCCCGAAGAGGGCCAAGGTGACGCCCACGGCATTCAGCATGAGCTCGAAGGTGTTGGTGACCAGCAGGATCAGGGCCACCCCCACGAGCAGGCCGACAGGCCCCGCGCCACCCCAGCGGCCGGCACGCCAGCGCGCCCAGGAGGGGAGGTAGCGATCGCGAGCCATGGCGTCGGCAATCCAGGGGCCGGCCATGGCCATGGCGATGATGACCGAGACCAGGATCAAGAAGACCATGCCGGAAGCCAGGCGGCCGCCGAACTCTCCCAGGAGGCGCACGGCCACGAGGTGGCCGAGCGTGATGGATCCGCCCTCGGACTGGGTGGCTTGCTGCAACTCAGCGGGCGAAAGGCTGGTGACGAAGACGAAGTTCAAGAGCATGTACATGAGCGTGACGGCGCCCAGGCCCAGGAACATGGCCCGGGGAACGTTCTTGGCGGGGTCCCTCACCTGGGAGGCGAGGTAGACCGTGGCGCTCCAGCCCGCGAAGGCGAAGCCGACGTAGTTCTGCGCGGTGGCGAAGGGGACGCTCGCGATGTCTCTCAAGGTTTGGATCGTGGGCAGGGCGCGCAAGGGTTCGGTGATGCCCGAGAAAAGGGCTCCGGCGAGGAAGACCACGATGATGGCGAGCTTGAGCAGGACCCCGATGTTCTGGACGAGCTCCCCCCATTTGAGGCCGGCGGCCTGGACCACTCCGACGGCGAGCAGGACCATTAGGCCGGTGGGCATGGCGATCGCCTTGCCCGTGAGGACCTCGGCATAGGCACCGGCGGCCACGGCGGCCAGGGCCATGGGAGCGGCGAAGCCGAAGATCAGGGTGACCCAGCCCGCAAGGTAGCCGGCCAGGGGGTTGTAGAGATCGTGGAGGTAGCGGTATTCCCCGCCGCTCTCAGGGATGTGGGCGGCGACGGCGGAGTAGCAAACAGCTCCGCAGGCCGCCAGGAGGCCCCCCAGCAGCCAGCTCAGGAGAATGGCGGCGGGATCGAGGTCTTGAGCCAGGAAGCCGCTGGTGACGAAGACCCCGCTGCCGATCATCGAGGAGATGACCAGTCCGGTGGCGCTGAACAGTCCAAGCGGCTTGGTGAGACGAGCAGTGGACATTCAGACCCCTTTCAAGACAGCGCGTCATCCACGGTTATCCCCATCCTAGTGCACAAACGCTTGCTTGCGCTACTGTCTGGCGAATCGTTCTCGGTGCGCCTGGCGAAATAGCCGTCGTTTTTGCCTGGGAAGGGGTCCGGAAGAAAGGCGGGGGGAATCTTGCGTCGAGCTCGAGGGCCTCGAAACAATCACCGGGCGACCATGACGAAACAGCAAGCGTTGCGTCTTTCCCGCAGGGCGTGATAGCTCCTTGGGAGTGGATGCCGAGTCTCCGAAGAAGGGAGAGCTTATGCGCCTGCTACCCCACGCGGTGATCGCCCTGCTTGCGAGCGGAACCATGATTCTTTGCGTCTCGAGCTGCGGAAAGCCCGCATCCCCCCCGGCGGCTAGCCCGGACGACCCGGCGGCTCCCGGCTACACGCTCCAGCAAGCAGGTAGAGCGCTTCACTACATCATCGACTCGAAGGAGAAGGGTGGAAACACCCTGAAGGCGGATGTCTGGGTTTACCAGAGCGGGCGCGTCAGCGTGACGGCGGATATGACGTCGGCGGGAGGCAACCCGACGGCGCTGATCAAGGTCAGGCTCTCCAACCTGGCAGGAGAGACGCTTTGGCAGACCGATATCACGTCCCGGTTCTGCGAGGGGGAGACCTGCGGCCCCGAGCCGCGGCGGGAGATTTGGAACTACGAAGTCGGTCCTAGCCTCGCGGCCAAGGCTTCCAACCTCTGGCTGACGCTGGACATCCTCGAATGAGGGCCCGGAGGCGTTCGCGCGACCGGGGGATTCAAGCCCGGAGGGAAGCCGGAGCGACGAACCCTCGCAGCAGGTCGTTGACCCGCTCCGGATACTCCCACATCGGAAAGTGCCCGCAGGGGTCGAGGGCCACGAGCTGCGCGCCCGGATGACGCTTGGCCGCTTCGTGAAAGAGGCCAAGCGGGAAGAGCGGGTCCTGGGCTCCCGCCACCATCAAGACTGGGAAGGCCGCGTCCTTGAGACGCTCGAGGAAGTGCGCGCTCCCGCCCGGCGTGAAGTAGACCCGGTTGGATCGCATGGTGCTCAAGAACGCCTGTCGGTGGGATGAGTCGGCGACCACCTGGCAACCTTGGCGCAGGACCTCCTTGAGTCGCGTGCCTCCCACCTTTTGAAGGTCGTGGAAGAGCGTCTCGTAGTAGTGGCGAATGCCCCAGGGATGCTCGACGCCGAGCATCGGCGTCGCCCTCAGCATGGTCTCGCCGAGCACGGGCCTCAAGAAGGGCTGGAAGAGCTTCGGCATCGGGATGTCCACCCAGGCAGGCGGCACGCCGATGATGACCAGGCCCGCCATGCGGTGCGGGTTCGCCAGGGCGTAGCTGCTGCCGATGAGCCCCCCCATCGAATGGGCGACGACGGTGACCCGCTCGAGGGCGAGGGCGGCCATGAAGGCGTCCAGGAAGCGGTGATAGAACGCGAGGGAGTAGGTCGTGAGCGGCCGATCGGAGTCGCCCCAGCCCGGGAAGTCGGGCGCGATCGTGCGCGCATGGGCGGCCATGGCGACCTGGCTATCCCACCAGAAGACGTTGCCGGCGGAGACCGCTCCGTGAAGCAACAGCATGGGAGGGCCGTCGCCCGCCTCGGTATAGGCGATCCGCACTCCGTCCACGAGCACCTCGCGCTGGTGCAGGCCTTGGTAGCGAGACGACTCGTTGCCCGATAAACGCATGGTGCCCCCCTTTCAGGCTACGCAGTCCCTTTATACCTCCTCCGGCTCGCCGGGTGAGGGATTTCCCCCATTAAATCCGGCCAAGACGCTAGCCCGCCTCGATTTCCGTTGCGCGCTCTTCAAGGACGCTCAACTCCGAGGCAGCCGCTACCCCCCTTCTAGAGCTGGTCCCGATGTCAACGAACCGGATCCCCTTCGATGCTCCCTGCAGAGCCAGGTTCCCGCCGATTTTGCCAAGCCCCACGATGCCCAGCTCCATCCTGCGACCTCCGTTCACCCGACGCGAGTCCATCCTAGAGCCAGCGGGGTTGTGCCCCAAGCCTCAGCCTAGGCTTATCCCGTCGTTGGCGCTAGACGTGGCACGCTGCGATCCTAAGATGCCCCCGAAGGGAGGACGCGATGCGAGCAGCGGTGGTGGAGCCCCCCAGGCCCAACAGCCTTCAAGTCCTGGATCTTCCCGACCCGGAGCGGCGGCCGGGCCATGTGCAGGTGCGCATGCTCGAAGTCGGCCTCGATGGGACCGACGCCGATATCGCCCGAGGGGAGTACGGCGCCCCCCCGGCCGGCCATCGCTTCCTGGTCCTCGGGCATGAGGGCCTGGGCAGGATCCAGACGAGCGGGGTGCCGGGCTTCGAGTCGGGGGACTTGGTCGTTCCCATGGTCCGGCGTCCTTGTGAGGAGCGGTGCCTGAATTGCCGTTCCGGACAACCGGACATGTGCCTGACGGGAGACTTCCTCGAGCGAGGGATCAAGGGGATCGACGGCTTCGCTTCCACCATGGTCGTCGAGGATCCCTCGTACCTGGTGCGGGTGCCGGAATCGCTCCGTTCGGTCGCGGTCCTGCTGGAGCCGCTCAGCGTCGCGGAAAAAGGGATCCGGGAGGCCTTTCGGACCCAGGACCGCTTGATCTGGCACCCCAGAAAAGCGCTGGTGATCGGGGCGGGATCGTTGGGCCTCCTGGCCGCCTTCGTCCTGCGCCTCGAGGGACTGGAAACCTACGTGCTGGATCGCGTGCCACCGGATCACCCGAAAGCGCGCCGTGCCCGCGAGATCGGGTGCACCTACCTCGAGGGAGAGCGCGTGGATCTCCCTCACTCGGACGCGCACATGGGGCGGCTTGACCTCATCATCGAAGCGACGGGCGTGAGTTCGCTGCTCTTCCAGGCGATGTGCGGGCTGGGAACGAACGGCGTACTGGTGAGCCTCGGGCTCAGCACGACGGGTAGGCAGCTCACCATCCCGGCGGATGCCCTCAACAGCAGCATCGTGCTCACGAACAAGGCCATCATCGGGAGCGTGAACTCCCAGGCCCGGGACTTCCAAAAAGGGATCGACCACATGCTCAGAGGAATGGAAGCGTTTCCGGGGTGGCTCGAGCGGCTGCTCAGCCGGCGGGTTCCTCTGGATCGAGCTCAGGAGGCACTTCAGAAGGATCCCAACGATATCAAGGTCTTGCTCGATATCGACGCCTAGCACGCCAACCCGGAGGCGTTCTTCAACCAGGCAAGCCAGACGCCAGCCAGACAGACGGACCGCGGCAGCATCAACGAAGATTGGGGACTATGGCTTTCTCGCGCGCCGCTCTCATGAGGTCGCCTTGGCGCTTCCCGGTCAGGATGGAAGTACAAACGATGCAGAACTTCTCCGCGTTCCCGCCAGGGACCTCAAGCGTCACCTCGAAGCGGCGCTTGATACCCTTCGTTTTGACCATGCCCTCGCGATCACACCGGGCACATTCGAATTTCTGCTTGGGATCGTGGTAGTCGAGTGCCTTGATCTCGAAATCCGCCATGACGCATCCTCCTGAGGGTGGTGGCACCGGTGAGGCCCCAGTCTCTCTCACCCCTCGAATAGCGTCAATATCTTCCCCGTCGCTAGAGGCTGGGGTCAATCAGGCCGGCAAGGTGGCTGAATGGGTCCCTTCCATGTTGCCTAACTCAAGGTGAAACGATTAGATTGCGCTGCTGCAGGAGATGCGTCCCCCAATACGGATCACCTGATGCGCGTGCTGCCAAGGCCTGGGAAGACCTTAGCCGTCGACCTGAAAGCGGGGCTCAAGCCGGCTAGCCTATTCGCCTAGGAGGTGGACCATGATTCAGCGAGGTTTCAGTGGGGTCCTACTGGGGACAAGCCTAAGCTTGGTGATGACAGGGTGCGGCAATCAGCCTCCTGTCAGCACCTTGCCCCTTGAGCGCGACGCTTTCCAAAAGCCCCCCTTCGAGCAAGAGGCCAAACGGCCCTCGGCTTCCCGCGAAATCCTCCAAAGGACCGATCAGCCCCCCGCAGGAATTCCTTCGAGCTTTCAGATCAACATTATTCAGGCGGCCTTCAACAACCCCCTCTTCCGGAAGGTTCTCTACACCACCGAGCGATCGCAGATCGCTGTGATGAGCATTGAACCAGGCAAGGATCTCGGGTCCGAAGTCCGTGACAGCGATCAGGTGCTTGTTTTCGTCGCAGGCGAGGGCGAATTCCAGGTTCGTGACCATCGAGGCAGGGTTCAGTCAGGCGAAATGCTCGCCGTGCCCGCGTACGCCCAGCACAACGTCATCAATACCGGCACGGTTGCTCTGAAGTTCTACACCATCTACGCGCCTCCGGAACATGCACCCGGAACCGTTCAACGCACCAAGGCCGAATAGGAATAGAAGAAGCCCGCCGGTTCAAACCCCGGCGGGCTTCGTCTATTCAGAGGGGTGTGGTGTGTTTACGATTCATAGGATGCCACAGCTGGGCTTGGATGGCTGTATGGGGGCCCGCATCGGGGATGTGCGGTTGCATACGCCCGGTTGCTCGATGTAGCGAGTGAGCGTTGCCGGTAGGGCCAGCGGAGGCGAGCATGAGAAAGTGGCAGCGAGGCTGTTACTTTGGAGACCTGACCAGCTCCCCGATGATTCCTCCAACAGATAAAAATGGCCTGCTATTGCTCAATAAGCAAAAGCCGAGGTGATGCAAATGCATCACCTCGGCTTCAGTACCCGATACGGGATTCGAACCCGTGTTACCGCCGTGAGAGGGCGACGTCCTAGGCCTCTAGACGAATCGGGCTTGGAACAAGGTTCATCCTATCACAACCCCGGAAAGCGTGTCAAAGGAAAATTAAACCCAATTTAAATGCCGCAAGACCAAGTGCCTGGGTAGGTATATAGAAGTTAGTTTCAAGTGTATCCCGTCCCGAAAGGAGCCGACCGATGGTGCAAGTAACGGATGCCGGTGGAACCCGGCCCGTAAACCCTGCGGCAGCAGCCATCACTGCTGCGGCGAACACCCCGGCTCCTCAGACGGCCTCCCCTCAACCCGCCCCCCCCAAGGAGGAGGCTGCTCAGCCTCGAATGAGCAGCGATTCCTTCTCCGGCGTCCCCGAGACCATCAAGATCAAGTCGGGAGACACCCTGGGCAACCTGGTCGCCAAGTACCAGGTTTCTTACGACAAGCTCAAGGAGCTTAACCCCGAGATCTTCAAGGAAGGCAAGGACGCGAAGGGACGCAAGCGCGCCGAGGACGGCCACTGGGTCTATCCTGGCGACGTCATCCGGCTGCGCGCGGAATCGGCCACCAAGCCCTCGACCACGCCCTCCTCATCGACCACGACGCCTACCCCCGCGACCACCACGGCCAACGACAAGGTCGTATCGGCCGCCAAGGCCGCCATCGACGAGGCCAAGCTCACCCCGGCCACCTGGGCCAAGGGCCGCGAGATGTCCGAGCAATCGCTGGCCAAGGCCAAGGAGATGCTGAAGCTGATCCCCGCCTCCGACGCTGCGCGCAGCAAGTACGAGGAAAAGGTCAACCGGCTCGAGCGCGAGATCAAGGCGGTCTACCCCGGCGCCGCCACGGCTGCCCCCGAATCCTCCCCGGCCACCGGAGCTCAGGAGGCGTTTGACGCGGCCAGCGAGAACTTCAATCAGGCGGTCCAGACCTATTACGACGCCAAGACCCAGCCGGCAAAGGCCGAGTCGCGCGACCTGGCCATCCGCTACTTCAGCGAAGCGCACGGCGCTGCGCAGGGGCTTTCGGCTGACGCCAAGCCAGAAGCCAACGAGCGTCTCGAAATGATGGAGTTCGCCCTCACCGACATGGGCGTCAACGCCTCGTCCATCGCCCTGGCCCGTAGCGAAGGAGCCGACTCGGCTCCCGCCACGACTCCCCAGGAGCCGAGCTTCGCAGAGCGTGACGCCAATCAGGACGGCTACCTCTCGGGCAACGAGCTCGACGCGAAGGCCAAAGCTTTCGATGCCAATGGCAACCAGCGCGTCACCCGCGAGGAGTGGGAGATGGGCCAGATGGCCGAACGCGAAGTCGGCTGGAAGAAGGAATTCAAGCAAGCCGACGCCAACCAGGACGGCTGGCTCTCGGGCTCGGAAGCGACCGCGTTTCGTGCCCACGACGCCAACGGCGACTCCGAGGTCACCGAGCAGGAATACCTCGGCGCCAAGCGCGCGGAGGTGATGAACGGCGTCTACGACCAGGACTTCGCCGCGCGGGACCAGAACCAGGACTCCTACCTATCGGGCAATGAGCTCGACGCCGCCGCCCAGGCGTTCGACACCAACAAGGACGGCAAGGTCACCCGCGAGGAGTACATGGCCGCCAAGTCCGGCGTCCAGCAGCCTGCCGGCGCACCGATGACCACCTTGCCGGTGGGGCAGATGCCTGCGGCCACGGCGCCTGTGACGGGCGTGCCGCAGCCGACGGCGCCCGCCAACCCGGCCGAGGCGTTCGATGCCGCCAGCAACCGCTTCAACGAGGCGACGACCCGCAACGACATCTTGACCATGACCACGGCGTACCAGGACGCCGCCTACGCCATCGCCTACATGCCGTCCGGCACCGAGCGCGATACGCTCGCAGCCCAGCTCGAGATCATGGGCTTCACGCTCCAGCAGGCCTACGACGCCTCGGGAACCCCGGTGGCTGCCGGAGGTTCGGTCACGGGCCTGACCGCCCAGCCCCTCACCCCCGGCGTGCAGGTTCCCGTCACCCCCGCGGCGATTCCCGGCCAGCCCGGTTACCCGGCCATGGCCACCCCGGCGGCGGTCCCCCCGGCCGGCTATCCCGCCACCGTGTATGCGCAACCCGGCGCTGCCGTGCCTCCGACCGCTTACGCCCAACCCGGCATGACGCCTACCGGTTACCCGGCGCAGGCGGGCTATCCGGTCGCCGCGACCGTGCCTCAGGCGGCTGCTCCGGCTCCCGCAGCCCCGGCGGCTCCGATTGCCCCTCCCACTCCGCCGCAGCAGACCTACACCCAGGTCTGGTCCAGCCCCGACTACCTCGCCGAGGCCATGGGCTACAACAAGCAACCACCTGCTTCGCCCACCGGCAACCAGTCGGCGCAGGGGACTTCCACGCCCGGCACGAACGCCACGGGAACCCCGAACGCGAACGGCACCACCCCGAAGCAGCAGCCCGTGAACGAGCAGGCGGTCAAGGAGATCGACGCCTTCCTGCAGCGCTCCAACGCCGATGCGGTTCGCGACATGATGGCCAGCCGCCCCGAGCTGCTCTATGACTCGCTGCCCCGCCAGAAGGCGACCATGTTGCAGCTGCTCATCGAGGGCCGGACGGACGCGGGCGATCGCCAGGCCGTCGTCAACATCCTCGACATGGCCAGCCAGACCGAGCAGGTGGACTCCACCCTCAACGCGCTCGACAGCCTCTACGGAGGAGCCGGCAAGGGCATCCAGCGCATGTTCGAGGACCTCGACCAGGCCACCAAGGGCGCGGCCCTCAAGGCCATGTTCACCCCCTCGCTGATGCAGTACCGCCAGTACGACCAGGCTGCCTTCGACGCCGTGGTCGGCGCGATGACCAAGGACGACATCAAGCTCCTGATGGACACCATGGGCTACGGCGTGTCCTCCGGATGGATGAACGTGCTCTCGCCCCAGGCCCGCCAGATGATGATGGACAAGCTGGGCAGCGGCTTCAACCTCTTCGGCCTCTTCGGAGGCGCCGAGAAGCAGATGATCGCCGCTCTGCAGGCCTACACGCCCGCTGTGCAGCCCATGGCCCAGCAGGCCCAGGGAACCCTTCCTCAACCATAGCCGCAGGCGCCAAGGGTAGCCGCGGTACCGACAGGCTCCAGTCAGCGACGCAAAGCCACCAGCAAGCGGCCCACCCGAAGGTGGGCCGCTTGCTGTCAGGGGACCGGGAATGCGCGCTAGCTCTCGAGCGCTTGCTTGAGGGCCAGGGGATCGGTGACCGGCCGCTGGCAAGCAAACCGCTGGCAGACGTAAGCCGCGGGGCGTCCCTCATGGGGCGTGCGGCCCTCCAGCAGGGGCAAGCCCGTCTCGTCGCCCTCCGTGTGGGCGATCGCCACACCGGGCAGGTAACGCAGCATCGCCACCCGCAGGAGAGCCTGGGTTTCGGGCGCCTCGGACGGCCCCGCCACCACGACCTCGCGGTTGCCCACTAGGAAATCGTCGAGCAAAGCCAGCATGGCCGGGTAGGCCGCCGGAAACTTCCCCAGGGCCACCGAGAACGCCTTGAGCGTTCCCTCCGCCTTGGCCCGGAAGTTCTCATCCCAGGTCAGGCTGGACAGCCGGAGCAGCACATCCGCGGCCGCCGAGTTCCCCGAGGGAATCGCGTTGTCGGTGGAGTCCTTGGTGCGGGCCTTCAGCAGCGGGTCCTGGTCCTGCGCCGAGAAGTAGAAGCCTTCGTTTTCCTGATCCCAGAAGCGGGCGATCGCCTCCGCCATCAAGCCACGCGCCTCCGCCACCCAGACGGGATCGAACGTCGCCTCGTAGAGGTCGAGTAACCCGCTCGCCAGAAACGCGTAGTCGTCGAGGAAGCCCGCCACCCTGGCCGTGCCGTCGCGCCAGGCGCGGTACAGGCCGCCCTCGGCGCTAGTGAGGTGCTGCTGGAGGAAGTCGGCGGCGCGCCGCGCGGCGTCCAGGTGGTCGGCGTTGCCGCTGGCCTGGTAGGCGGCGCAAAGGCCCTGGATCATCAGCGCGTTCCAGCTGGTGAGGATGTTCTCGTCGCGCGCCGGCCGCACGCGCCGCGCCCGCGCCGCCAGCAGCCTGGCCCGCAGCGGCGCCAGGCGCGCCTGCTCCTCGGTAGCGAGGCGGGCGGCGCGTTGCAGCACCGTGCGACCCTGCTCGAAGTTGCCGGCCGCGCTGACGCCGTAGGCGCGGCAGGCCAGGGCGGCGTCCGCCGGGCCGAGCTCGGCCTCGACCTGCGCCGGGGTCCACAGGTAGAACTTGCCTTCCTCGCCC
>JAKFCT010000074.1:0-14480 GCA_036676495.1 Candidatus Sericytochromatia bacterium
GAGGAGTGGAAGCAAGAGGCCCTCGGCCACGAGGAGTTCTTCTTCGGCCTGCTCGACAAGCTCCCCCGGGAGTTCACCTTCGAGCGTGAACTGCTGATCTCCAGGCTCTGGCGCTCGCCCGACCACTGGCACCTCGCCCCGGAAATCTCGGAGTAATCCCTCCATCGAGAAGGGGCCGCCTCCACTTGCGTGAGGCGGCCCCTTCGCTCTTGCGACTTGCCGTCGTCGCGTGGCGCGCGCTCGCAACTCGCCCGCAAGCCCCACGCCCTCCAGGGGTATAACTCATCTCGGTAGACGACCTGCCGGGAGGAATCTATGCCCAAGATCGACGGATTGCTGCAGCGCCTGTTGCCCCCTCGCCGGCCCCAGGAACAGGCTCCTGGAGGCTCGACGGCGACTCCGGCGCCCCTCGGGGCCAAAACGCTGACGCCCACCTCCCAGGCCGACGAGCTCCAGCTCTCCAAGTCCCTCCCGCAATTTGCCCCGAACCTCACCTCCGAAGAAAAAGTCCTCATGGGCAAGGGTCTCCTTCCCGGGGTTTACGCCGAACTCAAGGCCCTCATGGAAGAGGACGGCGTCGAGGCTGCCAAGAAAGCCTACCGGAAAGGCAAGGACGGTCCCTTCGACCCCTCCTTCGGCGATCCCACCCACATGCTCTGGCTCGCCAAGAAGCTCGACGGCAACGCGGAATGGCAACGCCTCGCCAAGGACGTGCAGCCCGGCGATATTCTCATCGAAACCTACAACAAGCCGGAAGACATGATCACCCAGATGACCGGCGGCCCGTTCGTCCACGCGCGCCTCTGCGTGTCGGTCAATCCCCCTGAGTTCATCGAGGCGGTCGGCATCACCGGCAACTCCCAGGACGCGACAAACAACACCGTCCGCTGGAGCCCCCTCCCCTTCTCGGAACGCATGAGCGTCCGTCTCATCCGCCCGACCGAAAACGTGCCCGAGCCTCAGAAGGGCCGGGCCATCGAGGAAGCCATCGCGTACGCCAAGGATCAACTCGGCAAGCCTTACGACTACACCTACACCAACGTCAACGAGGGCGACGGTCTCACCGATGCCTTCTACTGCAGCGAGCTGGCCTACCTGGCCTACGCCAGCCCGGAAGGCGCGAACTTCAGCATCCCCATCTCCAAGTCCGCCGAGCGCGACCAGCTGATCGTCGCGGCCAACGACCTGGTGACCGCGCTCAACCCCCGTGACAAGGAAGCGCTGCTGGACCAGTCCCTCAAGCTCTTCACGCGCAACCCCAAGCCCACGGGCACCGAGATGGTCGCCTTCCTGGTCGACAACGTCATGACCAAGTGCGAGGCCACCGAGAAGCTCACCGCCACGCCGGAGGATCGCGAGCGCCTCAAGAAGACCATCCAGTCCCTCATGGAAGGCAAGGCCTTCCCCAGCCTCCACCAGGCGATCGCCGAGTTCAACGCCGACGAGGCCAACGGCAAGCACGACGGCTTCCTCGGCTGGGGCCAGGAGCAGAAGAACCGGCTGGACATCGGCGTCGGCCTCGGCAAGGACATCGCTCACCTGATCGGCACCAGCGGCCTCAACTTCCAGGAGAGCATCAAGGCCGGCTGGGACGTGGCGAATGCCCTCCTGCCCCACTCGGAGGTGCTCATGTCCTTCCTGTACGGCCCCGACGACGGCCGCACGCAGATGGCCGGCAAGGTGCTCGATTCACTCGATTGGTTGAAGAAGAACGTTCCGGACCTTCCCGTGATCGGAGATCTCGGCATCGGCAACCTGCCGGAGCGCGCGAAGCCCACCCTCAAGACGGATTTCGTCAGCCCCACGGACCTGGCCTGGGCCGACCTGCCTCACTCCGACTACAACGTGAAAAGCGACTTCCCGATCGATCAGGAAGGCTACGAGAAGTACGCCGCCAAGGCCGCCAGCTAAACCGACGCCCCGGGTTTCCCCGGGACGTCGCTTCATGCGGTCTCGAGGGGCTTGAGGACGATCTTGCGGCAGTTCTCCTCGTGCGCATCGAAGATCGCGTAACCCCGGGGGGCCTCGGACAACGGCATGCGGTGGGTGATGATCTGGTCGGGCTGAAAGACTCCTGACTGGATGAGCTCCAGCAACTCCGGCACGTAGCGCTGGACATGGGTCTGTCCCATCTTGAAGGTCAGCCCCTTGTCGAAGGCATCCCCCAAGAGGAAGCCATGCACGAAGCCGGCGTAGACTCCGGGGATGCTCACCGTCCCTCCGCGCCGCACGGCGGCGATGCACTGGCGAATGGCGGCCCCGGTGCTGCCTTCCAGCTTCATCTTCACCATGGCGGACTCCAGGCGGCTCCCCTTGGCCTCGAAGCCCACCGCATCAATGGCCACGTCGACCCCGCGCCTATCGGTCTGCTCCACGATCCAGCCGGCGGCATCCCGGTCGTGGAAGTTGATCGGGATGACCCCGAAGCGCTTCTCGGCAAAGCTGAGGCGGTAATCCGCCTCGTCAATCATATAAATCGTGTCTGCGCCCAGGTGTCGGGCGCTCATGGCGGCCATGAGGCCGACCGGTCCGGCCCCATAGATCGCCACCGAGGCTCCCGGCAGGATTCCTGCTTGAACGGCGGCCTGGTAACCGGTGGGAAGGATGTCGGTCAGGAAGAGGACCTGCTCGTCGGTGAGGGGTTCGGGGACGGCGAAGGGATTGGCGTTGCCCTTGAGGACCCTGACGTACTCCGCCTGGCCTCCGGAGACCCCGCCGTAGAGGTGGGTGTAGCCGTAGAGGGCCGCCGGAGAGCGGAGGGACTTCTTGTTGAGGGCGGCTCCGGTGTCGGGGTTGGTGGTCTCGCAGCATGACCAGAGGTCATGCGTGCAGAAGTAGCAATGGCCGCAGCCGATGGCAAAGGGCACGATGACGCGATCACCCGGCTTGAAGCGGGTCACGGCGGGCCCCACCTCCTCGACGATGCCCATGAACTCGTGGCCCAGGATATCTCCGGGCTTCATGCCGGGGACATTGCCGTGGTACATGTGCAGGTCCGAGCCGCAGATGGCCGTGGACGTGACCCGGAGGATCAGGTCGTCTTCCGCCTGAATCGAGGGATCCGGCACGGTCTCGACCCGGAAGTCGCGAGGCCCGTGGTAAACGACTGCCTTCACGGATCCCTCCTATTCTCGCGTCAACGGCGACTCGCTCATGCGCGTGCCTGCCGGCCGCGTGAGCCATGAGGGTGATAGCACGTGCATGCCTCCGAGCCGGATTATCCGGCACCCGGGGAAGGCGTGCAACGCCTGGCCTCCCGCTTGCCACCATGTCGACGGTTAAGCGCCCGGACATCGCGGGAACAAGAGAGGAAGCCCCCGAGGAGGTGCACATGACGCGTTCGATTTCTACGGCTTCCCCGGTTTCCCGTTCCACCCCCCTGCCGGCGACGAGCCCGGTCGAGCCCCCGAAGGCTCCCGTTTCGTCCGCGGCGGTGTCGCGGGGCGATCGCCTGAACCTGGGTGGCTCGCGCGATCCCCTCCTCGAAGCCGATCTCCGGCTCAAGGTCGTCGAAGGGCCCCGCTTGCTCGCCAACGGTCAGGTCGGCTTCAGCCGGACCTTCCTCGAGCGGCTCCTCAAGCACTCCCTCTCCAAGGGCGAGACCCTCTCCAATGCCCAGGTTTCCTTCGACCCGACGCGTGGGGCGTACTCCGTACGCGCATCCGCGAAGGTGAAGGGCCTGAACGTTCCCTTCACCGTGGAGCTCAAGCCCGAGGTCATCGGCCAAGGCGTCGGCTTCAAGCTCGACAACCTGCGCATCCCCCTGGGCGAGTCCGGCCGCTTCGGGATCCAGCACCAGTGGCTCACGGGCAAGGTCTGCGAG
Organism: Candidatus Sericytochromatia bacterium; assembly: GCA_036676495.1. Taxonomy (GTDB): domain Bacteria; phylum Cyanobacteriota; class Sericytochromatia; order S15B-MN24; family UBA4093; genus UBA4093. The sequence goes on from JAKFCT010000074.1 coordinate 3,824, forward strand.
GAGCTGGCCAAGGAACTCGCCTGGAGCCTCGGAGCCAAGGCCCATCCGGATCAGGGCGTCGTGACCCTGGACCCGAACGCCATCCTTCACCACGTCAACGCCTTGCCGCAAGGCCTCGGGATCGACCTCGCGCGGACCGCGCTGCGCACGACGGTCTCGGCCACGGGGGATCTGACCCTGGGCATGAGCGCCGCGGGGCTGGCTCCGGCCGCCGACACCTCGGAACACTCCGATCTCGCGGTGGAAGCGGATGCCGCGGGCTTGCAAGCGCTGCTCAAGAGCGTGCTCGCTCCCGATTACGAGGTCGGCAAGGTGACGCTGAAGGACGGCGGCCTGACGATCGACGGACAAGCGGAGTTCAAGGACGGCAGCGACGTCATCAATGCCGGCAAGGTGCTCGTCGCCTTGATCGGCCTGGCGGCCGGAGACGCCCGTGCCGCCGGCAGGCCGCTGGAAGCCACCCGCTTGATGATCCCGCTGGATCTGGACCTCACGATCACGGGCACCGAGCTGCGGGTGAAGCCCAGCATCGGAAAGGCGTTGGGAGAGCTCGCCAAGACCTTCGAAGCGGCGGGCCTGTCGCCGGTTCAGGAGGGCGGAAGCCTGCGGGTGGATCTCTCCGCCATCCTGAAGGATCGGGGGCGGTTCGAGACCATGCAGTTCCGGAAGGACGGCATGCAGGTTCGGATGAAGCTCGACCTCGACGCGTTCATCGCCAACCCGGCCATCAACGGGGCAGGGGGTTAGCGTCCGCGCAGGCAGAGACGCCTGCGCCACGGATTCTATCTAGGGAAGCAGGTAGCCGATGATGCGGGCGGACGGGCTGGCGTTGGCCGGCACGTCGTAAAGGGTGGCGACCCCGCGGCGGCCCATGCCGACCGGCAAGTAGTTGACGACCTGATCGAGCGGGGGTGGGCCGCCGGGAGCGTCGATCCGCACGATCACGCGTTCAGCGGCGGCCGTCCCGCGGTTGCGCAGCTCGAAGCGAACGATCATGTGATCCCCTTTGCGCTCCACGCCGGTAATCGCGGCGCTGAGAAGCTCCACCGTGGGCTGGCCGGGCCGCTCAAGGACGATCAGTCCCACGAGCAGGCCGATGATGACGCTCAGCCCCAGCCCGAAGGCCGTCATCTCGATGCGGCGCTGCCACTTGGCATCCTTCATACGACCAGCCTCCCGGCGGCCCCGCCGATGGTGCAGGGCAGGCCCAGCACCAGCATCATCCCGAGGACCTGATGGACGGAGATGCCTTCGACGAGGTAGCCCATGAACCAGAGCAGGACGAAGGCGACCAGCAGCGCGAGGCCGTAGCTCATGAGGGTCTCGCCCCAGGGGGACTGCAGGATGCCTTTTGCGGCCAGGCGGTTGGATTGTCCGGAGAGATCCGCCATGAAGATCAGGGCGTAGGAGACGAGGAGCGAGAGGATCGCGAAGGCCAGGCCGTGCAGCCATGAGCCCTGGATGGCGATCGCCAGGACCTCCTCGTTCGGGGCCACGCTCAGGCCCAGGAAGACGCCTCCGACCACCGTCATGCCGAAGTCGGCCAGGTCCGCCTGGAGGCCCTTGAGGCGGGACGGACGCTCGCCTTTGCCGCCAAGAAGCGAGCGCGCCAGCGAGAAGCCGATCGCCGTGGGCACGGCCAGGATCATGACCTGCTTGATCAGGGAGAGCAGGGGGGTCTCCGGGACGATTACTCCCATGACCCAGAGCATGAGGGCCGCGACCAGGGAGCTGAGGCCCAGGGAAGTCGCAGAGTCCTCGAGGTAGTCGCGAAGGGTATCGGCCTCGCGGAAGCCCGAGAAGAGGTTGAGCCCGACGCAGAGCCCGTAGCCGAGCAGGAAGAAGAGGAGGATCTTCCAGGTCGGGGTGGAATGCGCCAGCCACCAGACCTCCATGGTGTAGAGGACGGGGATGGCGAAGACCAGGGCGCCGCAGGCTCCCCGCACGAGGCAAGCCAGCTCGTCCTGCTGGGCGGGGGCGGGGGCGGAGTTCTCGGGCATGCGCACCTCCGTCCCCCATGCTGCATGACGGGGGACGGAGAGGCTTCGGGCGCAAAGGCGAGCTTCGTCGTCGAAGGTGACGAGGGCGTCAGTCCACCTTGACCGGGCTCAACAGGCCCATCAGCTGGTTCAACTGGGCCTGGGTTCCCATCACCAGGATCTCGTCATGCCCGCGCAGCACCTTGTCGGCCTTGGGGTTCGGGATGGTCTTGCCATCCTGGCGAACGGCCAGCACGCCCACGCCGGTGCGCCCGCGCACGTCCGCTTCGCGGAGGCTGTGCCCGTCGAGGGGCGAGCCCAGGGGCACCTCCAGCCAGAGCAGTTCCGCTTCTCCCAGGGCCTCGAGGAGGTCGGGAGTGGTGTCGGGGTTGAAGTCGTCCTGGAACTGGCGGTAGCCTTCCTTGCGGATCTGGTGGGAGTAGCGCTGGATCTCGCGGCTGGTGTAGCCCAGCTTGGCGAGGGTGTAGCGGATGACTTCGATGCTGGCCTCGAACTCCGGCTGGACGACTTCCTCGGCCCCCAGCTGATAGAGGCCGGCCACGTCCTGGCTGCGCTGGGCCCGGGCGATGACGTCGAGCTTGGGGTTGATCTGCTTGGCGTTGGCCATGGCCATCTGGCAGGCGAGGGGGTCGGGCAGGGCCACCACCATGACGCGGGCCAGCTCGAGGCGCGCGTGGCGCAACACCTCGATGTTGGAGGAGTCGCCGTAGAGGCAGGGCACGCCGCGGGCGCGCAGCTCCTGGATGCGGACGTGATCGATGTCGATGACGAGCACGGGGAGGCCGCTGCGGACCAGGACCTTGCCGAGGTTGCTGCCGACCCGGCCGAAGCCGCAGATCACGATGTGATCGACCAGGCCCGTCAACTCGGCCGTCGCGACGGATTCGCTGCGCCTGCGCGCGGAGGCCTGATGGATGAAGGGGAGGCGTTGCAGCAGCCGATACAGCGGGGTCGCGCCCTGCATCATCAGCGGGGTGACGAGAATGGAGAGGAGAGCGCTCGCGAGGATGATCGAGAAGAAATCATCGGTGAAGAGGCCGTCCTGACGCCCCATCTTGGCGAGCACGAAGGAGAATTCCCCGATCTGGGCGAGGCCCATGCCGACGGCGAGGGAGGTGCGCCCCGAGTAGCCGAAGAGGCGGGTGATGCCCGCGATCAGGACCGCCTTGCCGAGGACGATGGCGAGCGTCAGGCCGCCGACGGCCGGCAGGTGGGTGATCAAGAAGGCGGGGTTGATCAGCATGCCGACCGAGACGAAGAAGAGGGTGGCGAAGAGGTCCCGCAGGGGGATGACGTCGGCGAGGATCTGGTGGCTGTGGTCGGACTCCGAGACCACCATGCCCGCGAGGAAGGCGCCCAGGGCCAGGGAGAGGCCGAAGGAATAGGTGATGGCGGCCGTGCCGAAGCAGAGGGCGACCGAGGAGAGCAGGAAGAGCTCGCGGCTGCGGGTGGCGGCGATGCGGGCCATGATCTTGGGGATGAGGCGGGTGCCGACCACGCCGAGCAGCGCGAGGATCAGGGCGGCCTTGCCGAGGGCGAAGAGCATGGGCAAGCCGAAGATCTTGGCGGGGTCGCTGAGGTTGGGGAGGATGACCATCATGGGCACGACGCTCAGGTCCTGGACGATCAGGAGGCCGAGGGCGATGCGGCCGTGCATGGAGTCGAGCTCGCCGCGCTCCATGAGGACCTTGAGGACGATGACGGTGCTGGAGATGGCGATGATGCAGCCGAGCAGGATGCCGGCGCCGAGGGAGAGGCCGAAGAGGGTGGAGACGCCTCCGGCGAGGGCGATCGCCAGCAGGATCTGGAGAGCGCCGCCGATGACGGCCACCTTGTAGACGGGCTTGAGCTCGGCCAGGGAGAATTCGACGCCGAGGGCGAACATCAGGAGCGCCACGCCGATCTCGGCGAACATCTCGATGGTGTGGACGTCCGAGACGAAGCCGAGCGCGTAGGGCCCGACCAGCAGGCCGCCGATCAGGTAGCCGATGATGATGGGTTGCTTGAGACGATAGAAGATGGCCCCGCAGGTGATGGCGGCCAGCAAGACGGCAGCCAGATCCTGGAGGAGGCGAAAGGCATCCAAGGTAGTCCTCCTTTCTCACCCGTGAGGGGGAGAGTGGCGAGTCGCGAAGGTTCGCCTCGTCGAGGCGTTAGGCGCGGGCCGGAGGAGCTCGGAGGTGGAAGGGGGTGGGGGGAGGAAGGGCGATCTGGCGCACCCGCTTGACGGGGATGCGGGGGTTGGCGCGGATGCCGGCGTAGAGGTGGGACGTCTCCCGGAGGCGCAGCTTAGGTTCGTAGGTGCGATCGCTGCTCTGCGGGGCCAAGGGGTCCAGCGCGGAGAGCATGGGTTGGACGTTGCGCGCCCCGAAGCGCGCGCCCCGTCGGGAGCCCAGGGCCCGAGACTTCAAGGCGTCGTCCGATTGCGCCAGCGCCGTCGTGGCATGCGACTGGAAGGAGTCCTGCTGCCAGAAGGGGTTCATGGCCGGGACCTTCATGGGGATCAGGGAGAGGAGACAGGTGACGGCCAGGGCCAGGAAGACTCCCGCCCAGCGGGCGCGAGCGACATGCAGCGAATGGGGGGAACTGGCCGTGAGCGTCAGGGGGTGGTCTCCATCTAGAGGATGTGCGCTTCGAACGGAGTCCTTATTCGGGCAGCCGGCGCCTTCGCGGCATGCCGGGAGCCGCCATGACGGCCCGACGGGGAGGTTTCGCGTGGCGCCCTTCCATTATACCGCAAGGCGGCGCGTTCAGGGGCGCGTGACGGCGACGCCGAGGACGCCGCAGGCCAGGGCCGTGAGGGGAGGGTAGGTGCCTCCGAGGGTGGCGCCGGCGATCGCCGCGACGAGAAAGGCCAGGCATCCGAGCAGAAAGGGCCAGCGCGGGAGATCCCAGCCCGCCGGCGGGGCGGCGAGGGCCGGCTCGGGCGATGCTTCGGGCGGGGCGGCCTCGGAGATGGAGGGCTCCGCGGCTTCGGAAGCGAGGAGCGGTTCCTCGAACACCAGCACGCTCTCCGGGGAGGGATCCGGCAGGGGCGGGTCCAGGGTCGGCGTGGGGAGCGCGGCGGCCGCGGACACCGACGGTGCGGACAGCGAGGGTGCGGGCTCCAAGGGCGCGGCCGACGACGTCGTCGGCTCCGAGGGCGCGAGCTCCGAGGGCGCGAGCTCCGAGGGCTCCGGAGGAGCGACCTCCGCGGGTACCGAGTCGGAGCGGTCCCGCATGGCGGGGGTGGCCGAGACCAGGGTGCGTTCCGGCAGCTTGGCATCCCGTCGGGAGTCCCGGAGGTCGCCCGAGGCGTAGGAGGCCGGTGCGGCCGCCTCCAAGGGGCGAGAGGCAGGGCGAGGGGTGGGCCGCGGGGGCGGCACGGCCTCGATCATGGTCGTGACGTCGTCCCAGGCGACTCCCGGGAGCGGGGTTCCGAAGAAGACCCGGGTGCGATAGGCCAGGACCTGGAGCTGCTTGAGGATCGCGGGCAGGTCGGATCGGTCGTCGCTCTCCAGGCAGGCGTAAAGGCGTTCCTGGACGCTGTCGGCCTGGAGGCGGAAGTCCTCGAGACGGCGGCGGTCGACGCCGGACGCGGCCCGAGCATCCAGGGAGGTGCGGACGTTGTCGAAGAAACGATCGAGCTTGGGGCGCAGCCCCGCGAACGACCAAGCGTGCATCATCCCCTCCTTCACCGGGACCCATGTTTACCCTACCCGCAAGCAAGGGTAATTTCATTGCCCCGGCATGACGCTCCGGACAAATCCGCGTTAAGCGCCGGGGATCCCGACTGGACCTGGCAAGCGTAAGCGATTAAGATGAAGGGATGAAGACGCGCATGTTACTTGGGCTCATGGCCCTTTCGGTCTTGGTTGCCCAGCCGGTCGACGCGGTGGAGGCTTGGACCTCGTATGAGGTTCGGGTGCCGTTTGACGATACGGCATCGCACTGGCCCCACTGGGTGCGGATCGCCAACGATTTTCGCTACGGCGCGGATTACCCCGGCATCGGCCAGGCGCTCTTGCGCGTGGGGCCGATCTGGGAGCCGCACCCGGCCCTGTCGCTGGCCACGCACTTCACCTCGAGCGTGGAGCAGGGCGATCCCGGGCGGTTCACCCAGGAGTTCCGGGCGGAGCTCGAGCCGACGCTGCGGTGGCGCTGGGGGAACGTCCAGGGAAACGATCGGGTTCGCATCGAGCGACGGATGTTCCCGGAATCGGCGCGCTGGAGGTTGCGCAACCGGCTGCAGTTCAGCTATCAGCCGGCGGACTGGTCATGGGTGCCGTTCGTCTCGGAGGAAGCCTTCTGGGAAGACGGAGTTTACAACCAGAACCGCTTCAGCGTGGGGGCCTCGCTTCCGAGCGGGCCGCATGCGCGGCTCACGCTGGGCTACTTGCTCCGCACGAAGGGCAGCGGACCGAGTTGGGAGCAGACGCATGCGCTGACGTTCGGGTTCACCTTCAGCCCGGTCATCGACCCGCTATTCGACGACGGTCCCAGCCGCTAGCGTCGGCGCGCCCCATTCTTTGCTGCTTGGCCAATTCCGCCTAACGCTCCGCGCCGCATCCTGCTAGGCTAGGGGGGCCGGCACCTTGGTTGCCGGGTGATCCCTTCGGCGGGTGGGCTGGAGATGGGCTGGAGGTGGGCATGGAGCCGTCGCCGCAGCAGATCAGCTACTACTACCTGTCTCCCGAGCATGCCCCGACTCCGCCGACGGTGGAGGAGGCGGGTCTCGCGCGGGTGGCACTGGCGCTCAACGAGGGATCCACGGCGCGCGAGGTGGTCCAGCTGATCTTCGAGACGGTGGGCGAGCGGGTGCCATGCGACCGGATCGGCGTGGCGCTCTTAGAGCCGGATGGCTGGCTGGTCAGCAAGGTGGTGGTCTCCCATTACCCGATCATCCTGGGGGAAGGGGCGCGGGGGCGGCTCGCGGGCAGCAGCCTGGAGCCGATCATGCGGCGGCGGCAGATCCGGGTGATCAACGACCTGGAGGCCTACTCCCGCGATCACCCGCGCTCGCTCACGTCCACGCGGCTCGTCGCGGAGGGGATGCGCTCGAGCCTGACGCTGCCGCTGGTCTCCAAGCATCAGGCCATCGGGGTGATGTTCTTCACCAGCACCCAGCGGGGGGCGTACGGCAGTGAGCATGTCGGGTTCCTGAGGTCGCTGGCGTCAGGGGTGGCGATCGCCCTGGAGCGCACCCAGCTGACCGAGGATCTGAGCCGCGCCTTGACCGAGCTCAAGACTCTGGACCAGCTCAAGACCAACTTCCTGAGCAACCTCAGCCACGAGCTGAGAACCCCCCTCAGCATCGTCCTCGGCTACCTCCAGACCCTCGACGACGAGGTCGCCGGAGCCCTCAGCCCCCCGCAGCATGCCATGCTCGCGGAGGCCATCGGAGCCGCCGACCACCTCAACGCCCTCCTCAACGACCTCTTCGACTTCACTGAGCTCAGTTCGGGCATCCTTCACCTCACCTGCTTCGAGCTCGACCTGGTCCCCCTGCTGCGCGAAATCGCCGAGGAGTGCCGGCCCGTCATCGAGCAGAGCGGCCTGAAGCTCGCGCTCGAGCTTCCCGACGAGGTCCTGCGGGTCGCCGTCGACCCGCCGCGCCTCGCCAAGGCCATCCGGGTCCTGCTCAGCAATGCCCGCAAGTTCACGCCCCCACACGGCCGGGTGACGGTGCGCGCCCGCCGGGGCCGCGCAGGCATCTGGCTGGAGGTCGAGGACACGGGAAAGGGCATCCCCATTGCCTACCAGCGCCGGATCTTCGAGAAGTTCTTCCAGGTCGACGCCGGTCCCGGCCGCCAGTACGGCGGAGCGGGGCTCGGGCTCGCCCTGACCCGCGCCATCGTCGAGGCCCACGGGGGGCATGTCACCGTGCGCAGCATGCCGGGCCGCGGCTCCACCTTCCGCATCACCCTGCCCGCCAAACCCGAAACCCCGGCCTAGCACGACGCTCCCCCCGGATCGGGAGGAGCGTCGGACCGAATGATTCGAGCGGGCGCTAGCGCGGCTCGAGCATCCGCGCGGGGCCGGAAACCACGGCGTAGGCGTCCCGCATCTCCCGGTCCAGGGCTTCGAGCAACTCGCTGAAGAAGCCCCCATGCTCGATCATGTCCTTGGTGAAGGGGTTCATGATGGTGCTGCGCAGGACCGTGAGCGGCCGGCCTTCCTCGAGCATGCTCCAGACCATCGGGTCCAGGCGGGTATGCAGGCCCCGAGCGTACTTCTTGACGTCGAACGCCGTCTTGGAGAGCAGGAACTCGTAGCTGAAGACCCGGCGGTTGGGATGGATGGCGAAGCGCTTGTAAAGCTCCTCGTTGAAGCGATTGAGCTCTTCGTGGGAGGTGACGGTCGGCGGCAGGGCGATGAAGGTCACCAGGTTGAGGTCGGGCTCGTTGAGGGGGATCAGGCGCATCCCCTCGGCGGAGCGGTGGCTCGCCAGCGCGTCTTTCAGCATCCGCGCGCAGGAGATGGTGTTGCTGATGAGCGCTCCGTAGCCCGTCGTGTCGAGCGGCAGGACCCGGTGGTTGATCCAGACGGCCGCAGCGGCCGCTCCGGGCTTCGAGCCCTCCACAATGTACTTGCCGATGGTGGCGTGGGGTTCGTCCTCCTCGTGGAAGACGTAGGGGGCCTCGATGGTGAGGAACTCGCGGATGCGCTGGTCCCGGAAGACGATCGCGCCCGCGGGGTACGGCGAGTAGCCGAGCTTGTGAGGGTCGATCGTGATGGAGTCGGTTTCGGGAAGGGCCTCGAAGCTGGCGGCAGCAGCCCGATCGTAGGGCCCCTTGACCCATTGTCCCTGGGGATCGCGGAAGCGGGAGGTCGCATACCCGCCATAGGCGCCGTCGACGTGGCAGTAGAAATCCATGCCGAGGCGCGCGGCGTCGCGCTTGACCTCGAGCAGGCGATGCACTTCGTCCACCGTGCCGGTTTCGGTCGAGCCCAGCACGGCCACCAGGCCGAGGACGGGGACCTGGCTGGCGGCGAGGTCCTCGAGGACGCCGCGGAAGGCCTCCGGGTCGATCCGGTAGTGCTCGTCGAGGGGCAGCTCGATGATCTGCTCGCGTCCGCCTCCCAGGAGATCGACGGTCTTGACCCAGGAGTAGTGCTTGGTGGCAGGCACCAGGAGCACGGGTTCGGGAAGTGGGGCGCCGAGGGCGGATTCGAAGGCGCGATAGAAGCCGAGCATGCCCTTGGAGGCAACGGAGGAGGCGTCGAGCCGGCGAAGGATGCGGGAGTCGGGCATCCGGAGCAAGGTCTCGCGAAGCTGCAGGGCGGCCTCCAGGGGAACGTTCATCAGCTCCCAGGGAGTCATGGCCTGAAGGGTGGTGGAAGAACCGTCGGCCCGCTTGATGGGAAGGTCGGGCAGGTCGAGCTCACGGGCCACCATGGCGGCGGCGGGGGCGAAGAACTTGATGCCGCGCACGGCCCAGAGGGCTTCGAGGTTGGCGACCGAGCCGCCCGAGGTGAGGTGTCCCCAGGCCTGAGGGCCGTAGCCGACCAAGCGCGCGAGCTGCTTGCCGACCTCGAGTTCGAGCTCGGTGGTGACCGGGGCGGCCTCTTCGCTGATGTTGTTCGGGTTGTAGAGCATCGCCGCGAAGTAGCCGACCAGGCTGGAGATGAGGACGTCGCTGGTCATGTGGGCGATGTAGCGGGGGCTGAAGAGGGGCGCTCCCTGCTTGAGGCGGCTGAGGAGGTAGTAGAGTTCCTGGCGCAAGCGCATCACGGAGGCGTCGTAGGCCTCGCTACGCTTGTCGGATTCGCGGATGAAGGGGCCATCCTCGGGATGGAAGTTGCGCCGCCAGAAGACGTGATCGCGCAGGGCCTCGAGGATGAAGTCCTCGACGATCTGGGCGTTCTCGCCCGCAGGTCCCAGGAAAAGGGCTCGAAATGGTAGGGCCATGGCACACCTGATATTCGAAAGCGGGGAAACTTCCCCAGGGTGACAGATTCGGGCGCGCGCGAGATCCGTAGAAACCACGGAGGCCGCATGCGAAGCCGCGGGGAGCAGAAAGCCCCCGCGGAGACGGGGGCCCGAAACGGGAGGGAGCCCCTGAGGTTCAGGGGCTCCGGACGGGTTAGACGGGCTTGTTGGCCACGAAGCAGCTACGGCAGAGCACGGGCTTGCCGGGCGTCGGCTCGAAGGGAACCGTGGTCTTGGTCCCGCAGGTCGTGCAGACGGCCTCGAAGGAGGGGCGCTCGGAGCTGGATCCCGACGGAGCGGAGGAGCCCGGTGCGGGGCTCGGGCGGAAGGCAGGACGCCCTCCCCGACCGGAGGGACGCCGCTTCTTGAACTTCTTGGCGTACTCCAGATTGCGCTTGGCCTTTTCAGCCTTGGTGTTGTTCTTGCCCATGGTTACCTCCTAAAGCAGTCGCGGCAGTACACGGGCTTGAGCCCGTTCGGCCGGAAGGGAACCTGGGTTTGAACACCGCACTGCGCACACGTCGCGTCGAACATCTGGCGCGGCTCGGCGGAGGTCCGGGAGGGACCCATTCCCCGACCAGCCGGGCGACCCTGCTTCGCGGCGGCGCGGCAGGACCGGCAGCGGCGAGGAGCGGAGAAGCCCTTCTCGGCGAAGAACTCCTGGTCGGCGACCGTGAAGGGAAACTCGGTGCCGCAGTCCGCGCAGATGATCGTTTGCTCGGAAAAAGACATGAACCTTCCTTTT
>JAKFCT010000075.1:0-6944 GCA_036676495.1 Candidatus Sericytochromatia bacterium
TGCTTGAAGATGTATTCGAGGTTGGTCGTCTTGCCGCCCAGGCCCGTGCCGTAGTAGACGATCTTGCAGTTGATCTCGCGGCTGGCGTAGTTAATAAGAGCCATCGTTCTCCACTCCTAGAAGAGGTCGTTGATCTTGGGAGCTGGCGCCTGACCCGCGCGCAGGGGGCTGGACGGAGCGCTGTTGTACATGGCCTGGACTTGGGAATTGAGGGTGTCCAGGATCTGTTCGACCTTGTACTTGATCTTGCCGACGGTGACGGAGTTGGGGAAGACCAAGGCCAGGATGTCGTGAGAGGTCAGGGCGAACATGAAGATGGATTGGTTGGCGCCCTGTTGGAACATGGTCTTGAACTCGGCTTCGCCGACCAGGGAGGCGATCGCCTTGGTCGAGTTGAAGGAGCCCGTGATGAGGGCCGAGAGCGACATGGTGTCGAACGCGTTGGTCTCGCCTTGCGCCGAGATCATCTGGCCCGACTTCTCCATGAGAAGCGCGGCCTTGGCGCCCGAGTCGAGCACCAGGTTGCCCAGGGTGTTATTGATGGCCCGAATACCCTCTTCGGTGATGACGAGGTGCCCAGCCCCACGGTTCAACATGCCTGCTCCAATCCTCTAGACCCTTTCTCCCAAACTCGCGCCGGGACGTTCCGGCAAAAAGTCAGGCGCGCCCACGCTCCAACGAAAGCTCCGCTTCAAGCCCCAACGCCGCCCAGCTGGCACGCTCCTCGGCCGAGAAGGTCCCGAGGAGGCCTTCGATCGCCCGCGAGACGAAGCCTTCGCCGTGGATCTTGACCACGTAGCCCAGCTCTTCCACCAGGAATCCGCGATAAACGGGCAGCAGCTCCGGGGCCTCCAGGATGGCGGGAAGCCCATCCTGGACCCGACCATTGCGCCAGCGCAAATCCACTCCTTGCTCCCGGGCCCAGGTGTTGAGCCGGGACTCCAGTCCCTCGGTCATCTTGAGGCCCGAGATGGAGGCGAAACGCTCGAAGACTCCTTCGCTCACGGCCTGGAAGACCGAGCGAAGCGCTTCCTCGGGGGCGGTCTCCACGAGCAGCAAGCCCTCGCGCCAAAGCTCGAGCAAGGCCTGGGCGACCGTGAGTTCATCCCGGCGATTGGCCTTGGCAATCTGTCCCAAGGTCTGTCCTCCGGCGCCCTGGAGGGCCTCGATGAGGTCGGCCGCCGCCGACGAAAGCCCGCCCGCGGGACGGTCCGCCACCCGGAAGCGCGCGCGCAGGGTCATCTGCGGCATGTCCCGGCGGATGGAGCGCCACTGGTCGACGCGCCGGATGCCTTCCTTGGCGAGTTCGGAGACGGGGGTACGGATGTTGCCGAGGCCGGCGGACGCGTCGCGCTCGAAGGTGAAGGTGCCGGTCTCCCAGTGGAAGAGGGCGTAGACCGCGTCCTCACCCGTGAGGTCCAGCGCCTTGGCGCCGGTGATCTCGCCGGACTTGCAATCCAGAAGGCCTTCACGCCCCTCGCTCTTCAAGCGGAGCAAGCCGGTCTCGGAGTTCAAGCCGATGATCTGGAGGAGATCACTGAAGCTGAAGTCTTGGAGGCTGCCTTCGGAAATCATTCGATTCGCGTTCACTTTCTCTAGACGCTGCGTCCGGACAGCGTCGGATTCCCTACCTAGATCGTCCGGGTCACGGCGCCGGCAATCAGCAACCCCACCTGCACGGGCTCGGCGCCCGGCACCGGCACGGAGAGCATTTCCCGGGCGAGCACCGGCCGGTAGGGAGCCACCGCTTCCCAGACCCGATCCGCGATCGCCCCCTCGTAAGCCAACGCAAGGGAATCGAACTGCCCCGAAGCCCCGACGAACGCGTGAAGCGCCTCCCGGTACGCGGTTTCCGAGAGCGGCGCTCCGAGTTCCCCGGGTTCCACGGGAGGAAACTTGGCCTGAGGATCGCCCGACACCCACTGCTCCCAAAGGCGGGGGGCCAATCCCAGACTCCCTATACCCTCGACTGGAGGCACGTAACAGTATAACAGATCGCAGGAATGCTTCGCCAAGACCTGGAAAGGCGCCCCCTGCAAGGCCATGCCCGAGCCGGGTTTCCCCCTGAGCCCGAGGGCCATGGCGTTTGCCTCCTCGACGTACTTCCGGAAGGCCGCCACCGGCGGCATGGGCTTGAACCCCAGCTCACGGCGGTTCCACTCCAGCCAGTAGCGCATCACCCAGAAGACCGCCGTCACACCGATCGCCTTCTCGCCCGGCGAAGCCGAGCCCTTCACGATCGCCTCGTGCCAGATGCCCAGCCAGATGGTCTCTTCCGGAGTGAAGATGCGGTTCGCCCACGGGAAGAAGCGCTTGACGACGTCGGGGTCCTTGCGCAGGCGCACCCAGTCGCTCACGGTCCGCTCTCGGGCCGGATCGGCCCCCTCGACGAAGGCCCGGCACCACCAGGCGCTGGACGTCAGCGGATCCACGGTCGTGACCTGCATGCCCAGTCGCCGGAACTCGCGGGCCTCGGTGCCGGGGCCGTTGAAGAGCGAAAGCACCGTCCTGGCGCTCAAGGGAGCCAGGCGCTCGGTCACCCAGCGGGCCGGAGGCCGAACCATCGGGGTAAGCGCCACCGGTCCGGGATCCGCGGAGCCAGAAGCCGAAGCTCCGGGAGCCGAAGGCCCGAGAGCCGAGGGCCCGGGAGGCGAGGACCCGGGTGCCGAAGGCCCGAGGTCCGGCGAGTCCGAAAACGCCCCGGTTTCCGGCGGCTCGGCGTCCCCGCTTTCGAGGCCGAACGGGTCGAATTCGCCCGTCACAGCTCGAAGCCCTCCAGGTCCCTCACGGTCGGGCAATCCGGCAGGGCCCTCAGGATCGCCGAGCCATAACTCTTGGTGAAGAGGCGGTTGTCGAGGATGGCGACCAAGCCCCGATCCGTCGAGGTGCGGATCAAGCGGCCGAAGCCCTGCTTCAAGCGGATGATCGCCTCGGGCAGGGTGTACTCGCGGAACCAGTCCTTGCCCTGCATCTTGAGGCGCTCGACATGGGCCTGGACCACCGGGTCGTCGGGCACCGAGAACGGCAGCCGGTCGATGATCACGCAGGAAAGCGCCTCACCCGGGACGTCCACGCCCTCCCAGAAGCTGGAAGTGGCAAACAAGACCGCATGCGGCGTGGACTTGAACCAGTCGATCAGTTGCGCGCGCGGCAGGTCGCCCTGCTTCTTGGAGGGGTACGGAAGCTGGGGCCAGAGCTGGGTGAAGGCCGCGTGCATGGCCTTGTAGGAGGTGAAGAGCACGAAGGCCCGGCCCTGGGTGGAGTCCAGGATCTTCCGGATCGCCTCTCGCGCGTGGGGGGCGAACTCGGGAGCATTGGGCTCCGGCAAGTAACGCGGAACGTAAAGCGTCGCCTGGCGCTGGTAGTCGAACGGGCTGGGGGTCTCGAGGTCGAGCGAGTCCTTGAGGCCCACCTGCTGCTTGAAGTAGCTGAAGTCGCCGTCCACTCCCAGGGTCGCCGAGACGCAGACGCCGGAGCGCTGGTCCCAGAGGTGTTCCTTGAGGGAGGGGGCGACATCGAGGGGGGCGGACTTCAGGTGGAAGTTGCCGCGATGGCGGTCGACCTCGACCCAGTTGACCCGCTCGGCCAGGGTGTTGTCGGCGAAGCTGCCGAAGTACTCCCAGCGTGCCGTGAGGCTATCAAGTTGGGCGATCAGCCGCTGACGATGCAATGGTGCCTTCTTGGCCAGCTCCGGATCGTCGATTCCGTTGCCCAGCGCGACGTCGCGCTCCATCCAGGAGCGCAGGACGCGGAGGTTATCGAGGATGCCCTCGGCGATCTCGACGAAGACCGCGTCGGGGTAGAGCCGGAACTGGGCGCGATCGGGGCGCATGACCCAGTCCATGAGGCGCGCCTCGAGGCCGACCAGGTTGAAGACCACGTCGTCGGGGACCATGCCGATCCGCTTGCGGATCTTCTGCATGAGCTTGGTGATGGAGTAGCGTCCGACCGAGCCCGTGAAGGCCCGGGTGGCTGCCGCGGGGACGTGATGGGCCTCGTCGAAGATCACGGCCTTGTGGGCGGGCAGGATGCCGCCGCCCGAGGCGAGGTCCGCGAAGTAGAGCGCATGGTTGGCGACGATCATGTGGGCATGGGCGGCTTCGGAGCGGGCCACCCGGTGGGGGGATTGCTCGTAGAACTCGCAGCGGTTGCCCAGGCAGTCGTCGGCGTCGGAAGCGATTTCCTCCCAGAGCTGGGGGGTGGGGACGAAGGGCAGGGCGGCGACGTCGCCGTTCCAGGGCTGGCCGTCCGGAGTGCCGTTGCCGCTCAGGAGGGCCTTGATGCGATCGAGCTCAGGCCGCAGGGGATCGGTGTCCGGCAGCTTGCGGTCGGCTTCCCAGAGCTTTTGAATGCAGAGGTAGTTGCCGCGTCCCTTGGCGAGCGCCACCTTGAAGCGCTTGCCGGAAGCCTCCTGGATGAAGGGGATGTCCTTGCCGAGCAGTTGCTCCTGGAGGGCGATGGTGCCGGTGGAGATGACGAAGGGCCCCTCCGAATCGAGGAGGGGAACCATGTAGGCGAAGCTCTTGCCGGAGCCGGTGCCGGCCTCGACGATGGCATGGAGGCCGTCGGCGACGGCCGCATGGACGGTCTCGGCCATGCGGCGCTGGCCGGGCCGCGGCTCGTACATGGGCAGCTTCTGGACGATGGCATCGAAGCGCGCGAGAAACTCGGGAGGGGTCATTCATCCTCAGGGTCGGCGTCCGGCCTTCCGGACTCCTCGGAGCGGGGCTGTTCAACCTCGGGAGGCATCACTCCCAGCACCAGTATAAGCTGTTGACGGCGGCCCTGGCGAGACAGGGCCAAGCGAACCTTGTCGCCGACGCGGCGATCGCCCAGGGCCCGGATGAGATCCTCGGCAGCTGAGACCTTCTTACCCTCCAGCTCCAGGATCACATCCCCTGCCAGGATTCCCGCCCGCGACGCGGGGCCTCCCGGCGAGACCTCCCGGACCTTCAAGCCCGCCTCCTCCACCTCGATGAAGAGCCCCATCCAGGGGCGCTCGACCTTGCCCTTCGCGCGGAGCTCGGAAACCACGAAGCGTGCCGTCTCCACCGGGATCGCGAAGCCGATCCCCTGCGCGCGGGCGGCGATCGCCGTGTTGATCCCGATCACCTCCCCTTTGAGGTTGAGCAGCGGCCCGCCCGAGTTGCCGGGATTGATCGGGGCGTCGGTCTGCAGGAACTCGACGCGCTCGCTGATGGCCACCGAGCGCTTCAGCGCCGAGACGATCCCCGCCGTGACCGTGGTGGAGAGCCCCAGGGGACTGCCGATCGCCACCACCCACTCGCCGACCCGCACCCCGCGCGGATCCCCGAAGGACAAGGTCGGAAGGCCCTTGGCGTCGATCGAGACCAGGGCCAGATCGGTGCCGGGATCCTGCCCGATCACCTTGCCCTGGAAGCTGCGCCCATCCGGGAAGGTCACCTTGATCGCCGTGACCCCCTGGGTGACGTGATGGTTGGTCACGATCAGCCCCTTGGAGTCGATCACGAAGCCGGAACCGACGCCCCGCTGCTCGAAGTACGACGGCATGCCCCGGCGGTCCGTGCCGAGGAAGCCGTGGAAGAACGGGTCGAGATCGCGCATGGGATTGGGACGCCGCTTGATCGTGTCGAGGTTGACCACGGCCGGGGCGGCTTTTTCCACCAGGTCCGCGATGGTGGTGGGTCCCAAGGCCCCGGCCCCCAGGGCCTCGGGCCGCGGGCTCGCTCCGGTCTTGCCGGAGGGCAACGCCGCTCCCGCCGCCGAAGCCAGGGCAAGGCAGAGGACGCCTCCGCCGACGATGCTGTTCACGCCCCGCGTGACGGTGCTGCGCCTCCCAAGCATGCCCGCCTCCTTTCGGCTTTGCTCCATCCTAAGAAAGCAAGCAAGCATGATCCACGGCCGAAACGCCAAGGATCCCTGTCCATGGATCGCGGCCGCCGCACCCCTCCCCTCAGGGCTTCACGGCGCGCGTCGCGAGGTAGGGGCTCAGGTAGCGGTGAATCGCCCCGTGCTCCTCGCTCCACGTATCCTCGTAGAGGGCCGTCAGCATGAAGCCCGCCCGCAGCTGCCCTCCGATCTGATCCTCCAGCGTATGTCCGAAGGAGAGCGGCACCCCGGCGTCGCGCATGCCCTCCCGCTCCGCCGGCGTAAGGTGAAGAAGGTCCGAGTACGGGATCGGGTACTTCATCTGCACGATCCCCTGCTGATCCAGCTCGGGATCGACGGTGAAGACGACCGGGTTCACGATCCCGGCCAGCAGGATCCCCCCCCGGCGCAGGACCCGAAAGGCCTCCTGCCAGACCGGGAGCACGTCCGGAACAAACGTATTGGAGCAAGGGTGGACGATCAGATCGAAACTGGCATCGCCGAAGACGGAAAGATCCCGCATGTCGCCCTGGACGGTACGGATCTCCAGGCCGTCCCGTTCGGCCACATGGCGGTCCTGCGCGAGCTGGGCCGGGGAGTTGTCGAAAACCGTCACGTTCGCCCCTGCAGCGGCCAAGAGGGGGCCCTGCTGCCCGCCACCCGAGGCGAGCGCCAGGAGATCGAGCCCCTCCAGCGGCGGGAACCAGTCCCTGGGGACCGGCTTCTGCGGGGTCAGCACCACCTCCCAGAGGCCTTCGCGCGCCTTCGCCACGGCCTCCGACGAGACGGGAACCGTCCACGGATTCCCTTCGGCCACGGCCCGGTCCCAGGCCGCCCGGTTGTAAACGAGCACATCCATCTTCCCCTCCTTCGTAGCCGCCACCCATCCAGTCTAGCAGTCGAGCGGCACCCGGCGCTTGCTCGGGCGTTTCACGGAGCCTGGACGGGCCCGCGGCATGTGCTATACTGAATCTCGTCGTACCTGCCCCTGGTGGCTGTCGGGTTCCACGCGGCGTCGGGCCGCGAACTCCGCTAGGCCCGGAAGGGAGCAACGGTAAGTGGATACCGACGGGTGTTGTGGGTCCACCTGGCAA
>JAKFCT010000076.1:0-37910 GCA_036676495.1 Candidatus Sericytochromatia bacterium
GAACTGCACGCGGCCTTCGACGGTGGCGAAGATGGTGTAGTCCTTGCCGATGCCCACGCCGTCGCCGGGGTGGAACTGGGTGCCGCGCTGGCGAACGATGATGTTGCCGGGGATGACGAGCTCTCCGCCGTACTTCTTGACGCCCAGGCGCTTCGCGTTGGAGTCGCGGCCGTTACGGGTGGAGCCTACCCCTTTTTTATGTGCCATTGGAGCATGGATCCTTTCTTAGAGGCTGATGGACTCGATCATCACCCGGGTGAAGGGCTGGCGATGACCGCGCTTGCGACGGTAGTGCTTCTTGGGGCGCATCTTGTAGACGATGACCTTGGGGCCCTTGCCGTGGCTGAGCACCTTACCGGTGACCTTGGCGCCCGAGACGGTCGGAGCACCGATGGTGATGTTGCCGTCCTTGGAGACCAGGAGCACCTGGTCGAAGGTCACGGTCGAGTCGACGTCGGCGCCGAGCATCTCGATCTCGACGTAGCGGCCTTCTTCAACCCGGATCTGCTTGCCGCCGGTGGCGATGATGGCGTACATGGTTGGGCTTTTCCTCCTCGTTGCGAGACGCGCCAGAACCGGCGGCCGCGGATTACGGCACTTGGGAGCCGGGGCTGAGCGGTACACGCCCAGTGCTAAAACAAGGTTTCCAGCATATCATTCGGGGGTTAAGGGCGTCAATCCGTCTCGGGAGCGGGCCCGGAGGCCCGCCCCGCAGGCAGCGTCCAGACCGACAGGCCGGCGGGCCGGCGGGCCGGTGGGCCGGAGGCGCGCCTAGTGGCGCGGTTCGATCACGAACTTGATGGCCGTGCGCTCCTCGCCCCCGATCTCGATGTCGAGAAACGCCGGGACGAAGACCAGGTCCATGCCCGCCGGGGCGACGTAGCCGCGTGCGATGGCGATCGCCTTCACGGCCTGGTTGATCGCTCCCGCTCCGATCGCTTGCATCTCGCAGCGCCCCTTCTCCCGGATGGTCCCCGCGATGGCTCCCGCGACCGAAGCGGGATTGGAAGTGCTCGCCACCCGGAAGAGGTTGGTTCCAAACGTGGTCATGGCCATCCTGCGCTTTCTCCTTCGCTCGCCCATCCCGGCGACCCCCTCCGTCCCGGCGGACATCGGAACACGGATCACCTTCCTAAGAGCATTCGCTCTCCGGGGCTTTTACGCTCGGTCCGGATGACCAATCTTTCTGGGCCAGTTTTGGTGAGAAAGGCGCGAGGCGCGGGGCTCTAAAAGCTCAAGACCGTCCCGAAGACCGCGCTCCAGCGATACGCGTCCTGGTACCCCCGACGAAGCACCGGCACCATGACACTCGCCTGCAAAGCGACCTTCGAAGACAGCATCCAGGTCACCCCCGGAGCCAGCTGCACCAGCAACGAGCCCGATTCGGAGTCCGCCTGCCGGTGCTCCTGCGCGGCCTCCTGCCAGGTCCCCATCTGCTCGAGAATCAACGCCCAGGAATCGTTGAGGCTCCACTCGAGCGCCGAGTTGAACTGCACGCGCTGGCCGTCCCAGCGGGTCAGGATCTGCCCCTGCTCGTCGACCATGGTCTGCCGCAGCCGGTAAAAGTAGTTGAGGTTCACGATCCCCGTGAGCTGCGGCAGAATCCGGTACTCACTGGCATGCTCGAACCCGAGGCCCGGCACGCCCGCCCCCAGCCCCTTCTCGGCGTTCCCGGTCGCGAGATCCACCCGCAGCCGCGCGCGGCCGCTATGCGCCTCCGCGTCCCAGAGCTTGCGCGACACGGTCCACGTGAGATCGTAAGGGCCCATCGCCCCGTCCTGCCCATCGAATTGCCGCCAGAGGTCGTAAGGCACGACCAGCGAGGTGCTCAGGCCATGGCCGAGCCCGACCTCGAGGCTGGTCCAGGCTTCCGCGAAGTGGTAGCCCGGCGACTCCTCGGGATTGGCGAGAAAGATCTCGCTGTTGATGACTTTCAGCTCGTACGGAGAGTAGTTGAGGTACTCCAGGAGCTCGAACTCCCCGAACTCGGGCACGAACGAGCCGGCCATGTTGATGGTATAGGCGGCCCCCGGCAGGGCCATCAAGGCCCAGGACAGGATGCCGACGAGGACGGTCTTGATCATGCGCTCCTCAGCCCACAGGATTCCCTGCCCCTTGTACCCCGGCCCCCCGCCACCCCAAACGGAACGCCCGTTCATGGGTCTCCCCCGCGCCCACGTTGCCGCAGGCCGCGGCGGATGCTACGATCCCGACATCATGACCGATGCCGACTACATGCAACGCGCCCTCGAACTGGCCCGCCGCGGCCGCGGCTGGGTGAACCCCAACCCCATGGTCGGGGCCGTCATCGTGCGCGACGGCGACATCGTCGGGGAAGGCTTCCACCCGCGGGTGGGGGAGGCCCATGCCGAGGTCGTCGCCCTGCGCGAAGCCGGGGAGAAGGCCCGCGGAGCGACGATCTACGTGACGCTGGAGCCCTGCAACCACTGGGGCCGAACGCCTCCCTGCACCCAGGGCCTGATCGACGCCGGCATCCGCCGGGTGGTCGCCGCCACCTGGGACGCCAACCCGCTCACCGCAGAGCAGAGCCGCAAAACCCTCGAAGCCGCGGGCATCTCGCTTTCGGTGGGCCTGCTCGACGCCGAGGCGCGCCGCCTCAACGAGCCCTTCTTCCACTTCATCCGCACGCGCCGCCCCTTCGTGGTCATGAAGACCGCCATGACCATGGACGGCAAGATCGCCACCCCCTCCGGCCATAGCCAGTGGATCAGCGGGGAGGAGTCGCGGGCGCATGTCCAGGAGCTTCGCGCCACCTACGCGGGCGTCATGGTCGGCATCGGCACCGTGCTCGCGGACGACCCCAGCCTGACCTGCCGGATCCCCGGCGCCCCCGCCCCCACCCGGATCGTCGTGGATCCCCGCGCGGAAACCCCTCCGAGCGCCAAGCTCTTCGCGGACTCCTCTCCCGTGCTGCTGGCGATCGCCCCGGGAGCCGATCCCACCCGCCGGCGTGCCCTCGAGGCTCAAGGAGCCGAGCTTTTGGAGGTGCCGCTGGCGGCCAACGGCCGCCATCTCGACCTCACGGCCCTGATGGACGCGCTCGGCGCGCGCGGCCTCTCCAGCCTCCTCCTGGAAGGCGGCGGAGGCCTCAACGCCTCGGCCCTCCGCGCGGGCATCGTCTCCAAGGTCGTCACCTTCATCGCCCCCAAGCTGCTCGCGGGTGACGGCATCCCACCGACCCACGGCCCCGCGTTCGACACCATGGACCAGGCCCTCCGGCTGCGCGACGTCACATGCCATCCCAGCGGAGCCGATTTCCGGCTCGAGGGCTACGTGGAAAACGCTCCCGCCGAGTGATCCGCCCCCGCGGCTCCAAAACCGGATAAAATGGAGCGGATCTCCGAGGCTCCCCGCCGTTCGCCCCCGAAAGAGGATGCGCCCATGCCCATCGCCACCCCCACCGTCCCCCCGCGCCTCCGTGACTCCCTGACGCGCCATGCCCGCAACCTGATCGGCGGCGACTGGACGGGAGCGCAAACCGGGCAAACCTTCCCCGTGATCAACCCCGCCGCTCCCGGCGACGTGCTCGCGCTTTTCCCGGCCTCCGGCCCGTCGGACGTGCAGGCCGCCGTCGACGCGGCCCGCGTGGCCCTTCCCGGCTGGAGCGCGACCCCGGCCCCCGAGCGCGCCCGCATCCTCGATCGCGCCCACGCGCTGCTCGAGGCCCGCGCCGAGGAGCTCGCCTACGCCCTGACATGGGAGGAAGGCAAGGCGATCGCCGAGTCCCGCGTCGAGATCCGGCGCGGCCTCGACGTCATGCAGTACTTCTCCGGAGAAGGCCGGCGCATGGGCGGCCATACCGTTCCCTCGGCGCTGCCGAACATGCTCGCCTTCACGCAGCGGCGGCCGCTGGGAGTGGTCGGGCTGATCACCCCCTGGAACTTCCCCTTCGCCATTCCCGCCTGGAAGGTCGCCCCGGCGCTGATCGCAGGCAATACGGTCGTCCTCAAGCCCGCCGAGCAAACCCCCGTCTGCACCATGCTGCTGGCCGAGGCCCTCCAGGAGGCCGGTCTGCCCCCCGGCGTGCTGAACGTCGTCAACGGCGGCGCGGAAGTCGGCCAGGAGATCGTCTCGCATCCCCTGATCCGCGGCATCTCCTTCACCGGCTCCACCTCCGTGGGCAAGGAGATCAACGCCGCCGCCGCCTCGCGCCTCGCCAAGGTCCAGCTCGAGCTGGGCGGCAAGAACGCCGCCATCGTGCTGGCCGACGCCGACCTCGACCTGGCCGCCCGCGAGATCGCCGCCGCCGCCTGGGGCTCCAGCGGACAGCGCTGCACCGCCACCAGCCGCCTGATCGTCCAGCGCAGCATCGCGGCCGAACTCGTGAACAAGCTCAAGGACCTCGCCTCCCAGTACCGGGTCGGCTCGGGCTTCGACCCGGAGGTCAAGGTGGGCCCCGTGATCGAGCCCGAAGCCCTGGGCCGCATCACGCGCTACGTGGATTTGGCCCAGCAGGAGGGCGCCAACGTGGCGTTGGGAGGGCATCGTCTGGACGGCGAGGGGTACTTCTGCGCTCCCACGGTGATCACCGGGGTCTCCCCCCTGATGACGGTGGCCCAGGAGGAGATCTTCGGCCCGGTCCTGTCGGTGATCGAGGTGGAGAGTCTGCCCGAGGCGATCGCCGTGGCGAATGCCGTTTCCTACGGGCTTTCCAGCGCCCTCTACACCCGCGATATCTCGGCGGCGCTGGCTTACGCCCAGCACGCGGAGACGGGGCTGCTGCACGTGAACTGCTCCTCGATCTACTCGGAGATCCAGCTGCCCTTCGGAGGCATGAAGGATTCGGGCTTCGGCGGCCGCGAGATGGGCCAGACCGCGCTCGACTTCTACACCGAGTGGCAGACCGTGTACATGCAGGGCTAGCCGCCTCCCGCGCCGACCCCGAACCCCTGGCCCGGGCAGGCGTGAAGGCCCGTCCCGCCGCCCTTTGACCCGGTTCGACTTAACCACATATTCTGCTAGGATTAACCTGCGGATAAGAATGATCGGCGCGTCCGGGACGACAACATGTTAACGAGCCGTCCTAGCGTCACCGTCGTTGCCGCGGGCGCACCATCATCCCGGAGTGGGTCGAGGAGAGAGCGAGCATGAACAAGCGCATCGGGTTCAAATCCCTGCTGAGCGTCGCGCTCGTCGCCATGGCCCTGACCGGCTGCGGCATGGATCCCCCGGGCAAGGTCGTCGATCGCGGCGGCAAGCTGAAGGATCTCAACCTCAACCAGCCCCAGCCCGGCATGCCGCAGCAGGACCAGAAAAACGTGGCCCAGCTGATGCAGCTCGTGGCGCAATCCCATGCCCGAAACAACGGCGTGGCCTGCGATCTCATCGCTTTCTTCCGCAAGGACGACGGAACCACCTCCTCGATGAAGAGCAAGTTCCGCTTCCAGAAGCCCAACCAGACCTCACTCGAGATCCTCGAGGCCAGCCAGGGCGGCACCGTCGGCACCAAGCTCGTCTGGAACGGCGGCTCGGACGTCGCGGTCAAGACCAAGCTCATGGGCTTCTGGCTCAAGACCAGCCTCGGCGTCACGGACGACCGGATCAAGGACGCCCGCGGCTACCGGATCAACGAGACCTCGCTGGATCAGATGTACGCGACCCTGCTGCACACCCAGGCCAAGTACCAGCTCCTGAGCGAAGGCATGCTCAAGAATCGCCCGGTGGCCATCGTCCGGGTGGACTCCCCGATGAAGCTGCGGGGCGTGACCCACGAGGTCTTCGGCATCTACGTCGACAATTTCGTCCCGGCCTTCCGCGAGCTCTACGGCGGCAATACCCTGTTGATGCGCCTGCAGATCGACAATGCGCGCCTGAACCCCCAGATGGAGTCGAATGCCTTCAACCTGGACTAACCCGCTCTCCGAACTTCCCCTCACGACGGCCGGCCCTCAGCATGCTGAGGAGCTGGCCTCCTTCTTCGCGAGCCAGCCGGTTGGCAGCGCCGCCTTCGCCTACCGGATCGACCGCCGCCCCGACTTCTTCCGTTACTGCCGCCTCCAGGGCCACGACCACCGCATCGTGATCGCCGAGACCAATCGGGTCTTGGGCCTGATCTCCATCCTTTTCGATCGGGTCCACCTCGGGGGAACGCCGACCGAGGTCGCTTACACCGGCGACCTTCGCCTCGATCCCTCCGCGCGCGGCCACGGGCTGGGCGATCGCCTCATGCGCGAAGGCATCCGCCAGGCCCGCGAGGGGCTGGGCCGGCCTGACGCCCCCGTCGTGACCGCCGTCATGGCGGACAATCCCGCGGGGCTCAAAATGAACGCCCATCTGGAGCGTGACGGCATCGCCCGGATGCGCCCCATCGCCGAGGTCGAGCTCTGCTTCCTCTTTCCGTGGACCCGTTCCGCTCCCGCCACCAACTTCCGGATTCGCCCCGCCACGATCGCGGACCTGCCGCGCATGCATGCCCTCTGGCAGCAGGAGAGCCCGAAGCGCGACCTTTCCCGGGCCTTCAGCGCCGCCGAGTGGGAGGCCTGGGTCCTGGAGTCGCCGGGTCTCGGGATCGAGGCCTATAGCCTGGCCGAGGACGCCTCGGGAGCGCTGGTGGGCTTCCTGGCGGGCTGGGACATGAGCCCCGTGCGGCGCTTCATGCTCGCGGGCGAAACCGCCTCGCAGCGCTGGATCCGCCGCGCCTGGAACGCGGGCCGCGGCCTCCTGGGGCTGCCGACCTTCCCGAAGCCGGGCGAGCCCCTGCCCTTCCTCGCGGCCACCAACCTCTGCCTGGCCGACCCGCAGGCCTTCTTTCCGCTCCTGCATGCCAACCTGGCACGCGCCCGCCAGCACGGCGCCCTCTTCCTGGGCCTCGCCCTGGACCGACGCGACCCGCTCCGCGCGCAGCTGCGCGGCTTCCTGGCCTCTCGCTCCACGCTCCTGCTCCTGGGGAACGAGGCGCTGCCGCCCGACACTCCGAAACGCCGCACGGTCTACCACGTCGAGATCGCGATGGGGTAACGAGGAACGCCATGGCTGCGCCGGCTAACACCCCCCTCTCGGCTTCGCCGAGGTCCCCCCGTTACGCCTGCGGCGTAGGTAGGCTACGCCTGAGCAAGGGGGGATACTGTAAGGAAGGTTAAAATCGGCGCTCCACCCGCCGGAGCTTGCGGTCCGAGCGATGCGCCTCGTAGGGCGTGAAGGTGACCATGGGCGGCACGGCACCCAACTCGTCAGCAAGACGGGCCATGCGGGTGGCGACCCGCGCCTCGACATCCGGATCCTCGGCCACTAGGCGCAAGCTCACCTCCACGAGACCCTCGGCAAGCTGGCATACCCGGTACTCCAGGGCCTCGGGAGCCGCCTCCATGACCGCGCGCCGGATGAAGTCCGGAAAGACCGGAACCGGACGCTCCACCCCCTGAGCGGGGAAGTAGAAGAGATCGTCCGAGCGGCCCTCGATCCGCTCCAGGGCGGTCATGACCGAGCCGCAGGGGCAGGGCTCGGCGCGTTCGGTGAGGATGTCGTTGAGCCGGTAGCGGATGATGGGCTGGGTCGTGCGCGAGAAATCCGTCAAGATGGGGACGAACTTGCGGTTCTCGGCGTCCAGCACCTCCCGCTCGAAGACGACGAGATCCTCGTTGAGGTGAAGCGTGCCATGCGAGCAGGTCGCCGCGAGGAAACCTTCCGTGCACTGGTAGACCTGGTGGATCACCGGGCCGAAGCGCTCCTGCAAGCAGCGCTCGTCGAGCGGATCGAGCACCTCGGCGACCGAGACGACCTTGACGGGGGCGATCGCCAATCCCGCATGCTCGGCCAGGAATCGAAGCAAGGACGGAGGCCCGATCAGTACCGTCGGCTGAAACTGGTTCAACCGCGCGACATGCGCGTCGAGCGGAGCCATGAGGTCGAAGAACTCGAACGCAATCCGCCGGGAGCCCACCGTCTCGTAGAGGTTGCTGTTGGCCCTCAAGAAGAAGGCGACCCGGTTCCGGTCCAGGATCGACCCCGGCAACAGGCGCGCCAGCATCGTTCCCGCCCAAAGGTATCGCTCGCTCGGACTGACCAGGAAGAGGCCGCGGTTCCCCGAGGTCCCCGAGCTGAGGCCCACGGTGATCTCCCCGAGCATCGGGGCGAAGTCCCGCGAGCGCTCGGCTTCGAGCGCCACGCGAAACGCGTCTTCCTTGCGGACTCCCGCCGTGTTCAAGCGGTCGAAATGAAGCATCATCTCGGCCTTGTCGATGATCGGCCACTCCCGCCAGGACCTCACGGCCTCGTCCGGGGCATGCCCCAGGGAGACCCGCTCCTGGTAGTAGGGCGATCGCGGCAGAATCCCCTTGAGAAACCGCGCCACCTGCCGCTCCTGCCAAGTCAGCAGCTCCTCGCGCGTCCGGAAGCGGCGCGCCTTGGCCCGGAGGTAATGCCAGAGAATCCGGGGGACGGCCTGCCCGCTCATGCCTGCGTCTCGCGCTCGAAGGATTCCCAGAGATCCTGGCAATGACTGGGCACGATCAGGACCTCGGGGCGCTCCTGGCTCAGCGCATGCAGGCCGCGCAGGGTCTCGGCGTAGGCCCGCTTATCCGAGAAAATCAGCTGAGCGACGGCACTGGGCAAGCGAAGCTCGGTGAACGAGCGGCTGGTCCAGCAGGCATCGCCCACCAGGAAGACCGGCCCCTTCTCGCTCTCGACCAGGAGACCGAAATGACCGTCGGCATGGCCCGGCAGAGGGACGGCGATGAGCATGCCGTCTCCGAAGAGGTCGTAGCCCGTCTTGAAAGGGCCCAGCCGTCCTGCGAGATCGACCGTCGGGGCGGCCTCGAAGGCCTTGAGGCGCCGCGCGAAGTCCGCCGGGAGCAGGCCCGGCAGGAAGCCCTTGGTCAGCGCCGCGAATCCCTTGAGGGAGCGAAGTGCCGAGTAGCCGTCCTCCGAGCAGTAGAAGCGGGCGGAGGGGAAGTCCCCGAGGGCGGCGATGTGATC
Organism: Candidatus Sericytochromatia bacterium; assembly: GCA_036676495.1. Taxonomy (GTDB): domain Bacteria; phylum Cyanobacteriota; class Sericytochromatia; order S15B-MN24; family UBA4093; genus UBA4093. Next base: position 8,935 of record JAKFCT010000076.1, read on the forward strand.
GCCGTGGAAATGGGAGAGGATCACGTGCCGGACGTCCTCGGCCCGGTAGCCGAGCGCGTCGAGCTGCGTGAGCGCCGAGTCCTCCGGACGGTAATAAACCGGGGTGAGGCGCGCGTACAGGACGTTCGGGAAGTGGGCGGTCTCCGCGTGGAAACGCTCGGAGTAGCCCGTGTCGAAGAGCATGAGGCCCTCCGTCGGGTGTTCAATCACTCCGACCATGGCCGGAAACCGGCAAGGTTGCCAGGATCCGCCGCCCAGCACGACGCGTTCGGGGTGGGTGCAGTATCCGGCCTGGATCATCCGAAGCTTAACCGGCATCATGAGTCTCCTTCCACCAGACGACGAACTCGCTGAGCCCCTCGTCCAGGGAGTATCGAGGGGTATAACCGAGGTCCCGACGGGCTGCCGAGATGTCGAGGGTCTGGCTCCTGGCCAGCACGTTGACGCTGTAGCGGGTCAAGAGGGGTTCGCGCCCGCCCAGAAAGGCGTGCGCGGCCGCTTCCATGGCTCCCGCGAGGCCGTAGGCGACGGGGTAGCGCATGGGCCGGAAGCGGGCGGGCATGTCGAGCGCGGCGAAGAGCTTCGATAGAAGGTGACGCATGCGGACGGTCTCGCCGTTGGTGATGTTGTACTTCTTACCGAGGACATGGTCGGGGGCGGCTTCGCAGAGCAGCAAGGCCTCGACGACGTTGTCCACGTACGTGACGTCCACCCATGGCCCTTCCGGACCGAAGAGCGGCAGGGCGCCGCGCTGGTTGGCGCGAATGAGGCGGGGCAGGATGGTGGTGTCGCCGGGCCCAAAGAGCGCGCGCGGCCGAATGGTCACCACGGGCAGGCCATGGGCATGGGCGGCGTCTACAAGGGTCTCGGCCATGCGCTTGGTCGCCGCGTAAGCATTCACCGGCGTCTCGGCGAGAGGATCCTCCTCGGAGACGCCGAGCCGCTCCTCGGTGTTGAAGTAGAGGCTCGGAGTCGAGACGTGGACGAGCCGGCGAATGCCGTGCGTCCGGCAGCCCTCGACGACGTTCCGGGTGCCCTCGACGTTGGCCTTGTAGAACGCGGGGTAAGGCCCCCAGGGCGACGAAAGGGCGCCCGAATGAAAGACCACTTCCTGGTCGCGGCACGCCTCGACGATGGCGTGGCGATCGCCCAGATCCGCCGACACGAAGCGGACGCCTTGCTCCTCCAGCCAGCGGCCCGCCTCGGGGTTGCGGCCGATCCCCACGACCTCATGGCCGTCCGCGGCAAGCCGCTTGGCGAGCCGCTTCCCGAGAAAGCCGGTGGCTCCGGTCACGAGTGCTTTCATCGCGCCTCCGCGCCGGAGAGCCTGTTTGAATGGCCATTCGGCCTGAAGATAGGGCTCATTGGTCTCCATTCCATTCGATGTCCCAGGTGCTGGCCTCGATCAGGGAAAGGCGCTCCCGCTGGGCGATGCGCCCGAGGCTCGCGAGAAGCACGGCTTGCTGCCAGAGCGGCTTGGGGTCCTCCCACCGGAATAACGCATCCTGCGCCGAGCGGAACGCGGTGGTCCAGTCGCCGAACTCGCGGGGCGAGCGAAGCTTGGGCAGCGCATAGACCAGCATGGCGAGGCCGAGCATGCTCCGCGTGTCGGGGCGGGGGCGAGCCATCGCGTCGCGGGTGCCCAGCAGGGCCTCCACCAGACCGTCCTCCGGCCCGAAGAGGTGCACCCCGCTGGTGGCACGCGGGTTGCATTCCAGGGGGTAGAGCGTCCCGTCCGCCGCCTCGATGAAGTCGAAGGAGATCTGCCCGGTGAGTTGCCGGGAGGCGACGAAGTCCCGGACCCAGCCCTCGAGCGCGGCATGTTCGAGCGGAGCGAAGTAGATGCTGGCCCCGGGCCCCGCCGTGTAGTCGCCCCGATAAGCCGCATGAGCCAAGAGACGCCCCTCTCGGGCCACCGCGTACGAGCAGAACATCGGCCCCGCCACATACTCCTGGGCTACCCACGGCTGAGAGGCCGTGGCGGCAAGGTTCGGAGGGGGATCGCCGTTGCGGTGGATCCGCACATGGGTGCCGAAGCGAGAGAAGACGGGCTTGAAGACGATCGACGCGCCCTCGGGGAAGGCGGCGATCGCCGCGTCGAGACTCTCCGGGCCCTCCACCAGGTGGGTCCTGGGAACCCGGATGCCAGGGGTCTGCGCGCCTTCGAGGTCGACGATGAACTGCCACTTGCTGTGAAGGCGGCGCAGCTGCTCCGGGCCGGGGGCCAGCACCTCGCAGGAAAGGCGATCGCCGCCCGCCGCGACGTGGAAGACCTCCTCGCAGGTCGGGATCAGCAGGTCGATCCCTTCCGCCCGGATGACGGCGTCGAGGGCATCGAGGAAGCCCTCCCGGTCGAAGCGCGGCGAAGGGACGACGTGGTTGCGGTGAACGGCCTTCGAGGCCCGGCAGAGATGCTCGGGGAGGCTCTCGGCCACGTGAACCGTGTGCCCCGCCCCGTGGAAGAGGCGGGCCAATTCGAGCGTGACGGGAGCCCGCCCGCCGGTCAGCAGGACGCGCCTAGTACTCAAAGAGCAAGGCCCCCATGGAGAAGCCGGCCGAAGTGCCCAGCAGCATGGCGCGATCGCCCCGCTTCAGCTTGCCGCGCGTGATGGCCTCATGCAGCGCCATCGGGATGGAGGCCGCGATGGTGTTCCCGAACTCGGGAGCGATCACCATGAACTTCTCGGGCGGCACGCCGAGCCGGCGCTGGACCAGCCACATCGCCGTCGGGCTCGCCTGATGCGGCAGGACCATGTCGACCTCCGACAAGGACGAGCCGACCTGCTCGAAGAAGCGCTCCACGAAGCCCGGAAGCTGCTGAGCCGTGTACTTGAAGACCGCCTTGCCGTCCATCTCGAAGAGAGCGTACTCGGAAACGTAGGCCTCCAGGCCCGAGGCCTGCCGGGGATGGTAACGGGTGCCTCCGGCACGCAGGCGCGTCAGCTCGGAGCCCTCGCTGTAGGTTTCCATGCGAGCCCCGAAGATCCGGGAGGTTTCGCCGTCCTTGGCCCGGCCGATCACGGCGGCGGCGGCGCCGTCCCCCATGATGGTGGCGGACTCGCGATCGCTCCAGTCGAGACCGACCGAGGCGATCTCGCTGGCGACCAGGAGCACGCGCTCGTAACGGCCCGCGGCGATCAGGTGGCTCACGACGTCCAGGCCCGTCAGGAAGCTCAGGCAGGTCGAGTTGACGTCGAAGGAGGGAATGCCCGACGTCTCCAGCCCCAGGGCCTTCTGGACGAGCGATGCGGTGCAGGGGATGGCCTGCTCCTGCCCCCCGCAGACCCCCACGATGGCATCCAGGTCGGAGGCCTCGAGGCCCGCCGCGTCGAGGGCCGCCCGTGCCGCCTGGGCTCCCATGCTGCTGGTGGTCTCCCCGTCGGCGAAGTAGCGCGTGAGCACGCCGGATTGCTTGGCGACCGTTCCCGGCGCGAGGCCGAGGCGGCGGTCCATGTCGGCGGCCGTGACGGCCGTCGCGGGAAGGGCCTTGCCGGTACCGAGGATGCGAACGGGAAGCGAGGACATCAGGAACTCCTTGCGGGTCTTGCCGTGGACTAAGCGCGAACGTCTCCGGACCGAACCTCATCCAGGCGAACCTCGGCGAGGCGAACCTCAGAGAGGCGCGCCTGGATGAAGACGATCAACGACGCCAGGGTGAAAGCGGGATCCGGGGCGTCCTGCTGGTCGACCACCCAGTCGACCAGGGTGAAGCAGCTGTCGAACGCCACCTCGACCCGCGTGGCGATTTCGACCAGGTGGAAGGAATCGATGCCCAGGTCCATGGTCAGGGAGGTTTCGGGGGTGAGATCGTCCGGGGGAAGGTCGACTCCGGCGTCCAGGAGCACCTCCTGGAGCAGGGTGAGGATCTCGGCGGTCGTGAGACCGGGTTTGGGTTCAGACATCTTGCGGCTCCCTTCCGAGGTGGGCGGCGACGCGCTGCGCCATGGCGCGCCCCACGATGCGGGTCTTGGTCAGCAGGCCGGGCTCGGCGGGAGCGGTAAGCGCCCCTTGCAGCCAGCCCTGGCGGGCCTTGTCCCGCTGGATCTTTCCCGAAGAGGTCTTGGGGAGCACGCCGGGCTCGACCAGCCTCACCTCGTCCGGCTGAACTCCCAGGGCATGGGAGATGCGCGAGGCGATCGCCCTGGCGAGCGTCGCATGCTCCTCGGCGGACGCGCGGGTTTCGGCCAAGACCACGATCCGCTCGGTGCCGCTCCCGGGATCCGAGGTGCCGAAGGCCGCCACGCAGCCTTGACGCACGCCTTCCACCTCCGCGGCCAGCGATTCAAAATCCTGGGGCGCGTAGTTGCGCCCTCCCTTGAGGATCAGGTCCTTGATCCGGCCCACGATGAAGACCTCTTCGCCCACCATGTACCCCAGGTCCCCGGTCTTGAGCCAACCGTCGACGAAGGCGGCTTCCGTCGCCTCGGGATCCCCCATGTAACCCGCCATGACGGAGGGCCCCCGGAGCTGGATCTCCCCGGTCATGCGCTCGGGTAAGGCCTGACCCTCGGGAGTGGCGATCCGCATGCGATAGCCGGACAGAGCGCGCCCCACCGAAACGATCCGGGCTTCCCGGCGCGCGCCCCTGTCGTCATCCCCCCCGACCTCGCCCTCGAAAGGCACGGCCTTCCCCGAGGCTTCCAGCTCCTCTCCGGCGATCCGGTCGACCCACATCCCGCGGCGCATGGGGGGCGCCGAGGCCGCCACGGCCACCTCCGCCATGCCGTAGACGGGCGTGAGGGCTTTGGCATCGAAGCCATAGGGCGCCAGCCGACGGCCGAAGGCCTCCAGGGTCCCCGGAAGGATCGGCTCGGCGCCGCAAGCGGCCAATCGCCACGTCGACAGATCGAGTCCCTCCAGCTGGGCATCGGTCACCCGGTTGAGGACGAGCTGATAGGCGAAGTTCGGGGCGGTCGAGATGGTGGCGCGGAAGCGGTGAATCGCCCAGAGCCAGCGCTTCACGTCGAGCAGGAAGACCTGAGGGGACATCAGCATGACCGGGGTCCCGCCGTATAGCGGCATCAGAAGCGTGCCGATCAGGCCCATGTCGTGGTAGAGCGGCAACCAGGACACCGTCCGGTCCTCGGGAGTTATCTCGATGGCTTTCAGGAAGGCCTCGAGGTTGGCGAGCAAAGCCGCATGCGTGAGCATGACGCCCCGCGGGGAGCGGGTGCTCCCGGACGTGAACTGGATCAGGGCGAGCGCCCCGGGATCCTCCGGAGGCGGCAAGTAGCGGCCTCCCCCCCTCAGAGCATCGGGAGTCATGACGAGGGCCCGGGACCCGGCCGCGAGGGCGGCGGACTCCGTGACGAGGCGGGCGCGGTCCATGGCCAGCAGGAGGCGGGGCTCGGCCCGGCGGATCAAGGCCGCGAGGTGGGCCTCGTAGTCCGCCACCCCCTTGGTGCGGGCCGGAGGATAGAAGGGGACCGGCACGGCTCCCGCGAGCGAGATGCCGAAAAACGCCTCGAGGAAGTCGACCCCGGTGGGAAGCCCCAGCATGACGCGATCGCCCGGTTTCACCCCGTGGGCCTGCAATGCCGCCGCCGCCCCTTGAGCGGCCTCCCAGAGCGCACGGTAGCTCAACAGGACCTCTCCGCCGCGATCCTCGGCGAGATGGACCAGGAGCGCATCGCCGTGCTCCTCCGCCCGCTGCCGAAGCAACGCCGGAAGCGTCTGAGGGGGTGAAGTCGTACGGAAATCAGCCATGCGAGGTCATTATACCAACGTCCCCCCCGAAACTTTCTCAGCGCGGGTGCTTGCGGAGCCGCCGCCCCTCCGTCATTCCCGCGAACACGGGAATCCACTGGACTCCCGCTTTCGCGGGAGTGACGGGGCCCATGCGCTCCCGTGACTCCCCGCCGAAGCAAGGGTAAGAAGAGGACATTCGCCCGTCACAGGAGGCCTCATGCGCAAGCTGGTAGAGAAACTGGCCAAAATCGGAGACATCGTGCTCCTGCTGCTCCGCTTCAGCCGCTTGATCATCAACCCGAAGGACATCTCCCCCATCTTCAAGGCCCGCACCTTCCGGAACCACATGAGCAACCAGCTGGCGCTCGCAAGCCTGCGCGCGAACCCCGCCGCCGCCGCTCTGATCGAATCGCGCTACCTCAACCCGACGCCTATCGCCCCCGAGAGCCTCCTCGGCTACCCGCCCGGCACCCTGGGCCACGAATTCGGCGCTTACATGACCCGGCACCAACTCGACGTCGTCTTCTATCCTCCCCTCGAGGACAAAGAAGACGATGACATCTCGTACGTGCGCATGCGCGCCCGCCAAACCCACGACATCCACCACCTGGTCCTGGGTTTCCCGCCGGAAGGCGCCGGAGAGATGGCCATCTCCGGCTTTTACTTGGCCCAAAACCGCATCCCCCTCTCCTCCCTGCTGATCGGCTTCGGCTTCCTCTACACCACCCTCCGCGAGCCCGAGCGCCTCGGCGACCTCATGGAATGCGTCATCCAGGGCTGGAACATGGGCAAGCAAGCCGAATGCTTCCTCGGCGTGAAGTGGGAAGAGCACTGGGACACCCCCCTCGACGAGCTCCGCGCCATGCTGCGCGTCCCCCCCGCCCCGGACCCCCTGCCCCTCACCGTCCGCGACTATGCGATTTAAGCCCCGCCTCGTCCTGGGCGGCTGGCTCGCCTCGATCGTCGCGTGTCTCCTGGTTCTGACGCTGCGGCCGGTCGCCATTCCAGACGTCGCGCTCTCCGGAGCTCCCGGGACGGCCGCCCATGAGGTCGAGGAGATTCTCCAACGGGATTTCGGCCAGCAACTCGGCAGTACGGCAGGCCTGGTGGTCGAAGGGAAGGTGGAGGCCCCCGCCCTCGAAAACGACCTGCGCGCCGCCGTCCCCGCGATCCGCAGCCTCCGCGAGATCCGCTCCGAGAAGGCGCACGACGTCCGGCTCTTCCAGCTCTCCTTCGACCCCGAGCTGAGCCTGAGCGCGGCCCAAAACCTGACCCCGTCCATCCGTGACGCCCTGAGCGCGATCTCGAAGGGCCGCTTCAAGACCTGGCTCACCGGCTCCACGGCCTTCCAGCACGACGCCAAGGCCCAGAGCCACCGCGACTCGCGGCGCAGCGAAGGGCTTTCCCTCCTGGTCTCCCTTTTCGTGCTGGTGCTGATCTTCGGGGCCCTGAGCGCCGCGTTGATCCCCCTCCTGGTCGGAGCCAGCACGATCCTCTACTTCAACGCCGCCATGGCCCTCCTGGGCCTCCCGATGTCCCCCGTCTCCCGGGTGCTGTCCTCCCTGCTGGGGCTGGCCCTGGCCATCGACTACGCCATCTTCCTGGTGGGACGCTTCCGCGAGGAGCAGCGTCACGGAGCGAGCCCCGCCGACGCCCTGGCCGCCACCTGGCACCACCCCCGCCGCACCATCGTCACCGCCGCCCTCGTCATGGCCGCGAGCCTCCTGCCCCTCGCCCTCCCGGACGTCTCGATCAGCCGGGTGACCGTCATGAACCTCCTCATGGTGATCGGCCTCTCGCTCGGCACCACCCTGCTGCTGGTGCCGGCCATGCTCACCTTGAAGCCGTCCCTGCTCGACTGGCCCCGCCCCCTCGCCCGCGCCATCGGGAAGCTCGACCCCGAGCGCTACTGGGAACCCTTCGCGCGGCACGTCGTCCGGCACCCCGTCCGCTACCTCCTGCTCTCAGTCGCCATCGTCGCCGCGCTCGCGCTGCCGGCGAGCCGCATGCAGCTCTGGGAGCCGGTGCAGGCGCTCGCCCCCAAGGACTCCGAGTCCTTCCGCGGCTACCAGCGCCTCCAAGCCAGCGGCTGGAGCGGCGAACTCATGCCCGTCATCCTGGCCGTGAAGGCCCCCCCCGGCACCACTGTGCTCGATGCCGAGACCGTCCATGCCGTCGCCACCCTCACCCGAACGCTTCAGGCCCACCCCCGGGTGGCCGAGGTCACCAGCCTCACCACCTGGAAACCCGGCTTCACCACCGAAGACTACGTCACCGCCCTTGCCATGCTCAAACGCCTCGGCCCCTGGGCCCCCACCACCGAGCTGGAGGCCCTCGTAAACGTCTCGAACGGCAGCACCGTCACCCTGCTGGCCGTCGCCCCACGGGATCTGATGGCCCTCGACGACACCCGCGCCATCCTGAACGCCGTCCAGTCCTACTCCGACACGAATCCCGAGATCAACGTGCTCGCCGGAGGCGTCGTCGCCCGGGTCCAGGACTTCACCCACGAGCTCTACCGTCCCCTCCCCCTCATGATCGCCGGCGTGATCGGAAGCGTCCTCCTCCTGCTCACCGTCGCCCTGAAGAGCGTCGTGATCCCCGTCAAGGCCGCCATCATCAACTTCGCCCCCATCGTCGGCGCCCTCGGGCTCCTCACCCTGGTCTTCCAGGACGGCTGGCTCCATCCCCTCCTGGGCACCCCCGTGAACGGGGCCGTGACCAACCTCGTGCCGATCCTGGTCTTCTGCCTGACGTTCGGGCTGAGCATGGACTACGAGATCCTGATCATGAGCCGCATCCAGGAGGCGTACCGGCGGGGGAAAGACATGGAGGAGGCCATCGTGGAGGGAATGAGCCGCTCGGGCTCGCTCATCACCGGAGCCGTGCTGATCCTCCTGGGGGTCTTCGCCACCGGCATCGCCTCGTCGTCGCCCCAGACTCAGGAGGTCTGCCTCGGGCTCTCGGCGGCGCTTCTGCTGGATGCCACCGTGGTGCGCTTCCTGCTGGTCCCGGCCTTGATGCGCCTGATGGGGCGCTGGAACTGGTGGATTCCAAGCCTGCACAGGCGGGGACGCCTGCGCCACTGACATCTCGATAAGGCACCCGCGGGCACAGAGGCCCGTGCCATGGACACCCCGATAAGGCACCCGCGGGCACAGAGGCCCGCGCCACGGACACCCTGGTGGTTTGGCTCACGGAAGTTTCCAGGCATGGGGTTTGTGGGGCGGGCCTCCGCGCCCGCCATGGCTTCCCATGGCTTCCCATGGCTTCCCATATGGCATCCCATGGCTTCGACCTTGTCCCAAAGGGGGCGGCAGCGTATGATGAGAGCAGATTTCGGGCCGTTCAGGAGGATTCAGGTTGTTCACGGGCCTCATCGAGGAAGTCGGCACACTCATCGCCCGCCGGGGCCATGAGCTCGTGATCGGCGCGCCCATGATCGCCCCCACCCTCAAGCTCGGGGACTCGGTCGCGGTCAACGGCATCTGCCTCACGGCCACGGCGCTGGGCCGAGATCGCTTCAGCGCGGATGTTTCCGCCACGACGCTCGACGCGACCACCGCAGGCGCCTGGCAAGGCGGCCGCAAGCTCAACCTCGAACGCGCGCTCGCCCTCGGCGATCGCCTGGGCGGCCACCTCGTGAGCGGCCACGTGGACGGAGTCGGGGCCTTGAAGGAGCGCCGCAAGCTCGGAGAAGCGTGGAAACTGACCTTCGAGATGCCCCCCGAACTCGCTCCATTCCTCGTCCCGAAGGGCAGCATCGCCATCGACGGGACCAGCCTCACCGTCAACGACGTCGAAAGCCATGCTTTCACGGTGACCGTCATCCCCCACACGGCGGAGAAGACCCTGTTACTGGACCTGGCCCCGGGGGACCCGGTCAACCTGGAAGCGGATATGCTGGCGAAATACGTCCAGCGCATGCTCTCGGCCTACGTCCAGCCTGCCGCCCCCAAAAGCGGCCTCACCTGGGCGAAGCTGGCCGAGTGCGGATTCATGGATAGCTGATCAATGAGCGTTTTTGCCGAGATTCCGGAGGTACTGGAGGCCCTCAAAGCGGGCCGCATGGTGATCGTCGCCGACGACGAGGACCGCGAGAACGAGGGCGATCTGATCATCGCCGCCGAGCACGCGACTCCCGAAGCCATCAACTTCATGGCCACCTACGGCCGCGGCCTGATCTGCCTGGCCGTCACCCCCGACCGGGCGCAGCAGCTTCACCTGGATCCGATGGTCCAGACCAACACCGACCCGCATGCCACCGCCTTCACCGTCTCCATCGACGCGGTCTCGGGGGGAACCACCGGCATCTCGGCCGCCGACCGGGCCCATACCGTCCAGGTGGCGATCGCCCCGGACGCCCAGCCCGAGCAGCTGCGCCGTCCCGGCCATATCTTCCCCCTGATCGCCAAGCCCGGCGGGGTCCTCAGCCGCGCCGGCCACACCGAGGCCGCCGTCGACCTCACCCGCCTCGCCGGCCTGAAACCCGCCGGCGTCATCTGCGAGATCCTCAACCCCGACGGCACCATGGCCCGCCTCCCCAACCTGATGGAGTTCGCCCGCCAGCACGACCTGCTCGTCACCACGGTCGCCAAGCTCATCGCCTACCGGATCCACCAGGAGCGCTTCATCGTCCGCCGCACCGAGTCGAAACTCCCCACCAAGTTCGGGGACTTCACCATCGTCGGCTACGAGAGCATGCTCAACGGCTCCCACCACGTGGCCCTGGTCATGGGCGATCCCACCCTTCCCGGCACCCTGGTCCGGATGCACTCCGAGTGCCTCACCGGGGATGCCTTCGGCAGCCTGCGCTGCGACTGCGGCGAGCAGCGGGACCGGGCCCTGGAGGCGATCGCCGCGGAAGGCCGCGGAGTGCTCGTCTACCTGCGCCAGGAAGGCCGCGGCATCGGTCTGCTCAACAAGATTCACGCCTACCAGCTCCAGGACGGCGGCCTCGACACCGTCGAAGCCAACCTCAAGCTCGGCTTCCCGCCCGATCTCCGCGACTACGGCGTCGGCGCCCAGATCCTGGTCGACCTCGGCATCACGAGCATGCGCCTCCTGACCAACAACCCCCGCAAGGTGGCCGGTCTCGACGGCTACGGCCTGGAAGTCGAAGGGCGCGTGCCCATCCGCATCCCCTCCAATACCCACAACCAGCACTACCTCCAGACGAAGGCGGAAAAGCTCGGCCACATGCTGAGCTAGCCCCTCGGGACGCATGTCCCTGGGACTGACCGGCCCATCACGCGCTCACGTAGAAAGGATCCCTGCATGCCTCAGATGATCGGTGGAAAGCTCCTGGCCGAAGGCCGGAAGTTCGCGGTGGTCATCGGCCGCTTCAACGAGTTCATCGGCTCGCGCCTCCTGAGTGGAGCGCTCGACGCCTTCGAGCGCCACGGCGCCAAGGACGAAGACGTCACCGTCTACTGGGTGCCCGGCGCCTTCGAGATCCCGGTCGTCGCCCAGAAGGTCGCCGCCTCCGGCCAGTTCGACGCCGTCATCACCCTCGGAGCGGTGATCCGCGGCTCGACGCCGCATTTCGACTTCGTCGCGAGCGAGACGGCCAAGGGAGTGGCGGCGATCGCCCTGAAGACCGGCGTCCCCGTCGTCTTCGGCGTGCTCACCACCGACACCATCGAGCAGGCCATCGAGCGCGCCGGCACCAAGGCCGGCAACAAGGGCTGGGAAGCCGCCACCACGGCCATCGAGATGGCCAACCTCATGCCCCAGCTCCCCTAAACCGCTTCCGTGAAGCCGTCGATCCTCGATTTCGACCTCGACTACTTCCTCTTCCCGCCGATCCACTACCCCGCCTGGGCCCAGTGGCTCAACCGCAACGGGCAGTCCCCCTCGAAGCGGATCGCCTGGAACCGGAAGTACCATTTCTGGATGACCCACGGCACCTTCCGCTCGCGCATGCGCGAGCTGGGGGTGCCCCCCATCCCCCATCGCCGCCAGTTCGAACACCACCAGGAGGCCATCCCCTTCTGGCTCGAGCTGGTCCACTCCGGAACGATCTCCGTCCCCTTCCGGGTCTACCACTTCGACGCGCACAGCGACCTCTTCCTGACCAAAGCCGAAGAGTCCGACGCCCACTTCACCCAGATCGACCGCCTGCACGAGCTCCCGGCCACCCTGCCCGACCTCATCCACGAGGCCAACTACCTCTGGTGGGCCATCTACCTCGGCCTGACCGACGAGATCGTCTGGATCGTCCCCGAACCCCAGTTCCGCCGCGACCTCCAGGTCGAGCTCGACGGCCCCTTCGTCCACTTCGCGCCCAACCGCGACGAGCAGAAGCGCTGGGAGGACCAGGCCCGCGACTCCTGGAGCGAAGCCTTCCTGGCGAGGCTGGGTGGCAAGAAGCAGGAGGCGCGCGCACACCTGCGCGACCACGCCCGCTACGCCGACATGGCAATGGCCGCTCGATACGAGCGGCCCTTCATCCTGAAACGCTTCGGCATGGAGGTTCCCGTCCGGGTGACCACCCTGAGCCGCCTCGAAGCCCTATCGAACCCCGTCGCCATCAACCTCTGCCGCTCGCCGGACTACACCCCGGCCAAGGCCGATCGCTTCTTCGACAGCTTCCTTTCGCAGTTCGACTAACGTACACTCGCAAACCGTCATTCCCGCGAAAGCGGGAATCCAGGCTGGACTCCCGCTTCCGCGGGAATGACGGTTACGGGAGCGGGAGTGACGGAGAGCGGCGTCTCAGGGCAGCAGGGCCTCGCCCTTGCCCCTCACGAAATGCGCCTCCAGATCCGCCAGCAGGGCGCTCTCGCCCTCGGCTTCCTCGCGGCACGCGAAGGGAGTCGTGAGATCCCCCTTGAAAGGGTTGAAGAAGTAGACCCGATCCCCTTCCAGGCGCCGCAGGACGAGCTGCTGGTACTTGCCTGCCGCCCAGGGGACCTCGACGATCACGTTGGTCTTCCCGGCGCGCAGGGCCGCCACGACCTTCCCGAAGTCCCGGGTGCCGCGGCGGGCGGAGCCGAGCACCGCCCCCGCGAGAATCTGGGTCCGCTTGATCTGACGCTTCGACACCCTACCGCCCCTTCACTTTCTGCGCGACCTCCCGACCGATCTCCTTCGCCCGGGCCTCGAACTGCCGCTGGCGCTCCTCGAGCTCCGCGTGGATCCGGCCCTCCGTGAGGACCTCGTCCGCGATCTGGGCCGCCTTTCTCGTCTCGCCGCGGCGTGCCGCTTCGTAGCCTTCCTGGAGGCGCGCGGCCTTGGTGGCCATTTCTTCGACCTTCTTCAGGGCCTCGGGATCCTTTAGGCCCGCCACTCCCGCATCGAAGCCCATCTTGGCCGCCAGCTTGGCCGCTTCGCCGTAGTTCTTGGCCTCGAGGGCCTGCTTGAGCGAGCCGGCCTGCTGACCCAGCGTCTGGGCGGCCGAGGCGACCTTCGGGCTGAGGATGCCCTTACCCGCCAGGGCTTGCGCGCCGAGCTGCGCCGCTGCGGCCACGTCCCCCTTCTTGGCGGCCTGGTAGAACTCCACTCCCTGCTTGAGCTGGGGCAAGACTTTCTGGTAATCCTTGCGGCTCACCACGCCCAGTTCTTCGGCGGTCTTGGCCGCCAGGTCCAGGGCGCCGGCCACGTCTCCCGTCCGGCGTGCCTGATCGAGGGCTTGCCCCCGCTCCAGCCAGCGCGTCACGTCCTGACCCTGGCCCGCATCGAGGATCTGGGCATCGACGGCCATGCCGTTCACCGCCAGCGCCGCGCCCAGGAAGTCCTTGGAATCCACCGCATGCCGCACCTGCTGGGCCGTGTTGGCCAGGGAGGCCACGCGGTTGACGGTCTGGTTTCCGGTCATGCTTCCGACGGCTCCCAGGGCCGCGCCGAGATCCCGGTTCTGAACGGCGCTGACTGCCCGGCCCGCCGTGGCGAGGTTCTGGTTGCCGGCCGCTCCGGCAATCGCTCCCAGGGCGGCGCCGACGTTGCCGGTCTTGACCGCCGAGACCACCTGCTTGGCGGTGTTGGCGTAGGAGGCGAACTTGGCCGCCGCACCGGCCGCAGGACCCGACATGACGCCGCTGAAGGCCGAGGCGCCTGCCGCCACCGCCCCCAGGATATCGCCCGACTTGAACGCCCGGTAGGCATTCGCCGCCGCCACCGCCGCCTGGGCGATCTTCAAGCCCATCGCGATGGCGGGTCCCACGCCGGGGATCAGCCAGGCTGCGACCGAGAGGATCGGCAGGACGGGCGCGATGGCGTCCACCACCTTGAAGAAGGTCTTCTTCATGACGTCGAAGACCTGCTTGTGAACGTCCACGACTGCCTTGACGACCTTCTTGACGGCGTTCGTGACCCGCCGGAAGGCCCGGCGCAAGCGGCGCATGAAGCCGCCCGCCAGCAGGCCCTCGTCCGCCTTCATCGCGGATTTGGCCAGGGTCGGCGTCACGAGCTCGTCGGGCAGGCTCACGGATTGCAGCTTGCCCTGGAACTCCTCGAGGCTGACCGTCTTGCGGCCCGCCTTGGGATCCATGTAGGTGACCTTCCCGTTCGAGACGTTCTCTACAAGGACTGCATGGCCCTTGATCTCGCCGTTCTCGTCCTTGTACTTGATGATGGCCGGGACGGGCTTGCCCGCAGCGGTGGCCTTGCCGAGCTGCCCGATGACCTCCGGGCCGCTGCCCAGGATCGACGTGCTCTGGCGGCCGGTGACGGCGGCGATCAGCTTGTCCTGCTCCGCGGCGTAGAGGCCCTGCCCGGTTCCCGAGGCCGTCTTGCGCGCATCCGTGAGGCTGTCGTACGAGCCCGTCGCGTACTGCATGAGCGCGGGCTGCATCAGGTTGTCCACCACCGAGCGCGTCGGATCGCTCTGCCAGTTCGCATCCCGCGTGATGGTCGCCCCGTTCTGGAGGGTGACCTGGCCCTCGGGGCCAGCCAGCCCCGAGACGAGACGCAGGTACTCGGCAGGATTCTCATCGGCGAGCATCATCTGGACCACCGCCGGCGCGCAGGTGAACTTGTCGCCCTGGTTCACGGCGCTGGGATCGGCAAGCTGGCGCAGGGCGGTCGCGACGAGCTGCGCGCGGTCGATTCCAGGAGCCAACGGCTGCGTCGCCAGCTGCTCGAGGCCCGCCATGACTTCGGAAGTGAGTTTACCAGAAGCTTGAAGTCCCTCCAGATCCGCGAGGGCTTGAAGGTTGCCCGTCACCAGCGGCTCGAGGTTACTCTCGCCGATCATGTCCTGGAGGTTGCGGCGGACCGAGACTTCCTCCATCGGCCGAGGCGCCGCTTCGACGGTGGGAGCGTTCGCCACGGCGGCTTCCGGTGGAAGCGGCCCCGAGGGCGTGGGACTCAGGGGCCCCGTGCGCGCAATCGGCGTTTGGCGAATCTCCATAAGCGTCCTCCCAGATATGACGAGACAGCCTTTCTTTTCTTGTCATACCCGGGTGAATCGGCGCCTTGCCTGAATTACGAGAAAGCGAATGGAGACTTAATCCGGATTTTTTCGGCGGGAAACGGGGCATTTACACGCAGGCGCTCCCGCGCGTCCCGCCCCGCTTCCCACCCTGGGGAACGCCTAGGACGTCGTCTCCAGGCGATCGGCGTAGATCGCCATGGCGTCCCGGAGGAACTCCGCCAGGCCCGGCTTCACCTTCTCGTAGGTCGCCGTGAAGCGCGGATCCGCCACGTACATCTCGCCCAGCCCCCGGAAGATTTCCGGGGTGCAGGTGTAGAAGCGCTGATTGATCAGCTCGAACCACGCCCCCACCTTCGCCTGGACCTCCGGCGAGCCGGGATCCTGGCCCATCACGCCGGCGATACCGGTCGTGACCGCTTCCATCTCGGCCTTGATCGCGACCCAGTCCTGCTTGCCGTACGCGCGGGTGCGGCGCTCGGATTCGGCGTAGGCGTCGCTGCCGCCCCAGCGCTGACGAGCTTCTTCCTGGTACTCCTTGAGCTTCGGGTCGTTGAAGACCTCGAACATCGCATCCTTTTCCATCGTTTCGCCCCTTTCCATGGCCTCCAGGGTCTGATCCACGGATCGGAGGATCGCCTGGAGCCGGGTTTGCTTTTCCCTCAGTAGTTTCCGGTGGGTGAGGAGCGCGTCGCGCCGGTCGAAGTCCGGCCGATCGAGGATCTGCTTGATCTCCTGCAAGCTGAAGTCCAGCTCTCGGAAGAACAGGATCTGCTGCAGCCGCTCCAGGTCCGCGTCGGAGTACTGGCGGTATCCCGCCTCGCTCACCGATGCGGGCCGAAGCAGGCCGATCGCGTCGTAGTGGTGCAGCGTCCGGACCGAGATGCCGGCCAACTCGGCCACGGATTTGACTGTAAACGGCATGCGCTCACCTCCCAAGCCTCAGGCTAAGGGCTAACGTAACGTGAGGGTCAAGGGGGGACAACGCGGGGAATTGAAATTACCGTTTGAACATGCGATCGCTGGCCTGGATGATGCCCACCATGAGGCGGGTCAGGCCGCGGGTCAGGCCGATGAGGCCGCGTACGGGGAGGCTGGCGGCCCAGATGATGCCCTGTTCGAGGCGGTCGAAGACGCTCAAGGCGCTCTCCAGGCGATCGCCCGCCACTTTCAGCCCCTGCGTCGCCTGAGCTTTCGCCTTCGCCGAGTTCTGGTGCAGCGCGGAGGTCTGGTAAGTCGCCCGGATCTGGTACATGGAGCGCTCGAACTCCTGCCAGAAATCCACCGGCTTCGGCTTCTGCCCCTGGGCTTCCGCCTTGGGGATCGCCAGCTGGAAGGTCTGGAGGATCTGGTCGAGCACCGCGGGATCCGCCTTCTTGATGTTGGTCTGGAGGTAGAGGTAATGGCTGCGGGCGGCGGGGCCGTCCCCGTAGTGGGCCATCACGCCGGCGGTCGCTCCCTCGTCGCGGGGGAAGTAGAAGATGCTGATCTGGGTGAGCTTGCGGACGATGCCGTACATGCGATCGCCCGCGTCCAAGAGGGCCGGGGGGATCAGCTCCCGGAAGACCTGCTCGATGCCGGCATCCACGTAGCGCAGGATCGGGCCGTTGGGCTCGGCGACGGGCTGCGGGGGCAGCACCTTCCAGCGGGTGGCCTGGCCCAAGGGGGTCTGCTCGAGCTCCTTGGCGAATCCGGCCTTCCAGACGATGCCCTGGACGGTGAAGTTCAGGGCGCGGCTGCGCTTGGCCGTCTTGGCGATCATCAGGGAGTCGGTGCCGTCCGTGTCGCGCAGCGCGGCCGAGCCGCCCGGATTCTGGCGCTGGATGCGGTTGAAGGCGGCCCGGACGTACGGGTCTCCCGGGCCCAGCTGCAGATCGTAGAGGTCGTCGGGGTTGATGGGGCCCGTGCGCGGCGCCGGCGGAGTCACGCGCGGCGGCAGGTCGCCGTCCTCGGGGCGCTGGGGGTTCCGCGGGTTACGGGGAGGCTGCTGCATGGGTCCCCCTCTCGAAGATGTCCCCCACGGCGCCCGCGGGCACCGTGACGCGTCGCGTGAGCCACGCGGGGAGCGCAGGGAGGCGGTGCCTCCCCCGATCCTCCGCTCGTCAGGTGGTTTGGCGCCTCAGGTGGCGACGCACCGAAACCCAGCTCCCGAGCGCTCCGATTCCCACGCCGATCGCCACCAGGTAGCCCAGCATCTGGAGGACCACCATGGGGCTGGCATTGAGGGCCACGAACGGGAAGAGTTCCTGCAACTTGGTGATGATGAACGTGCGCCAGCCGACGAGGGCTCCGCCGGTCAGGACGGCGCCTGCCAGGCCGAAGAGCATCCCTTCCAGCAGGAAGGGCGAGTGGATGAAGGCCTCACCGGCTCCCACCAGCTGCATGATCTCGATTTCCTTGCGGCGGCTCTGGACCGCCAGCCGGATGGTGTTGCCGATGACCGCGAAGGTCGCCGCCATCAGCAGCCCCGTGATCAGGATGCCGATCAACCGGGTGAAGGTCGCGATCTGCTGGATCTTGGCGTGGAGGCTCTGGCCCCAGTTGAGGTCCTCGACCCCCTCCATCTCGGCGATCACGGCGGCCACCGCCGGGGTGTCGTCGGAGTTCTGCACCTTGACGCGGACGGTGTCGGGAAGGGGGTTCTCCAGGAGGGCGTCGAAGCGAACCCGGCCCTTCATGTCCTTTTGAAGCGAGGCCCAGGCCTCGTCCTTGGGAATGATGCTGACCTCGCTGACTCCCTCCATGTCCCGGATCTTGGTGGCCATCTGGGTGACGTTGGCGGAGTTCTCGGTGAAGACCATGATCTCGACCTTGGATCCGACCGAGCGGGCGAGGCCGTAGAGATCGTCCGACAGGAGCCAGAAGCCCCCCAGGATGGTGAGGCTGACGGCCATGGTCATGACCACCACCCAGCTCATCCAACCGGAGCGGGTGATGGAGGCGAGGGCTTCCTCGCCGATGAAGCCGACCTGTCGCCAGAACCGCTTAATTGACTCCAACCGAATACACTCCTCTAGCCTGGTCGAGCACGAGGCGACCGTGGTCGATGGTGACGACCCGGCGCCGCATGTTGTCCACCACCAGCTTGTTGTGGGTGGCCACCACGACGGTTGTCCCGTGCATGTTGATCTTGGTCAGTAGGCGCATGATCTCCCATGAGGTCTCGGGGTCCAGGTTCCCCGTGGGCTCGTCGGCGATCAGCAGGGGAGGCGTGTTGACGATGGCCCGCGCCAGGCAGACCCGCTGCTGCTGTCCTCCCGAAAGTTGGTGCGGCAGGCAATCGGCGCTATCCCTCAGGCCCACCAGGTCAAGGGCCGAGCGGACCCGCTTTTGCATTTCGACCCGGCTCACGCCGAGCACCTTGAGCGCGAAGGCGACGTTCTCGAAGACCGTCCGCTGCGGAAGCAGCTTGTAATCCTGGAAGACCACGCCGATCCGCTGGCGCAGGCCCGGCATCTGGGCCTGCGAGAGGCGAGTGATGTCGACTCCGCCCACCAGGACCTGGCCGGAGGTCGGCTCTTCGGCCCGGTAAAGGAGCTTCATGAGGGTGGACTTGCCGGCGCCGGAAGGCCCGACCAGGAAGACGAACTCCCCCGCCTGGACCTCCAGGTTGAGCCCCTGAAGCGCCTTCACCCCCGTGGGATAGACCTTGGAAACCTGCTTGAGCTTGATCACGCGGCTTTCCTCTCCTTCGCGCCACGCAGCACGAGCCACGCGAATCGGGGTAGGGTTCCGGCCATGCGCCTCCAGCGCCACGGCTCCTGGTAGAGCCGGAAGAGCCACTCGAGATGCAGGCGCTGCATCCAGACGGGAGCGCGCTGGACCCGCTCGGCGAAGACGTCGAACGATCCTCCCACTCCCATGGCCACCGGGACGCCCAGGGCTTCCTGGTGACGGGCGATCCACTTCTCCTGGCGGGGCACCCCCAGGGCCACCAGGATCACGTCGGGACGCGTCTCGCGGATGGCTTCCAGGACACCGGGCTCCTCCTCGGGCTTCCAGAAGCCGTCCCGGACTCCCGCGACGATCAGGCCCGGCGTCAGCCGCTGCAGGACCTCCGCGGCGGTTTGAGCCACCCCGGGAGCCGCTCCCAGGAGGAAGAGCCGATGGCCGCCCTCGGCGCAGAAGCGCGAGAGGTGCCGGACGAAGTCCACGCCCGCCAGCTTCGAGACCCGCAGGCCCCGCCGCCGCAACGCCCACACCACCCCCGACCCGTCGGGGATCACCAGGCCCGCCTCCCGGATGATGGCGGCGAGCTCGGCATCGGCATGCGCCTGCATGGCCATCTCGGCGTTGATCGTCACCACCCGGAGCGGCTTGCGCTCTTGGAGGTGTTCGCCGACCCGGGCCAAGGCCTCCTCGAGACCCAGCGGATCGACCGGCAAACCCAGCACTTCGGAGCGCATCACGACACTGTCCCTCATGGCTATACCCTCTGTGGTTCGGGGCTTAACCCCAGGATCCGGTCGGCATGCTCGAAATTGAGGCGCGCGCGCCCGACGATTGCGGTGGACGCCTCTTGCATCCGCTCGCGGAAGGCGTGGCGATCGCGCCACAGGCCCATCAGCGTCTCTTCCAGCGTCGCCGCGTCCTCCAAGGCCTCCACCGAGGAGATCACCGGGAAGCCCCACTGAGCCGAGAAGTGCGCCACCTTCGGATCGTAGGCGATCCCCACGGCCGGCACGCCGCGCGCCGCCGCCATGATCACCGCGTGAAGCCGCATCGCCACCACCATGTCCAGCCGGCCGATCAGGCCCAGCATCTCCTGGGGAGAGAGTTGCTCATGCAGCATCGCCACCGCGGGGGCCTGCCGCTCCGGTCGATACGAGAGGCAATCGCGCAGCTCTTCGGTGATGCGCTCGTCGCCGGGCTGCTGGAAAGGCAAGAGCAGCACCTGTGCGCCCGTGGCGCTGGCCACATGACTGATGACGGAGGAGAAGACCTTGAACTGGCGCTCGAACCAGGTATGCCAGGGACGCACGGAGATCCCGATGGTGGGCACGTCCGCGCGCAGGCCGGTTCCCGCCCAGATCTGCGCGATCCGCCCCGCGTCCGCCGGTTCCAGGCAGAGCACCGGGTCGGCCGTGAGCACGACGCGATCGCGCGGCAGGCGCATGGCGGCCAGCAGGTCCACGGAGGCCTGATCCCGGACGGTCATCACCCGGGTCCCGGAGAAGGCGGCCTTAACGAGCATGCGATTGAACGGAGAACCCAGGGGGCCGACTCCCTGGCCGAAGACCATGGTGGGAACCCGCATCATCTGGGCAATCTTGAGCAGGCCGCCGTAGTAGGCGACGGAGAAGGGACCGGTGACGTCCTGCATGAGGCCGCCGCCGCCGCTGAGGAAGAGGCTCGCTCCGCGCAGCTCCTGAAGGATGGCGGCCATGTCCGTACGCCCGATGGCCCTCACGCCATGCTCCAGCGACGTCCGGGCCGGATCCGCCGACAGCACCACCAGGTCGGCCCGAGGGCCGAGTTGCTGCACGACGGTCGAGAGGATGGCCTCGTCTCCGAGGTTTCCGAAACCGTAGTAGCCCGAAATGACGACGCGCGACACGCTGATCCTTCCTCGATCGACCCCAGAGCAATGCTCATGGTTGCTGCAGGCGCTAACCCTCTCATTGTACCTTGTTCGAGTCCCAGCGGCCTAGTCTCATCAAGGCTTGTCCCCTAGATGAGGGGACGCCGGGGGGTGTTGATCGGCGAGGGCATGACATTCCTCGTTTCTGAGGAACCTGGGAGCAGGATTCATAGTTTTCAGCCGCAGGCGCTCCCCTCGGCTTCGCCGGTCCCCCCGTCAAGGGGGGACAAGACAGAGAAGATTAAACGGAGAGCGAAAGCTGCTCGGCGAGAGCGCGCGCGATCTGCTCGTTGGTGCAGAGTCCCAGCGCCAGCAAGGAGCCTCCGAGGAGGCCGCCGGTCACGGTCTGGTGCGAGAGCGCGAAGCTCAACTGCTCCTCGCTGAGCACGCCCTGCTTGACCAGGATCTGGCCGAGGCGCAGCTCCTGGAGGTGGAAGCGCAGGGTCATGTGGAGCTGTTCGGCCGTCAGGTAGCCCAGCTCGACCATGATCTCGGAAAGCAGCCGATCGGGCTGGGTGGCGAGCACCTCGAAGCCATGCTCGATCTGCTCGGCGGTGGCGAGCTTGCGGTTCAGGAGCACCTGTCCCACCCGGCGCTCAAGGTTTTGCTGGGAGAGCGCCCAGTCGACCGCTTCCTGGGAGCACGCCCCCTGGGTTTGCAGGATCTCGCCCAGGAGTTGCCCCGTCCGGGTCTGCTCGTCCAGGGCCGCTTGAAGCGCCGGGAGGTCCACCGCGCCGATCCGCAGGAGGATCTGGCCGAGGCGGGCGTTCTGGAGCTGCTCACGCAGGGCCGCGCGCAGGTCCTCCGAGCTGATCTCGCCGGCCTCGGTCAGGATCTCGCCCAGCTTCACGCCGGTCTGGGCCTGGGTTTCCAGGGCGGCGTCGAGCTTTTCGGCGCTCAGCAGGCCGCGCCGGAGCAAAATCTGCCCCAAGCGGGAGTCCTGGATCTCCTGTTGCGAGTGAGTCTCGGCCATACGCCCCCCCTTCATCGACGCCCCATCCTTGACGAATCCTATCAAGAAACCCTCAAGCGTGGCAATCGTTGGGTGCGCATGCGCTACTTCGACCGACCCGCCACCTTTCGGATGACGCGCTCCAGCGCGGCTCGTTGCGGACTCCGGGCCGGATTCGCGCCCATCACCGACGCTCGGGGCGCTTCCGGAGGAATCCCGATGCCCAGGGGGCCATCCTCCGGAAGCCGGGACAAGGTCCGGTAAGCGCCGAGCGTTGCCGTCTGCTTGTTGTAGGTGGCCCCGTAAACCGTTCCGTACGTGTAGGCCTCCTCCTGGAAGCCAGCACGTCCGGGGTTGAGGGCGGAATCGAGGCGCACGGCGTATGAGGTTCCGGGTTTGAGCTTGGGGCCCAGCGACTCGAAGAGCGGCACCTCTATGCTGGCCGTACTGGTCTGATGCGAGACGACGCGCCAGACGTGCTTGTCGTCGAAGAGGTCCAGGACGAACGCGTTGGCTCCCGGGACGACCGCGTCCGGAAGAATCTGGAAGGACACCCCGTGCTCCTCCGAACCCGGCCGATAGTTCTTCCAGGTGGCTTCCGGCAGCCATGACAGCAGACGCGAGCCCGGAGTCACGTTCCGACGCTCACGAGCCGCCAGCATGGCGGAGGCGTCAACGGCCATGGCCTCGGCGGTGATCGTGTAGGACGCCCCCGGGATGCCGAAGCTCGTCACCGGCGGGAGGTCCCAGGGCGAAGTCAAGAGATCTCCGGTAAGCACGGCCAGCGGCAGTCGGTTCTCCACGATCGGGGACTCGCTCGGCCAGGTCAAGTAGTAGCCGACCGCCAAGACACTATCCGTCTCGAACTGCGAAACGCTCGTCCGGAAGGTGCCGAACGCAGGCGTGGCCTTGAGGTTGACCGCGAGCGTCTCACCGACCGGCCCCTGGCTGGCGCCGGCGATGTCTCCGTCGAACCCGTAGGCCAGCACGGTCGCCTCTCCGTCGGGCAAGGCCACGTCCACGCTGGCCGTCCCCGCTTCCGAGAGGGCGACGTCCGCGAAGGCTTCCAGCTTCGCGTAGGCAAAGCCCGCGCGCTTCACGGCCACGGAAATAAAGGCCGTGGTCGCGCTCCCCGGGGGAGCCGTGACCGCGATGCTGCGAGAGGAGACGGCGACGCTCTCGGTGGAGGCCGGACGCGTCATCAGCAGGGGGCCTCCGGAGTAGCCATGCACCGTCAGGTTCGTGTATCCCGACGAGGCCACCGTGATCGACGGGCTGGCGATCGCCGCGGAATAGGTCGCCGTGAAGGTTCCGCCCAGCGCGAGCGGACCGAACTTCCCGTTGAAGAAGACGAGCGGGGCCGTGAGGAGCTTTCCGGTCTCCTGGTCGTAAACCGCGCCGGAGAGGCTCTTCACCTCGGGGGTCGGGGTCGCGGACGGCGTCGGAGTCGGGCTGGGCGTCGGGGTTGCCATCAAGGGGGCATAAGGCTTGTCCGGGCTGGGGCAACCCGCCAGGGCGGCCATGACGGGGATCAGGAGGGCCGCACCCAGAGGAGCGAGCCAGAAGCGACGGGACATGCGATTCATGAAAGACTCCTTAGTCGTCTACTCGGCCTTGAACGATCCGTTGGCGTATGCCGAGTAGGACTCGCCGCTGAAGGCGGGCCCGAAGGTGGGATGCGTGTCCTTGCGGACCCAGTACTCGAACGAATAGTCTTTGCCGGCCTTGATGGGGTAGTGCTCCGCGAGGGAGGCGGGGAAAGCCGGGGGCGTCAGGCGATCCGCATGGCCGTCCGCGAGGTGGACGTACCACTTGGGCCGATAGGTCGACTCCCCGGGTTCGAGGCCCCAGAAGACCACCATCTGCGAGGTATAGCCCTTCCCGGCGGGATTCTGCCAGGTGATCGTCGGGATGACCGAGGCCGTTCCGCTCTTCGGGGCCAGCACCTGCGGGGGATCGATCAAGCGAATGGGCCCGATCGAGGCTGGCATTGTGGTCGCCGCGAGCCGCGCCCGGTAGCCCGAGGTCCCGGCGCTCGAGTCATACGACCCCAGGAGGACGTCGTAGCCCTTCATCCCCGCGGTCAGGCCGCTGGGCACGTGTGACTTCTTGGATTCGTACGCGAGCACGTTGGGTCCGTAGTAGGTCCAGCCCTCTCCGTAGACACCGACCATGGCCTGTTCAAAGCGGCTGAAGTACGGCGTCGCCTCGATCTCGAGCTTGGGCTCGACGCGCGTTTGCACCGCCAGCTCGCCGGAGTTGAAGGCGACCGTCGTCTTACCGCCCGCGCTGCCGGTGATCGGCTTGCGCGCCATCAGGGTCCCGTCCGAGTTGGTGAGGACGACCTCGACCGCCCCGGGGGCCGTCCGAATCGAGGCGCTGGCGATCGCCTCGCCGCTTGAAGCGTAGAGGCTGCGGCTCATCGCGAAATAGGCGTTTCCGACCGAGGCCTCCAGCCCTCCCGACGGAAGATCCGCCTTGGGGAAGGTGATCTCGTATTCGGTGAGGTCGGGATTCGCCGCTCCCCAGTCGAGGTTGAGGATGAAGGCCTTCTCATCGCCCCTCAAGCCCATATACGTATTGGGAAGGTAGCCCCCATCCTTGAGGAAGGTCACCGTATAAGGGCCCGCCCCCAAATCCGAGAAAGCGAACTTCCCCTGGGCATCCGTCTTGATCGTCCGATCCCCGACGAAAGCCGTCGCGTCCGGCACCGGCGCCCCGACGTTCGAGTACAAGGTGCCGGAGAGCGTGCCGGGCGGGGTCTCGGGAGTCTCATTTCCGGTGGGGTTCTGGGGCGACACGGCGGCCTCCGGGCAACCGGTGAGGCCGAGGAGCGAGAGGGCTGCCAGGGAGACGATCAGACTGCGACGTTTCATGGGACCACCTTTCTGCGTGCTACCAGCGATATCCGACGGCCAATCCGTTGAAGGTTCTCAGCCCCGACGAGAAGGCTGAGGCTCCCGTACCGAGTTCTTGGGGGACCGCCCAGGACTCGTAGCCGAGCGTGAGGACGCCTTCTGTAGGGAGCTGAAGCGTCATGCCTGCGCCGTACGAGGGCAGGGAGAGCCCATTGGGGCTAAACCCTCCGCCTTGGGCCTTCGCGGTGATCAACTGGTTATGGAAGCCGAAGGCGTAGAGGCCAACGGGAGCCAAGACGTCCCCAATCCAGGGAAGCACGCTCAGGGGCAGCGACGCGCTCAAGCCGGCCTCGATCCCTCCGTAGGTATCCTCTCCGGAGCCGTCGTAGTAAGCCCAGATTTGGCGGTAGCCCAACAGCCCGCGCAAGGAAAGGGGAGCTTCGAGGATGGGAGCGGGGATGCGGAGGGCGCCTTGGAGGACTTGCATCTGCCCGCCAGTGAGCCGATCGAGCGTAGGAACGTAATCGATCTGCAGCACACCCTGAGGGACTACGGCCTGGATGTTTCCGGACGCGCCGGGGATGGGCAGGTAGTAAAGCCCGTTCTCCGGGACGGCCGATGCCGGGGCAACCCGCATGAGCGAAGCCGTGAGGAAAGCAAGCGCGAGGGCAAGGCGGTTCATGGGGACGTCCTTTCGGTTAGCGCGTCATGTCGACTTCGACGAACGTCCGGAGGTTCTTGGAGGCGTCGTAAGTGTCGATTTTGAGGGGAATCCCGAGGGCCGGCGCGTAGAGGATCTGGCCGAAGACGTCCTTGCTTTCGTTGAAGACGTACTCCTGGATCTTCTGGCCTTGATAGTGGCCGTCTCGAACGTACTTGGCCTCTTGTTTGAGGCGGGGGCCGACGAGGACGAGGGCGCCCAGGGCCTCGGGGTTCTGGGCGATCGCCGAGAACTTGGCCTGGCGGAGTGCCTGCAGGTCGAGCGCCTTCCGCACGTTCCGGGCAGGATCATTCAGGCTGCCCGTGGTGGGAGTCACGGAGATCGTGGCGAGTGGCGGCATCTTGGTGGCCTTCCCATTGAGAATGCCGTAGGTCAACTGCCACTGCCCATTCGATAGCTCGAGGGTACCGGGAATTCGCTGGGCATCCGGATCACCGGGGACGGGGGAGAGGACTTTCAATGTCGCATGGAGCGAGCCTGCCACGGCATGGCTGGCAGCGGCATGGCCGAGAACCATGATCAACGCAGCCCCGATAGCGAGTGGTTTCACGAGATGACGCATGGCGTGTCCTTTCTAGAACGTCCAAGAAGCACCGAGACTTCTCCTTGGTGGGGCATAGCTATTGGCTAGCATTCCAGATCCTGACGGCCCGGCTACGATGTTGGTATGAGGATGGTTTCGGCCGGGCAAGTAGTACTCGCTCCGGAGGGCTTCGAGAAAGTCGTTAGGTCCTCGGACCTGCCAGCGCTGGCTGTCGAAATCGCCCCCACTGCGCTTGACGGTGGTGCTGATGTGATTGGCGTTGAGGGGGATGGGGTGCTCGAACGGTACGTGGCCGAAAAGATTCTGTTGATAGACGAATTGTAAGACGGGACGTGTCGCCGGGGCCTCGTGGTCAAGGTCCGCCGCAAGGACCGGAAGGGTAGGCAAGAAGACGGCGATCGCCACCCAGGCACTCATCATGGTCTTAATCTCCTCCTCCGATCGGTTCTGTTTTCGAAAATGCGTTGTCGCTACCGGCAATGACTGTTGAGGGTTACCCTGGCGATCGGTCATCCCGGTGACCGAGTCAAATGCGTCGTGTAGGTAGCAAAGGGGGTTGCCCCGGGTCTGGATCTTAGTCACGTCTTGCCAAGAACCGTGGTGCCCGAAGATCTTCAGGGTGACGGCAGTCCGCTCTATTGTCGTGGGTGACGATGCCCAGGGAGTAGCTTCTTTCCCTCCTTGGGCTATGCAGTTTTCAAGGCTCGAGTATTCTTTGACTGTTCTGGTAATTATTCTGGATTTCTTTGCTCAACTGAAAAGCCAGTTGCGGGCGAAAAGGATAAAATGTAATCTCTTGTGTAAAGCATGAAGTAATCGTCGATATCATCATAATCTCCCTGACGCATAACAATTCTTATATTATTAGAAAATACGGCTTCAATCTCATTGGCGCTTGTCCGACGTATTTGAGTTAGCGACTTGCCTAAAAATACTTCCAATATAGCTTCATTTTCTGGGGATATTTCCTCGCTGCCTACTAGGGTTTTGCTTCCATCGGCAATATCCCAGTCACACAAGTAAATAAATAGCTCACTTTCCCCTTTATGTCCTATAGCTCCGTTCCTTCGTTTAAACTCATAGAGGCTTCCAAACTCTAAGTGAATAAATGACCCAACCCCTAATGTCGCTAGTGAGCATGGGAGGTGCTTAATTAGAGATACTACATGCTGAAGCGCTACAGGCTTCAATTCTTTCTCCTTCTAGCGAAATCTTCGGCTTCTTGCAGGATTTCCTGTTATCCATAGTCATGTTTGCTGATCGTCTTGTGGAGTTCTTGTCTCTCGCTCATACTTATTCCAAATTGGTTATCAGCGTGACGTGCTTGCTTATTCTGCGCAGTGTTAGTGCGAGGCGCCCCCGTTTATCACCTTTAAGATCCATCCTTGCAGGTGTATTGCTGAGTTTGGCGCCACCAGTGAGAATTCCGGCGATGCTAGTCACTGCACCAAGGCCGTATCTTGCCCTAATCTGGGATGCAAGGTAAGCACCTACGGCTTCACCACACCGAGTACCCCACCCACGGTCTCCCCGTTGCCCGTCCAGTTGTTGGGGTTGGAGATGCCCAAGGAGGGTCTACCTTCCCTCCCTGGGCTATACGGTTTTCGATGTGCAAAACAAAAAAACGTCAACCCACGGTCACGCAATAATATGCACGTTCGCTTACGGCCAAGAACGTTCCTGGGAATACCCCCCTGACTCCGCGATGATCGATAATCTTTCCTAGGGGCTCGGTGAGGCAAGCCTTTAGGTTCCATTTAATGACTTCATTGGGTTCGTCATAGGGGCTGTAAACCACCATGTCACCCCCGCAACTCACAATGGCGCTGCTCCCATGAATTCGCTCAGGGGTACTGTGGATAGATTGCTTCATATCCACGAGGTTTACGACAACTAGCTCGAAATTCTCATAAGCCATAAAGAATAATTTTGATTCATCAAGGAAAGAGCAGTAACAATCACTAACATCAACAGCATCTTTCAAAAACTTACTTCTATATCCAAACTTATAGTTTCCACTCGGATCAAAAAATACTACCCCCTCATTTTCAAACATCTTTCCGCTAAAAATCCCAACATCACTATAAGTTACGATGATATACTTCTCATTAACAAGGACATTGCTAATACCAATTCCCAACGAGAATATCGCATCAATGTTGCCACCTCGAATGAGGAAAGCATTTTTATCATCATTGCTTGCAGGGTAACTATCGACAACAAGAACCCGATCATCACCTATCCATCGAACGAGCGGATGCCTTATGGAACTTGGCAGCCTAACCTCTATATCGTCATAGAATAAGCGTTTTTCTCCTTGATTTTCTAAGATATAACAAGGTTTTTGCTTAGTCCTCGTTACATCTACATCAACTAACACACCACTTCTATCTGTAGGATGGTATTTCTTGATGATCATATGACTCCTAGTACGCCTCTCCTGCGTGGATAGGGTTAAGAAAATCTATAATCGACCCGCCGAACGTAATGAGACCCGATCCCAAGAGTGGAAAAAAGGTTTTAACGGAGTTTCCGTCAGGCCGCAAGACAAGTCTCACTCTTCCCACCGAGGTGTCTGCATCATAATGGTGGTGGTTGTTACTACCAGGAGAATATGTTCCTTTCGCTCTGACTTCGTCGGCTAATGCCTTAAGGTCTGTTCCTTCAGGGAACTTGGGAGCATTAATTTCGGTGTCTCTTCGCAGGTGACGATTGGTGACATGCTTTAGAACCCCCTTCGACCAGTTCAGTACGGAACCTGCTGAGGCGACTTGGACCCCATTGTCACGGGCAGCATTCTGGTAGGTGCCGTTCTGGATTGCAGCAAACCCTGCTTCCATGTCCAAGGACTCTTGTGATCTCACTCGAGGCTTAGGCGGCGCATAACGGGTATCCCCACCATACTCGAATCCCCCGAGACCTGGGTTGGAGGCGAACATGGAGGCATGGGCCTCGTTGTAGTGCCCACCGAACTGTCCTGCCATGCCCATGTAACGGAGGGCCTGGTTGGCCTCGTTTAGGCCGGGGATGTCCACGCCAAAGGTATTGGTGATGGTGGACAGGTTCCCGGTCACGGCTGAGAGGGCATTGCTGGTGTCGAAGCTCAACAGCGACGACAAGTTCCCGATGTCCAGCCCACCCAACGCGCCTACCCCGCTCATCAGTGAGGTTCCGGCGTTATAAAGGTTGCTGACGACTTCCAATCCGCTCATCAAGGTTCCGAGTGCCGGGTTGATGGAGGTCGCAAAGTCCTTGACAG
>JAKFCT010000077.1:0-32895 GCA_036676495.1 Candidatus Sericytochromatia bacterium
AAGGTCCTCGGCGAGAACGCCACCATGTTCTCCGTCATGAAGGGCATCGCCTACTCCGTCAACCAGTGAGCCAAGATCATCAACCTCAGCCTGGGCGTCGCGTTGACCGACAGCGTCGAGCGCGCCTTCTACGAGGAAGACCTCGCCCGCCACAACGTGCTGATCGTGGCCGCCGCCGGCAACGACGGCATCGCCAACATGGGCTTCCCCGCCTCCTTCAAGAACGTCATGGCCGTCGGCTCCGTGAACCAGACCCAGAAGCTCTCGAACTTCTCTTGCTACGGCTACGGCATGAGCGTCGTGGCCCCCGGCGAAGGCATCCTCAGCACCTTCCCCGGCGGCACCTACGCCATGATCGACGGCACCAGCATGGCCGCTCCCTTCGTCTCGGGCGCCGCCGCCCTCGTCTGGAGCAAGTTCCCCCAGTGGACCGCCCAGCAGGTACGCCAGCGCCTCGAGCAAACCGCCACCGACCTCGGTGACGCCGGCTTCGACCCGAAGTACGCCCACGGCCTGATCAACCTGGAAAAGGCGCTCGCCGACTAGCTCCTGCTTCAGGCAGCACACTCGCCACGAGGCCCCGGGGAACGCTCCCCGGGGCCTCGCCCATGGCTTCCGAACATGGCGACGTCACAATCCGTAACAGGCTAAACCCGCTTGTAGCAAGGCCCTTGGCGTTCGTTCCGTACTAAGTACGCTTCAGCCAGGGGCTTTCTGCTGGCATGCTTAGTGAGTACCCACTAACCTTCCCGGACTGCCGGCCGGGCGAGGACGCCTGAATCGGAGCCCATGAACAGCATTGCCATCGAACTCTATCGCTCCGTGGCGCTTTCGGCCTGCGAAGCCATCAGTCCCGAAGCCAGCGTGCTGAAATGCCTCGCGCGGATCTGCCACCTGATGGATTGGCAGGTCGGCCACGTCTACCTGCCAAGCGAATCGCAGGAGACCCTGGCCTCCGGGCCGCTCTGGTACCTTTCCGATCCGATCCGCTTCGGCCCCTACAAAGCCTACACCGAGACCCTGGTCATCAAGCCGGGGACCGGCCTGGTCGGGACGGCCTTCGCCACCGGGCAGGCCCGCTGGATCTCGGACGCCTCCGAGGCCCCGGGCTTCCTGCGAGCGGAGCAGGCCCTGGAAGTGGGCCTACGCTCCGCCTTCGCCTTCCCCATCCGGGCGGGCTGCGAGACGCTGGGGGTCATGGAGTTCTTCAGCACCCGCGCGACCGAGGTGGACCCCGTTCTCTTCCGCACCATGGAGGAAGTCGCGAAGCTGCTCGGTGAGGTCATCAAGCGCAAACGCGCGGAGTACGACGTCCTCAAGCAGGCCTGCAGCTCCGATCCGCTGACGCATCTCCCGAACCGCGCCCTTTTCAGCCGGCGCCTTCACGAAGCCATCGAGCGGTCGGGGAGGGACGGAGAGCCTGGAGCCGTGCTCTTCCTCGATCTGGATCGCTTCAAGGTGATCAACGAGACGCTGGGGCACGAGGCGGGCGATCGCTTGTTGCGCGCCGTCGCCGAGCGGCTCTTGCCGTTCGGAAGCCAGTACGATCACCTGGCCCGCCTGGGCGGCGACGAGTTCACCATCCTGCTTCCCGGACTCGAAGGACCGGAAGCGAGCGAACTTGCGGCCTACTCCATCCTGGAAACCTTCGAGCGCCCGTTCAACCTGGACGGGCACGCGCTCTATCTGTCGGTCAGCATCGGCGGAAGCCTCTTCCCGACCGACGGGGATGACGCCGCCACGCTCATGAAGCACGCGAGCATCGCCCTCGATCAGGCCAAGAAGCACCAGAGCAAGGTGAAGTTCTACGAGCCCTCGATGCATGCCGGGACCTCCGAGCGCCTGATCCTCGAGCATCACCTCCGGCGGGCCCTGGACAGCGACGAGCTCGTGCTTCACTACCAGCCCCAGATCGACCTCCAGAACGGGGAGATCGTCGGCGCCGAGGTGCTGGTTCGCTGGCAGCATCCCGACATGGGCCTGATCTCCCCCGGAAAGTTCATCCCGCTGGCCGAAGAGACCGGCCTCATCATGCCGATGACCGAGCAGATCCTGCGCACGGCCTGCGAGCGGGGACGCGCGTGGCAGGACGAAGGCCTGCCTCCCATCCGGCTCGCCGTCAATCTCTCCGGCAACCATTTCAAGCGCACAGGCCTGGAGTCGGCGATCCTGGCGACCCTCGCCGAGACGGGGTTCCCCGCCTCGCTCCTCGAACTCGAGCTCACCGAGGGCATCATGATGGAGAACGTGGAAGCGACCATCGTGACGCTCGCCAGGCTGAACACCCATGGGATCCAGTTCGCGGTGGACGACTTCGGCACCGGCTACTCCTCCCTGAGCTACCTGAAGCGCTTCCCCTTGAGCTTCCTCAAGATCGATCAGTCCTTCGTGAGGGACATCGCCTCCGATCCGGAGGACCGGGCGATCGTCAGCGCCATCATCGCACTGGCGCACCGCCTCCACCTCCGGGTCATCGCCGAAGGAGTCGAGACCGAGGAGCAGCTTCGCTTCCTGCAAGGGCAAGGCTGCGATTACGCGCAGGGCTACTACTTCAGCCGGCCGCTGGCCGAATCGATCTTCCGGGACATGCTCGCCTCGAATCGCCGGATGGCGATCGGCGAACCGACGCCGATGCGCTCGGCCGGCTAGGCCTCACGAGCCCGTTCGCTCGGAAAGGGGCTCCGGGAACATCACGACCCGCAGTGCCGCCGCCTCCTGCTCGGGGGCGATGCTGAGCATGCGCATCAGTTCGACCTCCTCCAGGGTGTAGCCCTGTTGCAGCAGCGTCAGCCGCTGCTTGTCGCTCGGGGCGAGACTGGACAAGGTGATGCCCCGCTGGTAGCAATCGAAGACCACCGGAGCGATATAGCTGGAGCGGGCGATGGCCGGCGTGTTTCCCAGGGCCTGGGCGACCTCGGCGGCGCAGCGGGTCAGGTTCTTCTTGGCCTCCTTCGGGTCCGCGGGAGGTCCGTAACGGGCCAGCACGCGGGCCGCCAAAAGGGTCCCGCTCCAGGTGCGGAAGTCCTTGGAGCTGAAGCCGGGCCCCATGATGTCCTTGATGTAGGCGTTGACGTCGCGGCTGGTCAGCGGAGCCTGCGATCCGTCCTCGCAGGGAACCTTGAAGAGCCGCGGGCCGGGCAGCTCCGACAGCTCCCGCATGATGGCGGTCAAGCCCCCGTCACAGACCACCTGAGACTGCGCGATGCCATGCTTGCCCCGGTAATCGAAGGTCAGGCAGGTCTCGGAAATGGCGAGGTGCTGGCGGCAAAGGGTCGAGAGGCCGTAGGACTGGTTCTCGCGGGCATAGCGATCGCCGCCGATCCGGAAACTTCCCGCGCTGATGAGGCGGGTCAACAGCGCCAGCACCTTCTCCCGGCTGAGCGCCGGCTGGGCCAGATGCTCCGAGGTGACGGCCCGGAAGTGGGGAAGCCGCTGGGCAAATGCGGCCAGGCGCCGGAACTTGGCCGCCGCCCGCTGCTGGGTCCATTCCGGATGATACCGGTACTGCTTGCGGCCCTTGCGATCGAAGCCGAACGCTTGAAGCTTCGTCGACGCGGACGGTGAAATCCGCACCCCCGTCCAGGCCGGGGGAATGCCCAGCGCCCGAATGCGTTTCAACGCGGCTGGAGCGGTGATGGGCCGGCCCCGGGCATCCCGGTACGCGAAACCCGTTGCCTTGTCGCCCTCGCGAGACCACCAACGCGCATACGGCTCGGCCATGATGACTCCCTCTTTCGCCGCCCTCAGTGTAGCGTGCGTGGGGGGCATCGCAAGCCGCGCTCAGCTGTTGCGCGACAGCGCCTCCGGATCGCGGACCTCGAAGATCGAGACGGGCTCGGATTTTCCCTTCACGACCAGGCGATCGATGAAGCGGGTCGGGTAGGGCGTCTCCAGGCCCTTCATGGTGTTCTCGCTGATGATGAGCGGCACGCCGTACTCCTTGGTCAGGCTCTCGAGGCGCGACGCGAGGTTCACCGTGTCGCTGATGACCGTTCCCTCCATGCGGCGGTGCTCTCCCACCGTGCCGAGCATGAGGTCGCCGGAGTTGATGCCGATGCCGATCTCGATGGGCTGGTAGCCCGCCCTGACGCGGCCCTGGTTGTAGACCTCCAGCTGGCGCAGCATGGCGATCGCCGCCCGGACCGCATCGTCCGGCCCCCCCTCGAAGAGCGCCATGATGGCGTCTCCCATGTACTTGTCGATGAAGCCGCCGTGCTCCCGGATAATCGGCCCCATCTGCGACAGGTAGGCGTTGATGAAGCGGAAGTTGTCCAGGGGCGTCATCGTCTCGGAGAGGGTCGTGAACGACCGGATATCCGAGAAGAGCACCGTCATGGTCTTCTGGACCTGATCTCCGAGCTGGACGTCCACGATGCTCTCCTTGTTGAGCATGCGCATCAGCTCGTGGGGCACGAATCGCGAGGTCGCGATATGGTACTTGCTGAGGTTGAGGTGGGTCTTGATCCGAGACAAGAGCTCGGGCTTGGAGATCGGCTTGGTCAGGTAATCGTTGGCCCCCGACTTGAAGCCGTCGACCAGATCCGAGAGCTGG
Source organism: Candidatus Sericytochromatia bacterium (assembly GCA_036676495.1). Taxonomy (GTDB): domain Bacteria; phylum Cyanobacteriota; class Sericytochromatia; order S15B-MN24; family UBA4093; genus UBA4093. The sequence goes on from JAKFCT010000077.1 coordinate 4,553, forward strand.
TTCTTGGCGGTCAAGAGCAGGATCGGAAGCTCGTTGGCGGGGTAGCGCTCGCGGATCTTCTGGCAGACCTCGTAGCCCGACATGCGGGGCATCATCACGTCGAGCAGGACCACGTCGAAGTGCCGGCCCTCGTCGATCAGGGCCAGGGCCTCCATGCCGTTCATGGCCTTGGTGACGGTGTAATTCTGAAGGGAGAGCTGATTGATCAGCACCTGCAGGTTCACCAGCTCGTCGTCCACCACCAGGACATGCACCGGCTCGGACTCGGGCTTGCCGGCGTCCGGCTTGCCGGAATCCGGTTCGACGAGCTCCAGCCCGCCGCTCTGCGGCAAGCGAGCGGTCAGCACCAGCTCCTCGGGCTCTGGGGCCACTTCCTGGATGCGGCTCAGCGGCAGCGCTTCCGCGCTGCGAGTCGCCGGAGCGGAGGCGAGGGGAAGCGTGAACGAGAAGCGCGAGCCCTCGCCCAGCTTCGACTCCAGCCAGATCCGGCCGCCATGCAGTTCGACGAGCTGCTTGGTGATGCTGAGCCCCACGCCCGTCCCGCCGAACTCGCGGGAGACCGACGAGTCCACCTGTTCGAAGGACTTGAAGACGTCCTCGAACTTCTCCTCGGGGATGCCGATGCCCGTGTCCGCCACCGTCACCGTGACCCAGCCCTGGCTCGTCACCGAGGCCATGACCGTGATGGAGGCCGTCACCGTGACCGAGCCGGAATCGGTGAACTTGATGGCATTGCCGATCAGGTTATGGAGGATCTGCATCAGGCGATCCTCGTCGCCGTCGATGGCCGGCAGGGACTCCGGGATGGCGTTGTGGAGGGCGATCGCCCTTCCGGCGGTCAGCGGCTTGGAGAGCGTGATCACGACTTCCGCCACCTGCCGGAGATCCAGCGCCTTGCGCTGCAGCGTGAGGTCGTGGTTCCGCAGCTTCGAGAAGTCGAGCATGCTGTTGACGAGGTTCCCGAGGCGCCGGCCGCTCGAGGCGATCATGCCGAGGTTGGAGACGGTCGAGGCAGGCAAAGGACCGGTGGCTCCATCGATCAGGGACTCGGCGAGCCCGATGATGCCATGCAGGGGAGTCCGCAATTCATGGGAGGTATTGGCCAGGAACTCGTTCTTGAGCTTGTCGAGCGAGAGCAGGCGCTGGGACATGGCCTCGATGGTCGCGAAGGCCTGCGAGAAGCGCTGCGAGAGCAGGAACGACTGCGTGAAGATGAAGACGATCAGCCCGTAGGGAACGATGTAGGCTCCCCCGATGAGGCGCTGGGAGACCAGGATGTCGTTGACGGCCGCCGCGAAGAGGACCAGAAAGCCAATCAAGGCGGCCATCGCTCCCTCCCGCTTGCGGATGACCGCGAGCACGATGGCCCCCGTCGCGAAGACCCCCGCCACCAGGGTGCCCAGCGAAACGGGCATCAGGGTGTGCTGATAGACGTCGTTCGGGGTGGCGATCACGATCAGCGACGCGCCGCCGAGCAGCACCTGGGCCGCCCGCAACACGGCGCGCGGCATCTCGTCGGGATAGACGGCCCTCAAGAACATCATGAAGAACGGAATGGCCAGGTAGAAGGTCAGGTACTCGATCTTGTTGACGGCGGCCCAGGAGAGTTCCGGCACGAGCGTCAGGATGAAGTAGTCGTTGGTGCAGATGCTCCGCAGCGCCACGATCAGGCAGAGCAGGCCGAAGAATAGCGTGGAGGGCTCGTTGCGGCGGAGCACGAAGAGCCCCAGGTTGTAGAGGCCCATGAGGAGGATGCTGCCGAAAAGGAAGAGGCTGAGGGCCACCTGGCGCATGCGGGCCGCGTTGATCTGGCGCTCGCTGCCGAGCGTGAAGGGCTCGATCAAGCCTCCTTGCTCCTCGAAGAAGTTGGAGACCTGGACGGTCACGGGGGTGATGGGCTCGCTCAGGCTGAAGGTGCCGGGTCCCGGGAAGTGATGTGGGAACGCGCCGCCCGGGGCGGATTGCACCCGTCCGCCCTCGTAGACGAGGCGATCGCCCACCCAGACCCGGACGCCCTGCGGATGGTTGAAGCGTTCGACCGCCACCAGCTGATGAAGGTCCTCGGACTTGAGGCCCAGGCGGTAAGTGGCGACCCCGTGAGCCGGCAAGCCCAGGTCCGTCCATGAGCCGGGGACGGGCGCCAAAGCAGTAGGAGTGGGCTTCTTGGCGCCCTTGAAGTCCCGGGGTTCGAGCAACTGGTTCCAGTACAGCTCCCAGTCTCCCTCGAGCTTCAGGAGGCCGTCGCGCTCGAAACTCCAGTGGGTGAGGTCCAGCAGCCCTTGCTTCGCAACCGGAGAGTCCACCAGCGGCGGCACGGGCTGGGCCTTCGCGCTCCAGCCCATGAAGCTGACGACCATCAAGATGACCAGGGAGAGCAGTGCGTGGCGCATGAAGTCTCTTTGCGACGAGGTTTCCGGAACCGTGACAACGGGTAGCATGGGAAAAGAGGCTTGCTTGCCTAGTATCTTCTCAACCCGCGAATGAGCATCCTTAAACAGACCCCCATCGGACGATCTCCCTTGAGCTGCTAGCTGACGTGTTCTGGAAACGCCACCTGACGACCGCCCTCGCCCTCGTGTCCCTGGCGGCCCCCGCCCATGCCGAGGACGCGTTGCCCGGCGTACGCTTCACCGACTCCTACGGCCCCATGACGCCGCGCTACCGGCGCGCGATCGAGGGAGTCGCGCCGGACGCATGGCGCCCGCAGCTGCTCAAGCTCCGAAACCTCACGGACGTCCACGTGACGCCCCAGCCCGAAGGGGTCGCGATCTCCCTCACGGAGGCCCCGTACCTCTCGATTTCCCCCAAGTTCATTCCGTTCGTCCTTCCCGTCGGGCTGGAGGTCATCGCGGAGGACTGGCGGCTCGGCGGCCAGTACTACGACTTCAAGGCCTGGGCCGGCTACGTCTGGAGCGGCGTGACCCTCTACGAGCCGGGTCAGCTCGACGCCAAGCCCCGCACGAACCTGGCCTACAACTTCCCGGAGGCTTACGCCCGCGCCGGCGTCATGGTGCTGCCGTACACCCGTGTCTACCTGGAAGGCAAGGTCGCCGGGGCCGGCATGGACGGCAATGCCGCCCTGGCCAGCGACTTCGGGACGGTTCACGGGGCGATGGTCACGATCTCGCCCTTTTTGCGCTACGACGACACCGACCACCCGGACATGCCACGCATGGGCACCCGTCTGCGGGCAGGCGTCCTCTTCGGGCCCAGGGGGCTCGGCAATCCGGGTGATTACCTGCGCTACGACGCCACCTTCCAGGAGTACGTTCCCCTGGGAGAGTTCGACAGCCTCGCCATCGGCCTCCATGGCGGCCTCGGAGACGGTGAGCTTCCCCTCGCTCAGGCTTACTGGCTGGGAGCCGGAAGCTACCTGCGCGGCTACACCGGATCCCGCTTCGTCGGGAACCAGATGCTCGCGCTCAGCGTCGAGCTGCGGCATGCGCTCTGGCCCCAGATCGCCGGCAGCGGGTTCACCCTCTGGAGCACGGCCTTCGCCGATGCGGCCCGCTCGTGGAACCGGGGGGCGGCGATCGCCTTTCCCATGGACATCCGCCCCTCGATCGGAGGCTACCTCGGCTTGAGCCTCGGCACCTGGTACGTCGGGCGCATCGAGGCGGCCGTCGGCAACGAAGGCCCCTTCGTAAACATCGCCGCCGGCCTCCCCTTCCCCTGGTAAGCTACCAGCCGTACTGCATGTCCCCGTACGACTGCCCGTAAGGCTGGCCGTACGGCTGCCCGTAGGACGGCATCATCCCCCCCTCGTCGTCGCGGCGGGCCCTCCGCGCGTCGTACTCGCGCCTCAGCTGCGCCCGCATCCCCGGATCGGCCATCACTTTCGCGCGGTACGCATCGTCCGAGGTGAAGCGCTCCCGGAAGGCCCCGTCCTTCATCAGCATGCTCCGGAAGCCCGGATCGAAGTAAATCACCCGCCTCAGCGCGCCGTCCGAGACCATCAGCCCCCGGAGCGCCGCGTTCGAGCTGAAGAGGTGCCGGAACGCATGATCCCGGTGCAGGAGGTTGCGCAGCTGATGCTCCTCGTGCATGCGCAGGCGCAGGTCGGGATCGCTCATCAGCACGCTTCGGAAGCGCGCATCCTGGGCCACCACCCCGGCGTAATCCGCATCGTCGAACGGCCGGCGGAACGCCTCCTCCTGCACCAGCCGCTGCCGGAAGGCGGCGTCATTGAGCACGTGGTGCCGCAGCGCCGGAATCAGCACCAGGCGGCTCCGGAAGACCGTGTCCTTCTTGACCATGTTCCGGAAGGCCGAGTCCTGGCTCATGGTCTGCCAGAAGGACGGATCCTCGTAGAGCGCCTGCTGATACTGCTCTTCCGTGGCGATCGGAGGCCGAAGCCCCGTCCGATGCCACTCCGGCACCTCCGTCTCCTCGGCGGAAATCGATAGCGGCCCCTCGCTCCCCGGCGGAGCCGTGCCGCATGCCCCCAGCATCATGAGGGCGACCAAGCATCCCACCTGTACCCCGTACCGCATGACAAGGCCTCCTTACGGTCTCACGAACGCCTGCCGGGCGCTCCCTCTTGCTCCACGAGCCCTAGTCCAAGATCTACGCCATCGACGGGCGCTCGTGAGGGATCAAGATGACCAGAAAACCACCCGGTCATTGATTGATTGAGACGTTCCACGCCGAGCGTCAGCGGGGCCCCCCATGCCCCCTCGGCCCCGATGACGCTCGCATGGCAAGCTGAGCCTTGCGAGCCGACGGCCAAGAGGTTATGATGAGGTTAAGACGCCACCCGAACGGAGGAGAAGATGGCACGGAAATCCTGGGGTCTGAGCAGCCTGCTGGTCCTGTCCCTCTTGGGCTGCGGTAGCCCGCTCGGCCTGAGCCCCGCGCCCCGCGCGACGCTGAGCGCCCACGACGCCCGCCTCCCGATCCAGGTCCTCAAACCCGACGCGATCCCCGCGGACCTCCGTCAGGCCGTGCATGGCGTCGTCCAGCAGGCCTCGGACGCCGCCAGCCGCAAGAAAGACCTCGACTTCTTCCACGTCCACGCCAACCCCGTCGGCCTCCGCCTCGGCACCGGCCCTCAAGCCGCCTATGTCCTCTCCTTCCTGGGAACCTCGACCCAACGAAACGACCTGAACTACGAGGCCAGAGCCCTGGTCGCCGGCGGAAAGGTCGGCCTCACCAGCAACTACTCGGGACCGGGAACCCGCATGGCCGCCGCCGCCCCCATGGTGCCGCGGGGGGAGGCCCTCGACGGCGACTTCCGCTTCGAACTGCTCATGGGCCTGCCCGGAAACGGCGTCACCGAGACCTACGAGCGCCACATGGAGCGGCTGGCACTCCACCTCACCCGGCGCTTCCAGGCCCGCCCGTTCCAGTTCGACGAAGACTGCCTCGTCTTCGCCCTGCACCAGGGCGACGCCCTCGCAGGCTTCCTCTTCACGCATCAACGCAACCGCCTGGTCCTCGGCGAGCGCAAGGACGCCGACGTCCAGTCGGTCGTCCTCATGAGCCCCGAAGCCGAGCTCCTGGGCGGCTACACCCTCGTCGGCTTCAACGCGAAGACGCCTACCCCCACGACACCCCCGGTCTACACCTGGGAATCCGAGCGCGGCCTGGGCCTCATCGGCATCTTCGGCGATCGCTAGAGCGAACCTCGTCATGGCGGACGAGGCCCGCCCCTAGCTGCCCCGCCAGCGATGCCAGATAAGCGCCCCAACGATCATGGCGAGACCCAAGCCCCCGAGCACCATGCCGATCTCCCCATCCCAGACGAAGAAGCCCAAGCCCACCAAACTCGCTCCCCCGAGGATGCTCATGCCTCGCCCCCAAACCTGATTCAGGGCCCGCACGAAGGCCGAAGGACGCTGCGTGAGCGTCGGCGGCCAGATCGTCATCGGCACCTCCGCGCGAAAAATCTCCTCGCGCTTCTTGCGCTTGCGTTTCGCCATGCTCGCCCTCCTTTTGGCTCCAGTCTGAGGCGGCTTTCAGGGCGAGACAAGCGGGAAACAGGGGTTGTCGCGGCCCCTGGGACCGGATGCCGACCCCGAAAGACCAGGAAGCAAGTCATGCCGCGAAGAGTCTGGTATGATCGGGAAAACCCCGATCTGAAGCCAGGAGATGCGCGTGTCTAACTTCGTTTCAACTTCATCCCTCGTCCCGGAGTACATCGAGAAGCTGATCCCCTACAAGGCGGGCAAGCCCATCGAGGAGGTGAAGCGCGAACTCGGCTTGGAGCGGGTCTACAAGCTCGCCTCCAACGAGAACCCGCTGGGCCCCTCCCCCCGGGCCGTGGCTGCCATGCGCGACGCCATGGCGGACCTGCACCTCTACCCGGATTCCAGCGGCTACAAGCTGCGCACGGCCCTCGCCGAGCGCTACAAGGTCAAGATGGAGAACGTGGTCCTGGGCTCGGGCTCGGAGGGCATCATGGCCACCATCGTGAGGACCTTCCTGCACGGGGACGAGGAAGTGCTCACCTCCGAAGGCACCTTCGTGGGCTTCATGGTGCTCGCGCGCGCGCAGGGAGTCCCCATCGTCACCGTCCCCCTCAAGGACTACGGCTTCGATCTCAAGGCCATGGCCAAGGCCATCACTCCCAAGACCAAGATCATCTACCTGGCCAACCCCAACAACCCGACCGGCACCATCTTCAACCGCAACGCCTTCGAGGTCTTCCTCGACCTCGTGCCTCCGCACGTGCTCATCATCCTGGACGAGGCCTACTTCGAGTTCGTGGGCGACCTCTACGACTACCCCGACTCCCAGCTCTACCGGGCCGACAACGTCATCACCCTGCGCACCTTCTCCAAGTCCTACGGCCTGGGCGGAATCCGCATCGGCTACGGCCTGGCCCACGAGAGCCTCATCCACCAGTTGATGAAGGTCAAGCTTCCCTTCGAGCCGAGCAGCCTGGCCCAGGCCGCGGGCCTCGCCGCCCTCGAGGACGAGGACTTCCTCGCGCAGACCCTGGAACTCAACCAGCGCGGCCTCCAGCGCTTCTACGAGGCCTTCGACGCCGCGGGCATCCCCTACGTGAAGTCCTACTGCAACTTCGTCATGCTGGATCTCGGCACCGAAGAAAAGGTCAACCGGATCACCGATGAGCTGCTCCACGAGGGGATCATCGTCCGCCCCCTGAAGGGCTTCGGCCTGCCCCACTGCCTGCGCGTCAGCGTCGGCCTCGACCACGAGAACGAGGCCTTCCTGGAGGCCTTCCTCAAGCGCGTGTAAGCGCCAAAAGAACGCGGGGGGACGGTGACCGTCCCCCCGCGTTCTTTTGATTCCCCTCGGCCCTTGCCGATTTCCTGGAGCGACCTGCGTTGCGACAGGCGCTAGCGGCGGAAGACCTCGTCGTACCCGGCTTGCATCCGCTGATGCTCCTGCTCCAGCCGCCGCGCCTTGTCCTGGGCCCGGTGATGCTCGCCTTGCAGGCGTCCTACCGTGGTCAGGGCCTCGCGAAGCGACTTAGGAGCCGTCAGTGGCTTGCCGGCGGCCTCGGCGAGCTGCTCGAACTTGCTCAGCAACTCGGCGGACGAGCCGAAGTAATTGAGCTTCAGGGCGTTCTCGGCCTTGGCCAGCTCGGCCTTGGCGGCGGCGACCGCGGGGCTCGCGGGCAACGCGTCGAGCTCGCGGATCGCCTGCTTGAAGTAGTCCGCGAACTGACCACCCACCTGGACGACTGATTGCTGATAGCGCGCCTGCACGTCCGCCGCGGCGACCTTGGACTGGCTGAACTCGGCAGCCTTGGCCTGGATCTTGGCCCGCTGCTCGGCGGCATTTGATAGGGTATCGACCTTGGACTGCGCCTGGATCAGATCCCCGCGCAGACTATAGAGAGAGGGCTTGACCTTCGAGGTCGCATGCCCCGCCCCGTCGATCAGGGCGTTGAGCTTCGCGAGCACGTTCTGCGAGCCGGGCACGGGCTTGCCCCAGTGAAGCTGGTTGCGGCTCTGCCCGAGCTCGTTCAAGGGATTCACGGGCGGATTGAGGATCGTTCGCGCGTCCGACATATCCCGGCGATACGCCTCGACGTCCGGAGGATTCTTGGAGAGGGCCTGCTCGGCGGCTGCCAGCTCGTTCATGAAGCGATCCTGACGGCCGACCTTGAGGCCGTCCACCGCCCCGCCCTGAGCGAAGGCCAGCGTGCTCGCGAGCTGCCGGATGGCTTGAATCTCCTTGAGGGCGGCCGCGCGCATGGCATCGAGCGCCTGGGCGGCACCCTCGAGACCCCGCGTGGCCTCGGCCATGACCGCGTCCACGGTCCACTGCGTGTTGGAAGTCGGAACCAAATCATTGCTCCACTGAGCGGATCCCGTCCCAGCGCTTCCCGAGTTGAAGGTCCAGTCCGAGGTCCACGAACCGCCCGCTCCCTTCGAGGCGCCCAGGGGTCCCGTCGAGGCCCACTGGCCCGTGGCGGCCGCCTGAAGGAGGCTCGCTCCGTTGAATGCGCCCGCGTCCCCCGCCGGCACGCTCGGCTTGGCCGGCGCCGTCGGTGCAGTCGGCGCAGCAGGCTCCGCGACCGGTTGCGGGGCCTGGGAGGCGCCGGGCGTCGCCCCCAGGCTCCAGAGGTTGGTCTTGGCGTTGCCGTTCACCGAATCACTCATCGTCAGATCCTCTCGCCTCACGTCTGCTAAGTAGACTTATGCCTCGAATCCCTCCCTGGCGACACGATTTAACGAACCCTTGGCAAAGAATTGACCGGCGCCAAACGCCCGTCAAACAAAACGGCGGGGAATTCTCCCCGCCGCAGACCTTGCTTTTGTCCCGTGGGACGACAGACCTAGCGGAAGGCCTTCCGCTCGAGCCAGTCCCCCATGGTCTTCAGGGCGATCGGGGCGAAGGTCTCGTCGATCGTCGCGTACTCGTCCACCATGCCCGTCTGGCTGGTCTGGAACAGGTGGTTGAGCTTGGGCAGGGACTGGGCCGTCACGTCCCGGTTCCCGGCCTCCGACAGGGCCTTCGAGATGCCCCGCAAGTTCTCCCGATGAGGTACCTGGACGTCGTTCTCGCCGTTCAGGGCAAGCACGGGACAGGTCACCTTGCGCAGGTAGGGCACGGAATCCGCGGTCAGGAAGTAGCGATACCACGGGCTGAGCATCGCCTCGACCTGCATCTCGAATTGCTGGCGCATGGCCGCGGCCGCCTCCGGATTGTCCTTGGGCAGCTGGGTCTCCAGTAGGGCCCGGAGCTTCGGAGCCGCCTGCTCGCGAGACAAAGGGCTCGTACAGATGGCCAGCGCCTCGCGCTGCAGCTTGCGGAGCTCCTCGAGCTGGGCCTCGTTGCGTCCCAACTTGCGGTTGATGACGTCGCTCTGAAGCTTGATGATCGCGTCTCCCGACATCCCTTGGCCCGCGAGCAAGACCATGAACGCCACGTCGGGGTTGCCGGCGGCAGCCATCGGAGCGATCAGGGCCCCCTCGCTATGGCCGACCAGGCCGATGCGTTTGGCATCGATGTCCTTCCGGGCCTTCAGGAAGTTCAACCCCGCCTTCACGTCGAGCGAGAAGTCGGCCGAGGTCGCCTCGGTCACCGAGCCCGAGGAGCCGCCCACTCCGCGATCGTCCACCCGCAGCACCGCGAAGCCGCGGCGGGTCAGGTCATCCGCAATGACCTTGAAGGGACGATGGCCCATCAGCTCGGAGTCGCGGTTCTGCGCTCCGGAGCCCGTGATCAAGAGGACCGCGGGGTGAGGCCCCGGACGGCGCGGCAAGGTGAGCGTTCCGGCGAGGGTGATGTTGCCCTTCGGGTTGACGTAGCGGACCTCTTCCTCGGCGTAAGGGAAGGGAGCAACCGGATCCTGGGGACGCCGAGCGGGGGCGGCCACCGAGGCCGAGGCCTGGCGCGCCATGGTCAGGTCGAGGTTGGCCATCCCTTGCTTCCAGCGGCCGGCCAGCACCTTGCCGTCCGCGCTCAGCGTGGCCTCGAAGGTGGCCCGGATATTGGAGGCCTCGGCGACGAGGCGCGTGCCGTCGACGGTAACGCGGCTGAAGGGAAGGGGCTGCGGCGTCTGGCCCGCCACGAAGAGGGTTCCGCTCCAGGCGCCGTCCGCCGCCTGCGAGAAGGTGAACTCCATGCCCAGGCTCTGGCCAGGGACTTTCAGTTCCCCTTTCCAGGTCCCCTGGGCCGAAGTGGCCTGGGCGGCGGCAGGGGCGGCCTGCGCCAGGGCGGGCATGCCGACGGGAGCGAGGCTGAGGGCCAGAAGGGCGGCCATGAGGATCCGGGAAGAGGTCGACTTGAACGAGGCTTGACGCATGGGGTGAGTCTCCTTGGTCGGCGGGGTTAGGCGAGGAAGAGGAAGAATCCGAGTCCGAGGGCGAGGGCGCCGACGACCGCCACGAGGGCCTCCATCTGAAGGGCCGAGCGCTTGGCGAGGCGAACGCTGAGCATGTTGACCGCGCTATGCACCGGAGCCGCAATCAGGACGGCCCAGGGGGCCACGGCGACGATCAGGGTCTTGCCGGTGTGGTAGGCCGTGGCGCTGATGCGCTCGAGAACTCCCCACCACGGACCGTTGTCCGTGTTCATCTGATGGGCGAGCATCTCGCGGGCCTCGATGACTTTGGGATCGTCGCTGCGCAGCATCGCGTTGGCGACGAGCGAGTTGACGATGGCAAAGACCGACTCGATGGCGCCCCAACCCAACCCGATGGCGAGCGCGGTCGGGAGATCGCGTCCCAGCCAGAGGACGGCGAGCACCCGGAGGCCTTCCTCCAGGGGACCGGACGAGGCGATGACCCACGGGGTCGCCTTCTCCGGGCTTCCCGTGAGCTGCTGGGCCACGATGGCGACGGGGCCGCGAAGCGTCAGCGCGACGAACCAGCCCAGGGCGCCGGCGCCCATCATCAGCCAGGAAGGCGTGTGGCCCATGGCCATGAACGCGACATAGAAGAGGACCGGAACCAGGACGTAGAAGGGCGAGGAGAGAATGAGCTGCTGGCGCGTGCGATCCAGCCATTCGAGGGTGAGGGCGGCGGGCTTGGTCGTGGTCATGGTCTAGGCCTCCGGGGTCGTGCTGGGCGAGTGGACGGGAATGAGGACGGTCGAGAAGTGTCGGAGTCTGCGTTCGGGGCTGGCGGGCATTCCAACGTAGGGCCGCACGGCCTCCTGCAAGGCGGTGAGCATCTGGAGGAACTCCGCGTCGCTGAGGTTGAGGGGGACGGTTCGGTAGCCCACCCCATCGGCCACGGGATCGAGGGTCTCGCGCTGGAGGTAGCGGCCGTAGTCTCCCATCAAGGTGGCGAGGAAGGATGCGAAGTAGCGCATATGGTCTTCCCGGCTGGCCTTGGCGAACTCCTCGGGCCCGAGGACGGCGGCGTTTCCCTTCAGGGCGTAGGTCTTTTCCTGAGTGCCGCGGACCTGGCGCTGAGAAACCACCTCCAGGATGCCTCCCTGCAAGAGTTTGGAAAGGTGACGGTAAAGGGTCGCCGGTGGGACATCCGGAAGCGCCTCGGCGAGCTGCTGGGCGGTGTAGGGTTTGCCCGACCCGAGCAACTGGATCACCCGCATGCGCACCGGGTGAAGAATCAGGTCCGCGGCGGACTCCGTGCTGGGTTTCGGGGTGGACGGTGGCTTGGCCATCACTGCCTCCTGAACGACTGTTATCACTTTCGATAATAATACTATTCTCAAAAATGATAACAGTCAACCCTTTTTTGGGGATTCGCTCATGGGCCCGCTCCTGTGGGGCTGAAGGCCGGCAAAGACGCGGAGGGGGACGCCGTTTGGCGTCCCCCTCCGCGTCTTTTGTTACTCGAGGCTCCAGCGCTCCTTGAGGCTCCGCATCAAGGTGACGAAGCGCTCGGGCTCCTCGTAGCACGGGCTGTGGGCGGACTTCTCGAAGATCACATGCTCCTTTTGCGGGGCCTCGAGCTCGGAGGCATAGCGCTCGATCTGCGAGAGGGGCGTGTTGAAGTCATGGCGCCCCGAGACGAACAATACCGGAAGGTCGAGCTTGGGCGCGGTTCGCGGGAGGTCGACCGTCATCGCTTCCGCCCACAAGTGCTCCATCGAGAACATCAAGGCGTTCATGAAGTTGAACTTCTCGGCCCAGGTGTACTCGCTCGACAGGAACAAGGGAAACAGGAAGAGGTTCATGTTGTCCTGGCCGTAGGTGAGGCCGCCCGACTTCGGGAGCCAGGTCTTGAGCACCTCGATCTTCTTCACTGCGTCCGCTCCGGTGTAGGGGGGCGGGCCGATCCGCTCGAGATCGCGAACGGCATCCTGGCGGCCTGCCTGCTTCGCCCAGTCGAGCACCAAGTGGTACGAGAGGGTTTCGCGCTCCACGCTGTGGGTCCACTGCGAGACCCCGACGTAGCCGTCAAAGAGTTCGGGATAGCGCTGGGCCAGCGTGGTGCCGATGACGGTCCCCCAGGAGTGCCCCACCAGGAGAATCTTTTGCTTACCGAAGCGCTGGCGCAGCTTCAGGACCAGTTCATGCCCGTCGGAGACCATGTGCGCGAGCGTCAGTCGCTCGGCGGGGATGCGATCCGAGAAGGACTTGCCGCCGCCCAGTTGATCCCAGCTGACCACCACGAAGTCCTTCTCGAGGGCCCCGAGGTAGTGCTTGACCAGCGCGGTTTCGGGGGCCCCCGGCCCGCCGTGAAGGAAGAGCAGGACCGGGTTTGCGGCGTTCTCGCCGCGAATCAAGACCCACTGCTTCTGCCCTCCCAGGGTCATCGGCTCGAGCGAGGCGATGCTCGTCTCGACGGGGCCGCCGTGGGCATTGCGGAAGGGGGCGGTGGACGCGCATCCCGCCAGGCTCAAGAGCAAGGCCAGGGCCGTCGCGACGCGGCGAATCATGAGTTCCTCCAATCGGTGGACCGCTCGACCTCCTCGCGCCGGACGGCCACCAGGACGAGTCCGAGGTCGCGAATCCGGGCCAAGATCCCGTGAAGTGCGGCCTGATCGGCAAGGTAGCCGGCCAGCATCGTCTGGCCGTGGTCGGGGGTGAGACTCAGCCCATCGAAGTGGCGGGACCAGGAGGCATCCAGCTCGGATGCGACGTGAATGCGGTAAAAGGCGCTCGGCTCCATGGCGTCCTCCGGGGCTGAGGAACAACAAGCCCAGCGTAGGGCAACCCCGGCGGGGACACATCCCTCCAAGGGTGTAGCGCCCGGTGGTTTTGATTTACACCCTTAGAACCACCCGTGGCGGCGGCCCATGGCGACTGCTTGCGTGCGGTTCGAGGCCCCCAGCTTGCCCAGGAGGTTGCTGCTATGGCGCTTCACGGTGCTGAGCTCGATGCCGAGGTGATCGGCGATCGCCTGGTTGGACATGCCCTCGGCGATCAGCGCCAGCACCTCGCGCTCGCGGGCGCTCAACGGCTCCACGAGACCTCCGTCGTCGGCGGCGTCAGGCACGAGACGCTTGACGAAGGCTCCCAGCACGGCCGTCGGAGCGCCTCGGCGCAGCCAGACGTCCAAGAGCCGCCGCATGGGCTCTCCCTCCTCCAGGAAGGGCGCGAGGACGCCTTCGGGCTCCGCGGCGCTCAGGGCCGCTTCCAGGACGCTCAGCGCCCGCTCGCGCTCTCCGGCGGCGTCGAGGGCCAAAGCCAAGCTCGCCCGCGCGGCGATGGCGAGCGGCATGCGCCCCACCCGGAGGGCATCCGCTTCGACCCGCTCCAAGAGGGCAATCCCATCGGCGGGTCGCTCCGTAGCCAGGCGCAGCTTCGCCAGGAGGCGTCGCCCATCCCGCAGAGGCCAGTGAGGTGGGCCTTCGAGCAGGCGCGGCCCCATGGCCCGCTCCCAGGCAAGCATGGCCTCCCGGTCGGCCGGGCCCGTCGTCCCGCCGTGAAGGGCGCGCTGGACCTCCAGGTAGCCGTCGAGATAAGTGAGACGGTGACGGGAAGCGACCTCCCGCGCGCGCTCCGTGAGGAGCGCGGCCTCGGCAAGGACTCCGTGCCGGGCGCGTAGGCGAATGGCCGCCAGCGCGTGAAGGCTGTTGACGGTCGGCTCCACAAAACCCTCCCCGGCGGCCATTCCCGCTTCCGCGAGCGTCAGCCCTTCCTCCAGATGTCCCCTGAGGGCCATGACCCCTGACAACGACGAGAGCACGTAGCTGATCGGAGGCCAGCCGCGCCCCGTCCGCGCTTCCACCTGGCGCAACGTCTCGCTCAAGAGGGCATGTGCCTCAGTGAGCCTCCCCTGATCCAGCAACAAGGCCCCCTTCAGGCCTTGGGCCATGACGCTGAAAAGGCTATCCCCCTGACGAAGACAGGCGGCGATGGCGCGGTCGTAAGCGTCCTCGGCCTCTTCCAGCCGATCGCCCAGTTGCAGGCATGAGGCCATGGTCAACGCGACCGCGGTGTACCACATCCAGTCCTCGACGGCCAGGTCCACGAGCGCGTCGCGCGCGAAGGCGACCGCCGCCGGGAAGTCCCCTTCGATGCGCGCGACGAAGCTCTTCACCGCCAAGAGGCGAGGCGCATCGCCCGGAACGGCGACCGGCTCGGCCCGACGAAGACAGCGCTTGAGCGGTTCGGCCTGCCCGGAGGGGAAAAGCACCCAAGCCATGAGGAGATTGAGGTCGGCACGCCGGTCGAAGCAGGCCTCGGGAAGCGCCTTGAGGGCGGAGACGAGGGTCGAGACCTCCCCGCGGCGCAACACGTCCTCGGCCGAGACCACCAAATCCGCCGCCCGGTCATAGTCCTGGGCTTTGAGGGCGTGGGCGATCGCCTCCACGGACGCGCCGTGGGCCTCGAACCAGCGTGACGCCCCGGCGTGGAGCTCCTGGGCGCGATCTGGGTCGCGCTTTTGAAGGTGGTGGCGCAGCATGTCGGCGAAGAGGTGGTGGTAACGATACCAGCGACGCTCTTCGTCGAGGGGCACCAGGAAGAGGTTGGCTTGATCGAGCGCTTCGAGGAGGTCCTGGCTGTCGGAGCGCCCCGTCAACGCCGCGCAGAGCACGGCGTCGAAGCGCTCGAGGATGCTGGTCTCCATGAGGAAGCGCTGGAGGGGCTCGGATTGGAGGCTGAGGGCCTCCTCGGCGAGGTAGTCCATGACGTAACGGTTGGTGCCCGCGAAGGCCGTGATGAAGGCCCGGGGATCGGGCGCGCGCCGCAGGGAGAGGGCCGCCAACTGGAGGCCGGCGATCCAGCCCTCGGTGGTTCGCAGCAAGGTGGCGCGATCCGCCGGATCGAGCTCCAGGCCCATGGTCGCAAGCAGGAAGTCCGCCGCCTCGGAATCGGTGAAGCGGAGGTCCGCGGCGCGCACCTCGCTGAGCTTGCCCTGTGCGCGCAGGCGAGCGAGCGGGACGGAGGGATCCGCGCGCGTGACGAGCACGAGGCGCATGCCGTCCGGCAGGTGCTCGGAGAGTTGCGCGATGCCTTCCAGCAAGGCGGGATGCGCGAGGGCGTGGAAATCGTCGAGGACGAGGATCAGGGGCTGGGGATCGGAGGCCAGGGCATTGAGGATGCCCTCGACGAGTGCCCGGTACGAGGGCAGCGGCGCGTCCAGGAAGGCAAAGGCCCGGTCCTTGAAGTCTCCGAGCCGGCCGCCGAGCGCCGCGAGGAAGTGGTTCCAGAAGCGGACCGGATCGTTATCGGCCTCGTCCAGAGACAGCCAGGCGACATGGGGGGCCTCCGGATGGCTCGCGATCCAGGCGGCGACCGCCGAGGTCTTGCCGAAGCCGGGAGGAGCCGAGACGAGGGTCAAACGGCAGTCGGCGCCGCCCTGAATGAGCGCGGAGAGGCGGGAGCGCTTCACCTGCCGCGCGTCGGGGCGCGGCAGGTGAAGCTTGGTCGTGAGGATGGAGGGAGCCGGGGTCACGGGGCGGTTCGGTCTCAGCGGGCCGCCGGCTGGTAGACCGGGCGGACCAGATCGAAGCGGTCCGTGGTACGGGCGTAGGTGGCGCCGGCCATGCGACCCACGGCGGCCAGCTTCTCGGGATCGATCCGGCCCTGGTCGTAAAGCTCGTCCCAGATATGGAAGCGCAGAACCTCGCCGATGATGAGGGTACCGCCACCGGGGCCATTGCCGACTTCGACGGTCTGGATCAGCTTGCACTCCATATTGATGGGGCTCTCGGCGACCCGCGGAGGGCGCACCACCTCGCTGGGCATCGGAGTGAGGCCGGCCTCTTCGAATTCGTTGACGCCATGCGGGAAATCCGCCGAGGTCACGTTCATCCTCTCCACGAGGGGCTCGTTGACGATGTTGACGACGTACTCGCCGGTCTCCTCGATGTTGCGAAGGGTGTCCTTCTTCAGGGCCTCAGGGCCGCGCCGCATGACCGAGAAGACCACGGACATGGGGCTGGAGCCCACGACGTTGAAGAAACTGAAGGGAGCCAGGTTGAGCTCACCCTGCGCGTCCATCGACGAGACGAAGGCGATGGGGCGAGGCACGACCGAGCCGTTGAGGAGCTTGTAGCGGTCCTGATGGGTCAGGGTCTGGGGGTCGATGATCACCGGGCGACCTCTTTCGTCGGCACCATGTCCGGCTTCCAGGAGTTCACGTAGTCGGCCCATTCCACGCCCTCGGCCGCCTTGGCGATCTTCAGGGGGTAGCGGGTATCGACCATGACAGCGATCTCGTCGGTCTTCTCCAGCTCGGCGACCTTCGATGCGGCCTTGGGGTGCGGGCCGTGGTGGATGCCCTGGGGGTGCAGGGTCAGCATGCCGGGCTTGATGTGCTGGCGGCTGAAGAAGTCCCCGTCGTGGTAGAAGAGCACCTCATCGTAATCGATGTTGCGGTGATAGAACGGAACCCGCATCGCTTCGGGCTCCGACTCGAACGGCCGCGGCACGAACGTGCAGATCACGAAGTTTCCGCCCAGGAAGGTGGTGTGAACCGAGGGGGGAAGGTGGTAGCGGTGGCTCATGATGGGCCGGATGTCGCGGACGTTGAGCTTGAAGGCGGTGAGATCGCCCTTCCAGCCGACGACGTCCATGGGGTTGAAGGGGTACCAGACCGAGGTGTACTCGCCCAGGCGCTTGATCCGGACCTCGTACTCGCGGCTGTCGTCCAGAATGGGGGCGGGTTCGGGGGTGACCAGCACGCCCGGATCGAAGATGGCGTTGGGGCCCAGGGGGCCACGGTCGGGGATGTCGATCTCGCCCTTGGACTCGATGATCAGGAAGAAGTTGTCCGAGGTGCGCGGGACCACGCGGTAGGTGGTGCCGCGGGGGATCACGACGTAGTCTCCGCGCTCGAACTCCAGGGGGCCGAAGTCGGTCTCGATGCTGCCCTCGCCCCGGTGCACGAAGTAGACGTCATCGCCGTCGGCGTTGCGGAAGTAGTAGGGCATGGGCTCGGAGAGACGCGAGATCTTGAGAGCCACGTCATCGTTGTAGAGGACGGTGACGGGCTCTCCGCGGAGGGCGTCGCGGGAGTCGGTGGGCTCCAGCTCCGAGAGGTAGTAGGCATGGGGCTTGAGGGGGCCCTCGATGCGGGTCCAGTCGGTGGGGCGGTGAGTCCGGTAGAGGTGGCTGGTCTTGCCGAAGAAGCCCTTGCGGGCGTGTTCTTCCTCGTAGGTGCCCTCGGGGATGCCGACATGGGCCTGGGGGGTCACCTTGCCTTTAGACAGCGGGAACATGCATGCCCTCCTTCACGGGCGCGCCGACGCGGTTACGCAGGACGCCCAGGTTCGTGATCTCCAGTTCGATGAGGTCGCCGGGCTGGACCCAGCGATCGAGTTCGTAGCCGCAGCCGCCTCCGACGGTGCCGGAGCCGAAGACGTCGCCGGGGTAGAGGGTCTCCGAGCGGGAGACGTAGGCGATCATCTGGGGGAAGGTCCAGTGGGAGGTGCCGGAGTTGCCGTCGGACCAGAGCTCTCCGTTGACCTTGGCGGTCATGCGGAGGTTGCGGGGGTCTCCGACCTCGTCGGGGGTGACGAGCCAGGGGCCCATGCCGGTGGCGAAGTCCTTGCCCTTGGCGGGGCCGAGGCGGAGCTGGACTTCCTGCATCTGGACGTCGCGGGCGGAGAAGTCGTTGAAGATGCAGTAGCCCGCGATGTACTCATGGGCCCGTTCGACGGGGATGTCCCGGCCTTCCTTGCCGATGATGCAGGCGATCTCGAGCTCGTAGTCGAACTTTTGGGTGAAGGGGGGCCACTCGACGGTGGTGTCGGGGCCGACGATGGAGCGGGGGTTGCCCTTGTAGTAGACGGGGATCTCGTACCAGAGGGCGGGCATCTCCTGGCCGCGGCGCTCGTAGCCGCGCTTGGTGTGGGCCTCGAAGGCGAGGAAGTCGCGGATCAGGTTGGCCTGGGGAAGGGGGGCGAGCAGTTTGACGTCCTCGAGGCGGTGGACCAGGCGCTCGGCGTTGGGGCCGCAGGGCTCCTGGCCCAGGCGGGGCTGCAAGGCGTCCAGGGCGTCGCGGGCAGCGTCCATGGCCGGCGTCCCGCCTTCGAGGAAGGCGAGCATGTCGGGGGGGACGAGGGCGTCGGCGACGCGCTGGGGGCGTCCGTGGCCGCGCTCGGCGAGCATGCGGGCGGTGGCGAAGTTGAGGTCGACGACGCCCTCCGCGCAGAGCGCGCCGATCCGGCGCATGCGGCCCAGGGGAGAGGCGAGTTCAAACGTGACGAGCTTCATGGCAGCGTCCTTCTAGGTAGGTGCAGCGCGGTCCGGGGGGTTGGCTTGATCGTAGCACAGGGCTCCGTCATGAGCCAGGACGGGTGAGTTTGGTCACTGCCGGAGGCGGTATAATAGACGACAAGAGGCCGTTTTCAGACCCGGGAGTCGTCATGTCGCTGTGGTCGCCGAGTAACATTTTGGCAGGCTTGGTCCTGAACATCCGTCGTCCGTTCGTGATGGGCGATCGGATTCGTTTCGGCGAGCACGAAGGGGAGGTGGTGGAGCCGGCCTTCCTGTTCACCCGGCTGCGCACGGCGCAGCAGATCGAGGTGATCATTCCGAACGGCTTGTTCCTGAAGGCTCCCATCGAGCAGCTGTCGACCGACAGCGGGTTGATCGTGGGCTGCGAGGTGCGGGTGGGCTACCACGTGGGTCGGGAGATGGTGGAGCTGATGCTGCTGGAGGCGGCGCAGCGGGTGGGAGGGATCACGGACGATCCGATGCCGTTCGTGCGGATCTCCGGCCTGGACGAGCGGGCGATCACCTACGAGCTCTGCGTGCACATGCCGAAGCCGCAAGCGAAGGACCACCTGCTCTCGGACTTGCGGGCGAGCATCGTGGACGTCTTCGCCGAGAACCGGGTCATGACGGGCCCGGACGCGCCCGCTTCCACGCCCCGCTAGCGTTCGAGCGCCCAATTCCACGAGGCTTTTCGTCTTCCCCGTCCAGGGTCGCCTGGGGCCCTTCGCCTTTAAGATGAGGCCGGGCGTGCCCGGGCCAAGCCGCGCCATGCCGCCCCGCCCCCCGCCCGCTCCAGGGGGGACGCCACACGGGAGACGGGAGGCAGCATGACCGGGACCGGAGTCGTGATTCCCGAGGAGAGCCCGATCCTGGCGATCCGGGACATGGTGGTCTACCCGGGGGTGGTGGTCCCGATCGCGATCGGCCGGGAGAAGTCGCTGCGGCTCTGCCGCGAGGCGATGGAGGGGGACCAGCTCCTGACGGTCGTGACCCAGAAGGACATGGACCAGGAGGAGGTCTCGGGCGCCGACCTCTACGCGGTCGGCACCCTGGTGAAGCTCCACCACTTGCTCCAGCTTCCCGACGACACGATCAAGATCATGGTCCAGGGCATGGAGCGGGTGCGGATCGGGGAGTACGTCCAGGAGGATCCCTACCTGAAGGCCCGGATTTCGGCCTGGCCGGATCCGAGCGACGAGAGCCCCGAGGCCCGCGCCTTGATGGCCGCCCTCAACCAGCAGCTGCTGCGCTACGGCGAGATGGTGCAAGGCTTCCCCGAGGAGCTCTCGACCATCGCGCTCAACCTCGAGGATCCCGTCAAGTTCGCCTACCTGATCGGCTTCAACCTGCCGCTCAAGCTCACCGAGCGCCAGGCGATCCTGGAAGCCGACGGCGCCCTGGAGAAGTTGCGCACGCTCTCGCGGATCATGAGCCAGGAAATCCAGATCCAAGAGCTGGGCCAGAAACTTCAAACCGACGTCCAGAGCTCGCTGGGCAAGACCCAGAAGGACTTCTTCCTGCGCGAGCAGATCAAAGCCATCCAGAAGGAGCTGGGCGAAGGCGACGAGCGCGAGGCCGAGGTTTCGGAGCTGCGCGCCAAGCTCGCGGACGCCGCTCCCCCGCCCGAAGCCCTCAAGGAAGCCGAGCGCGAGCTGGGACGGCTCGAGCGCCTGCCGCCGGGCTCGGCGGAGCATTCGGTCATCCGCACCTACCTCGACTGGATCGTCGACCTCCCCTGGAACCGCAGCACTCCCGACAACCTGGACATCCCGCGGGCGCAGGAGATCCTGGACGAGGACCACTACGACCTGACCAAGATCAAGCAGCGGATCCTGGAGTACCTGGCGGTCTACAAGCTCAAGCACGATCGCCTGGGCGAGACCAGCCTGAAAGGCCCTATCCTCTGCCTGGTCGGCCCTCCCGGCGTCGGCAAGACCAGCCTGGGCCAAAGCATCGCCCGGGCCCTGGGCCGCAAGTTCGTGCGCATGAGCCTCGGCGGCATGCGCGACGAGTCCGAGGTCCGCGGCCATCGCCGCACCTACATCGGCGCCATGCCCGGCCGGATCCTCCAGGCCATCAAGCGCTCGGGCTCCAACAACCCGGTCTTCATGCTCGACGAGATCGACAAGCTGGGCGCCGACTTCATGCGCGGAGACCCCGCCTCGGCCCTCTTGGAGGTGCTCGACCCCGCCCAAAACCAGGACTTCCGGGATCACTACCTCGACCTGCCCTTCGACCTCTCCAAGGTGCTCTTCATCGCCACCGCCAACGTGCTCGACCCCATCCTTCCCGCCCTGCGCGACCGCATGGAGATCCTGCAGCTCGCCGGCTACACCCACTCGGAGAAGCGCGAGATCGCCCGCCGCTACCTGATCCCCAAGCAAATCGAGGAGCACGGCCTGCACGCCGGCGAATTCAGCCTCGCGGACGACGCCCTGGACATGCTGATTGCCGAGTACACCCGCGAAGCCGGCGTCCGCAACCTCGAGCGCGAGATCGCAAGCCTCTGCCGCAAGGCCGCCACCCAGATCGCCTCGGGGGCCCGCGACGCCCTCTTCATCACCGCCCAGAACCTGCGGGAACTGCTGGGCAAGCCCCGACACTACCCGGAGACGGCCGAGATGCTCGACCGGCCGGGGATCTCCACGGGGCTGGCCTGGACCGAGACCGGCGGCGACATCCTCTTCATCGAGGTCACCCGCTTGCCCGGCAAGGGGCGCCTCAAGATCACCGGCCAGCTCGGCGAGGTCATGAAGGAGTCGGCCCAGGCCGCCCTGTCCTACCTGGCGTCCCGAGCGGACGAACTCGGGCTCGACGAGGCGCATTTCTGCGAATACGACTACCACCTGCACGTGCCGGCCGGAGCCATCCCCAAGGACGGGCCGTCCGCGGGCATCGCCATCACGGCGGCGATCGCCTC
Source organism: Candidatus Sericytochromatia bacterium (assembly GCA_036676495.1). Classification (GTDB taxonomy): domain Bacteria; phylum Cyanobacteriota; class Sericytochromatia; order S15B-MN24; family UBA4093; genus UBA4093. The sequence goes on from JAKFCT010000077.1 coordinate 25,978, forward strand.
CCTCGTTTCCGGTCGCCTCTGCCGCCCCAGCATCGCCATGACCGGCGAGATCACCCTCCGCGGCAAGGTCCTTCCCGTCGGAGGCATCAAGGAAAAAGTCCTCGCCGCCCGGCGCGCCGGCCTCAACACCGTCATCCTCCCCCGCCGCAACGAAGCCGACCTCGAGGACATCCCCGACGAGATCCTGCGCACCATGCAGATCCTCCTGGTCGACGGCGTCGACGAGGCCCTCACCCACGCCCTCACCCCCGAGGTCGCCAAGGCCGAAGCCCCCAGCCCCGCGGAGCCTTGAAGCCAGGCTTGCCGGATGCTAGCATGAGGGGTCATCCTCCCTCTCGCCCCCCGGAGCCCCATGCCCAGCTTCGCTATTCCCGCCGCCCTCGAATGGCCCCTGGTCCTGCTCGCCGCGGGTTTCGCCTTCGCCGCCGGGCTCGCGCTCTACCGCGTCGCCTTCGGCCCCATGCTGCTCTGGGCGCTGCGCGCCAACGCCAGCCGCGCCCAGATCGCGGTCCAGCGCCTCGGAGGCCCCTATGCCCTCATGGTGGGGGCCCTGGCGGCCAACATCCTCCGCGTGATGACCGGAGATACGCTCGACTGGTGGCTCGGAGCGATCGCGGTTCCCGCCGTCCTCCTCTTCGCCATCGAGGCCTTGCGGCTCGCCGTCGTCGACGTGGTCATCGCCTCGAAGCGCGGAACCCCCATCCCCAAGATCCTCAAGGACATCGTCTTCGGCCTGCTCTACCTGACGGCCGGCCTCGCTTGCCTCGGCAGCATCTTCAAGGTCGACATCGCCCCGTTCCTCACCACCTCGGCCATCCTCTCGGTCGTGCTCGGTCTCGCCCTCCAGGACACGCTCGGCAACCTCTTCGCCGGGGTCGCCATCAACCTCGACCGCCCCTTCTCCATCGGAGACTGGGTCGAGGTCGACGGCCAGAAGGGCCAGGTCCACGAGATCACCTGGCGCGCCACCAAGATCCTCACCCGCCAGCACCAGATGATCGTCGTCCCTAACTCTCAGATCGCCAAGGTCCGGATCGTCAACTTCTCCTCGCCCACCACCACCTACGGGGAAGTGATCGAGCTGCGCGCCTCCTTCAACGTCCCTCCCAACCAGATCCGCGACGCGGTCTTCGAGGTCGCCGCCAAGATCCCGGGCATCCTTCAAACGCCTCCCCCCGAGATCAACCTCTTGAACTACGCCGAGTCGGCCCTCATCTACCGCCTGGTCGTCTGGATCGACGACGCCGCCCGGGCCGTCCCCCTCCGCGGCGCGCTGCTGGAGGGTCTTTGGTTCCACTTCAAGCGCAAGGGCTTCGATATGCCGTTCCCCGTCCGGGAGGTCTACCTCCACGACGCCAAGGTCGAGCAGGAGGCCGCCCTCGACGCGGCGAAGGCCTCCCTGCGGAAGGTCGACTTCATGCGGGAGTTCGACGGCGCGGTCCGCGACGAGATTGCCCGCCACGCCCAGCACGCGATCTTCGCACCAAAGGAAACGATCTTCCGCCAGGGAGATCGCGGCGGCAGCCTCTTCATCATCCTGCGGGGCGAGGTGATGCTGCAGCTCGACGATGCGCGAGGCTCCCAGCCCCTGGCGCATCTGCGCGCCGGATCCTACTTCGGGGAGATGTCGCTGCTCACGGGCGAGCCGCGCACCGCCACGGCGCGCGCGGTCACCGACTGCGACCTGCTGGTGATCGACGAGCAACTCCTCGGGCCGCTACTGGAAGCCCACCCGGAGGTCCTGGAGTCGGTAAGCCGGATCATCGCCCAGCGACGGGCCGGCATGGACGAGGTCCGGCAGAGCATGGCCGAACGCCAGAGCCGGATCCCGCAGCCGATGCCCCAGGAGGTCGGAGTGGAGGAAGCTTCGCACGAGATCCTCGCGAAGATTCGCTCCTTCTTCAAGCTCACCTAGGCCCTTTGAGGCTCCGCGGCATCCCGGCTCACGCTCCCGGATCGAACGGCACGATTTCAGGCTGGCGAAGCTGGGCTCCCAGCCCCGCCCCGTCGAAATAGGCCCAGGACCGGACGATCATGCCGTCCTGGAAGTCGAGCACCGTCACTCCCTCGTAGACGATGGCCTGGCCATGCCGCCCTTTGGCCTTGCAGGTCCACTCCAGGGCCGCCCGCCGCTCGTCGGCGATGACGTTGCGAAACGCCGAGCGCACCTCCTTGAAGGTGTTCCGGTACATGGTCCAGAAGTTCCGGGCCCCGTTCCGTCCCTGAAGCGGCAGGGGCTCGAGGACGTTTCCGATGGTGGCATCGTCCCGGTAGAGTGCGACCAGGTCGTCGAGTCGACCGTCCCGCTCCAGCTGCTCCAGGGCCTGGATGAAGCGCGCCGCCGGCGCCTCGAGCGTCCTGTCCATCTGCCCCTCCCCCTTCGAATGCCGCCTCCCCGTCACCGGTCATGGTAAGTCGGACTCCGCGGGATGGCACCAATCGACCTGACGACGCCCGCCGAGACCTGTCCATGGACCGGCCGCGTTCAAAGAAAAACCCCTGCGCGGAGCGCAGGGGCCGGAGGGAGTCGATCCGATGAGTGCTTAGCTGTACGGAGGATCCCCCTCTTGAATGCTCAGGATACGCTCCTGGCTCGGGGATGACATCCGTATGCAGTACTGAACTTTCGTCGGTTCCCGCGATCCTCAGTCCGGGAAGGGCACGGCCACGGTTTGCTTGGAGAGCGCGTTCTGGACCAACTCGAACGCCTTCGGCTTGGGCCCTGAGACCGACACGGAGTGAGAGGCGTTTTGAATCGAGACGGTGACGCGCGTGACCGGGACGTCGGTGATCCCGGCGTCCACTCGCTCCGGAAGATCCAGGAAGCGCTGGCCCCCTTCCGCGCGCACGAAGACCGTGCCCAGGAGCGTCCGCATGGTTTCAGGGGATAGCGAGCCCGTGGCGATCGTTAGCGCCGGCTTGTTGAGGTTGGACGAAAAGGTCCGCTCGGCCTCCCAGCGCCCGCTCCCGTAGACCCGCACCGTATCGACGTTCCAATCCTCCTGGGGGACGAAGCCGTCGAGCCACTGCTGGGTCAGGACGGGCTCCGTCGCCGAAGGCTCCCAGCGCGGCACGGAGTCGGGCGACCCGATCCCGAACGGAAGGTTCGTGCACGCGACCGTTCCCAGGGCGATCGCCCCCCAAACCCATGGCTTCATCGGCTCCTCCTTTCAATGCTGCTTCCGTTCTAGCACCCTTCAATCACGGGATCGATCACACCACGACAAAAAAAGACCGGAATCATGACGGCAGTCATGATTCCGGCCCGACGGAGTCGACGGAAGGCTAGCTGGCGAAGGCCTGATCCATCGGACGGAAGTACTTCTTCGCGTAGTTCTTGACGAAGAGACGCAGGCCGAGAAGGTAGGTGTGGAAGCCGTAGGCCTTCATCTCGCCGTAGGCCTGCTCGTAGTCCCAGTTCTGAACCTTCACGCGATAGGCGAGCGCCATGGTGCCCGTGCGATCGCGGCCCTGCATGCAGTGGAAGTACATCGGAAGCTGCTCGGGATCCTGGGCGATCTGGAGGAACTGGTCGATCTTGGCTTCCTTGGGCGGGATGATGATGCTCATGGGGATGGAGTGGAAGCGAATGCCATACTTTTCGGCCCACGCCTTCTCCTGGGCGACGACCTTCTTGTCGTTCTCGAGGGTCACGATCGTCCGGATGCCCATGTCGGCGAGCTTCTTCATCCCCGCCTCGGTGGGACGGGCGCCGCGGAAGACGCGCTCGGTCACCTTGCCGAAGTTGCCGAGGTCGTCCTTGGGGGGACGCGGCCAGAGGTCGGCGCCCGGCTCCAGCGGGGCATTCTCGATCAGCGCATCGGGGGAAGTCGCCTCGAGGCGCGCGAGCTCGGCATCAGACGGGACGCGCTCGGCAGCGAAGCCGCCGAAGCTCTGGTAAGTGGTCTTGGAGAGCGGCTGACCCGCGATCCCGGTGCCGCAGCCCGCCAGCGTGAGCGCCGTGACGAGGGCGATGACCCCACGTAGTATCCGCATTGATGTTACCCCTTCGCATGCTAACGATTAAAGACTTCTTAAGGAGAGTATAGCGGATCACGGGCCGGTTCTTGCTTGAAACGCAAACAAAACCAGGAGGCCGGCTGGCCTCCTGGTTTCAGGACTCGGTTTTCGGGAAGCGGCTTGCGACGAGGCTAGCGGGTGGCCGCGGTCTCCCGCTTCCCCTGGCGCTCGCGCAGGGTCTTGACCCAGCCCGGCAGGATGTCCTTGAGATCTCCGACCAGGGCGAAGTCGGCCAGCGCCATGAGCGGGGCCTCCCGGTCGGTGTTGACGGCCACGATGGTCCGCGCGCCGGCCATGCCGCCCTGATGGTCGAGCGAGCCCGAGAGGCCCACTCCGACGTAGAGGTCGGGCTTGACCTTCTTGCCGGCGAGGCCGACCTGACGCGAGGCATCGACGCAACCGGCGGCGACGGCACCCTTGGTACCCGCCACCTCGCCTCCGAGAGCCTCGGCGAGTTGCTCGACGAGCGCCCAGTTCTCCTTGCCGACGCCCTTGCCGCCGCAGACGACGATCCGGGCGTTCTCGAGGTTGACGCCTTCGCGGGGCCGAGACTCGAGCACGCGGGCGCGGACGTCGGCCTCGTTGAGGTCGAGGTCGACCTTGACGACCTCTCCGGCCCGGGAACGGTCGAAGTCCGCTTCCCGGAAGGAGCCCCCGCGGACGAGGGCGACCTGGGGCTTGCGCTCGGCGATCACGGAAACGGTCTGGAGCTTTCCACCGAAGGTGGAGCGGGTGACGCGCAGCAGGCGCTCGGCGTCATCGAGCTCGAGGTCGATCGCATCGGCGATGAAGCCGGTCTCGAGGCGCGCGGCCAGCTGAGGAGCGAGATCCTCGGCGAGGCGGGACCCGCCGAAGAGCAGGATCTCGGGCTTGTAGGTATCGACGAGTTGGCCGAGAGCCTTGGTAGCCAGTTCGAGCGCCTGTCCGCCCAGCAGCGGGTGCTGAGCCCAGAGCACGGTATCGGCTCCATAGGCGATGAGGTCCTTGGCGTGGGATTCCTCGCCGCCGAAGAGCACGGACTGGACGCGGGCTCCGAGGAGGTCGCCGAGCTCGCGGGCCTTGTTGAAGACCTGACGGGTCTCCGAGGCGATGAAGCCCCCTTGGAGTTCGGCGTAGACCCAGATATTGCGGTACTCGTTGCCCGTGTTGAGGGTGCCCGAGACCGTCATCTGGGACTCCTGGGTCATGGCCCAGGCGAGCCAGGGGTTATCCATATCGGAAGTGCTCACCATGCCTCCTTAACTTAAAAGGCCCTTGGCCGCGAGTTTCTGGTTGAGTTCGGAGAAGGCCGCGGGGTTGGCGCCTTCCCAGGCCTGGACCCGGCGCCTGCGCTCCGGGGTGGAGACGCGGGTGACCTTGGTGACCGAGCCTGCGAGACCGACGCTGTTGGGCTGAAGATTCAGCTCGGCGAGGGTCTTGACGGTCATGGGCTTCTTGGCGGCCTTCATGATGCCCATGGCGTTGGCGAGCCGGGGGGCCTTGGCCTCGCGCGACACGGTGACGACCGCGGGCGTGGCGGCCTCGACGACGCGGATCTCCGCGTCCCAGACCTGCTCGGCGAGGACCTGCCCCGCGTTGAGATCGAGCTTGCGTACGTCCGATACCAGCGAGAGCTTGAGGCGCTCGGCGAGCATGGGGCCGATGGCGCCACAGGACCCATCGATCGAGCGGCGACCGCAGAGAATGAGATCCGGCGCTCCAAGCGACTCGATGGCCGCGACCAGGACCTTGGCGGTGGCGCTCGCATCCGAGCCGATGAGGGCCGGATCCGAGATCAAGAGGGCCTCGTCGGCGCCCATGGCAAGGGCTTCCTTGAGGGTGTCCTTGGCCGTCTCGGGGCCCATGGAAAGCACGGTGATGGTGCCGCCGTTCTTCTCGCGGATGCCCAGGGCCATCTCGACGGCGTACTTGTCCTCCGGGTTGGCGATTCCCTTGTTGCGGTCGCGTTTCAGGATCCCGGAGGCGGGATCGAGGCGCACATCGGTGCTGTCAGGGACCTGTTTGACCAAGACAATGATTTTCATCCGTCCTCCATGAGGCTCGAAAGGAAACGCCCCGCGGGCGCGAGGCCCGCGGGGCGTTGGGCCTTAGACGCGGGCGACTTCCTTGGCGTAGTCCTTGAGGACTTCGCGCGCGACGACGAGCTTCTGGATCTCGTTGGTGCCTTCGAAGATCTCGCAGATGCGGGCGTCGCGGAACATCCGCTCGACGGGGTACTCGGCCGAGTAGCCCATGCCGCCGTGGATCTGGAGGGCCTTGTCGATGATCCAGGTCGACTGCTCGGTGCAGAAGAGCTTGACCATCGAGCCCTCGAGGGTCACCTTCTTGCCCTGGTCGGCGAGCATGGCGGTGTAGTAGACCATCTGCTCCATCGCGAAGATGCGGGTGGCCATCTCGGCGAGGTAGAACTGGATGGCCTGCTGCTCGGCGATGGGCTTGCCGAACTGAATGCGGGTGGTCGCGTGCTTGATGCTGAGGTCCATGGCCTCCTTGGCGGCGCCGAGGCAGGAGGCGCCGAGGGAGAGGCGGCCGATGTCGAGAATCTTCATCGCGGTGACGAAGCCGAGACCGACCTTGCCGAGGACGTTCTCCTTGGGAACGCGGACGTTCCGGAAGAAGAGCTCACGGGTATCCGAGCCCTTGATGCCCATCTTGGCGAGCTTGGGGCCGTGCTCGACGCCGAAGTCGCGCTCGACGAGGAACGCGGTGACGCCGCCGCGGGCGCCCAGCGCCGGGTCGGTGACGGCGAAGACGGTGAAGAGGTCGGCGATGCCGCCGTTGGTGATCCAGATCTTGTTGCCGTTGAGGATCCAGTCGCCGTTGGCGTCGCGCTCGGCGCGGGTCTTGATGGCGGCGGCGTCGGAGCCGGCGCCGGGCTCGGTGAGGGCGAAGGCGGCG
>JAKFCT010000078.1:0-6005 GCA_036676495.1 Candidatus Sericytochromatia bacterium
ATCGAGGAGGCGGCGTGACGGCCTCCCAAAGGAAAACCACCAGCCTGGTCCTGGCAGACAAGCGGCTGGCGGTCGAGAGAGGCGCGAAGTGGCCCCTGCAGATCCAGATACTACCCCGGGTCCGCGCCCCGCACAAGCCCCACCCCTGTGATTTCTGTTCCGCCCCCCAGATGAAGACCCGCGACGGCTGGCTGTGCCCGGCATGCGGGAGAGAAGAGAGGACCCGATGATTACGAGCACCGTCACCCCCAAGCTCGACCTGAAGCTCGAGAAGAACAGCAAGGGATTCAACTTCGAGATCAAGCTTTCCCAGGCCGACGCCGACACCTTCGCCAACATCGACCAGGCCATCAACACCTTGGAATACGTCAAGGAGAAGATGGAGGAGCGCTTTGGCTCTGGCACGGCCACCCCTGCCGTCAGCGGAGGTGCCCGCTAATGGCTACGAACGAAACGACCGCGCTGACCAGCGCCTCCAAGAACGCCCTAGCCAAGGCCGACCCCGACCTCAAGGAGGTTCTCTTTAACGAGGAGAACCTGAAACAGATGGCCATGGCCCTCCCCAAGCACCTGACGGCCGATCGCATGGCTCGCCTGGCGCTCACCGAGTTCCGCAAGACGCCCGCCCTTCACAAGTGCAAGACCGAGAGCATCATCGCTGCCGTCTTCCAGGCGTCCCAGCTCGGCCTTGAGTTCGGTGGGGTCATGGGCCAAGCCTACATGGTTCCGTACGGCGGAGAGGCGACCCTCATCATCGGTTACAAGGGGCTCGTCGAGCTCGCGCGCCGTTCTGGGGCGATCACCAACATCATGGCCGAAGTCGTCTGTCAGAACGACGTCTTCGAGTACGAGCAGGGCCTGGAGCCCAAACTCCGGCACGTCCCCGCCCGGGGTGACCGGGGCGAGCTGACCGACGCTTACGCGGTCGCCTGGTTCAAGAACGGAACCAAGCAGTTCGTCGTCATGAGTCTCGACGAGATCGAGAAGATCCGCCGCGGGTCCAAGCAGGGCGGCTCCGGGCCCTGGAAAGACCACTTCAACGAGATGGCGAAGAAGACGGCGATCCGCCGCCTTTCCAAGCAACTGCCCCTCAGCCCCGAGATCCGCGTCACGCTCGACCAGCTCGACGCTCGCGAGCATGGTATCCCTGCCGAACCCTTCATCGACGTGCCTTTCGAATCGGTTTCCGACGGCGAAGGCCGCCAGTTTCACCCAACGACCGGAGAGGTCCTCGCGGACGACGAGTTCATGCCGCCTACCGCGTCGCCAGTGCCTGAGACCCCGTCGACGGAGGCCCCCGGCCAGACCTCGTTGCCGCTGGGCGGCGACGACGAGAAGTACTAGGGGGTGCGCCATGCCGAAAATCGCGCATTTGGGAGATCTTCACCTCCGCCACGATAACCGCTTCGAGGACACCGTCGCATGCCTCGACCACGCCATCAGCGAGGCGATCGCCCGCGAGGTCGATCTCTTCGTCCAGGCCGGCGATGTCTTCGATACCAAGTCCGTCCCTGCCGAGCGCAACGCCTTCGCCGCTGCGCTTCAGAGGATGGCGGCGGCCGCTCCGGTCGTCATTATCCGCGGGAACCACGACAAGCCCGGCGACCTCGACCTGTTCGATCGCCTTGAGACGCACTTCCCGGTCTACGTGTACGACCGGCCGGAGGTCGTCACCGTCGCTGGCGTCCGAGTCTACGCCCTGCCCTACCTCGACAAGAGCATGGCCGTGGCGACGCTCGCCGCCGACCTCGGCATTGAAGGCGCGGACGAGGCGATCACGAATTTGGTCGCCGCGACGCTGGATGCCTGGCGGGAAGACTTCGTCCACACCGTGGACGCGCCGGCCATCCTCCTGGGTCACCTGACGATCGCCGGGAGCATCCTCTCCAACGGCGAGCCCCACCCCCAGCAGGGCATCCAGCTCGCGATCGGTGACTTCGATGGCTTCGACGCGGCCATGCTCGGCCACATCCACAAGGCTCAGGTCTGCGACGCCGCGGGGCGCATCCGCTACCCCGGCAGCATCTCGCGCGCCAACTTCGGCGAGTCCCAAGACCCCAAGGGCTGGTGGCTCTGGGACATCCCCGCCCGCGGCGCGGAGCCCCGTGTGGAATTCGTCGAGGTTCCGGCCCGCCGCATGCTCACCTTCACCGCCGAGTACTTCGAGGAGTTCGGCTGGGAGGAGTACGTCGACGTCGAGGCCGCCCAGGGCGCGGAGGTCCGGGTCCGGATCACCGTTCCCGAGGACCGGCAGACCGAAGCCGCGGCGAAGGCGGTCGACCTTCGGGAGCAGCTCGCCCATGCCCACTCCCTCAAGGTCGAGACCCGGACGGTCCCCGTCGGCCGCGTGCGCGCCGGCGAGATCGCCGAAGCCAAGACCCCGGGCGAGAAGCTCTCCGCTTTCTGGCTTGCGACCGAGGCCCCCGCGCTCGGCCTAGACGAGGACCGCCTTCAAGGGAAGCTCGCCGAGCTCGTGCAGGAGGTGATGTAGATGCTGAAGCGTTTGATCGAGCAGCTCGTCGCCGAGGCCGCCAAGAAGCCGGAGGCCAAGGCCTCACTCCCTGGCCGCCACTTCCTCACCGTCTGGCGCCACAACGGGCGCTACCACCTCCGGATCGACTGGACTGCCCGCCTGGATCACTCGGTGTCGAGCATGGTCGCGGCCGCGGCCGGCTGGGAGGACTGGCGCCACGAGGTCGGGACTCACGGCCTTGAGTTCAGCGGGATTCCGTCCGTCCCCGATCAGCCTGCCCCTGCCAAGCCCACCGGTTGGAGGCTCGTCACCCACGAGGACCTGAAAGAGCTTCACGCCGTCCGGAGCCGCGAGGGCCTCAGTCATGACGACGTGAAGGCCCTGATCAAGAACCTCTGGGGCCTCGACAGCACCACCTCCATGAACGTTGCCCAGCTCCGCGAACTCATCGACGTCATCCTCCCGCAGGGCCGCACCACGATCGCCGCCCGCAACTGGTACCGAAAGGGGGCCTGAGTTGAAACTGAACCATCTGACCCTTCGGGGGATCACCCGCTTTGCCGAAACCGTGTCCATCAACTTCTCCGCGCTGCCCGCCGGCTTGATCGCCTTCGTCGGCGCCAACGGCGAGGGCAAAACCACCTTGATGGAAGCCGTCCCCGGCGCGCTCTTCCGCATGCTCCCCTCGCGCGACGGAGCGCTCCCTCGCCACGTCCAGGGCCGCGACGCGTTCATCGAGCTCGAATTCGAGATGGGCGGGGCCCGCTACCGCTCGCTCATCAAGGCCGACGGCCAGACCGGGACCCAGGAGGCCTACCTCTACGACGGCGCCGGCATGCCTCTCGCCTCCGGTAAGGTCAAGGAATACGAGGCGGCGATCGCCCCCATCATCGGCACGCCCGATCTCTTCCTCGCCAGCGTCTTCCAGTCGCAGACCCGCAAGGGCAACTTCCTCGACCTGGGGAAGGCTGACCGCAAGGCCCTGATGATCCGCATGCTGGGGCTCGAGCAGCTCCAGGTGATCAGCGACAAGGCCGGCGATCGCGCCAAGGCCCTGGAGCAGGAGATCGCCGTCGCCCGGGCCCGCCTCGCGGAACTCGACGGCCAACTTGGCTCTCTCGAGGACCTGCGGCACAACCTCGGAGCCGATAAGGGGATACTTGCGACCGCCCAGATGGACATGGAGGCTGCTCGCGCGGAGCTGCAGCGCCTCATCGAGGAGGAGGCCCGCGTAAAGGCCCAGCTCGGCCGCGGCGCGGAACTGCGCCGGGCCATCCAGGACCTGCAGCAGGAGATCACCGCGCTGGAGACCAAGCGCGAGGACCTGGCCGGACGCCTCAAGAACAACCGCGACCTCCTCGACCAGGCCGACGAGCTGCGCGCCGCTTCCGCGTCCCTGCGGACTCTGGAGGCGGACCTCACCGCCAAGCGGGAGGCGATCGCCCAGGCGGAGCGCGAGCGGGAGTCGCTCCTCGAGCAGCAGCAGGCGGCCCATGGCCTCACCCTGCAGGCCAGCGACCTGGAGCGCCAGATCGGCAACCTCTTGAGCGCCGCTGGCGACGCGAAGTCGCAGGCCCTGATCAACCTCGATGCGGAGATCCGCCAGGTGGAGCAGGCGCTGGCCCAGGAGGGTCAGGTCGCGGCATCCCTCCGCGCTAAGGCGGAAAGCCAAGCCCGGGAGGGCCTGAGCCTCCTGGAGCGCTCCAAGGTGCTTAACGAGATCCCCTGCGGTGACTCGTTCCCGACGTGCTCGCTGATCGCCCAGGCGATCGCCGCGCGCGACGGTATTGCGCTGGTTGATGAGGCCGCGCGTGAAGCCCTGCAGGAAGCCGATGCCGCGACTACGCGTTGCACCGCGCTCAGGGCCAAGGTCTCCATGTTGGAGATGCAGCGCGCGGAGGCCGCCGCAGCCCCCATCGAGGATCCCGCCGAAGTCGCGGAGCTTCGTGCCCAGGTTGCCCAGCTTCGCGCCAAGGCTCAGGGCCCCGAGACCGGCAGCGCCATCCTCATCGTCAGGGCCACGATCGCCAAGCTGCAAGGCGAGGCCCAAGGCATCGAAGTCCGGATCGCGGAGACCCGGAAGCTCGCCGACCGCATCCACCGCCTGGAGGCGGCCGAGACCCGGATCGCAGAGCTGGGGGCGGAGATCGCCCAGGTCGACCAGGAGCGCACGGCGAAGGCCAGCAAGGTCGCCGGGCTGGAGCGCGAGCTCGCGGCCGTCCCGACCCAGCAGACCATCGACGCCGCGGCCGCCGCGCGCGCCACCGCCGAGGCTGCCCTCAAGGAGCAGGAGCGGCATGTCGGGGAAGCGCAGGGGCGCGTCGCCGCCGGCAAGGCGCGGATCGCTGACCTGGAGGCCCTGCAGCCGGAGCGCGATGACCTCGCCGACCGCCTGGAGGATCTCTTCACGCACGTGGCCGACTGGAAGCACCTACAGCGCGCCTTCGGCAAGGACGGGATCCAGGCGCTGGAAATCGACGCCGCGGGCCCCGAGGTCTCAGCGCTGATCAACGACCTGCTCGTCAGCTGCTTCGGCCCGCGCTTCACCCTCTCGTTCGAGACGACCGCGGCCAAGGCGGATGGGAAGGGCGAGAAGGAGGTCTACGACCTGCGGATCATCGACAACGAGCGCGGCCGCGAGGGCGAGATCAGCACGATGAGCGGCGGCGAGAAGGTGATCCTCAACGAGGCGATCTCCCTGGCGCTCGCCATCTACAACGCCCGCAAGTCGGGCCTGCGCTATGAGACCCTCTTCCGGGACGAGACCGCCGGCGCCCTCGACCCCCAGAACGCCGAGCGCTACATGCAGATGCTCCAGCGCGCGCTCGAGCTCGGCGGATTCCACCGGCTGATCTTCATCGCCCACAGCCAGGACCTCTGGGAGCAGGCGGACGCCCGGATCTTCGTAAAGGATGGCGCGGTCACCGTCGACGCCCCCGCGAGCATCGTCCAGATGCCCGGCCGCATGGCGGAGGTGGCGTGATGGCGCAGCACTCGAAAGCGCCCTGGCGCGCTGGAAATGTTGGGGACGCCGTCGTCTCCGATGAGCGGCTTCGCGAGCAGTATCCACCCCATTACAGCCCGGAGGAAGAGGTGGAGTGGTACGGCGGATACCTGGTCGCCGAGTCCATCGCTCCCCAGAACCGCCCGCTCATTATCGCGGCCCCCGACCTCCTGGAGGCCTTGGAGGCGCTGCTCGCCATCACCGCTGACAGCGCAGGAGTCGCAGGCTACCACCGGAACGGCGAAATCGCCGGGTGGGATGAGTTCCCCGAGGTGAGCGCGGCGCGCGCCGCAATCGCCAAGGCCAAGGGCCAGAGCCCCGCCTAACCAGCCCACCGCAAGCTTTTACACGAAACGAATCGAGGACACCAATGGACCTTTTCCGCAAGATTTTCGATGCCTTGAACCGCCAGGCCCAGCAGAAGCCCGCCAAGCTCACGGCCGACCTGGTCGTCGTCGGCCGCCTGACGGACGAGGAGATCCTTCGACTCCGTCAGCTCGAGGTGATGGCCTCCGAGATGGGCGACCT
>JAKFCT010000079.1:0-32906 GCA_036676495.1 Candidatus Sericytochromatia bacterium
GGCCCTCTCGCTGAGCAACGGCGGTTGCCCTCGGTGTCGGATGATCTCCTCCGTCCTGATCCTTCGGGCCGGCCGCGACGTCGCCGCGGCGGAGGGCTGGGTGGAGGTCCGGTGCGTCCGGTGTGAGACGGAGTGGCGGATCGTCCCCATCCACCCGGACGAGGAGGCGCGGCAGAGGCGGGAGGGCCGTGAGCAGGCAGAGGCTGCTCGGAAGCCGGGCGGGCTGCTGGGGATTCCGGTGGTCGTTACCATAGCCGCGCCGCCCAACCGTGTGACGTTCGCCCAGGACTGCAAGGTCGTCGGTATCATCGAGAACGTCGGGGCACCGGCGGAGGAAGGAGCAAGCGAATGAGCGAGCAGCGAGAGCGAAACTACGTCCGGAGCGGCCCCCGGGCGCTGGAGATGGCTCGGGAGCATTGCGTCGAGCGCTTGGGGGATTGCCGCGGCTGCCTCCATGCCCTGGAGAGCCTGAACTGGACGTGCAAGATCCGGCAGATCCCGGAGGTGAAGCAGGCGATCGCCAGCCGTCAGGCTAAGCCGGTATCGCGCCGGACCCCATACGCGAAGCTCACGGCCGCCGATGCGTGGGCGATCCTGGACCTGCTGGCGACCGGGATGCAGCTCAAGGACATCGGGACGGCGATGGGGGTTTCAGCGACCACGGTGGGCGACATTCGGGACGGCATCCGATGGCGCGACGTTCACCGGGATTGGCACGCGAAGCACGACAAGGCCGCTGGATAGAGGGATAGACGATGCAAACGACGAAGAACCCCTACTACGAGCTTTTCTACCGCGCCGAGGACGGAAACCCCCAGGCGATCGCCCTCCTCCTCGAGCGCCACCTCCTCCGCCTTGCTCCCTGTCCGGCGCCCTGGAGCGACGCGCGGCCGTACACCAGCGTCGAGAGCCCGGACGGGAGCCGGACATGGTACGACACGACGGAGGGCACGCTAGCCTGGGACCTGGCCTTCCCCCCGCGGCCGAAGGTGTACCGGGAGCGCCGGCAGTACTCGCGGAAGGCGATCCTCCGAGCCCTGCTGCTCTACCAGCGCTACCAGGAGGCCGGGCTCGACCGCGGGTCGGACGGGCAGATCGCCGCGGTCTGCAAGCGGATCGACGCGTGGTTTGCGTTCAACCCGCTCTCCGAGATGGAGCGCAAGGTCGTGTTCCTGCACTTCATGCAGGGCAAGAGCCAGGAGGAGGTCGGGAAGCTGATTGGCCGGACCCGGCAGACGGTCGCGCGGTACGCCCGCGAAGCCTTGGAAAAGATGGAGCTCTACATCAACAACTGGCTCGAGGAGGAGGTGTCGTAAGAAATCTGTGGATAACTTCTAACGGATTGTAACAAACTACTTGCAGGAAATCCGATTTAACGTGTCAATAGGTTTATAGCCTAGTCTGCCGGTTCGTGTGTCAAGCCCTCGGAATTCCCGGGGGCTTTCGTCGTGGAAAGGGGTGTCAAATGGACGTCAACGCAGCGTTTGAGGCCTTCCTGTCCGATGGCGCCCTGGTCCGCCTGCACCCCGACGTGGCGGACGCGATACCCGCGGCGACTCCCCGCCGGACCACCCGCGTGCTCGACCGCATGCCCGAGCTGCCGAAGGCCGCCGAGGAGCGGGAGGCCGTCCTGGCTCAGCGCGCCCGCGCCCGCCAGGTCGAGCGTGCCGAGCGCAAGGGCCAGCCGATCGCCGAGTACGGCCCGACCGTCACGTGGGTCGTGGGGGACGGCAAGGATCGTCGGCAGGTCAGCGGCCGCCTCTCGGAGATGCACCGGGCCTTCCCGGATGCCGCGGAGGTGGAGAGCCGGGCCCAGGCAGGGGTGAGGGCGCCCGAGCCGCCGAAACGAATCGTCCAGTTGTAGCCGTCCCGCGTGGGGCGGCTTTTTTGATGGGAAGAGAGGAGCAACCATGAAACCTACCGTTGGCCGCCTGGTTCACTACCAGGCTTATGGCACCCCTGGCGGCGAGTACCCGTCCATCGAGCGCGCGGCCGTCGTGACCGCCGTCGAGTCCCGTCACGATGCCTCGGGCCCCGAGACCGAAAACCCTCCCGAGGAAGCCTTCTTCAAGGTCTCGCTCTGCATCCTCAATCCGACCGGGCAGCTCTTCAACCAAGACGTGCCCTATTCGGCCGAGCCGAAGCCCGGCCACTGGAACTGGATGCCCTACCAGGTCGCGCGTCACGCGAAGGACGAAGCCGAAGGCCTGAAGGTCTAACCCTGTCCCCGCCCCTCCTTCGGGGACCAATGCGATCGCCGGTAGGGGACGCCGGCGATCGCCTCTGAGCGGTGTAGGTGTGATTGCGCCTCGCCGCTCTTCTTGCTCCAAGCCCACGGTGCGGCGCGCGGACTCAACCATCCGCGTGAGCAGGTTCGAAGCCTGCCTTGGGGCCTCAACTCACAACCTCTCCCGGGGAAGGCCGCTACCGCCTGGACCGTGAGACGGGGGATTGCGCCGGGGAGTTCGGGACAGCGCATCCCCCATGCTTTTCGGGGAGGACTCGATGGTCTGCACGCATCGGGGCTCCATCGCCGTGTTCATCCCGCTCGACTTCCCGCTCTGCCGCTACTTCATCGCCTGCCCGAGCTGCGGGCCATGGGCCGGTGGGGAGACGGAGGATCCGTTCGCGCTTGCCACGGAGTGGAGTCTCGAGGAGAGTCAGGAAGGTAAGAGCCGATGACGCAACGGACTGATGGACGCTGCTCCCGGTGCCTCTCGGTGCTAACGGCGGGCGCTTGCTGGGTGTGCCAAGGGAGGGCGATGTGAGCGAACTGCAGATTCACCAGGTGCCTGTCGCCGACCTTCAGGCGGCCGGGTACAACCCGCGGCGGATGCCCGACGAGCAGATGCGCCTCCTCATGCGCGGCATCGAGGAGTTCGGCGTCGTCGACCCGGTCATCGTCAACCGTCGCTCCGGCAACATCGTGGGCGGGCATCAGCGCGTCGAGGCTTGCAAGCGCCTGGGGCGCGATACCATCCCCGTGGTCTACGTCGACCTGGACGACGCGCGCGAGAAGGCGCTGAACCTGGCGCTTAACAAGATCAGCGGCGAGTGGGACGAGGACCGCCTCCGGAGCCTCCTCTCCGAGCTGCGGGCCGGCGACCTGGACCTCGACCTTACCGGCTTCTCGGGCGTCGAGCTGGACGACCTGATCGGCGTGATGCCGGCGGAGTTCTTCGTGCCCCAGTGCGACCCGGACGACGTGCCGGAGCTTCCGGCGGAGGCGGTGACCCGCAAGGGCGAGCTGATCCTCCTGGGTCGACACCGCCTGCTCTGCGGGGACTCGACCGATCCCGCGAACGTGGCGCGCCTGATGGACGGCGCGAAGGCGGACATGATCTTCACGGATCCGCCGTACAACGTGAGCTACAAGGGCAAGACCAAGGACGCCCTGACCATTGAGAACGACGCGATGAACCCCGAGGAGTTCCGGGCCTTCCTGCTCGCCTCCTACCGGGCCATGCTCTCGGTGACGAAGCCGGGCGGGCCCATCTACGTTTGCCACTCGGACACGGAGGGCGAGGCCTTCCGATGGGCAATGCGCGAGGCCGGCTGGCTCTTTAAGCAGTGCCTGGTCTGGGTGAAACAGGCCTTCGTATTGGGGCGCCAGGATTACCAGTGGCAGCACGAATCCATCTTGTACGGATGGGCGCCGGATGAACTCATTCCACAGCACCAGCCGATTCTGTACGGCTGGGCCCCCGGGGCGGCACATCAGTGGCACGGTGACCGGAAGCAGTCCACCGTCTGGGAGTTCGACCGGCCGTCCCGGAACGATATCCACCCAACCATGAAGCCGGTGGCCCTGGTCGAAAGAGGCATCCTCAACTCGTCAACGCCCGGCGCGCTCTTGTTCGAGCCGTTTGGCGGGAGCGGATCCACGCTGATCGCCGCCGAGCAGACCGGAAGGACGTGCAACCTGATGGAGCTCTCGCCGCGCTACGCCGACGTCATTGTCCGGCGCTGGGAGGACTTCACCGGGCATAAGGCCGTCCGGCTATAGGGGGTGATGGCGATGGCAGGGAAGCAAAACGCGCTCGACATCGCCATGCGCCGAGAGAAGATCGAAGCTCTGATGCTCATGGAGTTCACCACGGGTGACATCCTCGAGCTAATGCCTGACATGAAGCGCCGGACGCTCGAACGCGACATGGAGGAGATTCGCCGGAAGTGGCGAGAGGAAGGCGAGGGGCTGCCGGCGCGCGAACAGCTTCGCGAGCAGATGGTCAGGAAGGCCAGGAAGGCTGAAAACAAGGCCTGGCTCATCGAAGCCAAGAGCAAGTCCTACTCGGAGAAGCTCGGCGCCATCAAGGCCGCACTCCAGGCTCAGAAGCGCCAGGCGCGCCTCCTAGGGCTCGACGCTCCGATTCGTACCGAAGTGAGCGGCCCAGAGGGCGGCCCGATCGAAGTGAGGGAGGGGCTCGATGAACAGGAAAGAGCTGCTCGAGTTGCTGCCCTACTTGCCGCCTTCGGCCACGCGCCTCCTGGATCGCCTCCTGGATCAGAGTGACCGCGGGTGGTTCCCGCTGCCCGGCCCCCAGATGCAGGCCTTTTTCAGCGAGGCTGATGAGCTGTTCTACGGCGGCGCGGCTGGCGGCGGCAAGTCGGACCTCCTGCTAGGGCTTTCGCACACTGAACACTACCAGACGATCATTTTTCGCCGTGAGTTCCCGCAGATCAAGGGACTCGAAGAGCGTATGACCGAGATCATGGGCAGCACCGCCGGCTACAACTCGCAGCGAAAGTTCTGGCGACTGCCCGGCGGCCGCTCGCTGGAGTTCGGTTCGGTTCCGCGCCTAGGTGACGAGGTGAAGTACCAAGGGCGCCCTCACGACCTCAAGGCCTTCGACGAGATCACGCACTTCCTCGAGGCGCAGTACCGCTTCCTCATCGGCTGGACCCGTACCAGCCGCCCCGGACAGCGGACGCGCGCCATCGCAACCGGGAATCCGCCGACCACTCCTGAAGGGGAGTGGGTGGTGCAGTACTGGGGGCCCTGGCTAGATCCCCAGCATCCGAACCCGGCCAAGCCCGGCGAGTTGCGCTGGTTCGCCACGATCGACGGCAAGGACGTTGAGCTCGACGGGCCCGAGCCCTTCATGCATAAAGGCGAACTGGTTGAGCCGAAGTCGCGGACCTTCATCCCGGCCCGGGTCGAGGACAACCCCTACCTAATGGCCTCCGGGTATAAGCGCCAGCTCCAGAACCTGCCGGAGCCGCTCAGGACTCGGATGCTCTTGGGCACCTTCGGCATGGAGCGCGATGACGACCCCTGGCAGGTCATCCCCACAGCCTGGGTCGATGCCGCAATGGAGCGATGGTCGAGGCGAAGCAAGCCCGACCTCTCGCTCACGGCGACCGGCGTCGACGTCGCCCGCGGCGGCAAGGATAAGACCGTGATCGCCAAACGGCATGGGAATTGGCTCGATGAGTTGGAGGCGCACCCAGGATCGAGCACTCCGGACGGCCCGAAGGTCGCCGCTCTAGTCGTCGCTGCCACGCGTGGCAAGGGCACGGTGAACATCGACATCATCGGCGTCGGAGCTTCCGCCTACGACTCGCTCACCATCTCGCTTGATGACGTCGTAGGTTTGAATGGCGCTGCTGGGTCCAAGGCGAAGGACCGTACCGGGAAACTCGGCTTCCTCAACAAGCGCGCCGAATGGTACTGGCACCTCCGCGAGATCCTCGACCCAGAGCACGGCGAGGACATCGCCCTCCCACCTGATCGGGAGCTCCGCGCCGATCTTACGGCGCCGCGGTGGAAGCTGACGACCCGGGGAATCCAGGTGGAGAGCAAAGACGACATTCAGGCGCGGATTGGCCGATCCCCAGACAAGGGCGACGCAGCGGTCTATGCATTCGCCGAGGAAAACGCACGCTTCAACCCGATCGGAGTATGACGATGGCAGAGAATCAGAAGTGCTGGCTGGATACCGTCCACCCGGCATATGCGGCGGCGGCTCCCCATTGGGCGTTCTGCCGGCAGAGCTACGAGGGCGGCCCCGCGTATTTCGAGACCAACCTCTTCAAGTTCCGCCTCGAGGACCCGGGGGACTTCGTCGAGCGCAAGAAGCGGGCGAATCGCTACAACTTCTCGGGACAGGTCGTCGACATCTTCAACGACCACCTCTTCAAGGTCCAGCCGACTCGCAAGGTCGACGCGGCCCGGCCGGGCGTCCAGCGTTTCTGGAAGCGAGCCACGAAGGGCAAAGGCGCCAATGGGATCGAGGTCTTCATCCGTGAGGTCTCGAAGTGGAAGAGCGCTGAAGGTCGTCTCTACGCCGTGATCGACGTGCCGTCGGACGGGGGAGTACCCCCGACCACTGAAGCCGATCGCCTGAGCCGCGGCCTTGAGCCCTACGCCTACTACGTCCACCCGGACGACATGCTCGACATCGCCTTTGACGAAGACGGCAAGATCCTCTGGGCGAAGGTCCGCGAGCGTTACCGCGACGATGCGGATCCCAAGGCGGCTAGCGATTCGTACGAGGAGCGATACCGCCTCTGGGAGCGTGGCAAGTGGTCGCTCTGGCGGAAAAAGAAGGACGATCAAACCGGCACCGTCGAGGCCGAGCTCATCGAGGAAGGCGAAATTCCTTTCGACGAGGTCCCGATCGTCATCGTCGAGCACCAGGACGGCGACGACTACACCTCGCCAGGGCTGATCGATGACGTGGTCTACATCGACCGCGACATCTTCAACCTCGGGAGCGAACTCAACGAAACGATCAGCCAGCAGACCTTCGGGCAACTCATCATGCCGTCGGATGCGCTACCGTCGAAGCTGACGGAGGATCAGCTCGCCAAGTACCTGGCCGTCGGCAAGCGTCGCGTCCTGGTCTACTACGCCGATGCCAAGCATCCGCCGCAGTACATCAGCCCGGACGCGTCCCAGGGCGGCCTCATCCTCTCGACCATCGACAAGCGGATCGGCTGGCTCTACGACGCCGTCAACCTCGGTTCGGAGGTCGGTCGCGAGAAGACAACCGCCGCGAGCGGCGTCTCGAAGGCCTACGACTTCGCCACGCTCGAGGGCGGACTCGTCACCTCCGCGACCGAGCTGGAATCGGCTGAGATGGAAATGGCGCGCTTCGTCGACCTCTGGACCGGCGGCACGGGCGAACTCCCCGAGGGGCTCGTCGCTTACCCGCGGACCTTCGACGTGGTCAGCCTGAATCAGGCACTCACGGAGGCGATGAGCCTGCAGGTCGTCCTCGAGGAGGCTTCGCCCACGGCCATGGCCGAGCTTCGCAAGCAGCTCGCAGCCAAGGGCCTGGACAAGCTCGACGCGAAGACCATGCAGCAGATCGTGGCCGAGATCGACGCCTACGCGGCGACCGAGCGGCTCGGGCCTGCTGAAGACCAGGAAGACGAGGTGATCGAGGTGGAGAATGGCGGATTGGCTTGAGCGATTCGTCCGGCGACAGGACAGGGCAAAGGATGCCGCAGCACGCGCGCTGACGAGCATCTACACGCAGGCGGCCCGGGAGCTTCTCGGGTCGCTTCTGCTTGATGGCGATGCTCCCCTCGACGTCATCCGGAACGGCCGGGTGCTCGCCCAGGTCCTGCCTCTCCTGCAGCGTCTGGACAACCGGGCGACGATGGCCCTGAGCACGCTCCTCCTAGACGCCTACGCAGGGACCCGGCGGGACATCTTCCGCGTAGCGCTCCTGCAGGCTGGCTCAGTTCCACCTCCGCCGGAGGCGGGGATCCGGATCTCGTTCGAGACCATCCCTGAAGAGCGCGTGCGCGAGGCCGCCCGGGCGAGCCTCGCGCACGTCAAGGGGATCGGCGAGGACTTGCGGACCAAGATCCGGGCCCAGATCGGCATCTCCTACGTCCGGGGGGAGAGCGTCCGTGACCTCGCCAAGCGGATTGCTGGAACGGGACTCACCCCGGATGGCGGGCACCCGAGCTTCCACACGGCCGAGGTCCGCGCCAACGTAATCGCCCGAACCGAGACCGCGCGGATCCACTCCGTCACCACCGAGGAGGCGATCGCCCAGATCCCCGGCGGCCTGATGGAGTGGAGCGCACTCCTGGAGGGGGCCTGCAAGTTCTGCCGTGACCTCGACGGGCAGCTTGCGAAGCCGGGCGAGCTCTTCGTCGGGCGACGCTACCCCGGCATGTGGATGGTGCCTCGGCATCCCCGTTGCCGCTGCGTGATCGTCCCGCACATACCGAAAGCAGGGAGACCATGAAGACGAGCAAGGTTCGGGAAATCGTCAATGAGCACATCAAACCCATCCGGAACGCACTCCATCTGAACGACTGGGATATCGACACGGAGTACACCGCGTTGGATCCTGGCACGCCCGCACGCGTCCACATGGCCGCTCGCTACCGGCTCGCGACCATCCAGTTCGACCCGGCGCAGATCGTAGACCGAGAGCAGGTCCTGCGCTGCCTTCGGCATGAGCTACTGCATCTCGTCTTGGCGCCGTTTGACCTTTACACCTGCGCGGTCAGCGAGATGCTTCCCAAGCATTTCAGCAGGGTTGACAAGCAGCTCTTCATGGATGCCGTCGAGCTCGTCGTCGGCAATCTGGAGCGGGTCCTCGACTGGGGGATCCCGTTCCGGCCCTGGGAGTCCCAAGAAGACGCCACCCGCCCCGCCTAGCGCGGGGCTTCCTCTTGAAAGGGGGGATGCGAATGGACCTGGTTTCCCTTGGTTCCCGCGCTCTCACCTGAAAGGGGGTGGTCTCGCATCTGGCGCGAGGGTAACAACCTCGCAGGCGGGGTCTACCAGAGCCCTTGACCACCTCTAGGCTTGCTTCGGTGAGCCTTGCCGGCCAACTCGCGGCCTTGTTGCGAGGGTTCAGAGGCTTACCCGTGGGCCCAATCGCGGGGGATGAGAAAGGACAGCACCACATGAAGACGCATCAGACCTCCGGCGGCGGGCTCTCGCTCGGCCGCAACGTGTTCCGGCCGATGTTCGGCACTCCCCGTTTCTTCCTGGACACCTCCGGGGACGGCGGCGGCTCGGCAGGCGGAGGTGCGGGGCCCACTGGCACCCAGGGCCAGGGAAATACCCAGACGGGAGGAAGCACCCAGACGGGGGCGGATTTCACGCCCGAGCAGCAGGCCAAGATTCAGGACCTGATTAACCAGGCCTTCGGCAAGGGCGCGAGCAAGGCAGAGAAGGAGCAGGCGACTCGCATCCAGCAGCTCGAGGCCGAGCTCGCCAATCTCAAGGGAGGAAAGTCTGGCGACAAGACGGCCGGCGACCAAGGCGCTAAGTCCGGCTACGACCAGGACGAGATCAAGAAGCTGCTCGACGGTGTGCGCGGCGAGTACGAGCCCAAGCTCACGGAAGCCAACCAGACCATCGAGAAGCTGAAGTCCGGCCAGCGCAACGCTGCCGTCATGGCGGCCGCCGCCGTGGCCAAGGCAGTGGATCCCGTGGTCGTTGCCAAGCTCGTCGGCGACGCGATCGGATTCGATGGCGACGGCCGCCTGGTGGTCCTGGACGCCAGCGGGCAGCCCCGCCTCAATGCGAAGGCCGAGCCGATGAGCGTCGACGAGTATGTCGCCAGCTTCCTCGAGGAGCGCCCGTATCTCAAGCAGCCCTCCAACGCCGGCGGCGCCGGTTCTGGCACCAAGGGCGCCGGGGGCTCCCAGACCTTCACCCGCAAGCAGATCGAGGACCCGGACTTCTACCGGGCCAACAAGGACGCAATCAATCGAGCGGTCACGGACGGCCGCATCGTAGACTGATGAGGTAAAAGATGCCCAACAATCTCGTCGCCCTGATTCCCCAGATCTGGGCCCAGGAATCCCTCGAAAATCTCTTCGCCAACATGGTCATGGCGAATCTCGTCCACCGCGACTTCGAAGGTGAGTTCGCGGCCAAGGGTGATACCGTCAACACCCGCCGTCCTGGCACCTTCGAAGCCAAGGACATGGGTGCGTCCATCATCATCCAGGACGCGACCTCCCAAAACGTGCCCGTGAAGCTCGACAAGTGGAAGGAAGTCTCCTTCGCTCTGTCGGACAAGGACCTCACCTTGGCGATGAACGACCTGATCCCGATCTACGTCGCGCCCGCCATGGAGGCGATCGCCCA
Source organism: Candidatus Sericytochromatia bacterium (assembly GCA_036676495.1). Lineage (GTDB taxonomy): Bacteria > Cyanobacteriota > Sericytochromatia > S15B-MN24 > UBA4093 > UBA4093. The sequence goes on from JAKFCT010000079.1 coordinate 10,073, forward strand.
GCAGATCGACAAGGACCTGCTCGCGCTCTACGCCGACATTACCGCTTCGGTCGGCACTGCCGGAACCGATGCCGACAAGGCTCTGGTTCTCGCCGCGCGCTTGGCCTTGAACGAGGCCAAGGTCCCGATGCGCGATCGCCGCTTGGTTCTGGCGGCCAAGGACGAGAACGCGCTCGTCGGTCTCCCCGAGTTCTCCTCGGCGGAGAAGGTCGGGGACAACGGCACCGCCATGCGCGAGGCTTCGCTGGGTCGGATCTTTGGTCTGGATACCTTCCTCGACCAGAACGTGATCACTACCGGCGCCACGCCGGTCTCGACCCACAACCTCGCGTTCCACAAGAACGCCTTCGCGCTGGTCACCCGTCCGCTGGCGAAGCCCGTCGAGGGCACCGGCGCCAACGTCTCGGTCGTGAACTACAAGGGCATCGGCCTGCGGGTCGCGATCGCCTGGGACATCAACAAGAAGCAGCACGTGGTCTCGATCGACGTGCTGTACGGCGTGAAGACCCTCGACGACGACCTGGCCGTCCGGGTGTTGACCTAGCCCCACCCCGTCTCCCTTCGCCTCACGGTGGCTACGGCTGCCGTGAGGCGTTTCCTTGAGGTAGCAAGATGAAAGACATGATCCTGCGCCACCCGAACGGCCATGAAGTGCCGGTTCCCGGGTGGCTGGTGAAAGAAAAGGTCGCCCAGGGGTTCGAGCCCATCCGCCCGGTTGACGCGGGCCCCGAGCTCGAGGTCACGGAGATGAAGGAACTCAGCAAGGAGTTGCTGCCCGCTTATCTGGAAGCGAGGACTCGCGATGAACTGCGCGAGATCGCCCAGGCCGGGAAAATCGACATCCCCGGCAACGCCAGCAAGGCCGCGTTCATCGAGGCCATTCTCGCCAAGTCGGCCGAAGAAGCCGACGACGAGCAGTAAAGGAGGTCCCCCGTGGCGCTGACTGAGTCTCAGATCATCGACGTGCTGGTCCTCTTGGGCCTGCCCGCTCGCGCGAGCTCCGCGAGCCACGGGGCGGCCTACATCGACGCGGCCGAGGTCCGGAAGATCCTCGGCGAGCTCTCCGAGGCCGAGGAGACGGCCGTCACCAACCTGCTCACCCAGTGGCAGGGGGTCAAGGCGGACACCGACCGCATCAATGCGGAGGGCCTGGATAGCGATCCGGCCCGGTCTCGGGCGCATCTCGCCTCCTTGATGGAGGACACCATCGGCTACCGGCCGACGGCCTCGCGCAACTCCTCGCCTTGGCCGTCGCTGCGGCTCGGGAGGGGGTAGGCGATGGCCGACGCACTCAGCAAGCTCCAGGCGGGCGCCGACAAGGCGCGCGCCAAGCTCGCGGCTCACCGCCTCGGCGGCCGGGAGCGCACCGTCGCCATCCGGACCGTCACGGAGACGGGCGGCAACGCGGCGCTCGGAATCGCGCCGACGCGCACGGTGACGGACGTGGAACTCGAACCGCGGCCAGTGGTCCGGGACGGTGGCTTCAAGCTCATCCAGTACGCCGAGGCTCACGGCGGCCGCCTCGAGGATGGAGACCTCCTCGTCGACGCGATCTCCCGGTCCTACTCGGAGGAGGAGCTGCGCGGTGCCGGCGGCTGGCTCGTGGATAGCGTCGAGTACTCCCTGATCCGGCTGGCGCGAAAGTCCACGGAGTGGGAGGCCTTCCTGCGGAGGGTGTGATGAGCGACTTCAAAATCACGACGGACGGCATTGATGAGTTTATGGCCGACCTCCTGGCGCTCGGCGAGCTCGGGGAGGCGAACCTCGACACGGCGACCAAGCAGACGACCGGAGAGGCCTTCCGGATGATCGTGGATGCCACCCCGGGCTCCCAGAAGCGCGAGTGGGATATGCGCTTCCCGGAGAAGATGGTGGGAGAGGTCACGACCAACTCCAAGATCATGCACTTCCTCGAGTACGGCACGGGCCTCTACACCGAGGCTCCGGACGGGAAGCGTGCCAAGTACAAGATCGCTCCCAAGTTCAAGAAGGCCCTGGCCTTCCAGAGTGCAGGCGGCAGCTTCCAGGCTGCGCGCGGCGCCGACGGTCAGGTAATGCGTAACGCCAAGGGTGCAATGCTCTTCAAGACAAAGGCCGGCAACGTCGGTCTCCCTCGCTACCGCCGCGGCGCCGGCGGCGTGCTTGACGCCCCAAATCTCGGGAAATTCGCTGTCGTCAACTACGTCATGCACCCCGGCATCAAGCCCGTCCGGATGGTCCGGAACAACCTGACTCGGATGGAGCAAGCCTACGACGAGCACCTGCAGGCCGCCCTCGACGCGACCGTGAAAGGAGAGCGCCTTGGACCCTAGCCGCGTGAGCCAGAACATCAAGCGCACGGTGCAGAAGTATCTCGAAGGCGCAGGCCTCGGCGCGCCGATCCTCTTCGACGGTCGCAAGGCACTCCCGAGCGAGCCCGCCTGGGTTGATCCCGAGTGGAAGGCCCTCAACGAGACGGACCTCGGGAACTTCGAGAAGCAGGCATCCTGGAACCTCTTTCTCGACTGCTGGTCCTGGCGGTCGACCGACACCTACGGCGGGACGCTCGACGCCCTGGCCGATCGCCTCAAGGACGCCTGCAGGGACAAGCGAGTCCCGCTGCTCGACTACTCAGACCCCGGGAACCCTGCTGCCACCGGATACTTTGTCCGGCTCAGGATCGACGGCGACGACCCGCTCGACAAGACCGACCGCGTCCAGGGCCGCGCCATCCACGTCGCCGTCGGATGGCTGATGCGATCCTAACCCAGCTCAAAACTACGCCCCCGGCCACGCGCCGGGGGTTTTGCGTGAAAGGAAGGCGTCATGCCGAATCCCGAAATCATCGTCAAGCCTGAAGGCAAGCTGATCTGGCACAACAAAACGGTTGCGCTTGCCAAGCCCAAGATCCTGGAGCTGACCAAGGGCGGCATCCGCACCCAGGTTACGCGCTCCCTCGTCGCGATTCTGAAGGACGACGGTTCGCTCGACCATTGGAAGAAAACCCAGGAGACCGAGTTCACCGTCGCGATCTCCATGCTCTACCGGGACAAGCTCGGCAGCTTGCTCGGGAGCACGCCCATGGGGTTCGAGGCTACGGATCCCGGCGTATCCACCGCCTTCGGCAACATCTACCACCAGGGCAACTCCGGCGGCGTGGTCGATGTCCTGGGCTACGAGAACGCCACCCTCATGGGCTACTCGATCGCCTCTGCGGCCGACGGCAACATGATCGACCTCAATTTCCAAGGCGTCGGCGAACCGACCAACAGCGCGATCGCCGTGGCCGACGCGGAAGCGATTACCCTTGGCAACGCCGAGGCGATGGTCGCCGCCGAGACCTACGTGCGATGGAAGTCCGCAGGCGCCGGCGCGCCCGTGGCCAAGACGCTGGGTTTCACCAACGCCGGCTGGCGCCTGTCGGTCCAGTACCAGAAGCTGCTGATCCGCAAGACCGACACCACCTTCTCCCACGCGAAGGTCGTCGGCGTCCCGACCTGGGACCTGACCGTCAACCAGTTCTACCAGGACGGCACCACGAACCTCCTGTTCGACGCGGTCAGCGGCTACGGCAACAAGGCTGCCGGCAAGACGGTCCCCTTCGGGAAGATTGCCGTCGAGGGCTTGCTCGCTGCGGGCGGCGGGGCCCTGGAATCCATCCAGCTCGACAACGCGGTCCTCACCAACTGGGACTTCTCCCAGGCGAACGAAGGCAACCCGCTCGCGCTGACCTTCAAGGGCGTCGGCCTGCCGAACTTCGCGGCCGAGACTCTGGCGTAGGAGGGGCGACCATGACAAAGCCGAAGGACGAGCTCTACGCCGACTGGTGCGCGGCCCGTGGCACCTCCGCTGAAGCCGAACGCGCAGCGTGGGAGGCCTACCAGACGGCCGTGAAGGCGGAGAAGGATGCCAAAGGCCCCATCGGCCCGGCAGCACCCCCCAACACCCATGCCGTGACCGCTCAGAAGGTCAAGCGCACCAAGTAAAGCTCTCCCGCGAGGGAGCGGCGCCCCGGGTTCCCTCCTCGCCCGGGGCGCTTTGCCTTATCCAGAGGAGGACGAGAGGAGAGAACCCCCATGCCCAAGCTTCACGAGATCATCGCCGGCCGCAAGATCGGTATCTTCCCCGTCGGTAAGGTCAAGCCCGCGGCCGAGCGCCTGGCCGATATCCTTCCCCGCTTCGGCCTCACCGCCGAGCAGACCGCCCAGGCGATCGCCGGCTTCCTGGCCGACGACGAGGAAATCGACTTCGAGATCTACTTCCGGCGCATCACCTCGACCGAGAACGATCGCCTGCGGAGCATCGCCAACAAGAAGCCGAGCACGATGGATCCGAAGACCAAGCAGTGGTCGACCGAGGAGGTCGACGTCGAGGACCTCGCCCGCCTGCGTCTCGGCTATGCCCTGACCAACCCGGAGTTCCCCGAAGGGATGGAGCTTCCCGAGGACCTCAGCGCCCCGGAGTTCGAGCCGGCCATCCGGAAGCGCGCCGCCTACATCAAGGCCAACTTTTCCGACACTGAGATCCGGCAGCTTGCCATCGCCCTGGCTGAGCACTGCTCCTTCGACCTGCAGGCGGCCAAGGATCGCGTAAAAAACTGATCGGCCCCGAGCTGGCTGCCAACCCTCCCAAGCTACCCGACAACCCCAAGGCCCCGAAGGTCAGCATCCCCGAGATGCTGACCTCGATGGAGTTCGTCCTGGGCTCGGTGTGCAAGGAGCATGGCCTGACTCGGGCGCAATTCGACTTCCTGAGCGACGAGGCGCAAATCGACCTCGTCGCTCACTATTTGGCAGACCAGCAGATCGCCAAGTGGCAGACTTACCGCCACGAAGCGAGTATGCCCAGGTGATAGAGGTGACGCATGACCGAACGGATCTTGAGGGCACGCTTTGAGGGCGATATCAGCGGACTCAAGCGCATGGCTGCAGAGGGCCGGCAGGAGATTGCTTCGGTAGCCGACGCCCAGGAGAAGGCCTCGCGCGAGATGGTCTCGGCCACCGAGCAGAGCGAGCGCAAGATGGCGGCGACCGTGCAGATCGGCACGCAGCGCCGCATCGCCTCGATTCAGCGAGAAGTAAACGAAGCGATCCAGGCAATCGAGAAGCTCCCCATCGCTCGAGAGGAAAAGGAGCGCCAGATCGCCCGGATCGTGGAGACCAATGCCAAGCGCACCTCCGAGATCCTGCTCCAGGAGATCCGGAAGCAGGAGCATGCGCACCAGCAAGTTTCCAATGGCATGGGCTCGCAAAGCGAAGCTGCCATCGCGCTCACCCGGAACATCACGGGCCTTGTGGCTGCCTACGTCTCGCTGCAGAGTATCATCGGAATGGCCGGAAAGGGGCTCTCTGGCAACGCTGACCTTCAGCAGGCCGGGTTGACCTTCGAGGTCCTCTTCAAGGATGCCGATCGGGCGAAGGCCAAGATCGAGGAGCTGTACGGCTTCGCAGCCAAGACGCCGTTCGAGTTCGCTCCGGTCAAAGACGCAGCCCTCGCCCTGGAGACCTTTGGCCTGAACTCGTCGGTCTACCTGCGGGATGCCGGCGACCTGGCCGCCGCCTTCGGCGCGGAGATCTCGGAGGTGGCTCGCGTCTTCGGGCGCATCAACTCCGGCGACTTCGGCGAGGCCTTTGAGCGCCTGCGGGACTTCGGCATCTCGCGCGAACTGCTTGAGGGCGAGGGGCTCGTCTTCGACAAGTCGGGCTCCTACCAAGGATCCGTCGACCAGGCGCTCACCGCCGTCCAGAACATCATCCGCACGAAGTTCGGCGGCATGATGGAGCGCCAATCCGGGATCTTCAACGGCCAGATGAGCAACCTGGCGGACAACTTCCAGACGATCCTTAACTCGGTGATGGCCCCGACATTCGATACCCTGACCGGCGCGGTCACGGAGTTGAATACCGCACTGGATGGTGCGTTCGGCGACGAGATGCAGGCGAACATCCGAGTTCTTGGCGACATCGTGAACGGCGTCGCCGTGGCTTCCCTTGCGCTCGGCAAGGCGATCAGCGAAACCCTGGACGAGATGATGGCTCCCCTGCGCTGGGTGCGGGACACCGCCGCATCACTGGGCAGAGGCGCCGGAGAGCGTGATGTTGCGAAGTCCCTCGTCCTCTCGTCCGGCATCAACCCAAACCGGGCGCAGCATTACGCCAACCTCGTTGGGCGCGGCGAGAATCTCCAGAACATCGCTCGTGATTTCCGGGTGAATTCATGGGGCGATCCTCGGGGCGTTCAAGAGGACCTTGGGCGCCTGGCAGTCATCCTGGCGGATGCAAAGCAGATCGTCAACGGAACCAAGCAGTACCAGAACTTCGAGCCGTTTGGCCCCCCTCTGCCGGCTGGCGGTGTGAATCCTCGCACCACGAACACGAGCGCCACCAGCAAGCCTCTGGAGGGCCACCAGCTCTTCGCGGCCCAACACAAGGCGGGGGACCTGTCAGATGAGCAGTACCTCGCTAAGCTCAACGTCGAACTCGGAAAGGTGGTCAAGAACTCATCGGACTACTTCGCCATCCGTGAAAAGATCGCTGGCCTGAAGTCCGATCCCTGGCTCGACCGCGTCCTTGAACAATCGCCCGGCGCCCTCGACCTGCGTCTCGGCCAACTCATGCAGGGGGACCTCAGTGGCAACCTCCCAATCACGAGCCTGGACGCCCGGATCGGATCCGCGTTCGAGACTCCCTCTGGCATGCTTGGCCTTGGAAACCCAGGCGAAAGCAAGGATGCAAAAGAGTATCTCAAGCTTATGGAGGGCTGGGACAAGCAAAACGAAAAGGAGCGCAAGGAAGAACTCGAGAAAGCCTCCAAGGCGCTCCTGAAGATTCAGGAAGATGCCGAGAAATCCTTGCGTACTGGTCTCGAAGCTGGCATCTCAGCCTTCCTCGATGGCGGGATTCAAGGCCTTGGCACCTCGGTTTACAGTCTGAGTAAGGACAAGTTCGGAAAGGCCCTGGCTGATGGCCTGTACGACAACAAGGAAATCCAGGCAGCACTCGGCGAGATCGGAGAAAAGTTCGGCGACGTGTTCAAGGATGCTCCGGAGCTTGGCCTTGCGATTGACGACATTGGCAGCAAGGTTTCTGGCGCAATTTCCAAGGGGCTATCCAGCGGTAGCTTTGCTGTGGCAGGTACCATCGGAATTGGCTTAGCAGCGATGTTCAGCGCCGAAATTGAAAAAGGTCTGAAGCTACAAGCGACCCGCAAGAGCATTGTGGAAAGCCTCGGTGCGCCTAAGTCTGAAGCTCAGCGAAATCTTGAGTGGCTTCAAAAGCGCAACGCCGAGCTGAGCGGCAATCTAGACAACCCCTTCATTAGGGCCGTGTCCGGCGCTCATGTAGGCGGATGGGAATCCGAGAAAGTAGCAAATGATGGCCTAATTGACAGCCTGAACGCTCGCATCGCTGCTGAGAAGATGGCCACCGATGCGGCTTATGCTACGGCTATGGCCCTTCAAGTCGTGTCCGATCGCGGAGAGAGGATAGGCAACGCCGTTAGCTCTACTGAGCTGTTGCTGAAGCTCGGAGGCGTTGAGGCCGGTACTGCTGGCTATGAAAACGCCATCTTTCATGCATACCAGTCAGGACTCGGTTCCGCAGGATTCACAGGCGAAGAGGCTGCCAGGTTGGTAGGCGATCGCGAGTTGCAGCGGAATGTCGTTTGGCAATACCAAGACTGGGCTGCCAACGGCTTCATGGACTTTGGGTCTGGACGCGATCAGATGGGGGTGTTGAGTGACTTGATCGGCTTGAACTTCGACAATTCGGAGGCCCTCCGTACGTTCATCGAATCGAGCCTCATGCCGATGTTTTCTCGGCTTGCCGACCTAAATCCGGCGACGTCGTCGGTCGGAAATCTCAACAACCCAGATACCGCACTCCAGTTCGATGCCCCGCAGACCAGGAACATCACCAACAACAACCAGTTCATCGTCCAGTCCCAGGCCTTCATGGGGAGTCGGGCTGATGCGAGAGAGTTCGCGATGATGATCTGGGCAGAGTTACGTGAGATCGAGGGGCAATCGGTTTAGCGGGTTTCGCCTTCTAGTGTTTCATCTAGGCGGCTATAGAAGTCCTCTAGAATTCGGCGAGTGACGCCGTTTCGGACCATCTCGCCTCCCTGGAATGCTGTGGCTTCAACAGTGACACGGCCAGGTTCGGGCTCGATCAAGGTAACGGTCAATTTGGAAGGACCAGAAAACCGAAAGACGGCGTTGTTTGCGCCTTCGGCCGAAATCACCGTCATTCCATCAACTGGAGTAGAGGTCGACGTCACCCCAAAGTTCAGCTTCGTTATTGCCCTAACAGCGCCGACGGAGAGTTGCTTCATGGTCACGTCGTGATAGTCACGGAAAGATTCAGTTCTCTGGCCTTGGTTGTAGGTCGCAGCGCAGCCAGACGCGAGCGAAACACTGAGAACGACAGCAGACAAAATTGAACGCATCGAAAGGCCCTCCTTTGCTCGGCATGGTAGCAAGGGAGGGTTTTTTGGTCAAAGAAAGAGGCCCACATGCCCACCCCCATCATCATCGCGGGCTTCGAGTTCTACCCCGAGCCATTCAACCCGCAGCCGCTACGCATCGGCGGAGGCGCCCCGCGGCGCTCGCTCAGCGGCAAGGGCTTCCAGCGGATCGTCGCGGAGAAGCAGCGCTTCACTCTCCCCTGGAGCTGCGTGGGGGAAGACGAGATGCAGCTCATCCGCATCATCTGGGCTCGCTCCAAGGACGCACCGCTCCCCATCTCCTGCGCCGATCCGCTCGTCGCGGGTAACTTCTTCATCACCGACCAAGCCTTTGCCTTCGAGCAGTTGGATGGCGATGGGCGCTTCTACCGGGGCTCCCTGAACTTCGAGGAGGAATAGCGCCATGGCGATCGCCGTTTCTCAGGCCTACAAGGATGTGATCCGTGGGCCAATCGACCGCTCACAGCTCAAGGTCGAGGTCTACTTCTCGGGAGCTCTCGGCTGGGTGGATATCTCGCAGTGGGTCGAGCAGGCCAGCGGAGAGAAGGAAGAGGGCTCCGACAAGGGCACGGCGTCCACCAACACCCTCAACCTGACGCTCATCAACGACGACAGCCGCTTCAGCGCCAAGAACTCGGCCGGCCCCTACTACGGCAACCTGACTCCGAACAAACCGATCCGCGTCTCGAAGGTCTGGGGCTCGGAGTCCGTCCGCCTTTTCACCGGCTACACGGGCCCCTGGCCTACCCAGGCGAAGACGCGTACGTGCCAGATCCAGGCCCAGGACGCCGCCCGCCTCCTCCTTCGGAAGGACATCCGCGAGGAGACCGTCTTCAACCCGGCCGCCCTGGCCGCCGGCTACTACCTGACTCCGGTACTCGAGCGCGCGGCATGGCTGTCAGGTCTCCGCTGGGACGCCGTCACGACGAAGCCGGACCTCGCCGGCCATGCCTGGGCCTTCGCCTCACACGATGGGACCGCCATCACGGTCACGAAGAGCGCGGGCGCGGCGGTGGCCACGTACACCCTGGCCGGCCAGCTCGTGATGCAGCTCGACCTGGTCGACCTCCTCATCCCCGTCGCGCCTCTCAAGGGGAAGGCGCTCGCCGTCCTGGACCAGCTCGCCAAGGTGGTCGACGGCCGCGTGTACTTCGAGAGCCAGGGGCAGCTCGTCTTCCGGGCCAGGATGTACCGCAACGACAGCACCGTGCCCAGCGTCGAGACCTTCACCATCGACAACCTGGACGACGTCCTCACGGATCAGGGCTTCGAAGGAGGGCGGTACTCGCCGCTCATCAACAAGGCCGAGGTGACCTCGACGCCCTACACCTTCCGGCTCGACGCGGGCGGCCAGGTCCTCGAGGAGGAGATCCCCTTCAAGGGGGACCTCTTCGCGAAGTACCACTTCAACCCGGGCGAGTCCTACCCGGCGTCGGGTGATGCCGATCTCTGGTGCGAGCTTCCGAGCGAACTCCAGATTGCCAGGACAGGTAGCTACCCCACGGCCGCCAACGTGATTCTGGAATCGGCCTCCGGGGCCGATCGGACGAAACGGGGATCGGGCATCCGCTTCAAAGCCGGCTACCCGGTCTTCGAGCAGAGGCGGATGAAGGTCGCTTTCGAGAACGTAGGCACCGAGGCTGAGGTCATCAAGACTTTGACCCTCAAGGCACGGCTGATGCGCCCCGTCCAACGCTGCAGGGGCGTCACCAAGAACCAGGCCAGCATCGACCTCTACGACCAGCGGGACTGGACCTACAACAACGACCTGATTCCGCATGCGACGGGCTGCAAGAATCAGGCCGCTTGGAAGGTCGAGGACGGCCGCGAGCCAAAGCTCTTTGTCACCTTGAAGGGGATGCACGGCGTGCCATGGCTGGAAATCAACGATCGGATCACAGTTTCGGAGACGCTGACTAAATCACTGCCGGTCGCGGAGGATTTCATCGTGAAGCGAATCAAGTGGGTGGTGGCCCTCGCGGCCTTCACCGCCACCATCGAGGCGTGCTCGCCCTCGCCCGACTTCACGGCGAGCGCCTTGCCGCCGGCGGTGGCGATCGTCGAGACCTCCAACCAGAACATGAACGGCGCGGAGCAGGCCTCGCTCCCCCCCCAGGTGATCGACGGCACGCAGGCGCTCGTCGGCCTGAACAACATCCCAGCATTCGCTGAGATCGTGAACAAGGTCAAGAACATCAAGATCGCAGGCTCGCAATCCACCCATGGGATTGCATTCGATGGCTCCGACATCTACGTCACCGATTGGGCCCCTTCGAAGGTCTACAAGCTCGACAGCTTGACTGGCCAATTGCTCGCGACTCAAAGCCTGACGCTCAATAGCTACCTCGGGTTCATGGCGGTCGGAAAATCGTCATCCGGGGCGACCCTGCTATATGTCGTGAGCGCTCTCGGCAAGATTTACGTCATAGACGTCAAGAACTTCGAGACGGGGGCCTTCTCGGTCAAGGCAGACTTGAGCGCGGCTGGATACAACCCCTCCAACATCGCCGTCGCCCATGGAAAGCTGTACGTCACCGCGACGACCTCTGGCTCTATCCCCCACCTTCTCGTTTGGGACGACATCACCATCACTCAGCAGAACGTGCCGAGCAAGAGCATTCAGCTTTTCGGCTCAGCCGCTAGTCCTACCCAAATGGCCTGGGATCGCGATCACGTCTATATCCCGCTTCAAAATGAACGCAGGATCTGTCGCTACAAGGTGGCGGCAAACACGCTAGACAACGGCTATGCCATCCTTGGCGCCGACGTCGGAATCGTGCCGGGAGACGGGATTATCGGGCTGACTCACGACGGATCCCAGTTGTGGGCGGTGGCGTTTACTGGCAAGGTTGTGCGGATTCGAGATGCCGTTTCCGGTGTTTCAGCGTCTCAACTGCCCGTCGACCTCAGCGGTGGTGGATATGCTCGGTTTGATGGCACCTACGTCTGGGTGTCTGCAAGCTCGGGACTCGTCCAGTTCTCGACGTCTGGCGGCATCGTTGCTCGCTATGACATTGGAGATAGCGCGCTTGGCTCAATCACGTTCGATGGGGCGGCAATTTGGGCCACAAGCGGCGCACCGCTTGATCCATTCGCCGATTCCTCAGTAATTCGTGTCCCGCGACAGTCCGTAGGCCGCCAGTTCTAACCCGTTCACCGGCCCCGCTTCGGCGGGGTTTTTCTCATGGAGGCCCTCATGCCCGAAGTCTACTCGTCGAGCGAGACCTCGCTCGAGCTGCTCGACCCGATCACGGGGGGCGTCATCATGACGATCCCCTTCCTGCGGGACGACACCTTCTCCGAGAGCCCGACCTACGCCCCCCGCGGCTACCACCGGAGCGCGGCCGTCTCGGCGGCCCGTCTCCGCTCCAAGGGGACGATCACCATCCGCAAGGACGCCGAGAGCCTGGCCTTCGCCCAGGAGGTCGAGCGCTGGCAGAAGGGCGTCATCTGGTACCCGATGGGCTCCGACCTCAAAGGGAAGCGCTTCCGGCATCCCCACGTTCGCAAGGTCATGACGCAGCCGGACGGAACCAAGGAATACCGCACGGGCTACGACGTCCGCCTCTCCGACCGGTCCTTGAGCCGGCCCGACGCGGGGCTCCTCTCGGAGTCGCTCACCTTTGACGTCCAGGGCGGATTCGATACCTCTGACAGCGAGCGCGGGGAGCCCGTCCGAACCCTCGACTTCCACCGCACCGGCTCCGCCACCTACGTGGGCACGGACGGCCAGATCAAGACGGCGGGGGATGGGGTGGCGCGGTTCGGGGTGCCGGTGGCTCCGGTGCGGCGGAACCTTTTCGACTACTCTACTGATCTTTTGGCGTCCTACTGGGAGAAGCTAAGCCTTACCGTGACGGCAGGCATGCCCGATCCTTTCGGCGGGACAGGGGCTTTCACGCTCACCGAGGCGTCAGGGGCCGGGAGTCGGTTTCTCCGTAGGACGATCACGCCTTCAGCAGCAGGAAAAATCTACACGCTGAGCTACTGCCTTCAGGCCGGCGCGCGCAAATGGGCCTACCTCTCCATTTTCGACGAGTCAGGCAGCGGAAACTCCGCCAATGCGTACTTCAACCTAGAAATAGGAACGCTCGGCACCTACAGCGCTCCGGGCGGTACACTACCGACCATCACGAGCCTGGGAGGCGGTTGGTATCGCTGCACGGTGACCTTTACGCACGTCAGCGGGTACGTGCGGCACCAAGCCAACATCGCAGCAGCGAACGGCAGCAACTCCTACGTCGGTGATGGTGTGAGCGGCATCCGAGCCTATGGTCCGATGCTCAACGAGGGCACAGCGGCGCTCCCCTACCAGCCCACCAACGCAACCGGCGTAGACCTCTCCCACCCCCTCAACGGGGCGGGGCTGGTGCTGGAGGGGGCGGGGACGAATCTCTGCATCAACAACGTCTTCAACAACACGATGGGATGGTCTGCGACTAGGGGTGTTGCGACCACGGGGGCGCTTACAGCCGGAAAGGCTAGCGCAATAAAAACCACAGTAACTTCGCAGTACGACACGATTTATACGCTTCTATCGGCAGCGCTAACTCCAGGTGCGACCTACACCGTAAGCTTTTTAGTAAAAACTACGATCGATATGCAGCTCTGGTTTCAGAACATTTCGCTGAACACAACGCATAAAGACATAACGCTTAAAGCGAACGTGCCTCAGGAAGTCGTTTTTTCGTTCGTTGCTGGGGCGTCAGGCACATGGTATGGCGTAAAAACTGCGGCTCCATACGCAGGTGATATTACGATCGACTGCCTCCAAATCGAGCCTGGCTCCATCCGGACGAGCCTGATCCTGACCGATGGGGCGACAGTCACCCGTCAGCCCGACCTCTGCGGCATCGTCCTGCCCCACAACCTGCTCAAGTGGAGCGAGGATTTCAGCAACCCGGCGTGGGTCAAGAGCCTAGTCACGATCGCCTCAAGCAACGTCATGTGGCCGAATGGCGTGAGCAATGCGACCCAGCTTACCCTCAGCTCGCTCAAGCAGTCCCTGGGTAATCTTGCAGGAAAGACGGTCACCTGGGCATTCTGGGCTCGCATCCCCAGCGGGACGGCCAACACCCTGCGGGTCACCCTGCGGGATGGCGCGACCCTGAAGAAACAGGAGGTTTGCAATCTCACGACCACGCCGCAACGGTTCACGGTAACTTATACGTTCGGCGCGACGGAAACCGATGCCATAGCGGAGATCACGTCGACCACGACGGCCCAGACCTATGAAATCTGGGGGGCTCAGCCAGTTATCGGCTCTCACCCCGGCATCTACGTCCCGACCACCGATACCCCGATCCCAGCTCCGGCATCCCCGGCGCTGGACCCGGCGCTATCGCAGAATGGGCGGACGCGGTTCCGCCTCAAAACCCCGTCGGAGTCGAATCCGAATTTGGAATACGTCCAACTATTTGGGGGAGAGGGCAGAAGTGTCAATGGGGCGCTACTGCGCCTCTATCGGTCTAACGGGACTGGCAGCGGCGATAACACGGTCTACTTCGACCGGCTATCGAATCACGCGACGACGATATCCGGGGCCGTAGGCAGAGGTCTTCTCAAGGTTAGCCCTGCAGCACCTCTGTTCAGCTCCGCGGTCAGGGATGTTGTCCTCGAGTGGACGAACGAGATCAACGAGGCCACGGGCGTCCGTGAGATGTGGCAACGAATATTCGTGGACGGCGTCCTCATCGCCCAGCAGGACGTGGCTGCCCTCTACGGGGCAACCGCCTGGGCACCCATTGACCCGAGCCGCCTGATCTCGGATGGGGCCGTCAATGCCGTCCTGTCCATGCAGCCCAACGGCGGCGGAGTGATCGTCGAGTTCCCGCCCCGCCGCGCCGGCTACCGCCAGGTCGAGCGAGCGGCCTAACCCAGACACCCACCGCCCCCGCCTCACCCGCGGGGGCTCGCCTTTTGGAGGACACCATGCCCCAACCCATCACCCCCATCGTCACCCACTCCCAGATCCACGGCGCCCACATCGACGTGGACGGCGAGCGGATCGTCATCGACCACTCCGAGGGCATCCAGCCCGATGGCGAGCCGTACCAGCCCCACCGGCATCTCACGGACACGATCGAGGGCGAGGCCTTCGCGGCGCTCTGCAATACCGTCGTCACCATCCAGGGCCCGAACCAGACCTACCAGACCACGGTCTACGCCCTGCTCAAGGATCTCCTGTACGGGGCGCTGCCCGTCTAGCAGAAAGCCGCCCCGAGCCTTGCAGCAGGAGGCGGCTGTGCTGCCGGAGGGACCGTCATGTCCCCTCAGGCGCCCCGAAGAGCTACGGCCGACGGATTTACCGTGTCGCAGCAGCACCATCAGATTGTACCCGCCCCCGGCTGCACGCCGGGGGCTTCCCTTTGAAAGGACGGGCCCATGGCCACGACCGAAGACATCATTTCCGCAGCTCCCCATGCCGTGGCCCGTCTCCTCGAGGCCATGCCATTCAAGCTCGCCACCTCTGGAGGGATTGCCGTCCTCGGATGGCTGACGACGCCCGGCGCCTACCAGGCCGCCATCCTCATGCTCTTGGCCGACTGGGGGACCGGCATGGTCAAGGGCTACACCATTGAGGGCCGCCTACGCTCCAACGCCTTGGTACGAGGCGCCGTGAAAAGTCTCGTCTACGCGGGGCTTCTGGGTTGCGCTTGGCTGATGACTCACGGTGGCCCCATACCTGACCTGATGGGCCAGGCGATCGCCATTTACGTGCTCACGACCGAAGCGATCAGCAACCTGGAGAACCTCGACGCGATCGCCCAGCGTCACGATGTCCAACTCCCGGCCCTGAACGGCGCACTTCGCATCTTGCGCGTGAAGGCCGACGAGCTCGCCCCCGATGTGCAAAACACGAAGGAGGAGACCCATGCCCCGCACCCGTAGCGAACAGGAGGCCGTCGCCCGCGCCATCACCATGGCCTTTGAGGGCGCTGGCTTCGTGAACCTGGCCGGCAACTTCGACGGCCAGGGGTGGAGCCTCGGCGCGCTCCAGTGGAACTTTGGCCAGGGCACCTTGCAGCCCTTGATCCTGGCCATGGAGAAGGAGGGGCCCAAGACCTTCCGCGAGCTGCTCACCGTCACCCACCAAGGGAAGGCCTACGACCTCGCCCCCTTGCTCCTCGATGCGTGCCGCATGCCCAAGACTCAGGCGATCGCTTGGGCGGATGCGCGGTGTCACGGTCCCGGCAAGCGCCAGCTCGTCGAACCTTGGCGCACGGGCTTGGCTGCGCTTCTCGGGCACCCAGGGATGCAGCAGGCCCAGATCCGCGCGATGCAGTCCTACATGGATGACGCCCAGGCCGATTGCGCCTTCTACGGGCTCAAAACCCTGCGCGACCTCGCCCTCTTCCACGACATCGCCGTTCAGAACGGGCGAGGCAAGGTGGGCAAGCTGAGTGCAGCGGACACTCGCCAGGCCTTCGAGAGTCGCGGGGGCATGAGCCTTGCACCGGATAAGCGGCGCCTGGCGATCGCCCTGGCCGTCGCTGATACGTGCAATCCGCGCTGGCGCGCCGACGTTCACTCTCGCAAGGCGACGATCGTCCACGGTGCCGGCATGGTCCACGGGCGCCAGTACAATCTCGCGCAGATGTACGGCCCGCTTGATGAGGTGCTGGCATGACGAAACGCCTTTACCTGGCCCTCGCTGCGGCGGGGGCCGTCCTCTTGGCCTTCCTGGGCCTCACCAGTTGCCCCGCGCCGGATCCGGTCACGCCGCCGGCGGCGATCGCCTCCCCCATGCCCGCGTCGACCGCGGCCGCCAGCAACTCGACGGCCGCCACGGCGACGGGGACGATCAGGGCGACGATCCGGCGGCCGGTCGCTGGGCCCCATGCGCCTCAAATCAAGTCGGAAAACCTGCACAACGGGACTGAGGTCCAGTCGGGAAGCGGCGGGCCCCATGCGCAGAACTACGAGGAGATCGTCATCGAGGTCACGCAGACCGCGACGGCGGTCGCCAGCTCGGAGGCGTCGGCAGGTGCAGGCGTCCTATCGCCGGCGCAGGAGCGCCCGGAAATCGCAGGAGGGGAGCATGCCCGCCTCGGGGCGTTCGTCGGGACGGTGCCCGGGGCGATCGCCATTTCCTACCAGCTCGCCGATGTCGAGATCCCCCCCTGGGTGATCGGCACTCCGCTCGAGCTCGGCCTCGAGGTCGAGGGGAATACCCAGCAGCTCGGCGCTGGAGTCTCGGTCGGGTCGAAGGCCTTCGCCACCGGCGGCGGCTATCTCGGATGGGATGGGCCTGGCTGGTACGTGGGCCTCGGCATGAGATTCTGACCATTCCCCCGGCTTCGGCCGGGGGCTTTTCTGCTTTCTCCCAAGACTCTGGCGCCTGTTTGCCGGAAGGTAGTTCGTACCCCTACAGACTGTGTCGGATGGCCGATGCTGAGCATGACGATCGATAGGTCGCGGGGACGGTCCAGCCGATCCCAGGCCGCGTAAGCCAGAACGGGCAGCATCAGCGCGAGGCCGCCCAGTCTCAGGTACTTCCGGCCGATGAGCCCCATCCCCCCGGCCAGGGAGACGTAGGCCAGGGCGAGCCAAGCCGCGGGCGGAAGCCTGAGGTACCAGGAGGAGCCGGGCAGTGGCAACGTCAGCTCGACGATTCCCACGAAGGCTCGCAGGAGCACGTAGGCTCCGCTGAGGAGGTGATGTCCCAGCAAGTCGGAAAGCGCCCCTCCCAGAACGGCAACGAACCCGATGATCGTCATGGCCTCCACCAGGAAGCACGTGACGGCGTTCAGTGGCAGGCTATAGGGCGAGAACTGCCCGAAGTGGAAGATCTGCAGCGGCAAGACCCAGAGCCCTGCTGCCAAAGCCATGGCAACGGCTTGAGCGAGTGTCTCGGGCAGCCTCTTGAAGAGGGGAAGGAGGATGGGCGTGGTATGCAGCAGCGAGAAGGTGGCGATCGCGCTGAACTGAAACCCCACGTCGAAGAGCAACGAGGGCCGGGCGAGGAGCATTCCCAGCACGACGGCTTCGAGGGTCAGGTAGCGCAGCCAGGGGCGCGCGACCGCCCACCCGACGATCAGCGCGCAGCCCATCCAGGTGGCGCGGACGACGGAGGGAGGCAGCCCGGTCATGAGCGCATAGCCCCAGAGGCCCGCGCAGCCGAGCGCGACGCCTAGCCAGCGGGGAATGCCGAACGCCGTGATCAGCCCCTTGAGCATCCCCCAGAGGAAGAGGATCTGGGCACCGCTCACGGCGAGCACGTGTGCCAGCCCGAGCGCCCGGAAGGCCCCGGCGGTCTCGGGGTCGATGGGAGAGGCGCCGTCCCCGAAGAGTAGGCTGCCGAGCAAGGCGGCCTGCGCCTGGGGGAGGTGGCGCGACAAGAGGGCCAGTGCCTCGTTCTTGAAGGCGATCGCCCCTCCCACGAGGCTGGGAGGCGGATCCTCGGCGAGCGGCACGATCGCGCGGGCGTTCATGACGGCGAAGATGCCGCTGCGCGCCAGGTACTCCCGGTAGTCGAACTCCCCCGGGTTCTGGGCGCTGGGCGGAGCTTTCAGGGAGCCGCGGAGGCGCACGCGTTGCCCGTAGCGTAACGATCCGCCGCTTGCGACACGGTTCGCCGTCTCGCGCCTCTCCGTTTCGGGGCTCCCCGCCTCGCGGGACTCCGCCCGGACCAGGATCCTCCCGGAAATCCGGGAGGGGACGGGGCGCTGGAGGCTCTCGACCTCGACTTCGAAGCGGAGGCCGCGCTCCGTGCGTCGCGGGTCGCTCGCCACCGTGCCCACGATCTCGGCATGCCGCAGGGGGGCCTCGTGTACGGGGTCGTTGGGCCCCGGGAGGGGCATGCGCCAGGCGGTCCAGATCATCGCGAGGGGGAGGAAGCCGAGGGCGCACGCCCCCCTGAGCAGCCACGGTCGAATCCGCCGTCGGCCCAGTGCCAGGAGCGCGAGGCAGAGGATCCCGAGGGCCGCTGCGCCGGGCTCTGCGGGGCCGAGCCTCGTGCTCAGCCCCACGCCGAGCATGTGGCCGGCGAGGAGGGCGGCCAGGAGGCCGGTCATCTAGAGCGTGAGCAAGGGGGCCAGGCGCTCGAAGCGGCGCGCGCCGATCCCGGGAACCTCCTTGAGTTCGTCGAGGCTGCGGAAGCGCCCCTTCTCACGGCGGTAGCGCAGGATCTCCTCGGCGAGGGAACGGCCGATCCCCGGCAGGGAGTCGAGGTCCTCGAGGCTCGCCTGGTTGAGGGAAAGGACGCGCTTGGTGGGGCGCGCGGAGGGGCGCGACGACCGTCCAGGGCGGGGGGAGGCGGTCGAGACCGTGGCTCCTGACGAGCGTGCTTGGGTTTCTTTGCTGGGGACCACCAGTCGCTCGCCGTCTTCGAGGACGCTGGCGAGGTTGAGGTCCGAGAGCACGGCTCCCTTGGCAATGCCGCCCGCCGCCTGGATGGCGTCGACTCCCCGGGACCCGCGCGGCAAGGTGTAGACGCCGGGCCGCTGGACGCGGCCGCTGATGTGGACGCGCACGGTGGATTCCTGGACTTGAACCTGCGCCTGGGCGACGCCCGCCAGGGAGAGCGCCAGGAGCATGACGAAGAGGCCCTTCCGTAGCATGGCATTCTCCTAAATAAATAAGTTACATCGTTATAACATCATAACATGATCCAGCGAGCCGCTCGGGGCCCTCGATCCGAGGAGCGGGCGCTCGGGCCGAGAGGCGAGGATTTTCCTGGCGAAATGGACGGTGGGGGCGGGGCCGCAAGATTAAGTGCTTGTGATAGAATGGGAAAAATTCGTGATAGGAGAACCAGCCATGACCGACTCGCTCAACCTTCGTCGTCAAGCCATCATCAAGGCGATCGTCACCGACACCTTCAAGCATCAGGCCTCTGCCGAGCTGCAGGGCGCCCTCCAGCAGATCGATATGCAGATGCAGCAGCTCGAGTTCCAGGGCAAGCGCGCCATCGCGGACCTCGAAAAGAAGGGCATCTCGCCGGCCGGCCCCGAGCTCACGGCCCAGCTCAACCAGCTCAAGGAGCAGATCGAGCAGGAGCGCCAGAACCTCTACTCCGCCAAGAACGACATGATGCAGAAGCTCAACATGATCGGTCAGCTCGAGCCCGGCAGCGAGTTCGTGCAGGGCAACGTCGACAACTTCGTTGACGTCAAGCTGGGCGACAACCTCTACGCCAAGCTTTCGGCTCCGGAGATCATCGTCAAGGACGGGATCGTCATCGAGATCCGCCAGCCGGAGGCCTAGATGTCCGACGAGGAGCGCCTCCTCGCCGTCGGCCGACTGCTCAAGCCCCACGGCGTGCGCGGCGAGATCAAGGTCGCCGTCATGACCGACGATCCCGCCCGCTTCAAGAAGCTCGCCGACGTCACCGTCGAGCTCGTCAGCGGTCAGCGCGTGCCCCTTCACGTGGAGGCGGCACGCGTCATCGGTCCGGAAACCGTGCTCGTCAAGTTCCGCGAGTACGGCACCCCGGAGGCCGTGCTGGCCCTTCGCGACGGCCTGATCATGATCCCGCGCTCCCAGGGGGTTCCCCTGAAGCCGGGAGAGGTCTACTTCGCGGACATGATCGGCCTTTCGGCCGTCCTCCAGGAAACCGGCGCGGAGATCGGGACGGTGACGGCCATCCTTTCGGCCGGCAACGACCTGCTCGAGATCACGCGCCCGGACGGCACGGAGGTCCTGATTCCCTGGGTCGACCCGTTCGTTCCCAAGATCGACGTCGCGGCGGGACAGGTCTTCTTGACCCCGCCTCCCGGCCTCCTGGAGGAGTAGCTTGCGGATAGACGTCGTCACGCTCTTCCCTGGCATGTTCGAAGGCCCCATGTCGGAGAGCATCATCAAGCGCGCTCAGGAAGCCGACGTCCTGGACCTCCGAATTACCGACCTGAGGGATTATTCCAAGGACAAGCATCGGAAGGTCGATGATCGGCCGTTCGGCGGCGGGGCCGGGATGGTGATCAAGGCCGAGGTGGTCTTCGACTGCCTATCGGCCATGGAGCTCGCGCCCGGAGCGCGGGTGATCCTCACGGATCCCCAGGGCGTGACCTTCAACCAGAAGCTCGCCAACGAGCTCGCCTTAGCTCCGCAGCTGGTCTTCCTCTGCGGGCATTACGAGGGCTTCGACGAGCGGGTGCGCGAAAACCTGGTCACCGACGAGATCTCGATCGGAGACTACGTGCTCACCGGAGGCGAGCTTCCCGCCATGGTGATGATCGATTCGGTCGTCCGGCTATTGCCGGGAGCCATCGGCAAGATCGAGTCCACGCACGAGGATTCGTTTTACACAGGCTTGCTAGATTATCCGCATTACACTCAGCCGGCGAGCTACCGGGGCTGGGAGGTGCCGGAGATCTTGCGGTCGGGGAACCACGGGGCGATCGCCCGCTGGCGGCGCGAACAGGCGCTCATGCGGACCTTCGAGCGCCGCCCGGACCTTCTGGAGAAGGCCCCCCTCACCAAGGAGGACCGGAAGTTCCTGAAGGAGCGCTGCGGCTGGGTGGCTCCGGTTTGACCCCCCTGGCCGGGGGGTATTTAATGCATGATCGGGTCTTGCGCGGCCCGCGCCTGCTGGCGCCGCGCGGAGTTGAGTCGGCCCTTTTTGATTAGGAACGGCGCCATGGCGCCCGTGAGGTGAGTCTTGCAACTGAACCGCATCTTGACCAATTTTGTCGTGACCGAGGATGGCATCTCGAAGATTCACCAGCTGCTCTCGCACCTGGTCAAGGACGTGGATGCTCAGGCGGCGATGCTCGTCGAGAAGTCCGGGCAGATGATCGCGACCGATGGGGATGTGCAGGGCCTGGACACTCAGGCGATCGCCTCCCTGGTCAGCGGCGCCTTCGCCTCCACCCGCGCGGTCGCGCGCCTCATCGGCGAGACCGAGTTCCAGGCGATGTTCCAGCAGGGCGAGCAGAGCAGCATCTTCATGTACGCCCTCGGCACCAACGACATCCTCGTCGTGATCTTCAACGACGTCAGCAAGACCGGTCTCGTCAAGGTTCAGGCCCAGCAGACGGCCATGGCCCTGTCGAACGAGATCGCCCAGATGCAGTCTCCCAACAAGTAAGAATTCTGGTATCATGGCCTCGCTTGGTTAGCCGGCGAGCCGGCACGCGGAGGAATCGATCCCCATGAAGAAGTTCGTTGTAGCGCTCAGTGCCCTCATGCTTTCCCTCTCGGCCGGTGCGGCCCTCGCCTGCGGCGACGACGGCTGCAGCGCCGAGCAGTGCGCCATCACCGAGAAGGGCACCAAGGCCCATGGCGACCACGCCCCGGCCAAGGCCGTGACCGTCAAGCCCGGCTACACCCTCGCCACCCTCTCCGTCGACGGCATGGTCTGCGTCAACTGCGTCAACAAGGTCACGTCGACCCTCAAGGGCATGAAGGGCGTGGATGCGGTCAGCGTCGACCTCGAAGCCGGCAAGGCCTCCGTCTCTTACGACAAGAAGGCCGTCGAGCCCGCCAAGCTCGTCGAGATCGTCTCGAAGCTCGGCTACAAGGTCAAGCAGATCTAACGACCTGCCAAAACCTGAAGCGCCGCTCCCCTCGGGGAGCGGCGCTTCGTTTTTGGGGCTAGCGCCTGCGGCGGTTGCGAGACGCCCGTGGCTGGAGACCAGGAGAGCGAGCGTTAGCTGTGACCCCGATAGAGAGGGCGTGACAAGCATCGCTCGCTGACCTGAAGCAACGACTAGGGGTAGATGCGGGTCAAGAGGCGCGGGAACGGAATGGTCTCGCGGATGTGATCCAGGCGGCAGATCCAGCGGATGGCCCGCTCGATGCCCAACCCGAAGCCCGAGTGCGGCACGGAGCCGAACTTCCGCAGATCCAGGTACCAGTCATAGGCCTCGGGGGCGAGGTCATGCTGCTTCATGCGCTCCACGAAGAGGTCGTAGTCCTGGATGCGCTGCGAGCCGCCGATGATCTCGCCGTAGCCCTCGGGCGCCAGCATGTCGGCACAGAGGACGACCTCGGGGCGGTTCGGATCGGGTTGCATGTAGAAGGCCTTGATCTCCGTCGGGTAGTGGGTGACGAAGAAGGGGGTCTCGAACTGGTTGGCGAGGATGTCCTCGTCGTCGCCGCCGAAGTCCTCGCCCCAGGTGATGTCCGAGCCCGCCTTGCGCAGGCGCTCCACGGCCTCGTCGTAGGTGATGCGCGGGAAACCTTCTTCAACGGTCTTCGATAGCGTCGTGACGTCGCGCTCCAAGAAGGCCAGCTCCTCGCGGTTCTTCTCGAGCACGCGCTTCACCACGTGCTTCACGAAGTCCTCCTGGACCTGGATGCTCTGCCAGAGGTCGTAGTAGGCCATCTCGGCCTCGACCATCCAGAACTCCATGAGGTGGCGGCGGGTCTTGGACTTCTCGGCCCGGAAGGTGGGGCCGAAGCAGTAGACGTTGCCGAAGGCCATGGCGCCGGCCTCGAGGTAGAGCTG
>JAKFCT010000080.1:0-153276 GCA_036676495.1 Candidatus Sericytochromatia bacterium
GCTCCCATGGTCCGGGTCACCGGCTGGGACACCCCGTTCCCCTACACGCTCGATCTCGAGTACCTGCCCAGCGCGGAGCGGGTCGTCGAGGCGATGCAGAAGGTCATCAACTTCTAGGAGGATTCGATGTCTACGCAAACTCAAAACCTCCTGGAGTTCCGCCTTCCCGACATCGGCGAGGGCGTGGTCGAGGGCGAACTGGTCGCCTGGCTCGTAAAGCCCGGTGACGAGGTGGCCGAAGACCAGGCCATGTTCGAGGTCATGACCGACAAGGCCACGGCCGAGATCCCCTCCCCCCGGAAGGGCAAGATCATCAAGACCATCGGCGAGGTCGGCCAGATCATCAACGTCGGCGACGTGGTCGTCGTGATCGAGATGGAAGCGGGCGCCACGGCTCCCGTCATGCACGGTCAGCACGGCAGCGAGGCCCCCGCGGCCCAGCCGGCGCTCCCGCTTGCCGAGACGGGCTGCGTCCTTTACGACAAGCTCCCCGAGGCCCCCGAGACCGTCGAGCACGCGGTGAACGCGTTCGGCCGGATCCTCGCCACCCCTGCCACCCGCAAGGCGGCTCGGGAACTGGGCGTCGAGCTGAACCGGGTCCCCGGTACCGGTCCCAAGGGCCGGATCACCAAGGAAGACGTCCGTCGGGTCGCCGAGGGCGGCGCGATGGCCGCCGTCCCGGCTGCTCAGGCCGCTCCCGCTGCGACCGTCCAGGTTGCTGCTTCATCCCAAGCTGTCCAGCCGCAGGCGCTTCCCGTGCCTGCGGCGGCCAAGCCGGCCGCTCCGGTCACCGTCTCTCACGCCCCCGCGCTCGAAGAGCGGATCCCCCTGCGCGGCCTGCGCAAGAAGATCTCCGAGAAGATGGCCCAGTCGGTGCATACCGCGGCCCACTTCACGGTCGTGGACGAGGCGGACGTGACCGAGCTGGTCAAGCTGCGCGCCGACAACAAGACGGCCGCTGCCGCCAACGGCGTGAAGCTCACGTTCGTGCCCTTCATGCTCAAGGCCGTGGCGATCGCCCTCAAGGAATTCCCCATGCTCAACGCCTCGCTCGACGAGGCCACCCAGGAGCTCGTGCTCAAGAAGTACTACAACCTGGGCGTGGCGGTTTCCGCCGATGCGGGCCTGATCGTCCCCGTCGTCCGCGACGTGGACAAGAAGTCCCTCTTCCAGGTCGCCCGCGAGGTCGAGGAAATCGCCGAGCGCGCGCGCATCGGCAAGAACTCGCTCGATGAGCTGCAGGGCGGCACCTTCACGGTGTCGAGCATCGGCAACATCGGTGGCCTCATCGCCACCCCGGTCATCAACTACCCCGAGGTCGGCATCCTCGCGGTCACCAAGATCCAGAAGCGGCCTGTCATCCGCAACGACGAGATCGTGGCCCGCGACATGCTCTACCTCTCCCTCTCCTTCGATCACCGTGTGGTCGACGGAGCGGACGGGGTGAAGTTCTGCAACCGGATCATCCAGTTGCTCGAGAACCCGACGCTGCTCTTGATGGCGTAAGACGCTCAGGGCCTCTGGGGTGCGCCTCGGAGGCCCTGGTCTTGGGAGGCATTGGTCATGACGCTTCGCATCTTGGCATCCCTGGTCCTGGGCGGCATCGCGCTCTCAGGCTTGACGGCCTGCACGCAGGTCGCGGAGATCTTCGGCAAGTTCCAGCCACCCTGCACGATCGAGCAGGACCAGGCCGCCCGCCTCTTCGCGATCGACGCGCCCGAGACGGCCCAGGCCGGAGAAACCTTTTCGATCGTGGTCTGGACCTCGCTGGGAGGAGACCTGAAGGATTTCGTGACCCCGTTGCCGGGGACTTACCGGGCGGACGTGGACGCGGCGGCCCGGACCATCACCCTGTCCGGGAAGGTGCGGGCCGACGTCGGGAATCCCGAGGCGGACTGCATGCTCACGATGGGCATGCCTGCGCCAAAAGGGGCTACAATGAGCATCGATGTCTCGGCGCCCGCGGGGATCTACACCCTGACGATCCCCGAAGCGGTCTTCGAGCGCCAAAAGCCCATCTCGTCGCCTTACTTCGGCGCCCCGATGCCCTTCGACTACCCGGAGCCCGTGGCGACGCGATCGATGACCATCCAGTAAAAACCCTGTCCGTGAAACGGAACCTGATACGGTTGGCTTAGGAGAGCATTTCAGAATATGCAGAAGAAGAATGTAGACGCGCTGGTGATCGGTGCCGGCCCCGGCGGTTACGTGGCCGCCATCCGCCTCGCCCAGCTCGGTAAGAAGACCCTCTTGGTCGAGAAGAACTCCCTGGGCGGGGTCTGCCTCAACGTGGGCTGCATCCCCTCCAAGGCGCTCATCACCGCCGCCAAGACCGTCGACAAGATCCGCAAGGCCGACCAGATGGGCATCATCGTGGGCGACCTCGTGATCGACTTCCCCAAGTTGATCAGCTGGAAGGACGGCATCGTCTCGAAGCTGACCGGTGGCATCGGCACCCTGGTCAAGGGTAACGGCGGCGAGGTCCTCATGGGCACGGCGACCTTCCGCAGCCCCCGCGAGATCGAGGTCGAGACCCCCAACGGCCCGGTCCTGGTCGAAGCCGAGAACGTCATCATCGCCACCGGCTCCCGGCCCATCGAGATCCCCGGCTTCAAGTTCGACGGCCGCCGGGTCATCAGCTCGACCGAAGCCCTCTCCCTCACCGAGATCCCCAACCGCCTGCTCGTCGTCGGCGGCGGCTACATCGGCCTCGAGATGGGCATCATGTACGCCAAGCTCGGCGCCAATGTGACCGTCGTCGAGCGCGCGGACCAGGTCCTGCCCGGCTTCGACCCCGAGATCGCCCAGGTGATCGCGCGCCAGCTGAAGAAGCTGAACGTGAACGTGGTCCTCAATGCGGCAGCCAAGGGCTGGACCGACGGCCCGCTCTGCGCCAAGGTGCAGATCGAACAGAACGGCCGGATCTCGGATCTCGATGCCGACAAGATCCTCGTCACCGTGGGCCGCAAGCCCAACACCGAGGGCTTCGGGCTCGATAAGATCGGTGTCCAGCTCGACGAGCGCGGCTTCATCAAGGTCAACAACCAGCTCAAGACCAACGTTCCCGGCGTTTACGCCATCGGCGACGTCTGCGGCCAGCCCATGCTCGCCCACAAGGCCTCCAAGGACGCCGAGGTGGCCGCTGAAGTGATCGCCGGCCATCCCGCCGTTCAGGACGCCAAGGTCATTCCCGCCGTGGTCTTCACCGACCCTGAGATCGGCTCGGCCGGCCTCTCGGAAGCCGAAGCCAAGGAGAAGGGCTTCGACGTCATCGTCGGCAAGTTCCCCTTCGCCGCCCTGGGGCGCGCCATGACCACCGGCGAAACCGACGGCTTCGTCAAGGTCGTCGCCGACAAGGGCACCCAGGAGGTGCTGGGCATCCACATCGTAGGCCCAGGGGCGTCGGATCTGATCGCCGAGGGCGCGCTCGCCATCGAGATGGGCGCTTTCATCGACGACCTCAGCCTCACGGTGCATGCCCATCCCACCCTGGCCGAGGGCCTCATGGAGGCGGCCAAGGCGGCGGTCGGAGAGGCCATTCACGCCCTCAACCCCCGCAAGGACAAGACCCCGGTCGCCCGGTAACCTGACCATGCAGGCGCTCATCGTCGACCTCGGCACATGCGACTATCTGGAGGCCTGGAGCCTCCAGAAGCGCCTGGTCGAGCTACGAGCGGACGATCGGATCCCTGATGTCCTCTTGTACGTTGAGCATCCGCACGTCCTCACGCTGGGCCGGAAGCCCGGCGCAGCGGAGGACGTCCTGGTCCGGGGCCGCGTGCCGGTCTACGAGATCGAGCGAGGCGGCGAGGCGACGTATCACGGGCCCGGCCAGCTGGTCGGGTACCCCATCTTCAAGCTGCAAGAAGGCGAACGGGACCTTCATCGCTTCCTGCGCAACCAGGAAGAGGCGCTGATCCGGGCGATCGCCCCCTACGGCCTCGAAGGCGATCGCAACCCCGGCTACACCGGAGTCTGGTGCCAGGGCAAGAAGCTCGCCTCCATCGGGGTCGCCGTCCGCCGCTGGGTCACCTATCACGGCTTCGGCCTCAACGTCAGCACCGACCTCAGCTACTTCGGCCTGATCAACCCTTGCGGCCTCTCGGCCGACATCATGAGCTCGGTGGAAGCTCTGGCGGGCCGCCCGGTGCCCATGCCGGAGATCAAGGACGCGATCCGCGACCATTTCTCCGCGATCTTCGAGCGGACACTCGTCCCGGCCGATCTCTCCACGGTTCTTCCCGCCTAGCCCAGGGTAGCGAGAGTACCTGAAACCGCCTCAGTAGGGGAATTCAGGGTTCCACCCGAACGCTTGCTCGGCGTATACTGAGGGCATGTTGAAGGCGAACTACCCATCGTTGCGCCGCTCGCTCCTCGTGAACGGCATGATTCCCTCCCTGGTCATCCTCTTGCTCGGAGGCCTGCTCTTCGCTCAAGTCCTGCGCGTGAGGGACGAAGCGAGCCTGGTGGCGCATACCATCTCGGTGCAGCGCCATGCCAACCACGTGCACTCTCTGCTGGCAGGCGCGGAATCCGACCTTCGCGGTTTCCTGATCACCGGGAATCCTTCCTTCCGGCAATCCCACCTGAACTTGAACCTCAAGATCCAGCAGGAGCTCCAGAGCCTGGAGAGGCTCGTTCACGATAACCCCTCGCAGGTACGCGCGGTCCGGGACATCGAGGCGATGTGGCCAAACTGGGAGCGGAACGCCGCCCGAGAGATCCGGGCCTGGGAGGCCGGCGATCTGCAGTTTCGCGAGTACGTCATGGGGCCTCATGGGGCGCCGCTGATGCAGCAAATGCAGCGGGTCCTGGGGGAATTCATCGACCGCGAGGGCGTCCTGCTCGAGTCACGCCAGGCGGCACTGTGGAGAACGAGCCAGCTCTCGGGCGTTGCCGGTGCGGGCGGGCTCACCCTCGCCATCGCGTTCTTCGCGCTGTTCAGCTTCCGCCAGTTCCGCTTGCTCGATCGCTATTACCGGGGCAACATCCAGACCCTGGAGCAGCAGAAAACCCAGATGATGAGCCTGATGGGGTCGCTGGAGGAAGCGAAGGCGACCCTCGAAGTCCGCGTGGCGGAGCGGACGCATGAACTCGAGCTCGCCAACGAAGCGCTGGGCCGCCTTGCGGCGCTGGATGGCTTGACCGGGATTCCCAACCGCCGCAGCTTCGACGACCTCCTTCAGCGCGAGTGGCTACTCGCCCGGCGAAACGCGACGTGGCTGTCCTGCATCCTGGTCGACATCGATCATTTCAAGGCCTACAACGATACGTACGGTCATCAGGCCGGTGATGATTGCCTGATCACGGTGGCCAAGGCCCTCCAGGCTTGCAGCAGCCGCCCCGGAGATCTGGTCGCGCGCTACGGTGGCGAGGAGTTCGGCATCCTCCTGCCGGATACGGACGCTGCCGGAGCCTGCGACCTCGCGGAACGCATGCGCCGGGAGATCGAGCGTCTCGCCCTGCCTCATGCGGGCTCTTCCGTGGGGCCCATCCTCACGTTGAGCCTCGGGGTGGCAACCCTGGACACTTCCGAGGCCTCGCCTGAGGACCTCCTGAGAGCAGCCGATGAAGCGCTGTACGAGGCCAAGCATCATGGCCGGAACCGGGTCCGCAGCGCCCAGGCCGTCGCCGTGGAGCAAGCTTGAGCCAAGCCTTTCGTCCTTTTGAAGTCGCGATCCCTGCCTGAAGGTGGGGATCGCGTCTTTAAGGCGGGGTGCTCTCAGGTGCGGGAGGGGGCGAGGTCTCGGGAGGAGCGTAGCTTTCCGTGCTCAGGAGATAGGCCAGCGGCAGGGTTAGCGGGCTGCTCGCCAGGATCATCCGCATGAAGAGCATCAACGAGACCGAGAGAATGGCTCCCAGGGGCCCGAAGACCCAGAGCCAGACCATGGCGCCGATCGCGATGGACGAGGTTCGCAGGCTCAGGCCTTTTCCGGTGAGGCGCGGAGTGATCAGGTTGTCCATCAGCCCGTTGATGACGAACGCCAGCAGCAGGAGCAGGAGGCTCGTGTTGACGCCGTACTGAACGAAGGCCATGAGCGTCGGGGGGATGAAGCTCAAGAGCATGCCGAAGCGCGGGATGTAGCTCATGAAGAACGTCAGCAGGCCCCAGAGCAGCGCGAAGTCGATCCGAACGGCGAGGTAAACGAGGGTGAGCACCAGGGCGCTGATGCCGTTGCTGAGGGTCGCGATCTGGTACTGCGCCTGCACCTCGCGCAAGAAGGCGCGGTACCTCACGACCATGGTGCTTTGCGGAAGGTGGTGCGCGTCGAACGCACGCCCCATGGAGGGAGCCTCGACGGCCAAGATGAGCAAGAGGAACAGGAAGACGGAGAGGGAGGCCGCTTGCGCCAGGACCTTGCCGGTGAGCTCCAGGGCTGTTCGTGCCACCTTCTCTGGGTTCAGCGGCCCGCTCTGGACGAAGGCGCTGGGAGCGAGACCGCGCTGTTTCAGGTCGAGCACGATGGGGGCGAGCGTCTCGGAGAGCTGATCGCGGTACTGGGGGATGCGCGTGGCGAACGTCTCGAGTTGTCCCGCCACGAACGCGAGGATCAGAAACGCGATGACAAAGGCGCTCAGGAAGACCGTCGCGACCGCCAGGCCTCGGCGCAGCCCGCGTCGTTCGAAAAACTGGATGAGCGGAAACAGCGTGATGGCGAGGGTATAGGTGAGGAGCAAGGGGGCGAGTAAGCCCCCGGTGGTTTTCAGCAAGACCAGCAGCAGGAGCGCGCCCCCTCCGAGGAGGATCACGACCCCGAGCGGGGTGGAGTAGACGCTCGACCCCATCGCCCTGCCCTCCGACTCGGCCTCCGCGTTTCGCTCCGTCCCGCCCGGACCCGTTCGCGGAGGCCCCCCCGAGTATCCCTCCGCGGGACCGCGCGCCATGAGGACGGATTGCCGAACACGCTGGGCCGTCATGAACGAAGGTCCCGCCCAACCGGGCGGGACCTTCGTCGAACCTTGTCTAGCGGAGCGCCGGAGCGCCTTCCACCCAGAGCGTCCGGATGCGCTCGGGAAGCCGCGTCGAGAAGAAGTCGACGTCCTGGTCGTCAAGCACGGCCTGGAACCGGTTGAAGACCACCCGGACGATGTCCTCGGTCAACTTGCGGTCCCGGATCTCGGCGAGCCTCCCAACCCGGTCGAAGAACTGATCCTCGCGCCAGATCTCCTCGCGCCGGTGCGTCCGGAACGCCGTCTTGAACGGATCGCCCACCCAGTAGGCCTGGACCGCCTTGGGCAAGCGCAGCTCGATGGCCGCCGCATGGGCGCTGGAGATGGTCTCGCGCAGCGTCGAGAGCACCGCCGCCGTCAGCAGCTCGGCATGAAAGGGGTTCTGCAAATCCAGGTCGCCCTGGACCTTGGTGATGAAGTCTTCCACCATCGCTATGCCATTCCTCCTGAGAGTGGGCGCTCCAGGGCCCGCCCGGAGCGGAGAAGCGCCGCTTGCGCCATTATAGCCCAAGTCGCTTTCCATGGCATCGCCGTGACCCCCACCCCGTTCCAGCTCGCTAGAATGTCATCCGGATGCCCGCGATCGACGTCCCGAAGAGCGTCGCCTCGAAGCCCCCGAACTTGAGCGCCGTCTCCGGCAGGAACTGCAGCATCGGCAGGTAGAAGTCCTGGTTGCCCGCCGAGAAGGAGGCCGTCCGCGCGTCCCCGGGAGCCCAGCTGGCCCCCCCGAAGGTCCAGGCCTGCCCGCCGTTCTGGTTGGGACCCACGTAGTAGGTCATCCCGATCGGGTAGCGCATGATGAACCACGGGGTGATGGGCAACGACAGCAGCACGTACGCCGATGCGGCCCCCATGTTCTGGAAGGCGTCAGGAACGTTCTTCACCTGGGAATCCATGAGCTTGCCGTAATCCCCCGTCGGAATGCTGAGGCGGCCGCCCACCCCGAGATTCCAGCCGTCGGCGTCACCCAGCAAGCGAAGGGTCGCGCGGGCGCCGATCCCGCCCCAGGCCGTGCCTGCCTTGGAGTCCCGGGCGTCCACCCCGATGATCAGGTTCGGGCTGATGCCCAGGTCGACCGAGAAGGCTCCGGGGTCGAAGCCGATCCCGAGGTTCCCCGCGCCCATGTCGGTGCGCGGCCCGGTTCCGGCGGCGGCGGGCATGGCCGCCCCCGCGATCAGCATCCCGGCGATGAGGGTTCCTGCGAGCGTCTTCTTCATGATGCGGTTCTCCATCGTAGGCCTCCTTCCTTGAGTCACCTCTCACCCTACTGCCTCCCGATCACGAGATCGCTCACATGACGCTCGTCGCTGCGCCCGAGGCTTGCCGGCCATGTGGAAGGGCTTGCATATCAGCGAGCGACAAGGCTAAAATCGAGCGTTTCCCTGTCCTGAGAGGAGCCGCCCGATGCCGATTCGCGATCTTCCCCCGTTGCTCTGGCTGTTGGCCGCCCTGGTGGCCGTCGCCGTCATCGGGATCGCGCTCTTCCGGAACTTCCGCGCCCCCGACTCCGAGACCCTCCCCCCGGCGGGCGCCCTGCGCTGGCTTCCCCCGGCGCTGCTGGCCCTCATGGCCATCGGCACCTTCTTTCTCGCGCCCAGCGGGGAGAAGGCGGGACTGGCGATCGCCGGCCTCCTCGTGGCGGGATCCCTCGGCTGGGCCTTCGGCATGGGCCCGTCCTGGCTCTTCGGGCGCGACGAGCCCGCCCGTGACCTGCTCGCCCGCGGGGCCGCTGCCCTCGGCCTGCTGGTCCTGGCCGACGCCCTCGTCCCGGATCCGGTCCTCGGCAGCTACGTGGTCATGGGCGGCCTGCTCGGCCTCTCCTGCACCGCCCTGCCCCTCGCGCTCGCGGCCCATCCTCGCGCCGAAGGCCTGAGCGCCGCGCTGGGCCTCGCGGCCGTGGCGGGAGCCGCCATGATCTGGGGCGATCGCGCCTTCCCCGACGTCTCGCTCGGCTCCGCCTGGGCGCTGGGCCTGACCGCCCTCACCTTCGGGATCGCCTACGCCATGACCTGGCTTCCCCGCAACGCGGCCCCCTTCGTCGGCGCCGCCCTCACCATGGCGCTCGTCGCTCCCCTCGGCTTCTGGGGCTTCCGGCTCGACGCCAACGTGGTCTTTCCCTCCCTCATGGGCTTCGTCCTCGCCCTCCTCCTCTCCCTGCTCTTGCTGGCGACCGAGCGCATCAGCCCCGAGCGTTCGGGCCCCCTTCCAGCCCTGGCCCTGGTCCTGGTTGCCGGCGGCTTCCTGCTGCTCGCCAATCGTCTCTTCGGCATGCTGGGCGTGGGTCTCACGGGAATCGGCCTTTCCGTCCTGATCCTGGCGCCGGGGCGCGCGGCGATGCTCACGGGCATCCTGGTCTCGGGCTTCGCGGGTCGCGCCTTCCTCCAGCTCTTCCTGGATCGGACCTACCTCAACCAGTACGGCGTGGACCTGACCCATACCTACACCTCCTTCGGGCTGATCGCCGCCTTCTTCGTCCCCTTCGCCCTGGCCGCCCTCCGCCGGACCCTCTCCCCCTCGGGCGTTCTCCTGGGCATCGAGGCCTTTGTGTTGCTGTCCCTGCCTGCCTTGATGGGGTACTTCATCCACGTGGATCCGCTGGCGAGCTACCTCGCGGGCCTGCTGGTCACCGTCTACGTGCTGGGAATCCTGGCCGAGGAAGGTCTCACCACCTACCGCTTCGCGCCCTTGATGCCGCCCTTGCTGCTTTCGGCCGCCGCGGTCAGCGTGCTCTCCGCCCCCTGGCTCATCACGGTCCTGAACGCTCCCCGCAAGGACCGCCTGATCGTCTTCGCCCTGGTGATCCTCCTGCTGCTCGCCTACCTGATCGCCCTGGTGCGCCAGCGCCCCGCCGCTCCGGCAGAAGCGCTCTAGGCTTGGGTTTTTCATTGCTCGTCCGCCCTCTGGCGGCCTCTTTCCTGGCTCTCGCGCTCATCAGCGGGCCCTCACAGGCTTCCGAACTGCCTTTGCAGGGGGCAGCCCAGCGGGCGCTGGGGGATCGAGCGGGCTGTCTGGTGGCGTTGGATGCCCGGGACGGAAGCCTGAGGGCCGTGGTCAACCCGAAGGTCGCGGCTGGGACGGCGTATCCCGTGGGCTCGCTGGCCAAGCTGGTGACGGGACTGGCGGCGCTGGAGGCCGGCTTGACCGATGGGGCCCGGCGGCTTCCGTGCAAGGGCAAGTTCGAGCGCTGGAAATGCTGGCGGGCGCACGGGGATCAGACCCTCGAGGAGGCGATCGCCAACTCCTGCTCCAGCTATTTCTTCGCGGTTGGCCGCGAGCTGGGCGCGCGCCGGATGAACCGCGCCTTCAGCGAGGCGGGCTTCGGGCGCCTCACCGGCAGCGACCTTCCCGGCGAGGTGGCGGGCACGCTCACTCCCGCCCGGACCCGGGCCGATCTCACCGAACTCGCCTATGGCGACACGTCCGCGTTGCTCGCGACGCCGTTGCAGGTGGCCAGCTGGGTGGGGGCGATCGCCAACGGCGGAACCCGCTACGCCCCTCACTTCGACTCCTCTCCGTCGCGCGTCCTGGGGACCCTGACCGGAAAAGGGGGGCTCGACCTCATCCGGACGGGAATGCGCCGTGCGGTGCTGGAAGGTTCGGCCAAGGGAGCGGACGTCCCTCGGCTCTCGGTACACGGGAAGACCGGAACCTCGACGCAACTGAATGCCACTCACCGCCAGCATGGCTGGTTCGTGGGCTTCGCCGACGGGCTGGTTTTGGTGGTCTTCGTCAAGGACGGCAACGGTTACGAGGATGCCGCCCCCATCGCCCGCGAGGTCTTCGCTGCATGGCCTTGAGAACGCTGCTTTTCACCCTACTGCTCGCCTGGGGAGTCGCCCTCGGCCTGGCGTTGCCGGCAACGGCCCAGCAGCGCAGCGTCGAGGTGCGGATCCTGGAGCGCTGGGTGGGAAGGGTCGTGGAGGTCGAGGCTCCCCGGGGAGCCGTCGTGCTGCGGGGGCGGCCCGTTCCGGGACGCGTCAAGCTGGAGGCCCGGGGCCACCAGCTCTGGCTCAACAACCAGCTCGTGCTGGGAGCGAACCTCGAGATCGGGCGTCCCATCGAGTCCAGCCAGTTCGAGATTCGCTGGGAAGGGCGCAAGCGCAAGTACCCCGGCATGCTTCGGGTTCGCGCGAATGATGGCCAGCTCGTCCTGGTCAACGAGGTCCCGCTGGAAGTTTACGTGGCTGGGGTCGTGAGCGCCGAGATGCCGGAGAGCTGGCCCTTGGCCGCCCTGCGCGCTCAGGCCGTGCTGGCCCGGACGCTGGGCCTGAAAGGCGGCGACCATCCGGGCGGCATGCTCTGCGACTTGACCCATTGTCAGGTTTACACGGGAGAGCGAAACGCGGATGCGCTTCAGGTGGCCCAAGAGACGCGCGGGCGGGTGCTGACCTATCAGGGAAGCCTGATTCAGCCGCTCTTCCATTCGACGTGCGGGGGCGAGCGGGTCTCGAACGCCCTGGCGTTCGGGGGAGCGGCCCTTCCGTATCTTCAGGAAGGCTCGGATCCGTATTGCGGGGACTCGCCCCATGCGGCGGGCTGGAGCGTCCGGGTGCTCGATTCCGAGCTGGCCCAGGCCCTCGACATGCCCAGAATCCAGTCCTTAGCGGTCCTTTCCCGCACCGAAGGGGGCTGGGTGGCCCAGGTCGGGGTGGACGGGCGAAAGATGACGGGTTATCGGCTCTGGCAGGCGATCGGCCGGGAGCTCGGCTGGGGAGTGCTGAAGAGCATGCGCTTTTCGGTACGCCGGGAAGGCCATGCCTTTGTCTTCGAGGGCAAGGGGCTGGGCCACGGGGTCGGGCTTTGCCAGTGGGGCGCCCGGGGGCAGGCGGCGAAGGGGATTCCCTACGCGCGGATATTGGCGTCGTACTTTCCGGGGACGGCGATCGCCCGCCGGTAGAGAATTGTCCCCCCGTCAAGGGGGGACAAAAATCGAGGGCCTACGCGAGGCTCGCGAAAGGCTCGGGGTAACGGATCGAGCCGCTCACGCCGGACAAGGCGCCGGGCACCAGTTCGAGGGCCATGTAGGCTGCACCCAGCTCGGAGTACGGGCTCTTGAGGGCCTGACCCTTCGCCGATGAGAAGCCGAAGCGCGGGTAGTAGTCGGGGTGTCCCAGCACGACGACGACCGTGTAGCCCCGCTCGCGGCACAGGGCGAGCCCGCGCTCGACGAGGGCCGTCCCGACGCCTCTACCCTGGAAATCCGGCGTGACCGCCATGGGAGCCAACGCCGCCGCCTTGATCTTGCCTCCCGTCGTCTCGGCTTGCAGCCTGCTGAACAGAAGATGCCCCACGACTTCCCCGTCTACCTGAGCCACGAGCGAAAGGACGACGTCGCCGGAGGCGCGGAGGGCGTCGATGAGCTGGCCTTCGGCATCACCGCCGAAGGCCTGGCGGTTGATGTCTCGGATGATGGCGATGTCTGCGGGGGTTTCTTCTCGTATCAGCATGGCGAACCTCGTGCGTGTATTTGGACCATGCATTGTAACAGACCTGAGGCGTTTTTTTGAGCCGCGGACGAGCGAGCGTCGCGCGACGGAGGCCGGATCGCGGGGACATGAGGACGGGAGCGCCTGCGGGAATCTACGGATAGGAAACTAACGAACGTTAGTTTATAGTCGAGCCATCGGAGCGAATCCCCCTCCGATTGACCGTGGAAGTGAGCGATCGCCATGTCACCCACCCGTCCCCGGGGCGCGACCCCGACCAAGCAGCGCATCTTCGAGGCGGCCGTCGAGCTGTTTTCCTGCGAGGGCTACAGCGCCGTCTCGGTCCGCGACCTGACCCGCGCGGTCGGGATTAAGGAAAGCTCGCTCTACAACCACTTCGCGAGCAAGGAAGCCATCCTGGAGGCCATCTACCAGCACTTCCAGGCGGAAATGGCCAAGGTCAGGCCGCCATCGAACCTTTCCGACCTCATCGCGACCGTTCCCACCGAGTTCCTGCTCAGGAAGGGCTTCGAGCGCTTCCTCGAGGTGGCCGACACCCCGCTCATGGCCCGCATCTACCGGATCCTCGTGGTCGAGCAGTTCCGCGACCCGCGCGCCTGCGACCTCATGGAGGGGCTCTTCGAGTTTCCGCTGGCCGCGGCCACGCAGCTCTTCGAGGCGATGGCGCAGGCCGCGTCCTCGCTCGGCACGGCGAGGCAGCTCGCCATCACCTACCAGTACGCCCTGCATGCCCTCGTCGCCCAGTACAGCCTCAAGAAGCACCACGGCCAGGACACCCGCGAGATCGAGCAGCGCATCTCCGAGCACATCGCCGGAACGGCCGCGCTGATCGATCGCCTTCTCAAAGGAGCCTCGCAATGAAGAAGCCCTTCGTCGTCGCCAGCCTGCTCTCCGCGTTGCTCATTCTGCCCGGTTGCCGGGAGGACAAGCACGGCTCCATCTACGTCACCCCCGAGAACGAAGCCAAGATCATGGCGCTCTACGACGGCCGCCTTGCTGATTGGCCGGTCGCCTACGAGGCCTTCTCGGTGCCGACCCGCTACGGAAAGACCCATGTGCTCGCGAGCGGTCCCAAGGACGCTCCGCCCGTGCTCCTGATCCACGCCATGGGCATCACCGCCACCATGTGGCAACCCAACATCGCGGAACTCAGCCGGAACTACCGCGTCTACGCCATTGACACCATCGGAGACCTCGGGCGCAGCAAGCTGGACACGCTCGACCACTACCCGGGGGATGGCCGCGCCTACGCCCTCTGGCTCAATGACGTCATGGATCGCCTGGAGATCGAGCGCACCCACGTCGTGGCGGCCTCGATGGGCGGCTGGATTTCCATGAACTTCGCTGCCGACTATCCCCAGCGGGTCCGCAGCCTCGCCCTGCTCGGGCCTCTGGGGTTCAACTCCGCGAAGGACGTGATCTTCCGCCTAATGCAGATGGTCCTCATCCCCACCCGTGAAAACAAGGAAGCCTTTACCTACTGGGTCCTCGGGGAGCATCCCGTCGTGCGCAAGGCCTACACGGAGTACATGACCACCGCCTTGGATTGCCGCAGCAAGCTCGGAACCCCGGGCGACCTCTCCGACGAGCAGTTGCGGCGCCTCTCCGTCCCCGTGCTCGTCATGCTAGGGGGGAAGGACAATCCCATCGGGGATGCCCAGCGGGCCTCGGAGCGCGCACGGCGGCTGATCCCGCAGGTCGAGGTGGAGATCTTTCCGAATTCGGGCCACCTGGTCAACACCGAGCATCCCGAGCAGGTCAACGCTCGCATCCTGGAGTTCTTCGAAGCGGCTTCGCGCTGACGGGCGGGAGTCCAGTGAGCGCCACATGCCTCCGGGGGTCTGGATTCCCGCTTTCGCGCGAATGACGCTCAAGTATGCGGGGGCTGGATTCCCGCTTTCGCGGGAATGACGCTCATGCGGGCGAGGGTGACTTGACGACGTAAGCGGGTTGCGGGGGATAATGGTTGCCTGCATGTGAGGAGGAGAGGTGGCATTGCGCTGGCAACTCATGGGCTCGCTGCTGGTGACGGGGCTCCTGGGAACCCCGGCTTTTGCATTGCCGCTTCACGGCTACCAGCACGACCGAGCGCTCGCCCGCGAGGCCCATGCCATCGCCGTTCAGGCGGCCAAAGCCTATCTCTTCGAGGGGAAGAAACCCTCTGGCTTGCCGGCAAAACTGGACCCGCGTCTGAAAGTCCCCGGGGGAGCCTTCGTCACCATCACGATCGGCGGTGAGACCCGCGGCTGCTGGGGGACGGTTCATCCGCAGCGCCCCTTCCTGGCCCAGGAGATCGCCGTGGCGGCGGTCAAGGCCTTGAGGGTCGATTATCGCCACCGTCCCATCGCCCGTCACGAATGGTCCGAGCTCGACTTCTACGTCTCGCTGGTCGGCCCCCTGGAGCCCGTGAGCAACGCCGCTTCCATCCGCCCCAAGTACGACGGCCTCTTCGTCACCAGCGGGAGCCGGGGAGGAGTCCTCTTGCCCGGGGAGGCCAAGACCGCCCGCTGGCAGGTGGCCGAGTGCCGCCGCAAGGCCGGCCTGAGGCCGGACGAGCCCGCCGTCATGTTTCGTTTTCCCACCGTCGTCTACGGACCAGAGGATGCCATCTAGATGCTGAACGCCAACGCCTCGCGCAACCCCGCCATGATCTGGCTGGTCATCCTCGTGGTCCTGCTGACGGGCTTCACGGGGGCCGGCATTTTGGCCGCCGAGAAGCCGACCGGTTCGGTGACGGGCGTGGTCCTGGACAACGAGGGTCAGGCCCTCGCGAACGCCTCGGTCCACTTCATGGGCAACGTCAACCGCACGGCCAAGACCCGCGATGACGGCTCTTTCCGGATGGATCGCCTGCCCATCGGGCGTTACAACGTTCAGGCCCGCGACCGGGGTTACGAAGCCCAGTGGAGCAGTCCTCCCATTCTGGTCGAGGAGGGGAAGACCCTCGAAGGCCTGAAGTTCAACCTCTCTCCCCGGGCCCCGAGCCTGACGGCCGCACAGACCCAGCGGGTCTTCACGCCCGCGGAGAAGGTGCGCATCGGCGTTCGCGGCACGCTCATCGACCGCATGCACGTCAAACTCTACCAGCTCGACCTCTCCCGGGTCGTGAAGAACTCCAACTCCTTGATGGGCCTCGTCGACCGCAACCCCGCCGAACTCGGGGAAGGCGCCCTGCTGATCCGCGAGTGGGATCGCGAGATCGGGCGCCAGGCCGCCGACGAGGACGACTGGTTCTTCCGCGCCATCGAGATCAAGGACCTGAAGCCCGGCGCCTACATGATGCAGATGGATGGGCAGAGCGATCTGCGCCGGCCCGGCATGCCCCATACCGCCTCGGACTCCTACTGGTTCGAGGTGACCCCGATCGGCATGGTGGCCAAGCGTTCGGGTAACGAGGCCCTGGTCTACGCCGTGGACTTCCTCACCAAGAAGCCGCTCTCCGGCGTCCAGGTCAAGGCTTACGACGATCGCGGCCTGCGCTGGACGGCCACCACCAACCGGGAAGGCCTGATCCGGCGCGCCTATCAGGGCGCGGACTCGCTCCTGCTGGTCGGCATGCTCGGGGATGCGCCCGCACATGCCCAGTCGTACTACTGGTCGGGGTCCCGGGAGTTCCGGACCTTGCTCTACACCGAGCGGCCCATCTACCGCCCGGATCAGGACGTCTTCTACAAGGGCATCCTCCGGGAAGACCAGCTCGGCAAGATCGTGAACCGGGCGAACCTGCCCGTGACCGTTCAGGTGCTCGATCCCCAGGAGAACGTGGTTCACGAGCTCCATACGCGGACCAATGCCGTCGGCACCTTCAACGGCCAGCTCAAGCTGGGCTCGGAGCCTCCCCTGGGAGACTACCGCCTGGTCGCGCTGGTGGCGGGCTCGCGCTACGAGTCGACGTTCAAGGTCCAGGAGTACCGCAAGCCCGAGTTCAAGCTCGAGGTCCAAACCCCGCAGGAGCGCTACGTCTCGGGAGAGACGGCCCAGGCGGTGGTCTCGGCCAATTACTATTTCGGCGCGCCGGTGAGCGGCGCCAAGATCAACTACACCGTCTACTCCCGCCCCTACTCTCCGTGGGTCACGGAGGAGGACGCGTTCTACGCGAACTTCGGCGGGCTCGACGACTACGGCTGGGGCTACAGCAACGTGGTGATGCAGGGCGAGGCCACGACGGACGACGCGGGCCACGTCACCCTGAACATCCCCACCGAGATTCAGCCGGATCCCCAGGGCGACTCCTCCGACCAGCGCTACATCGTGGAGCTGGAGGGCGTGGACGCCAGCCGTCAGGTGGTGAAGGGCAAGGGCGGCTTCCTGGTCACCCGGGGCGCCTTCACCCTGGAGACCACTCCCGACCGCTACGTTTACCGGCCCGGCGCCAAGGGCAATGTCGTCGTCCGGGCGCAGGACTACGACGGCAAGCCCGTCTCGACCGACGTGACGGTCGAGCTGCTGCGCATCGAGACCCGCGTGCGCGAGGTGAACGACATCACCCAGTACGAGACCGTGACCCATCCCGCCGGCTCCTGGTCCGCCACGACGGATGCCCATGGGCGGGCGACGCTGGACTTCGAGATTCCGAAGGAGGGCGGGGAGTACCGCCTGCGGGCGAAGTCCCGGGATGCGGGCGGCCGCGAGATCGTGCAATCCGCCTGGCTCTGGGTGGCCGACGAGGAATGGGCCGGCAGCTCGCAAGCTTACGGCATGGTGCAGTTGACCTTCGACAAGAAGCGCTACGAGCCCGGGGACGTCGCGAAGGTGCTCGTGCAGCTACCGAATGCCGAGGTCAGCCCGCTCATCACCGTCGAGGGGCAGAGGCTGCATAGCGCCCAGGTGCTGGGGGCCGGGAAGCGGAGCCGGATCGTGGAGATCCCGGTGACGAAGGACTTTGCGCCCAACGTCTTCGTGGTGGCGTCGGTGGTGGACGGCAAGTCGTTCCACCTGGCCGAGAAGTCGCTGAACGTGACGCCGGGCGATCGCTTCCTCGACGTCCGCATCACGCCCGGCAAGGAGCGTTACCTGCCGGGTGAGGAGGCTTCCGTGACCGTCACCACCCGGACGGCGGACGGCAAGCCCGTCCCCGCCGAGGTATCCCTGGGCGTCGTCGACGAGGCCATCTACGCGCTGGCTCCCGATGAGACCCCGGATATCCGGGCGGTCTTCCACGGGCCGCGCTGGAACCGGGTCACGACCAGCTACTCGTTCATCGAGGACTACTCGGGCGGGCCGGGCAAGGACACCGAGGAGCCGCGGGTTCGCAAGAACTTCAAGGATACGGCGGCCTGGTTCCCCACCGTGCAGACGGGTCCCGGCGGGTCGGCCTCCGTGCGCTTCATGCTGCCGGACAACCTCACCACCTGGGTGGTGACGGCCCGGGCGGTGAACGCCGAGACCCAGGTGGGCGCGGCGCGCGAGAAGTTCCTGGCCACCAAGGACCTGCTGCTGCGGATGGCGATGCCGCGCTTCATGGTGATGGGGGACAGGGTGGCGATCGCGACCTTGGTCCATAACTACACGAAGCAGGAGCAGGAGGTTCGCCTCCAGACCGCGGCAACGAACCTCAAGTTCGATGGAGGGGCCGAGCGGACGGTCAAGGTGCCGCCGAACGGCGTCTTCCGCTTCGACACCTGGGTCGAACCCCAGGCCGTGGGCACGGCGAGCATGACCGTGATTGCCCGCGGCTCGGGAGCCTCCGATGCACTCGAGCTTTCGTTGCCGGTGCTGGCGCATGGGACTCCCGAGCGCGTGGCCTTCGCGGGTCCGGCGAGCGAAGCCAAGCCGGCGGAGTTCAGCGTGGAGTTGCCGAAGGAGGCGATCGCCGAGACGGTCTCGCTGAAGCTGTCGCTGGATCCGACCCCGGCGGCGGCCATGCTGGGCGCGCTCGACTACCTGCGCCGCTACCCGTACGGCTGCCTCGAGCAGACGACGAGCCGCTTCGTGCCCGAGATCCGCGCCTACCAGACGGTCGCGGCCCTGGGCCTGCCCCGTCCGGCCTTCGTGGCCGAGATGCCGGCGCTCGTCGACGAAGGCCTCAAAAAGATCTTGACCGCCCAGCGTGCCGATGGTGGCTGGGGCTGGTTCGCCAACGACCAGAGCGAGGCGGACCTGAGCGCCTACGTGCTCTACGGTCTCTACGAGACCCGACAGGCGGGCTTCATGGTGCCCGAGGCGCCAGTTCGTTCGGCGATTCGCTTCCTGAAGAGCGCCGGAGCCCGGATCGACAAGGATGTGGTGACTCCGAGCGAGGTTCGCCGCGGGGCGGGCCCGGATGCGCTGGCGTCAATTGCCTGGTCCCTGAGCTACTGGGGGCAGGCGGACAGCAGCCTGCGCGACAAGCTCTGGCGCGGGCGGAACGGCCTTTCG
This sequence comes from Candidatus Sericytochromatia bacterium, assembly GCA_036676495.1. GTDB lineage: Bacteria > Cyanobacteriota > Sericytochromatia > S15B-MN24 > UBA4093 > UBA4093. The sequence continues at coordinate 18,756 of JAKFCT010000080.1, forward strand.
AACTACGGATTGGCCCTGGCGACGATGGCCTTCCAGCAGTCGGGTGACCCGCAGAAGGCTCGCACGACCTGGGACATGCTGAAGAAGCAGGCCAAACGGACCGGGACCCTGGTTCACTGGGAGAGCCGCGCGCAGCGGTACTCCTGGTACGACATGGCGACCGAGACGACGGCCTACGCCGTGCGGGCGGGCCTCCTGGTGGAGCCGAACGCGTCGGAGGTGACGGGGGCGGTTCGCTGGCTGGTGGTGAACCGACAGGGCGATCGCTGGCTGAGCACCAAGGACACGGGCGCCATCGTGATGGCCCTAGCCGATGCGATGCGCAATGCCGCCGAGACGGGGATTCCGACGGCGGCGCAGGTGCTGCTCGACGATCAGCCCGTTCAGCGTCTCGACCTCCAGGGCGAGGCGCGTTACCTGGGTGGCCAGGTGACGCTGGCGGGGGATCTGCTGAAGCCGGGCCGGCATACGCTGACGGTGCGGGCCGAGGGGACGGGCGAGCTGCCCGCCTCGGGCTTGCTGTCGTACGTGGCGGCGCGGGAGGACATCCAGCCGCAGGCGTCCAAGGAGCTCGACTTGAAGCGGGAGTACTTCCTGCTGGATGAGAGGCTCTTCGCCGAGTCGAAGGTCGAGGGGGGCGGGTACAGCCGCTACTTCGATCCCAAGGTGGTCTCGGGCCTGCGGCGCGTGGGCGGGGACGTGAAGTCCGGCCAGAAGGTGCTGGTGCGCTTGACGGTGGACGTCAAGGAGCCCGTGCGCTACATGGTGCTCGAGGACCCGTTGCCGGCGGGCGCCGAGGTGCTGGACGAGCAGAGCGGCGGATGGGCGTACGCCTGGAGCTCGCAGACCGTGCGGGACGAGAAGATGGTCTTCTTCCAGCGCGAGATGGCGACGGGCTCGGTGCCGTTCTACTACGTGATGCGGCCGCAGATTCCGGGGCGGTACCACGTGCTGCCGCCGGTCATCGAGGGGATGTACGCCCCCGAGGTGCGCGCGCGTGGGGCTGAGAGCCGCCTGGAGATCCGGGAATGACGGGAAGGGTGAAGGTGGGGGTGGCGATCGCCATCTCAACAGTCTCACTTCTTGTCCTGGGCACCTCCTTCTGGCTGAACCGCCCATTTCAATCAGAGCTAGGCTCGTATCGCACGAGTTTGGCAGATCGTACCGAGGCCCAGCGCCACAACATCCGGCAAGCGTCAATGGCGCTGAATGGGGTAGTCGTCGAGCCAGGGGAGACGTTTTCGTTCAATGAAGCAGTTGGTCCCCGGACGGCTGAACGTGGCTACCGTGAAGCCCCTGCCTACATGGAACGTGACCTCGTAACGAGTATTGGTGGGGGGATTTGCCAAGTTTCCTCAACACTTTATAACGCGGCTACACTTTCGGGTTTTGTCATTGTAGAGCGTCATCCCCACTCCCGTCGGGTTGCTTCGGTTCCTCCTGGTAGGGATGCTACGGTGTGGTATGGGATGTCCGACCTGCGCTTTAGGAACGGGTCCTCGACTCCAGTTCGATTGGCAGTGAGGGTTGCAAACGAAGCATTATTCGTTGCAGTATGCGCTCGAAAGTCGATGGACCCAGTTATTGTAGTACGGACTGAACCGGTAGAGTCATCTCCAGGGAGCTTAGCATTTGTGACGGTCAGGACCATGACTATTGCCGGAAAGCTTGGCATGAGAGAAGTGTTGTCGTTTGATGTGTATTCTAATTAATCGGCCGTATTCTTCCATAACTAAGGAGTGGAAGCTCGAATTCCTTTGGGGGGCTTTGGCCCGGTGACTTAGTCACCGGGCCGTTTTACTGGTGCAATCCCGGAGGGACACTCGAACTCTTAATACCGCTGGCCCACATATCTACTGGCCTTCTTTCTGAGTAAACGTTAAGCGGAATCCCTAGTTGGATGGGGGTAGTTGTTCTACTCCTTGTAGTTCAATCTAGCGCTACTCGCCTCACCGCAGTTCATAAGCAACCAAGAACCAGAAGTATAAAAGTGAGATAAGCCGAGAAGGATACCTCAGAAAACTAATGTAGGTGCTGTCATAGCTTTTGAAAAGCAGATATAAATCTAGAGAAAAACTAGGGAAGTCTTTGGATTTGTGACGATAATGTCTTAAATTGAGAGCGTTGGGGTAGATCAAGAACATAGTTTTCAAAATGCGGAGTATCGATCCAAAGTTAGACACAACTCAGGTTGAGTGAGAACATCTTCTCAGTGAGGCACGGTATTCATCCTCATTCGATGATTCTAAACTGTTACCTATCTGCCTAATGAAAGGAGCGTCTATGGCGAATATACAGCGACAATTTATCAAATTTCATGATGCGATCAAACTAACCTTCGACGATGACGATGTGCTGCGTCAAGCACGTGACTCCGCGCTCGAGACCCTCAAGACGCGTCTTAAAGCGAATTTCGAGAATAAGGGAGAAAAGGCACCTAAGTTTGAGAAGTTCGATCAGGGCAGTTATGCGATGTGTACAGGCATTAAGCCCCAGAAGAGCGATTATGACATTGACGTGGGCTTGAAATTCGAGATTGATAAGGACGATTATGTTGATGCGGTGAAGGTCAAAGAGTGGGTGCACGACGCACTGAGCGATGATACGCATAAGGTTGTGGTGCGACGGCCATGTGTCACGGTCTACGTCTATGAGGACGACGGGGAAACCTTGAAGCATCACGTGGATTTCGCTGTGTACGCTGCCAACAACAAGGATAGTAATCTGTACCTAGCCAAGGGCATGTTGAACTCCGAATCAAGTAATCGCGTGTGGGAAGTCGCCGACCCTAATGGCTTGTTGGATGCCATTAGCAGCAAGTTTAAGGACGAGGATGCGGAGCAGTTTCGGCGGGTTGTGCGCTACCTCAAGCGCTGGCGCGACTTGCGCTTTAGCATTGAAGGTAATGCCGCTCCCATTGGAATCGGCCTGACATTCGCCGGTTACCACTGGTTCAATCCAGTCAATCGGGTTGTAGACGCGTGGAGTGGAACGACAGAGCGCGACGACCACACGGCGCTCTTGAACCTAGTATCAGCGATGCTCAATCGGTTCAACGCGACCGTTGAGGACGATGAGACCGGGTACCGTCTTGAAGTGACGCTGCCAGTGAACCCTGGTGGCGATCTATTCAAAAAGATGACCCTTAAACAAATGGGTACTTTCAAGGAAAAACTTGAAGTGCTCAAGGTGGCGCTTGAAGATGCCCAGGCCGAGACTGATCCTGTCAAGGCAGCCGAGATGCTAGTGAAACAATTTGGCGATGACTTCCAGGTCCCTACCTCTAAGTCCACGAGCAGTGCTAGTGGTCCGGGATATGTCGGGTCAAGTTCTTCGGGCTAGAGTCCCCATGGCAATTGACGCCAAACTCAGAACTCTCCTCGAAAGCTTCGTTGACACGGGCGCCTGGCCAGGCGCCCGTGTGCTCTCGCACGAGCAAGCGGTGGAGCTTTCGCTCCCCGCGAAACACCTCGCAGTGCTCGAAGGTCCGGTCACCATTGGTGCACACACGATAACGTTATACCTTGGGCTTGAGCGTAGCTTCCCCCATAAGCTTCCCGGCATCTGGTTGGCAGAGCCTGGATGTTTGGGGCTGATCCCCCATGAAGATAACGAAGGTTTCATTTGCTATCACCGAAACGAGGGGATCGTAATAAACCGGCATGCTCCATTGGCTGTTATCCGTCAAGCATTAGAGCAGGCAATTCAAGTCTTGCGAGATGGCGAGAGAGGCACCAATAGTAGCGACCTGATGGAAGAGTTTGGGGCGTATTGGCTAAACCTGCCGTTGAGTTACACTGTACGGTCGGTGGTTGAACCAGCGTCACGCCCTAAGGCGATCTCAGTGGTATTGAAAGACGGTAAGCCTGACTGGCTGGGCGATTCGCCTACGGCTGTGACCAAGTTCTACCATGAGACACTAGGTGAACGTTCAGTGAGACGTGCTATCTATCTGCCCCTCTCACCGGATACCGTGCTCACGCCTCCGCAACGTGAACAGTTTTGGACAGTTCGGGACATTCGTCATATCGTCGACCGGCATGTAGCACCGAAAAACCGTCCGATTTTTCACAAATTGATGCGCCAACAAAAACCACGGGGAAATGACGAACTGTTGGTACTAGGTGTGCCCCGCCCAAGTGGCGGTGAAACCCTAATTGGCGTGGAATTCGCTAACGCGCGCCAATATTACCCACTTTTGCCAGGCGGAAGATGTACAGATGTGCGCCCGGTCCAGATTTCGCGCCGGGACCGCACATACTTACTGCCACGTGGTGGGGGTAACCTCGAACTGTCCCAAAAACACGTGCTATTGGTCGGTGCTGGGGCCGTCGGCGGCTACGTAGCAATGGCACTGGGGTCGGCTGGCTTGGGCAAGCTCACTATCGTGGACCATGATTACCTTAATCCCGAGAACATTTTCAGGCATGTTGTAGGCAAATCGTGGCTCGGTTCAAAAAAAGTCGACGCTGTCAAATCCTACTTGGAAGCTCGCTACCCGTTTATTGAGGTCCATGGTGTGGCTAAGCGGATCGAGGAGGCAATCGAGGATAAGGACATCAGCCTGACGACATTCGATGCAATCGTAGTCGCTTTGGGAGTCGCGACTGTAGAGCTTTGGTTCAATGAGCAACTCTATGGGCTCGAAGCAGCGCCTCCAACCGTGTTTACCTGGCTAGAGCCTATGGGAATCGGCGGCCATGTCTTGCTTACCGGTGGATGGGGGTGGGGGTGGGAGCGCATAGGGTGCTTACAGTGCCTGTACACCCAACCTGACTCTGCCTTGGAGCCCTTTGTGACGAATCGGGCTGCTTTTGCCGCGCCTGGACACGATTACACCCGCGATATGTTGGGCTGCGGTGGTGCCTTTGTTCCTTTTGCTGGCCTTGATGCGATTCGTACTGCCGAACTGGCTGTAAGGAGTGCCCTCGATGTGCTAGGGCGAAACGAACCGGGCCATCCATTGATTAGTTGGAAAGGGAATAACCGCGCGTTTCTTGCTGAAGGCCTAACTCTTACTCCCCGGTATTCGCAGAGCGAAAAAGTGCTCTGGGAAAATCGGTATGGGTATCAACTTCAGAATTGTATCGTGTGCGGGGAGGTCGAATGACTTGGCAAGTGACGGTATTACTTCCGGGAGGAGGCGCTTTCAAAGTTGATACGCCGGCCATTACTTTGATGGTGGCCCACCGCCAAATTGATTCACAAAGCGTAGAGTCCGGCGGCATTTTAATCGGCCGGCTTATCACAGGTACGCGTGATGCCGTAGTCGATAGCGTTTCGCTACCGCAGCCCGGAGATCGAAGGAGCCGCTTTCGAATTGACAGGATCGACCCTGAGCACCAGCGGCTTGTTGAAGTTGCTTATGCTGAGTCAGGGGGAACCTACCTAGGAGAATGGCATACGCACCCAGAGCCACATCCAAGCCCATCGAGCATTGATCTCCAAGATTGGCGACGAAAGGCCAAGGAAGATACGTTTTTTGGTGACGGCCTGGTATTTATGATCCTGGGCACGCAATCGATGGGGTTCTGGTACATTCCGCACGCCAGTCGGGTGGTTACGCCCGTTGGGTCGGTCCCGTATGAAGTCATTCATGCTGTCGAATGAAAGCAGGATTATATCGCCATGATGAAAAACGAGGAATCCGCAAACGAAACCGTGGCCCTGCCCGTGGATAAATCCTACAGCCCCCTCGATAAGCTAGCTCCTGAAAACATTGGGGGAATTCACGGTGGCAGAGGGTACCAAGACCAATCGGTTTATATTGCGCTGTTGGCGATAAAATACATTGAATCTCCGTCATTTGTGGCCCTAACTCCGGAAGGCTTGGATGATTTAGACGTCAAATGGATTGATGGCGAAGTTGTCGTCCACGAATTCCATCAAGTGAAAAACCACCACCTGACCCCAGGACAGTTCAAAGAGATACTGCAACGTTTCAAGGCACGGCGCGATCGATTGGGCTCGGCACACACGGTCCGTAATATAGTGTCGGCCCCATCATTTAGCTCTCATATCGAATCTTTGCATACTGATCTTCAGCGCTTTCGTGAGCAGTTCCATAACGATCTACCAGAAGTCAAAGAGGATACAGAAAAGACTCTCCGAGAACGCATCTCTAGGCTAGAGTTAGACGAATTTGCTGATTTGTTGCTATACGAAACATATTTCTTTGATGATTGGTTCGGAATGAAGACCCCCAACCAGCAGCTTGAGCGGTTGACTATGAGCCTAATCAAGTCACAGCGATACCGACTCATTCCGGCCGAAATTCTTAATTTTGCGGCCTACCACTTGCTGGCGAATATCGACCACTACCGAAACCACACCTGGACTCGGCAGGAGTTCGCTGATGTCATCGAGCAGGCAGTGGACCGATACCGACGCCCCGAGGCCGTCGCAGTCCGCGATGGAATCATCGTGCACCAATGGAGCCGTGATATTACGGGCATTATCCCGCCTGAACGTGCTCAGTTGGCTGCTCGACGCGTTCACAATAACGATGTCATTTTCAGGCAGGTCACACTACCCTTCCAAGGACACAGCGCATTTCCGGCTAACGCCCGGTTTCTCATTGAAGAAGCGGCCGATAAGGGCGGTCCCCTTGCTAGAGCGCTTGAGGAATATCCCTCGGCAGATGTACTTTTGATGGGCGTGATCGAAATCCCGTTTGGGCTATTGACGGGGTATCTTGTAGGCGATGGCCGGCGGCTCAAATACTTCGAGTACGATCGAGATACGGGGGAATACAACTGGCGTGAGCCAGAGAATGCAGAAGTGACTCAGCGTCTATCTTTCACGCGGGCTAATGTCTCCCCGATAGCCGAAGAAGCATTTATCAGATTATCGTTCTCGAACCGCATAAGCGAAGAGCAGTGTTATGACTGGGTCAGGCCTGCGGATCCATCATTGCATATGAGTCTCGAACAGCCGGAAAAGGACTTGCTTATTAGTGAAGAACAACTACTTGGCTACGTGAAGGAAATCCGGCGGAACTACGAGGCTTTCAAAAACGATTTGCCTAAGTTGCGCCACCTTCACTTATTTCTTGCCGCCCCCATGTCGTTAGTGTTCAATATCGGCCGGCTGCTGAAATCAAACGATATGCCACCTATGGTGACCGTCTATCACTATAAGAATCCGGCTTACGTTTGGGGTCTTGAGATTACTGCTGCTAGCAACCGATTTTCACCAGATTCGTATCGCATAGTGGAACTTCCACCTGCACATAAAGTGACCTTATCCCAAGAATAGCGCCAAACTAAAGGGGTAAGGAACACAGTCTGATTATTTCACCTGATGTTCTACGTGCAAAGGTCGTACCATTGGGATAGCGCTCGGATAATCAACAGCAGACGACCCGCCGGGGTGTGAACCGGCGGGTCGTCTGGTTCGAGATGGGCGTGATGTGTTAGTGAAATATTGGACGGGGCTGTTCACCCGGTCACACCTCAATTATCCTAAGTCCTTGAAATCCAGTATCGTCTAAATGACGCTACCCTGCTCAAACAACTGCTAACCGTTTGCAAACGTTATTATTTCCAGAACGAAATCCGAATTTTGACGCAATTGTTTGAAATATTTTTAAATATAGCGCTACACTCTTATTTTTAGGAATGAAAGGCTGTTTGCTAGAGCGAAATACGTTGCTGCCTCCCAAGAGTTCAAGCCTACTGCGTCGACTTGGTTGATTGCGGTATCTAGCAGTAGTTTGCGCCTATTTCTGATGTTGTTCGTTCTTGAATTTCGAAATGCTGCAATTGCTTTATCAATCTCTCCCGATGCACACAATGAATATCGAGTCGCTAGCTGAAGACATTCGAAATGTTGTGAGACTCGGTGAAAAAACGATATTTTCATCGAAATTGGACGCTGTAGGAAAAATAAAAGCCTTGGGTGTGGGGTCATCTCAAATTTTGCGAAAAGGAGCCTGGTTTCAGGTAGGGTTTCGAAATATGGGTTCAGGATAATCCTATTACCATTGGAGCTAAGCCATTTCGTTCCCTTAAGGTTATTGCAGTCAGAGCAGCAAGGGAGTAAATTTGCAGAAAACACAGTGAAGTCAGCAAAAATCTCTTGGGGTAAGTAATGGTCAATACTTCGTGGAATACCAATTCCACAATATTGGCAACGGGATTGCCCATATCGAGGTTGACTCTCGATAATCTTGACTATCAATCGCTCAACGGCAACAGATTCTCTGTTGTAACAATGTCTAAGGGCCTCGCTGTTAATCTTTGAGTAAGACTTTGCCTCGATTTTGTCGAGATCTGGTGCTGTCTTTAAGTAATGTATGTACCGATTTCTTATTGTTCGTATTAAGACTATTAGTTTGCTACGCCTTGGATCCTGTTTGGATGAAACGATAGAGCGGAAATGTTGTAACGAATCGTCAGTTAGTGGATTGAGTGCTCTAAGCATCCCTTGACCCTTCTATGGCTAAAGCGTGGAGATACGAAATAGTTCCGATGCTAAGCCCAGGTTCAAAGGATTCAGAAATTTCTAATAATTCATTGTGCTTTGCCAAGTTTATTAAGTGTTTTTGATGTAGTTGAGTCTGACTTATATTTCCATAAACCATGTCTGATATTGTGCTCAAGTTATTTCCAAAAGTTTCAATGTCAGGTTTTCGAACAATTGGAACGCTCCCTACTCGCTCAATAATTCGGACGTACCTAGCGGGTATTTCCTGTAGTACGAGTGGAGAATGTGTAGCGATAATCATGTATGAGTCTTTGTCACTCAATACATCGTATAACGCGACAAGAAGTGAAGATAAGGCAGTTGGGTGTAGATGGTTCTCGGGTTCGTCGAATAGAATTAGAGAGCCAGGTTCGATGTTCGCAATTATGTCTGCAATTGCACAAATTGTCATAGAATGTCCAGAGCTAAGTTTAAGATCCGCGAACTGAATCGTTCCTTCGAGTACGTCATCCAAACGTGAAACAATCGGACTGAAAAACTCGATCGATGTCGCTTCTCTCATTACTTTTCGCCAAGTATTGTCCCGTCGTTCCTGGAATATTCTTTCAAAAGACTTCTGGAGCTTATCGTTAATTCCGCCAGGGCTAATGTTCTCGAATGAGTCCTTTAATCCACAGTAGAAATAACTTGTGCTTGAGGTGTCTGATTTAATTTCGAACTGGTCAAAAGCGCCATAAGATAGTACAATTACCCGGCTGAATGGTGGTCTGGTTGCTGTGTTAAATGTTCCTGCGTTGGAATGAATATCGGTTATTGCTTTTGCTAGTCGATTAAGGATTTGAGTTTTCCCGGTTCCATTTTGGCCAATAAGTCCAAAAATACGATTAGGAAGAAGTCGAAAAGGGGAGAAGTCAAAATCAATTTTATGCGGCTTTGATGCTTCTGGTAGATCGGTTGTAAACTCGAAACGAAAATCGATGTCGAGGTGGTTATGTTTGCTTAGATAATTGAATGCATCTGTGAGCATGCGCTCAGCCTCACTACTTCTCAATAATGAGTCTTTGAATCCGCGAAATGGTTTGAATTCCTCGATTAAGTTTCTATGGATCGCAATATCTCTAAGATCATTTGTTATTTGTAGTCCGTATGCTGCAAGCCCTCTGTAGTAGTCATAACCCTGGCCAAGCGAGCAATAGTTTTCTGATAGTCTAGAGAAATCCCGGGGGATATCTGTAACTTCCTCTCCATTTTGGAGTATTTTTACTGTTCCGATGAAGTGTGCGGCGCCAGATTCGTCTAAGTATGTAGCGAGATACGTAGTTCTATAGCCATAATCGTCCCAATTATCCTTTCGAAGCATTACACATGGCAATATTGTTGGAGTGGGAATTGGATCGCCTGTATTATAAGAATAGTACTGCAAATCTTAATCTCCTTCTGGGGATAAATAGAGAATAGTTCAAATGTGAATATCAATGCGGTATTGCTTGTAGTGGCAGCCAGGAGGGATTAGGAGGGGGCTGAACTGCAATATCCAGTCGCTGCGTTAATGATAGCGTTCGGAAAACCAGTTGTAAAACGCCCCGCTGGCGTGTGTTCCGGCGGAGCGTTGGTTTATCGAGGGGACGTGAGGATATGCAATCCATTCTACGTAGATTATGGAAGGTTGATTTGCCAGGACACGCCGAATCGGTCGTTGACCCATCCAAACTTACGGCTGAAGCCGTAGTTGTCGAGGGGCATTAGCGTCCCGCCCCCTTCGCTCAGGGCCTCATAGAAGCGCTTGAGCTCGTCTTCGGTCTCGCAGGTGACGAAGAAGGAAAAGGACGGGGTGAAGTTGAAGGCGTGCTTGATCGGGCTGTCGATGCACATGACCACCTGGTTCTGGAGAATGAACCGCGCCTGCATGATCGAGCCCTCGGGGCCGGCTTCGCCAGGGCCATAGCGCTTGACGTCGAGGACCTTGGCCTCTGGGAAGAGCGAGACATAAAAGTCCATGGCCTTCTCGGCGTCGCCTTGAAACATGAGAAATGGTTCGATGTGAATGCTCACGCTTGATCCTCCTGCTAGGGTAGGGGGCTTTCCGAGGCTGGGACGCTTCTGGACCCAAGCGAGCGTACACCTTGATTGCGAGCGAAGCTCTCGAATCAAGGTGTACGGAAGCGGATCATGATGTTAATGGACCGGAGGGCAGGTTGTCACCTTGTAGGGCGTTCGCCTCTTCACTGGGAAGGGTGCCGTCAAGCGGCTTGAGCGGCGATTTCGGTGCGCCGGGCTGCGGCATGCCGGCCGTGCAGGAGGTAGTAGAGCACGGTGCAGGCCAGCACCACCGCGCTGGCGCCCAGGTACATGCCCCGGAAGCCCGTCTGGGGGATGAGCATCCCGAAGACGAAGGGCCCGAGCCCGAAGCCGATGTCGCTCAGCATGAAGAACGTCGAGGTGGCGAGGCCCATGCGGGCCCGCTCGGTGGATTTCACCGCGACGGACTGGCCGGTCGACAGCAGCGAGCCGAAGCCCAGGGCGATGAGGGCGGCGGCAAGTAGGAGGACGGCGCCGTGCTGCGCCTGGCTCATGACCAGCAAGCCCAGCGCGTGAATGGCGATTGCCGCATACATGATGAGGTTCTCGCCCTTCCGGTCGAAGAGCCGCCCGACCGGCGGCCGCGAGATGAACAGCACCGCCGAGAAGACGATGAAGAAGAAGCTGGCCGCCGTCGTCAGGTTGATCTCCTGGGCGTACATGGCCAGGAAGCCGATCACGCTGGACTGGCAGAACGCAAGGACCGTGATCGTGAGCGAGATGGGCAAGACCTTCGGCTCGAGGAAGCTGGAAAGGGAGAAACCCTTGCCCGAAGTGCCGCTATCCTGGGCAGGACTGAGCTTGCTCCGGTCCATGAACAGCGAGACGAGGACGGCGAGCGCGGAAACGGCGATCCCCGCCCAGAAGATCAAGGGATAATCCCCGCTGCGCCCGAGCATCATGCCCAGGAAGGGGCCGATGGCGGAGGCGACGGTCATGCTCAGGCCGAAGTAGCCGATGCCCTCGCCGATCCGGTGCTTGGGGATGATGTTCGCGACGATGGTCGCCGCCGCCGTACTCGCGATGCCGAACGTGGCGCCGTGGAAGAAGCGGATGCCCAGGAGCAAGGGAAGCGAACTCGCCGCGAAGTACAGGGCGGAGGCCAGGATGGAGAGGCCCACCCCGGTGTAAAGCACCGTGGCCAGGCCCACGCGGCCCAGCAGGATCCCCGTGAAGAAGCGGGCGACGAGCAGACCGATGACGAACATGCCCGTCGCAGCCCCGGCCTGGCCGGGCGTCGCCTGAAACTTCAGGATGGCGAATTGCGAGATCACGATCATCGTGAGGTAGAAGTTCATCGAGAGGAAGAGGTTCACCAGCGCGATGACGATGAAGTCCTTGGTCCAGAGTTTTCCTTGGGTCATGTCTTGCCTCTCGTGATACTCAAACGGTCTCAGCGGCAGGGTTTCACGGGGGGCGGACTCCGTGGAAAGCACCGAGAGATCCACCATAGCACCAACCTTGGCCGATTGCCGGACTACGTTTTGTAACGAGGGGACGCCGGACCCCCGAGCTCGCCTCGGGCGTCCGGATGCCGGGCAAACGCAAGAGCTGGACCTCGGTTCCGAGAGCCCAGGAGACGCTGGGCTGAATCTCTGTTACAATTCTAAATAATCAATGGCATTGATAGCCTTATGCCAAGGAGGAATTCAAGTGGCCAGAACCTCTCAATCATTGCTTCTCGCGGGGATGAGCGTGATCCTCGCCGCGACGCTATCCGCTTGCCAGGGTGAAGAGCGGCCGTCCGAGACGGCCCCGGGCGCGGAAGCGACCGGTGGGCCGGCGTCGGCAGCCGGGGGGACCATGGGAGACGCCGTCGCGGGCCAGGCGCTTTACGAGGCCAACTGCGCCACGTGCCATGGCGCCACCGGAGAAGGCGTGCCGCAGACGTTCCCCCCGCTGGCAGGCGCCGAGCAGGTGAACGGCTCGGCCGACGAGCATATCAAGATCGTGCTGAACGGTCTGTCGGGTCCGATCACGGTCAAGGGCGTCGAGTACAACGGCTTCATGACGCCCTTCAAGCATCTTTCGGACAAGGAGATCGCGGATATCATCACCTTCGAGCGGACCTCCTGGGGCAATAATGGCGGCGGCGTGACGGACGCCCAGGTGAAGGCGCTACGGCAGTAGGCTTCCGCTGGCCGTCATTCCCGCGAAAGCGGGAATCCACTGGTCCCCGTTTTCACGGGGATGACGAGGGTTGAGAGCGGGAATGACGACCTGCATGCAAAAGGGGCTGTCTCTCGATGGTGAGACAGCCCCTTTTGCATGCGTAACCGTGGGCGACTCCTGGATTCCCGCATTCGCGGGAATGACGCCAGAGTGGCGCGGGAATGACGCCCGTTAGAGATCTGCTCTCCGGAAGATTCGGAGGGCTCCCAGGATGGGAAGGAGCATCCAGGCCACGAGAGCGACAAGCAGCACGAGCGGGGCTCCGACGGAGCCGAACATGCGCATGAGGCTCGCTCCGGTGGCGCCGAAGGCCGTGACCGAGTCCAGGGTGATGATGCCCAGCACGCGGACGAGATCCACGGGGTTCAAGAGGAGGAAGAGCACCAGCGTGACGGAGAGCTGCTTCGCTCCGATCAGGACGGCTCCGCCGACGATCAGGAGATCGTAGAGGATCACGGTCGTGAACCAGACGGCCACCGCGGCGCCCAGGGCGCGAACCCGGCTCTGGGTGAGGACGGCGATCAGCATCGCGAGGCTCAGGAACGCGATTTCCAGGGCGCAGGACAGCCCCAGAAGGACGAGGTAGCGGCCGAAGTCCGAGCTTCCGGCTCTCAGCGCGATGAGGATGCCCGCGGCTCCGAAGCCCACCAGGGTCGAGGCGATGAGCGTCAGGCTCAGCCCCAGGAACTTGCCGGTCATCACCTCGGAGCGCGTCACCGGCTGCGAAAGCAGCAATTCAAGCGCTCCGCGCTCGCTCGTGAGGCTCGACGTCCCAAGAAAGAGCGCAATCAGGGGCAAGAGGATCAGGACCAGGTTCAAGAGGCTGGCCGTCGTCCGGGCGAAGCCCGTCACCTCGGCGTAGCCCGCCCCCACGAGGCCGAAGTACGAGAGGCCCATGGCCAGCAGCGCGAAGATGCCCGCGAAGATCCAGATGAGCTTGCTGCGCATGGCATCGACGAGCTCGCGCTGCGCGATCACCCAGACGGCTTGCCAGTCCATGCTACTTGCCCGTCACGAGGGACGACCACGAGACGATCGTGGCCTTGTACTTGGGATCGAGCTTCTTCACGCCCTCAGGGCCGGCGAAGGCCACGATCCCGGAGCGCATGGGCGTGGGGTAAGAGCTTTTGACGAAGGTCGCCTTCTCGATGGGAAGCCAGGCCTTGGTCGCGAGGTCATGGACCCAGGCGCCCTGGACCTGCGATTCGCGGAGCCGTTTCTGCTTCCAGTAGGCCACCATGCACCCGATGTCGTCGAACTTCGCGACCGTGCGGTTTTTGAGGATGATCTCGGCGGAAAGCGGGATGCTGGTGATGGCCATGGTGCACGTGGCGCATTCATCGGCCTCGGTCATGATCTCGACGGGCTTGCCCTGGCTGGTGAAGCCCACGAGCAGGAGAGCGGTCAGCGAGACCATCGTCGTTTTGACGAATGACGACATGGGTCACTCCTTTCCGGCGGGCTGTTCCCGCGCGACGATCGCCATGAAGATGTCCTCGAGGGTGGCTTCCTCGGTGCGGAAGTCCTCGATCCGGGCCCCGCGGGCCTCGAGGTTGCGGAGCATGGCGGCCTTGTGGCGATCGTCGATCACGACCGTGAGGATGCCGTCGTGGAACTCCACCCGCCGCGCTCCGGCCTCGAGGGAGATGCGTTCGAGCGAGACGTCGCTGCGGGGGACCGTTTCGCGGGCGAGCTTGAGCGTCAAGCGGGTGGGCATCGCGAGGCTGTGGCGAAGGGCCTCCAAGGTGTCGAGCGCGACGATGCGCCCCTGGTGGCAGACGGCGATGCGGTCCGAGATGGACTCGACCTCGCCGAGCAGGTGCGAACTCAGCAAGATGGTGCTTCCTGCCGCCTGGCGCTCGCGAATGATCTCCTTGAAGAGCTTCGAGCCCTCGGGGTCGAGCCCCGCGGTCGGCTCGTCGAGTACCAAGAGCCTGGGATCGCCGAGCAGGGCGACCGCCAGGCCGAGACGCTGGAGCATGCCTCCCGAGAAGCCCGCCGTGCGACGTTCGGCGACGTCCGCGAGACCGACTTTCCGCAGCAAGGGATCGATCTGGCCGGGAGTCGTCTTGCGCAGCTTCGCGTAGAAGGCCAGCACCTCGCGCGGGCTGAGGTTTTCGTAGAAGTGCACGCGCTGCGGCAGGTAGCCGATCAGGGCGCGGGCGCGGCGGGGCTCGCGGGCCACGTCGATGCCGTCGATCGTGATCGTGCCCGCGTCCGGCTGCACCAGCCCCACGATGCATTTGATCGTCGTGCTCTTGCCGGCGCCATTGGGGCCCAGGAGGGCCAGGACCTCGCCGGCGCGCGTATCGAGATCGAGCTCCCGGAGGGCTTTGACGCTTCCGAACTGCTTGGTGAGTTGGTTGAGGCTGATCACGCGAAGGCCTTTCTGACGAGGACGAGCGGCAGGATTCCGAGGAGCAAGGCAAGGACTGAGATCCCGAGCATCGCCAGGTCGACGCCACCGGCGCCCAGGGCTTTGGCGTCGCTCTCGACGGTCGGTTTCATGCTGGGGGACGGATCCTTCACGTTCGGGACGTTGACGATCGGAAAGGTGCGTTCGGCGAATTCGAGCGCCTGGATGGCGGGGCTCAGGAGGAAGAGCCGGGCGGGTGGCATGTTCTCGGTGAGGTAGGAGAAGACGCTTCCCGCCATGTGAGAGACGTCGCCCCGTCCGTTGCCGTCGAGGTCGTAGCCCCGGTAGTCGCTCCAGTAGTTGCCGTCCCAGCGGTTTTCGCTGCGACCGGTCGGAAGGGCGGCGGATACGGCGTTGCCGGCGATGGTGTTGTTCCGGAAGTCGTTGGCTTCCGAGCTGCCCCGCAGCTCGATGCCGAGATCGTTGCCGACGATCCGGTTACGGGCGACGGTCAGGCCGATGGCTCCGTCCATGAAGATCCCGACGCGGTTGCCCAGGATGGCGTTGCCCTCGACGACGGACTGCTCGCAATCCTTGATGAGAAGGCCGTAGTCGCGAAAGCCTCGGTTGCCCGCGAAGATGTTGTCGCGCAGGGTGAGCCGCTGGCTGAACATGACCGCGGAGCCCGCCTCGGATTCGGTGAAGCGGTTATTCGAGAAGGTATTGTCGTCCGAGTACATGTAATGAAGGCCGTAGCGCGCCTTCGCCACGGCGTTGCCGGTGAGCGTATTGAAGGGAGAAGCATTGAAGTAGATGCCGTCGCGCGCCACGGAGATCCGGTTGTTCGAGATGCGGTTGTGCTGAGAGTCGAAGAGGCGGATGCCGTCGCCCCGGTCGCCGGGGGGGAGCTCGGCGAGGCCGCGGATCTCGTTGTCCAGGATGTCGGCGTTCTGGACGCTCATGAGGTAGATGCCGTAGAGCGACTGATCGAGGAGATTACCCTCGACGAGGGCTCCGGGAGCCGTGAGCTTGATGGCGGCGGAATCGGTGAGGGCTTCTCGGCCGCTGCCCGTCACGTGCAAGCCGCTGATCCGGCAATTCGGGGCGGTCACGAGGATCACGTCTCCGTTGCCTCCCCCGTCGATGCGCGGCATGCCGTCGCCGATCAGGGTCAAGGTCTTGGAGAGGACGACGTTTTCGCGGTACTCCCCCGGGGCGATGCGCAGGACGTCGCCCGGCGAAGCGGCCTTGCTGGCCGCCGTGATGCTGGGGTAGCCACCCGGACCCACGCGAAGCTCGGCTGCATGGGCGTTCGCGACGACGAGGGTGCCGAGGAGCGTGGCGGCCAGGGCGAGGACGGTCCGCGTCATACCGCTCGCTTCCTGAGGTAGAAGACCAAGGCGACGACGGAGAGGAGCCAGGCCAGGATGAGCATGTAGCCGCCGATTCCGAAGTACCCGTAGGTCATGAAGTTGACGAGCTTGTTGCTGCCGAGGAGGGGCGGCGTGAAGCTCGGGACCTTCATCGGAGCATCCGGATCGAGGTTGTGCCCGTACTGGTAGAGCCGGTAATAGGCGGAGGCCAGGCCGCTCACGCCGGTGAAGGAGAGCACGATCACGCTCGAGATGAGCGCCCAGGGGGACGCGAAGAGCGCGGCGACGGCGAGCAGGATGCACGCGAAGCCGAGGGCCAAGGGCATCCACGATAGCTCGCTGAAGTCCTCCTCGTGGATTTCCTTCATGCCGATGTAATGGTTGAGGGTGTTGATCTCGGCGATGTCGTCGATGGCGGGGTTGCCGCTGCCCTCGAACTTGTAGGCGTAGACGTAGAGGTTCAGGGTCTCGGGGTACTGCGGCGCTTTCAAGTGGAGGTACCAAAGCGGAAAGGCGAAGGAGGCGAGCACCAGAATCGCCGCGGCCGCCGTGGCGAGTCGCTGCTTGGGTCCTAGCCGCAGGGGCTTCTCGTCGGAAGTGGGATGGTCAGTCGATTCGCTCATGGGGGCCTCGTTATCGTGGCTTCCGAAGGGGTGAGGGCCCTGGCCGCGCCAGGACCCTCACGATGCTCAGAGGGGCTTGACGGTCAGGTAGCCTTGCATTTCCTGGTGCAATGCCGAGCAGAAGTTCGTGCAGTAGTAGGCATAGACTCCCGGTTTATTGGCGACGAACTTGACCGTCTTGGTCTCGCCGGGGTCCACGACCACGTTGATGTCGTACTCGTTGAGGCCCCAGCCGTGGATCTCGTCGCGGGTTTGCTCCGCGTTGGTCAGGTGCACCGTCACGGTGTCGCCTTGCTGGACCTCGATGTTGCTGGGAGCGAAGAAGGTCCGGACCATGTAGAGCTTGACGTCGACGTTCTTGCCGCTGCGGGTGACCTTGGCATCGCCTGGAAGCCAGATGGAGTTGGGGTTCTTGTTCTCGGCCTTGGGGTAGACCTCGAGCACCTTGATGGCGTCCGCCTTCAGGAACTGGGCCGCGTGGGGCTCGGGCTCGGTGAAGGCCTCGTAGAGCATGGTCATCTTGTTGCCCGTGATGTCGATCAGCTGCGAGGACTCGGGCTTGGAGGGGCCGGTGTTGATCTGCCGTCCCTTGGAGATCTTGTTGAGGGAGACCATGTACTTGCCGTAGGGGTTCGCGGTGTTGCCGCCCGCGACGGAGAGGTGGCCGACGTTGTAGGAGACGGGGATCTTGTCGATCACCTCCCAGGTGCCGATCTTCCACTTGGTGATCGCGCTCTCGAGGAAGAGCGAGGTGTAGCCGAAGCCCTGATCGTCGTACTCGGTGTGCAGGGGCCCCATGCCCACGGGCACCTCGGCGGTCTTGACGGATTCGAACTTGATGACGGGCACGCCGTCCTCATTGCCGGTGAAGTCCTTGTTGGCGATCGCCTGCTGCATCTTGGCGAACTCGAAGATGGTCGTGACGGGAGCGAGCTTGCCCGAGGCAGCCATGTACTTGCCGTCCGGGGTCACGTCGACGCCGTGGGGGCTCGTGGGCGTGGGAAGCAGGTAGACGATGTTCGGAACCTTCTTGGGATCCAGCACCGGCACGCCGTTCACCCGGTCGGCCTTCCCGGCCGCGACGGCGGCTGCGGCGGCCTTCCAGTCGAGGGCCACGACGTAGTCCTTGGGATTCTTTGAGGCCGTGACCTCCAGGCGCCCGGTGGCGCGCTCGGAGTTGTAACACGTCCAGAAAGCCCAGCCCTCGGAGGGACCCTTTCCTGGGCTGCCGAGATCGTAGTTGAAGGGCGGCATCAGGACCTGGAAGCCGGTCGACATCTCGCCGGTCGTGTTATCGACCTTCACGCCGGAGACGATGCCCTTGTACTTCTGGGCATATTCGCTGACCGGAGCATAGGTGTTCGGCACGGGCACGGAGAAGCGGGCGGCGGATAGGATGTACTCGGTGTTGCCGGTGACGAAGCTCGAGCCGTGGTTGCCCATCACGTTGGGGATCTTGAGGATCTGGTGGGTCTTCATGTCGTTGAGGTTGATGCGCGCGACCCGGTTGTTGCCGTTGTCGTTGACGAAGAGCCAGCGACCGTCGTAGTTGCTGTTCGTCTGGGAGAGGGCGGGATGGTGGACGTCGCCCCAGGTATAGCCGCCGAGCATCTGCTTGGTCTCTTCGTCGTAGCCGTAGCCGGTGGCCGGGTAGGGGGTGAAGACCGGGATGGTGGCGATGTGGCGCATGGAGGGGACGCCTGCCAGGTAGACCTGACCGGAATGCCCACCCGAGTAGAACAGGTAGTACTCGTCCAGTTGCCCGGGCGGGACGAAGGTGCGCGCGGCGGCATCCGCGGCGACGCGACTCTCCGCGCCGCCCTCGGCGCCTCGCTGTGCTTGCCGTTCGCCGGACGGTGCGCAACCGGCGAGCGTGAGCATGCCCGCTGCTGTCAGTAGTGCCGCCATTTGCTTCGAGTGGTCTCTCATTCGACGCCCCTTCTTTATCAGCTGGTTTGATTCCGCGACTCCGGGCTCGACCTTGCTGGACCGTGCTTCGACGCCGGGGACAAGCCTTCGCGCGCCCCGTGGAACCCCTGTCGAAAGCAGGAACGATGTCAGATTGTCACGTCAAGCAGGTTTTCTGCTTGAATCCTGGACCTGCCATTTGTAACAAATCTTTTCGATTCATGCAAATACACGATTGAAGGTTGCGCGCAGGGAGGGGCAGCCCTCGGCATGCTTCGGCAGGCGTTTTGCCAGGCCAAGGGAAAGCAGGCGAGTGGCCGGCTGGGGCGGATTGGGGCGGATTGGTGCAGGTGCTTTGACGGGCAGGGCGCGTCGTGCGTCTCAGGGGACGGGCGTCACGGCAGGGGAATGAAGGCTTCGCGGTCGCCTGGTGGAAGGGCGATGCGGCCGGATTGCCAGTCGGCCTTGGCCTGCTCGATGCGCTCCTTGCTGGACGCCACGAAGTTCCACCAGATGTGACGGGGGCCGACGGGCTCGCCGCCCAGCAGCATGACGGTGGAGGGCTCGAGGGCTTCGAGGGTGGGGGAGGCGCCGGGGGCGAAGACGAGCATCTGGCCCCGAGGGTAGGCCTGGCCGGAGACCTCGATGCGGCCCCGGACGACGTACGCGGCGCGCTCTGGGTAGCCGGTCGGAAGCGGGGTCTGCGCGCCGGTCTGAAGCTCGACGTGAAGGTAGAACAGGGGCGAGTGCGTCTTCACGGGCGCGGTGACGCCGAAGGCCGAGCCCGCGATCAGGCGGCTGAAGGCGCCCGCGTCGTCGAAGGTCGGCAGAGCGGAGGTCGGGTGGTGGGCGAAGCCGGGCTCGCTTTCTTCGTCCTCGGTGGGAAGCGCCACCCAGGCCTGGAGCAATTCGAGCGTGCCGCCATTCGCCTGGAACTCGCCTTCGAGGCGCTCGGAGTGGCTGACGCCCCGGCCCGCGATCATCCAGTTCACGTCTCCGGGCCGGAGCATCTGCTCGGCGCCGGTGCTGTCCCGGTGCATCATCTCGCCGGCGAGGAGATAGCTCACGGTCGAGAGGCCGGTATGAGGATGCGGCAAGACATCTGCCGCTGTCCCGAGGTTTGGGGCGACGGCGAGCGGGCCCGCGTGATCCAGGAAGGTGAACGGTCCCACCATCCGCTGTTCGCGGTAGGGCAGGACGCGGGCGACCTCCATCGCTCCGATGTCGGCCTTGCGGGCCTGGATGATGCGGTTGAGCATCGGCATGGTTTCGCTCATGGGGGTGTTTCCTTCGTTTCAGGGGCGCCTGCCCAGGTGCGAAGGGCGTCCAGGGCGGGGCGCAGGCCTTCCCCGCGTGGCGTCAAGCGGTAGGTGACTGCCAGGGGCGGGCCCGGGTCGACCTCGCGCTCGACGAGGCTGCATTCGGCGAGCTCGGTCAGGCGCTCATCGAGCATGCGCTTGGAGATCTGCGGAATCGCGCGCGCGATCTCGTTGAACCGCGCGGGCCGCTGCAGCAAGACGTCGATGATGGGCCCCATCCAGCGTTTCCCCAGCATGCGGAAAACGGCTTCGGTGTACGGACAGGCATGAAGGTCGAACGCAGTCATAAGGGTAATTTACCCCACCAGGTTACTATTGACAACCTCGTTCAGCGGGTGTTTGGATGGTGCTAATCGTCGCGTAATATCCCCATGGTAGACATGGGGGAAAGCCCGGCCCCGACGTCTCGACGGAGTTTCCAGATGAGCATCGCGTTCTCGCCCCTCCTCCCCACCGTGAATGCCAACCTCGGTGCCGGGTTCTCCGCCAACCGGATCGTCACGGCGCAGGTGGCGGCCCTGATGCAGCCGGTGATGGGGATGGATCACTTCCTCATGAGTGACGTCACGTTCGCTCCGCATCCGCATGCGGGCTTCTCGGCGGTCTCCTATGTCTTCGAGAGTTCCCCCGGCCGTCTCCGCAACCGGGACTCCTTGGGCAACGACTTCGAGATGGGGGCCGGCGGGCTGATCTGGACCCAGGCCGCCCGGGGAGTCGTTCACGACGAGCGCCCCGCCGAGCTGGGCAAAGCCGTGCATGGCGTCCAGATCTTCGTGAACCTCAGCTCCAAGAGCAAGGGCCTCACCCCGCGGGTCTTCCGGCTCGAGGGGAGTGACGTGCCGGTCTGGAAGGACGACGCGGGCGATCGCGTCCGGGTCGTCGTCGGCGCCTTCGGGGGCGTGAAGTCGCCCGTCGTGCCCGCGGAGCCCTTTCAGCTGCTGGACATCAAGCTGGAGCGGGAGATCGCGCTTCCCCTGGAGGCGGGCTGGAACGCCGTTCTTTACGTGCTCTCCGGCGAGGTCGCGCTCGCGACGGAGGGGGTGACGAGCCAGGTGGGGGAAGGGCAGGCGATCGCCCTGAGCGGCGAGGGGTCGGTCATGCTGACTGCCAAGAAGCCGGCTCAAGTGCTGGTGATGGCGGGCGTCGCGGTCGACGAGCCCATCGTCTCGTACGGCCCGTTCATCATGAACACCGAGGCGCAAGTCGCCGAGGCGGTCCATCGCTTCCAGCAAGGGGGGATGGGGCACCTGGAGCCGCTGCCTTAACACGGATCCCTCGCTCCCATGGGGGGAAGCCCGATCTTTTGGGGATCGGCGCTTTGTGCTACTGTGGCATGAGACGGGTAATCCGTGTCATTGCGGGATTACCGACGTAACTGTAGGTGCAAGAGCGGAGCCGATGAGCGTCATCCAGATCGCCAACCTCTTCAACACCGCTGGCGTCGCGATTATCACGCTGCTGTCCATCATCTTCGCCTTCCGCTACCCGACGCCGTTCTTCCGGATGTGGACGGGCGCCTACGGGCTCTTCTTCCTGGTCGTCACCGTCGAGATGGTTCAGGTGATGGGCGAGCGGACCCTTCCGCTGTCGCTGGCGCAGATCGGGCTCTTCGCGGCGTCGGCCTGGTGCTTCTTCCAGACCGGGAACGTCCTTCAGGGGCGCTTCGCGCGTCACCTTCCCGTCGCCCTCGCGTTGCTGGGGGCGCTCGCCCTGAGCGTCGCCCTGCTCCTGAGGGGCATCCCTTACACGTTCGCGCTCGAGCCCGTCTTCTTCGCCACCGCCGTCATGATCTTCCGGCTCGGCCTGCTCTTCCGGCGGCGCCCGATGGACTCCAGCCAGGCCGCCGGGGTGCCCTGGCTCGCGTGGCCGCTGATGCTCTTCGCCCTTTGGCCTCAGGTCTTCCCCTACGCCCTTTTTTCCACCACCCAGTGGGGCATCCTCGGGTACTGGATCTGCGGCGCGCTGAACATCCTCGTGGGCGTCGGCATGGTGATCTACCTGCTCGACGACAGCTGGAACCGCTTCAAGTACGAGCAGGAAAAGCAGGTTCGCCTCAAGCGGGACTTCATCTCGGTCGTCAGCCACGAGCTTCGCACCCCCCTCTCCTCGGTGCTGGGCTACTCGGAGTTCCTGGAGGACGAGGTGGCCGGCTCCCTCAACAGCGAGCAAAAGGTCTTCGTCTCCCGGATCCAGGATGGGACGCGGCGCTTGCAGCGGCTGGTGGACGATTTGCTCGACTTCTCCGCGCTCGAAGGCGGGAGCCTCAAGCTCGAGCCGCGCAGCGTCGACGTCCGCGAGAAGATCACGGCGGCCCTCGAGAGCATGCGTCCCCAGGCCCAGAAGGCGGGCATCAAGCTGGTGGAGGCCGTCCCGCCGCGCCCGATCCCCATGGTCCTCGATCCGGGCCGCCTGGAGCAGGTGCTCATCAACCTGGTCGGCAACGCCATCAAGTTCACGCCCCCGGGCGGCAGCATCACGGTGACGATCAGCTCGCTTCCCCAGGAGCTGCGGGTGGAGGTCAAGGATTCCGGGATCGGGATCCCCGCCGCGCTGATCCCGCGGGTCTTCGATCGCTTCTTCCAGGCGGATTCCACCAACACGCGCGAGCGCAGCGGGGTGGGGCTGGGGCTGGCGATCTCGAAGGCCATCGTCGAGGCCCACGGCGGTCGGATCGGCTGCTTCAGCCAGGAAGGGCGGGGCAGCACCTTCTGGTTCTCGCTGCCGCTCTCGGGCGCTCCCGAGGCCACTCCGCTCGAAACCCTCTCCTAGAGTTAACGTCGTTTCTACAGGTCAGCTACGCTTTACCACTAAAGCCGCTGGCGCTTCGAAACAGCCGCTGGCGCTAGCCCGTTTCGCGGGCGATGCTCGTGCAGCATGCCCTCGCTTCTTTGCCGGCTTATGAGTAGCATGGGAGGCGAGCGCTCGCGCCGGTTCCGTCGCGCCCCGGTGGGGACGACAGGCCGAGACGCCCAGCGGAAGCCAGAAGCTGCCAGAGGAGAGTCACGATGAACCTGCGCGCGGTCTTTTTAGCCTCGACCTTGGCCTTGGGCCTGTCCGGCTGCGGGGATCTGCGGGGGCTTTGGACCTCGGTATTGCCTCGACCAGCCGATCCGGAAGTCCGGTGGGTTTCCGAGAGCACGGAGATCCTGGACCTGCGGGGGCCGGCGGCAGCGCGGATTGGGACGCCGGTGGCCTTGACGGTCCAGGTGGTGATCGGCAGCAGCAGTTGCAACCGGGCGGGCGAGGTGCTTCTCGACGTGGACGATGCGGCGCGGACGGTGACGGTGCGGGCCACGCGGCTGGCGGCGCAGGCGGATCCGCCGATTCCCTGCACGGATGATTACGGCTGGAAGAGCCAGACGGCGTCGTTCACTCCGGCGCAGGCGGGGACGTACCGGGTCGTGGCGGAGCGGTACAAGCCGGGCTTCGCGGCTCCGGGCGAGCCGGAGCCGCGCGGCGAGCTGTCGATCGTGGTCTCGGCCGAGTAACTTCGGGGGATCTCCCGGCCCGCGGCGGCGGCCGTCCTTTGCTTGGTTGCTCTGCATGCGGTTCGTGCACGTTGGGCTCGCGTCTTCGCGGGCGCGCGCTTAGCATAGGGGCAGGACGCGCGCCGGTATCCGGCAGGAGCATCGGCGCGAGCCGGCAGGACGTCCGTTCGCGGGGGAAAGGCGCCATGGAAGAGCCGGATGCCACGCCCTGGGGCCTCATGCTGATCATGGCGCTCGTCATGCTCAGCTATCCGTGGCTTGCGATCTTCAATCAACGCTTGCCCCTCCTCGGGGTGCCGCTGGTCCTGCTCTACGTGTTCGGCGTTTGGGGCGGGCTGATCGTGCTCTCGTTGCTCTACCGCCCGCGACGGTGACGCCCATGGCCGTGCTCGTCGCGCTTCTCCTGGCCTTCCTCGCCTACCTCGCGCTGCTCTTTCTCGTCGCGTACCGGGTCGAGACGCACCGCGGCTGGCTCGCCAAGCTTCCCGCCCATCCGGGCATCTACGCGCTCTCCCTCACGGTCTTTTTCACCGGCTGGGGCTACTTCAGCTCCGGAAGCTCGACCCTCGACGTGGGCTTGCCGTTCACGGCCACCTACGTCGGAGCCAGCCTCACGCTGCTCTTCGGCTGGCCCATTCTCAGGCGAGCCATTCGAATCGCCAAGATCCACCGGGTCACCACCCTCCCGGGACTCTTGTCCGTTCGCTTCGGTCACTCGTTCTGGCTCACGAGCCTGGTCGCCATGCTGCTGCTCGTCGGAACGCTGCCTTACCTCGCCTTGCAGATCAGCGCGCTCGGCTTCGCCCTGAAGACGATCGTGGCGGATCCCGCCCTGCTCGATCCGCGAGAGGAACAGGGCGTGGTGCTCTTGCTGACCTTCGTGCTCGCCCTCTTCGCGATTGCCTTTGGCGTGCGCCGAGCCGACCCCACCCAGGGAAACCCGGGAATCGTGGTCTCCCTGGCCATCGACGGCATCGTGAAGCTGTTCGCCCTGCTCGCCGTGGCCTTCTTCGTCTACGCGAACCAGCCCCAGCTGTTCGCCATGCTCTCGCATCCCGACGCCTGGCCCCACTTGCTCCTCGGCAGCACGCCTCAAAACTCCTACGCCAACTGGCTCGGCTTCCTGTTGCTCAGCATGGTGGCCATGCCCCTGCTGCCGCACATGTACCACCTCCTGGTGGTGGAAAGCTCCGATGCACAGCAAGTGGTCGACGTCCGCGGGGTCCTGCCGGCTTACTCCTGGCTCGCTCACCTCCTGACGCTGCTGATCGCCCTCGCGGGCGTGGCGATCGGCCTCCGAGGGCCGGAAAATCAGATCGCGATCTTGGTGATCCCGCTGTTGGCCGACCAGCCCCTCTTGCTGCTAATCGCTTACCTGGGCGGAATCGCGGCCTCCGCGGGGATGGCGATCGCCGTCTTCGTCGCCCTGACCAATCTCATCACCGCGGACCTGGTCCTGCCCCTGCTCAGCCGCATGACCACCCGCCTGGGCCCCCTCTTGATCCCCTTGCGCTGGCTGATCCTCCTGGGAGTCGCGGGGCTGGCCTTCGTCGTCTGGGACTTCACCGACGTCACCTTCCTCAGCCAGTTCGGCTTGATCTCCTTCGTGGCCGCCGCTCAGCTCGCTCCCGCCTTCTTCTTGGGGCTTTGCTGGGCGCGCCTGCAACGTGGAGCCGTGCTCTGGGGGATCGCGGCGGGTGCCTTGGCGTGGCTTTACACCTCCTTCTTGCCGAGCTTCGCGGAAGCCTCGCCTTTGATCGCCCGCTGGGTCGCGCAGGGCCCCTTCGGTTGGGCCTTCCTGCGTCCCCACTCCCTCTTCGGCTTGCAGGGACTGGATCCGGCCGTTCATGCCGTCTACTGGAGCACCTTGCTCAACCTGACGGCGATCGCCGTCTACACCCTCATTCGCCCCGCCGCCAAGGAGGAGATCGCGCATGTCGAAGCCCTTTTCCAGGGGAAACCCTCCTTGTCCGCGCTCTACCACCGCTTCATCCGGATGCTCTCCTTCCCCGAACTGGAAGCCGTTCTCGTGAAATACCTCGGCGAGGAGCAGGCACGAGAGCACATGGAGCGGATTCGCCTGGATCTCGAAGGCCTCGATCTGCCTCCGGAGTCCAAGCTGCTCATGGCCCGAAACGCCCTCCAGCGAGCCTTGAGCGGGCCGCTCGGCGCCAGCGTGGCGGCCGACATCGTCCGGCGGGAGTTCCCCGTCTCGGACAAGGTCGTCCCGGATGCGTTCGAGGCCTACCAGAAGCTGGAACTGATGCTGCGCACCAGCCGGGAAGACCTCGCGAGCCGGCTGCGGGAGCTTTCGCTGATCAATGCCATTTCCGAGCGGCTGGTGGCGGCCCGGGACCGACGTCAGGTCATGGAGGCCGCGATCGGCCAACTCTGGGAAGGCCTTCACTTCGAGCGGGTCGGAGCCGTGATCGTCGAGCGGGACGAGAGCGCGCTCTGCTACCTCAGGGGCTTCCAGCACTTCGAAGAGGGCCCTTTCGCTGTCACGGAGGACTCGGCCATGGCGGAGGCCCTGCGGCATCGGCAGCTTCGCGTGCTTTCGGCCGGCCAAAGCGACGATCCGATCCTCGTCGGCGAGGGCGCCAAGACCCTGATCTACGTGCCGCTCGTCTTCGAGAACGAGAACCTGGGCGTGCTCATCTGCGGCATGGTCACGACGGCGCTGGTCGTCTCGCCCAGCCTCCGGAGCGTGCTGAGATCGGTCGCCAATACGCTGGCCATTTCGCTGTCGGATGCCCGCCACCGCGAGGAGGAGGAGCGGCTGCGCCGGCAACTGGCCACGGCGCTCGCCAACCTCGGGGACGCGGTGGTCGTTTTCGATTCCCAGCGCCGGATCATCCTGACCAACCCGGCCTTCCAGCGGCTGGGGCTATTTGCCGCGTCGGAGGATCCGCGCGGGCGCGATCTCATCACGCTCATCCTGAGCTTGGGGGTTCGGGATCTCTCGGGCCAGCCCCTCACGCGGGAGCGCTTACCCGCATGCCTGGCTCTCGCCGGAGAAACGGCCCATCTGACGGTTCGTCTCGACAAAGGCGACGGGACGGAGCGCATCCTCTCCATCACCAGCGTTCCCGTGAAGGATGCGCAAGGCCGCGTCGTCCAGGCCGTCAGCGTCTACCGGGACATCACGGAGCTGTACCACCTGAAGGAGGATCTGGAGCGACGGGTCCAGGAGCGGACGGACGAGCTCGCGCAGGAGCGGGATCTCCTCAAGGCGGCCAATGATAAGCTGGGGCAAGCGCTCGAGGAGCTCCGCAACCTCGATCGCTTGAAGGGAACGTTCGTCAATGCCATCTCGCATGATCTCCGGATCCCCCTCACGGGCATCGCCGGGTACGCGGAGTTCCTCGAAGACGAGATCGGGGGCCCGCTGGCGCCGCAACAGCGGGAGTTCGCGCGGGAGATTCAGCGGGCTGTGGCGCGCATGGCGCGCCTCCTCAACGATCTTCTCGATTTTGCCCGGGTCGAGGCCGGGAAATTCACGATCGAGCCCAGCGAGATCGAGCTGGAGGGACTGCTGCGCGACACGGCGGCCTCGTTCCGGCCCACGGCGGAGAAGAAAGGCCTGCGCCTCGTCCTGGACCTGGCGGAGGGGCTGCCGAGAGTCTGGGCGGACCCGGGACGCGTCACGCAGATCGTGAGCAATCTCCTGAGCAATGCCGTCAAGTTCACGCCCGAGGGGGGCGAGGTGCGTCTCAAGGCCTACCCGGAGGATGCCGTCGTCGCGACCGAGGTCACGGATACGGGGCAAGGCATCCCCCCGGAAGCCATGCCGCATCTCTTCGAGCGCTTCTTCCAGACCGAAGCCGGCGTCCGGGCCGGTGGAACCGGCCTGGGACTCCCGATAGCCAAGGGGCTGGTCGAGGCGCAAGGGGGGACCATGACGGTCGAGTCCGTCGAAGGTGTGGGCTCGACCTTCCGCTTCACGCTGCCGAAGGCTGTCCCCGGTGAGCCTTGAGCGAGACCCCTGCGGCTGAGCGACGGAACGTGCCGGTGCTTACTGAGCGGTGTAGCCGCCATCCACGACGACTGCTTGCCCGGTCACTCCTCCGGCCTTGGGGCTGCCCAGGAAGAGGGCGTAGTCGGCGATTTCCTGGACGTCGAGCAGGCGCTGCTGGGGGACGAGCGGGTAGATGACCTCTTCGAGGACTTTCTCCAGGGGGACGTTGCGGGTCTTCGAGAGGTCGCTGAGCTGGTTGCGGACGAGCGGGGTGTCGACGTAGCCGGGGCAGAGGGCGTTGACCGTGATGCCGTGGGCGGCCCCTTCCAGGGCGGCCACCTTGGTCAGGCCGATCACGCCGTGCTTGGCGCTGTTGTAGGCGGCCTTGCCCGCAAAACCCACCAGGCCGTTGATGGATGCGACGTTCAGCACCCGGCCGTAGCCCTGGCGCTTCATCACCGGGAACGCGTGCTTGATGGCCGTGAACGGGGCCACCAGCAGGACCTTGATCATCTGCTCGAATTTCTCGGTGGGGAAGTCCTCGATGGGCGAGACGAACTGGAGGCCGGCGTTGTTGATGAGCACGTCCAGTCGCCCGAACACTTCCACCGTGCCCTCGATGGCGGCTTGAAGCTGCGACTCGTCGGAGACGTCACAGCCCAAGCCCAGTGCTTCGCTGCCTTTGGCCTGGAGTTCGGCGGCGAAAGCTTGGGCTTTGCCGCGATCTAGGTCGGCGATGGCGAGCTTGGCGCCGGCCGCGGCGAAGCTTTCGGCGAGCGCCTTGCCGATCCCGCTGGCTCCGCCGGTGATGAAGACGACCCGATTCTGATATCCGTACATGGGGTTTCTCCTCGTTGATAGGGTGAGCGCTCGTGGCTGTCCTGAGCCACGCAGGGCGCGCTAGTAAAGGCCGAACCAGAGGTAGGCGGCGATCGCCACGAAGACGGCCGCGGTCTTGATGAGGGTCATGGCGAAGATGTCGCCGTAGGACTGCCGGTGGGTCAAGCCCGTGACCGCGAGCAAGGTGATCACCGCGCCGTTGTGGGGGAGCGTGTCCATGCCGCCGCTTGCCATCGAGGCCACGCGGTGCAGGACCTCCGGGGGAATGCCCATGGCCGAGGCCTGCTGCAGGTAGGTCTGCCCCATGGTCGCCAGGGCGATGCTCATGCCGCCGGAGGCCGAGCCGGTCACGCCGGCGAGCGTGGTGGTCGTGACGGCCTCGTTGACCAGGGGATGGCCGATGGCCGACCCCAGGGCGGCGCTGATGGTCTTGAAGCCGGGCATGGCCGCGATGATGGCCCCGAACCCGTACTCCGAGGCCGTGTTGAGGGAGGCCAGCATGGCGCCTCCCACGGCGGCGTTGATCCCGAGGCTGAGCTTGGCTTTCACCCGACCGAAGGAAAGGACGAGCACCAGCAGGATAGCCGCCACTAGGGCGATCTCCACCGACCAGAGGGCGCTGACCTTGGCGAGGGTGATGCTTTCGCCGGGCAGGCCAAACGCGGAGAGGTCGATGCTGGCGGGATAGAGCTTGGGCATGGCATCGGTCAGGCCCTTGTTGAGGGCGGCCACGACGAGCAGTGGCAGCACGGCCAGGGCCGGGTGGGGAAGCGAGGCGGTTTCGACGGCTTCCGGCTCGTTGCTGTGGTTCGTTCCGTATCCCTCTCCGGCGCTTTGGGCCTTCCGACGTCGCCATTCCAGGTACGTCAGGCCGAAAACCAGCACGAAGGCGGCCCCCAGCAGGCCCATGCGGGGGGCAGCCCAGGTGGTGGTGTTGAAGAAGGTGGTGGGGATGAGGTTCTGGATTTGCGGGGTGCCGGGCAGGGCGTCCATGGTGAAGGTGAAGGCGCCGAGGGCGATGGTTCCGGGGATGAGGCGCTTGGGGATGTCGAGTTGCTTGAACATCTCGGCGGCAAAGGGGTAGACGGCGAAGGCGACGACGAAGAGGGAGACTCCGCCGTAGGTGAGCAGGGCGCAGACCAGGACGATGGTGAGCATGGCGTGTCGGGCGCCCACCAGGCGGATCACGGCCTGGATGATGCTCTTGGAGAAGCCCGAGAGTTCGATGACCTTGCCGAAGAGGGCTCCCAGGAGGAAGACGGGGAAGTAGAGCTTGATGAAGCCGACCATCTTGCCCATGAAGAGCTCGGAGTAGAGGGGCATGACGTGGGCGGGGTAGGTCATCAGGACGGCGAGGATCGCGGCGAGCGGCGCGAAGAGGATCACGCTATACCCGCGGTAGGCGGCCAAGATCAGGATGCCCAGGGCGATGAGGATGGTGAGGACGTCCATTTCAGGCCCTCCGGGGGGCGTCGAGGCAGGCGCGGATGGCGTCCGAGGCCTCGGCGATCGCCGAGAGGCCTGCGAGGTGGCCGCCGGCGGCGGAAAGCGCGTGCACGTCGAAGGGGACTCCGGCCTGGGAGAGGGCCGTGACGAGGGGATCGTGGTAGCTGGCGGCGGGGAGCAGCTGGTCTCCCTGGGCGGGGATGAGCAGGACGCGGGCCTGGAGGCGGGAGAGGGCGTCGGTCATGGAGCGTTGTCCGAGGGCGAGGTCCCAGCGCATGTTGGTGCGGAGCATGGCGAGCCAGGCGTTGGCGTCGCAGAACTTGGCGCGGAGGCGGGGTTCCTTGGCGAGCCAGCTTTCGATGGCCCATTCGCCGGTGCCGAGGGGGGCGGGCATGCGGCCGAACTTTTCTTGAAGTTCGTCCGAGCCGCTCGCCGTGACGATCATGAGCTCGATGGCGAGGGCGAGGCCGTCGAGGGGTGGGTCTTTGGGGTCGTAGCGGCCGTTCTGGAACTTGGGGTCGAGGCGGATGGCCTGCTCCATGGCGTGGTAGAGGCCGATTTCGCGGGCGCGGAACTCGGCGAGGCCGATGGCGACGATGCAGCGTTCGACCATGGTGGGGTAGGAGGCGGCCCATGCGAGGGCCTGGATGCCTCCGAAGGAGGGGCCGGCGACGGCGGCGAGGCGGGTCACGCCGAGTTGTTCGAGCAGGAGGCGCTGGGCGAGGACGGTGTCGCGGACGTCGAGGGCGGGGAAATCGGGGCCGTAGGGTTTACCGGTGGCCGGGTCGAGGCTGGCGGGGCCGGTGGTGAGGCCGTGGGGGGCGTCCGTGCGGACGCAGCCGAGGGCGTCGGTGGAGACGACGAAGTAGCGATCGGTGTCGATGGCCTTGCCGGGTCCGATGATGGCGTCCCACCAGCCGGGGGCGGCATCGGAGTCGGAGTAGCGGCCGGCGGCGTGGGAGTGGCCGGAGAAGTGGTGGCAGACGAGGACGGCGTTGTCGCCGGCGGCGTTGAGTTGGCCGGCGGTTTCGTAGCCGAGGGTGACGTCGTGAAGCATGGCGCCGGAGCGCAAGGCCAGGCGTTCAAGCTGGGCGTGTCGCTTGCGCATGAGCAGAGTGGACGAAGCGGGAGCGGTGGCCATGGCGGTATCCTCATCGAGAGCGTCCCTTGACAGAGGGAGGGTAGCGTGCGGCCGTTACGACGGCGTTACGGGTGGGGGCTGAAGGCCCGTGGCCCGCAGATCTGGAAGGGACTGGGGGTGGCGTTGCTGGTGGGGGGGGCGATCGCCCTCGCCCTGCGTTACCGCCACCTGATTGACCTGGGGTCGCTGCGCGTCGCGCTGGCGGGCTTGGGGCCGTGGGCGCCGTTGGGGTTGGTGGCGCTTTTCGTCGTGCAGCAGCTTCTGCCGGTCTTTCCGAATTTTCTCTTGATCGCGCTGTCGGGGTTGTTCTTCGGGCTTCCGTGGGGGGTGGTCTGGGCGTGGCTGGGGATCGTGGTCTCGGCGGGCGTGCTCTATGGGCTGGGGACGCGCTGGGGGCGGCGCCTGATCGGGGGGATGGTCGGCGACGAGCGCCTGCTGATTGCCGAGACGCTGATGCTGCGGCGGGGGGCGTGGGCCTTGTTGGGGATCCGGATGATCCCCGTGCTGCCGTCGTACCTGGTGAGTTACCTGGCGGGGATCGTGCGGGTGCCGTTTGGCGTGTACCTGGTGGGGACGGCCATCGGGGTCTTGCCGGGCACCTTGCTTTACGCGCTCCTGGGGGAGCGCATCACCCGGCCGGCGGATCCGTGGTTCTGGGTGGCGCTCTTGGGGCTCGGGGCCCTGTCGGGAATGGCCCTGGAAATCGATCGCCGGGTCAAGCGCCAGGGACATCCTTGAGTCCGCTCGATTCCCATCTTTTCGCTTGAGTCTTCTGCTTGGTTAAGGTAAGTTAGTTTTTGTGTCGCTTAACATTTCGTGATTCCGAAATGTGACGTCGCGGTCGCGAGTTGCGCGTGAACGCGTCCCCGTACGGCATTCGAGCTGGCATGAGCCGGCGGTAGAACGGTGCGCCGCCGCGCGGCGATCCGCAGCCGGAACCGCCTTGCTGCGCGCTGAAGAGGAGGATCTCCCCCGTGATTCAGATCGAAGGTTTGACCCTTCGGGCGCCGGTGCGCCCTGAGGACGAGGATGTCCTGACCCCGGAGGCCCTGTCCTTCGTCCATCGCCTGGCGAAGCGGTTCGAGGCGGATCGCAGGGCCTTGCTGGAGGCCCGCGATCGCCGACAGGAGCGCCTGCGATCCGGAGAGTTCCCGGACTTCCTGGCAGAGACGGCGGATGTTCGTCAGGCGAACTGGAAGGTTGCCGAGGCGCCCAAGGATCTGCTCGATCGGCGCGTGGAGATCACGGGCCCCACGGACTGCAAGATGATGATCAACGCCCTCAATTCGGGCGCCAAGGTCTTCATGGCGGATCTCGAGGACGCGACGACCCCCACCTGGCGCAACATGATCGACGGGCAGCGCCACCTCATGCAGGCCGTCCGCCGCAAGCTCAGGCTGGATACCCCCTCCAAGGTCTACACGCTCAAGCCCGAGATCGCGACCCTGGTCGTGCGGCCTCGCGGCTGGCACCTGGTCGAGAAGCACGTCGAGATCGAGGGCATGCCCATCTCGGCCAGCCTCTTCGACTTCGGACTCTACCTCTTCCACAACGCCCACGAGCTGATCCGCCGGGGCTCGGGCCCGTACTTCTACCTGCCCAAGCTGGAGAGCCACCTGGAGGCGCGCCTCTGGAACGCGGTCTTCAATACGGCGCAGGACGAGCTGGGGATTCCGCGCGGGACCATCCGCGCGACGGTGCTGATCGAGACCATCCTCGCGGCCTTCGAGATGGAGGAGATCCTCTACGAGTTGAAGGACCATGCCTCCGGCCTCAACGCCGGCCGCTGGGACTACATCTTCAGCCTGATCAAGAAATTCTCGCACCGTCCCGACTTCGTGCTTCCCGACCGCGCGATGGTGACGATGACCGTGCCCTTCATGGCGGCCTACGCGGATCTCCTGGTCAAGACCTGCCACAAGCGGGGCGCCCATGCGATCGGAGGGATGGCGGCATTCGTCCCCAGCCGCAAGGACCAGAAGATCAACGACGTGGCCATGGCCAAGGTCCGCGAGGACAAGGTTCGCGAGGCCAAGCTCGGCTTCGACGGGACCTGGGTGGCGCACCCGGACCTGGTGCCTCTGGCTCAGCGGGAATTCGACGCCGTGCTGGGCGACGCTCCTCACCAGAAGCAGATCCGGCGCGAGGAGGCGAGGGTCGAGGCCCGCAATCTCCTGGATCTGGCGATTCCCGCCGCCCAGGTGACCGAGGAGGGGCTGCGCAACAACGTGAGCGTGGCGCTCCAGTACCTGGATTCTTGGCTGGGCGGCACCGGTGCGGTGGCCATCTTCAGCCTGATGGAGGACGCCGCGACCGCCGAGATCTCCCGCGCGCAGATCTGGCAGTGGATCCGGCATGGCGTGAGGCTGCAAGACGGCCGCGCGGTGACGCCCGAGCTCTACAAGAAGCTGCGCGACGAGGAGCTGAAGAAGCTCTCGGCTTCCCCGAACCTCTCGAAGGCAGCTGCGCTGCTGGACCGGCTCATCGAGTCGGAGAGGTTCATCGATTTCCTGACGTTACCCGCCTACGAGGCGCTCGAGGGTTGAGCGCACGGTTTGCTTCCCCATTCGATTGCGAAGGAGTGACAGGCTGATGGCCAACGAGATGAAAACCCAGGTGACCGAGCTCTCGCGCACGTGGGCTCAGGATGCCCGCTGGAAAGGGATCCAGCGTGACTATACCGCCGAGGATGTGGTGAAGCTGCGTCCCTCGTTGATGGTGGAGCACACCATGGCGAAGGCCGCTTCGGAGCGGCTCTGGAAGCTCTTGACCACCCAGAAGTGCGTCAACACCTTCGGAGCCCTGACGGGCGCGCAGGCGGTCCAGATGGTGAAGGCCGGCCTTCAATCCATCTACCTGAGTGGCTGGCAGGTGGCCGCCGACAACAACATGGCCGGTCAGACCTACCCCGACCAGAGCCTCTACCCCTCCAACTCGGTGCCGATGGTGGTGAAGCGCCTCAACAACGCCTTGATGCGCGCCGACCAGATCCATCGCCTCGAGGGCAACACGGACACCCACTGGTACGCACCCATCATCGCGGACGCGGAGGCCGGCTTCGGCGGTCCTCTGCATGCCTTCGAGCTGATGAAGGGCATGATCGAGGCCGGAGCGGGCGGCGTCCACTTCGAGGACCAGCTCGCCAGCGAGAAGAAATGCGGTCACCTGGGCGGCAAGGTCCTGGTGCCCACCTCGCAGTTCATCCGGACGCTCCAGGGCGCGCGGCTCGCCGCCGACGTCATGGGAGTCCCCACGGTGATCATCGCCCGGACGGACGCCCTCAACGCCACCTTGCTGACCAGCGACGTGGACGTGCGCGATCGTTCCTTCCTCACCGGCGAGCGCACCCCGGAGGGCTTCTTCCGGGTCAAGGACGGCATGGAGGCGACCATCACCCGCGCGCTCTCCTACGCCCCCTACGCCGACGTCCTCTGGTTCGAGACCAGCAAGCCCGACATGCAGGAAGCCAAGATCTTCGCCGACGCCATTCACGCCCAGTTCCCCGGCAAGATCCTCGCATACAACTGCTCGCCCTCCTTCAACTGGAAGAAGCACCTCGACGACAAGCAAATCGCCCGCTTCCAGGAGGAGTTGGCGACGATGGGCTACAAGTTCCAGTTCATTACGCTGGCGGGTTGGCACCTCATCAACCTGCATACCTTCGAGCTCGCGCAGGCCTACCGCCAGAAGGGCATGACGGCCTACGTCGACTTGCAGGAGCGGGAGTTCGCCGCTGAGCCGCAAGGCTACATGGCGACCCGGCACCAGCGCGAGGTCGGCACCTCGTACTTCGACCAGGTGCTCATGGCCATCACGGGGGGCCAGGCGTCCACGGCGGCCCTCTCCGGGTCCACGGAAGCCGCCCAGTTCCGTCGCTAGCCACCTGATTTCCAGCCAACGGAGGGTCCCCTCGGGGGCCCTCCCGCGCATTCGGAGAGCCTCATGACCTCCCCACCCGCGTCGTCCCGGCTGCCGGTCGGTTTGCTGGTCGTCATCACCGCCCTCCTGGCCGTCCTGGTGATCGGCCTGGTCGTCGGCGGCGTCATGGCGCTGCGCGTCCTCCCCGAGGCCATGGGCATCTTGCGCGAGATGAAGCAGGAATTGAAAGCCACGCGCCAGGCGACCCAGGAGCTCAGCGCCGAGGTCGACCGGATGAAGGCGATCGCCCAGGAGACCTCCACCGAGGCGGCTCAGCGGCAGCAGGCGTTGAAGAAAGCGATGCAGGCGCGCGCGCGCCGGACCCAGGAGCAGATGGCGGGCATCCAGCGCCGGCGCTCCAAGATTCCCGAGCCCGCCCCGTTCAATCCCCTGGCCAAGCTCGACGCGGTCATCGACCTCAACAAGATCATGGCCGACGAACTGCTGATCCTCAGCGGACACCTGGCCGACACCCAGACGGATCTGGCTGAGGCCCTGGGGCCGCTCCCCGTTCAGAAGAAATAACCCGGCAGAAATAGCCCGGTGCTATCGAACTCGCCTGCGCGAGAGACGGCGCCCGGCGCTAGCCGGCGTGGTCGGGAAGCTCGGGCTGGTCGAGGATCACCTCGATCTCGCGGGCCTCGTCCTTGCCGAGGTCCACCACCCAGAGCGAGCGGGTATGCGTGCCGTCGGAGACGGTCAGGTGATGCTGCCCGATATCCACGTTCTCGAAGTCCCAGGTGCCCTTCTCGTCCGTCAGGCCCATGGTCCGCACGTTCAAGGTGGCGGTGCCGTTGGGAACGGCCTCTCCCGAGCGATAGCGAAGCTTGACCGTGAGCCTCGCGGAGGCTGCCTTCGGGGGCTGCAGGCCCTGGAAGATCGCATAAGCCGCCTCGCGGGCCTGGGCGAGCGAGAGGCGGGCGTCGAAGCGGTCGAGCGGACCGGGGACGACCGTGACGGACGGGCAGGCGGGATGGATGAGCACGTAGCTCGAATAGGGCTTCGTGGCTCCCTTGGCGCCGGTCGCGCGCTCCAGGGCTCCGCGGATGGCCTCCGAGAGCTGCTTGCCCTTGGCGCTGGTGGGGTAGTGCTCGATCCGGAAGTCGTCCTCGCCTTCGGCGTTGAGCGCGACCGTCAGGAAGAGGGTGGCGCCGACCTCGTTGGCGAGCCGCACGCGCTGGATGTCGCTGACCATGTCGTCGCGTTCGCGCGTGAGCACGACGTTGGCTCCCGAGCCTTCCAGGTATTCGCGCAGGGCGTCGGCGATCTGCCAGTTCAGGGCGGAGGCCTGGTAGGCCCGCGCCGAGACGGGGCCGCGCTCGTCGCCGCCGCCGGCGGGGTTGATGACGATGACCTGATCGTGGAACGCTCCCGCATGGACCGGCTCCATCTGGAGGTCGACGAAGGCCTTCTGGCGCAGACCGTAGGTCAGCGGCTTGTAGCCGGGGCGTTCGACCCGCAGTTCGGAAAGCTTCGCCGGGACGTCGGTGAACCAGAAGTAGCCGTCCTCGTTGGAGGTGGCGGTGAAGCGCTGGGTCGGTCCCACGGCCATGACCTGGGCTCCGGGGATGATCTTGCCGTCGCGGGTGGAGACGTAGCCCATCAAGGCGGGCTTGGCGATCGCCTCGAAGCCGAGCGACGCCGTGGCATTGCCGGTGGCGGCCGTGGCGGTGACGCGCTTGGCCTTTGCGGGTTCGACGTTCTCGAGGTAGTTGACCGACTTGCCGCCCGAGGTCACGGTGGCGGAACGGTAGAATTGGCCGGCGGAGGTCGTCCAGGTCACCAACGTGCCATCGGCGACGGGGTTGCCGTTGGCGTCGTCGAAGCGGGCGACCAGGGGCATCCTTCCGCTCGGAGGCGGCGCGCCCAGCGGGTTGGCGAGGGTGGCGCGGGTGGCGGGGTTGTTGACGGTGACGAGGGCTTCGGCCTTGGGCGAGGTGTTGCCCTTCACGTTGCGGAAGCTGAGCGTGACGACGTGACTGCCGTTGGTGAGGGGCTCAGAGGGCTGATAGATGACCGAGCCCGTGACCGGATCGAAGCTGACGGGAACCTTCTTGCCGTCGAGGGTCATGACGATGGAGGCCGGGACCACCGGCGAGCCGTCCCCGTCGAGCTGGGCGGCGATCACCGGTCGGGCCGGGTCGGATCCTTCCTGCTTGGCGAAGTCCATGACCTTGGGAAGCCCGTTCTTGAAGTAGTCGGCGATGCCCAGAAAGTAGGACTGGGCTTCGAGCTGGATGGCGGCGGGCTGGCCGAGTTTGCGCTCGACGTCGGGGTGGCTGATGTAGGAGGCTTCGCCGAGGATGGCGGGGGCCTTCGAGTAGCGAAGCAGGAAGTAGTTGCCGGGGGCGAGCCGCTCCTTGGGCATGGCGAGGTTGCGGATCAGGCGGCGGTGGATGCTCGCGCCGAGCTCGTAGGAGGGGCCGGCGTCGTCCATCTTGTAGTAGGTCTGGGTCTCGTCGAGCTGGTTCTTCGGCTCGAGGGTGGCGTTATGGTGAAGCGAGAGGAAGAGATCCGCGTTCTGGGCGTTGGCGAAGGTGACCCGGTCGGGAAGGCTCATGTCCTGGTCCTTGTCGCGGGTCAGGACGACCTCAGCGCCGGCCTGCCGCAGCAGCTTCGCCAGCTCCAGGGTGACCGCGAGGTTGACGTCCTTTTCCTTGAGGCCGCCGGGGCCCACCGCGCCGGGCTCCTTGCCGCCGTGGCCGGCGTCGAGCACGATCCGGCGGCCTGCGAGGCCTTGCCAATCCGTGGAGGGAAGCGCGTCGCGAAGCGCGGAGTAGGTGGCGCCGTCTGCACCTTTGGCATGAGCGCAGCCGCTCAGGGCCGCGGCGAGGAGAATCATGAGCAGGCGGTTATGGAGCACGCGTAAATCCTCAAGGCATGGGCGTCGCTTCAGGGCGGCGTCGCGATTGCTGGACTGAGGACTGTATACCCGTCCCAGGGACGGGAATCAACCACGCGTCGCGGAGGGGCCTTACGCCTGGGGCATGGCGGCGATCAGGTGCCGCTGCAACTCCTGGAGGGAGACCTCTTCCTCGCGGCCCCAGGGGTTGGTGATGCTGACCGTGCCGCTTTCGGCGTCGTAGCCGGTGACGAGCAGGTAGTGGGGGCTGGTGTTTGATACGCCGTCTCCGTCCACGCTGTAGTTGACGAGGACGGGAACCTCGCGTCCCGGTTCGGCCTTCGCGAGGGCCGCCTCGAACTCCGGGCTGACGCGATCGCTCATGAGCGAGTAGGTGACGCCGTAAGAGCGTCCCGTCATGCCTTCGACCAGCTTGACCATCTCCGTGGGGAGCATGCCGGGGATGTCGACCTTGAGCGGCCCCACGCTGACCTGGCGGCTGTCCTTGACGTTGCTGTAATCGAACCGGCCGTTCGCGTACTCCATCAGGGCCGACTGGAAGAGGCGGTTCGCGACCGAGCGGCGATCGCCGTCCACGTCGTTCCAGTCCGCTTCCCGGTGGATCTCGTCGCCGTTCTGGAGCTTGACGGAGCCCTCGGGCGAAGCGAGGCCGGCCGCCACGCGCACGTACTCGGCGGGCTCTTGCATCGCAAGGACCACCTGTCCGGTGGTGGGGCCGCAGGTGTTCTGCTGCTCCTGACTCACATTGATAGGATCCTCCACCTGGGACAGCACGTCAGCGAGCAGGTCTTGCCGGTCGATGCCATCGGCGAGGGGCTGAGAGGCCAGTGCGGAGAGGTTGGCGAGCAGGCTCTTGCCGGTCGCGAGGTCGTTACCGCCGGGCAGGCGACCGTCCAGTAAGAGATTGCGCAGCTTGAGGCGGGCGACGGGGTCGGAGTCGAGCTGGGACGCCACGGCCTTGAAGGAGTCGCGGTCCTCGGGCTTCAGCTTCTGCAAAGCCTCCTGCTCGTCGGCGTCGGTTTCTTTCAGGCGCGCACGGGCGGCGGACGGCGTCACGGCTTCCGGCTCGCGGACGACCTTGGTCTGGAACTTCTCGAAGAAGCCGTTGGTGGCCTTGTTGAGCTGGCCGCCGGCCCAGGAGATGAAGTCCGAGGCGGCGCGTTTCATCTTGCCGAAGAGGTCGCCGAAGAAGCCCTTGACGGCGTTGTAGGCCGAGGCGATTCCGTCGAGGCCCTTCTGGAGGAGGGAGTCGTCGTCTCTTGCGGGCTTCGGCTCGGCGAGCGCTTTCGCGAGGGCCTCGAAGCCGGCCTCGGTGTCGATCTGGTCGGCCTGGTTCGCGGCCGCGGCGTAGGCGCGATTGAGCACGTCGCGCTGGCGCTCGTCGGCGCTTTGATAGGGGATGGACTTCGAGAACTCCGATCGGTCGAGCTTGCCGTCGCCGTTGGTGTCCAGGCGTTTGAGCTCGTCGACCTTGGTCAGCGACGAATCCTTTGCCGGCTCGGCCGATTGGCGCTGGAGCGGAAGCTTGTCCGCGACTTTGTTTTCGATACGCATCGGCGATCCCCCCCGGCGACATGACGGCTGCTTATTGCATGTATTATGCCCAGCTACCCGAGCAAACTGGTGTGCGCAGGCCAAATCTCCCGGGAAGCGGGGAGGGGGACGGGCCGCAACGCCCCTGGTGACGCGGGCGAGCGTGAAGTTCGAAAGAAAGTGCTATGAGTCCGGAGTTTAGTCCAGTCCATTTTTCGCGGGCATGACGTACGCTTTTTCGTCGGAGTCGCTGTTCTGGCTGAAGCGAGGTCTGACGTGGTTCGAAAAGGGTACGCCCGCCTCTTGGTCGCGTGGGGCGTCGCGTTGATGACGGCAGGATGTCCGGGAGCGGCCCCGGAGCTCGCCGCCCTGGACATCACGCGGGTGGCCAAGGTTTCGGTGGATCAGGGCACCTCCAAGGTGATGGGGACCGTTCGGCTCCCGGCAGGGGCCTTGGATACGCTGGCGACCGATCCTCAGCGCTGGGTCTTCGTGGAGGGGGCGACGGTCGCGCTCGAGGATGGGAGCGGCAATCCGTTTCCTGGTTTGTCGCGCGTACGGACGGATGCCTCCGGCGCCTTTTCGCTCGATGGGGTTCCCCGGGGCGTATCCGTCCGGGTTCGGGTGAGCCTCGAGGCCGGGGACCGGATCTTCCGCATGCAGAAGCTGCTCCGGCCCGGTGAGCCGCTGAGTTGCTCCCATGTGGACCTGGCGACGACCGTGGTAGCGGACAAGCTGCTGAGCGGCTCGCCGCTGATCCTGCATGACCCGGGGCTCCAGGGGGCCGAACTCGTCGAACTCTTCAAGCCTGAAGCGCTTGAGGACGTGGAAGCCACGGTCCGGCAGTGGATCGTCGGCAACCCGAGCGATCCGGAGATCTGGCGAGCCGGTTTGTCGCAAGGGGGCCTTGCTGATCGCTTCGATGCGATCGCCCAGCAGGTTTCCGGTCTGGCCCAGGCTTACCATGGCGTGTTCGATCGGGCGGATAGCTCCTTGACGGTGCGGATCGCGGCCGTCGGAACGAACATGGTCGGCCAGGCCCCGGACATCCCGTCGGTTTCGGGGATCTTGACCTTCCAGGTCAGCGAGGCGCCGGCCGGGACCGAGCGGGTCGAGTACTGGATGCTCGGGAACGGCGTCCGTCAAAAGGTCGGCGAGGGGACCGAGCCCATTGCCTACAAGGTGACGTTCGATTCTTGGGGCCTGCGCGACGGCTCCTATTCCCTGGTTCCCGTGGTCGTGGGGCGCGACGGCTCGCGCCAGATGCTTAACAACTACCGTTTGATGGTCGACAATTCCGTCGCGACGCAGTGTCCGTTGCCGCGGTGACGAGGAGGCTCGATGCGTTTTTCACGATACCTGGTCCTTTCTTTGGCCCTCTCGCTGACGGCCTGCGCCCCTTCGGGCGGTCTGGCGCCCGTTCGCTTCCTCGATGCCGGTGAGGCGCGCCTGCTGGGGGTGATGTCGGATCAGGCCCGCGTCCTGGTGAGCGTTCAGGATGAGCGAAAGGCCGCTTATCGCGTGCAGGCGGGCGGAAGCCATTCAGTGCGCCTGACCCTGAGCAATGCGGCCCAGGGGATCAATCCCGGCAAGACGGATGCGCGCTTCGTGAAGGATTTCGATCTGACGGCGCAGGATCAGACCCTCACGGCCTTCAATGCGTTGCGTCCCGAAACGGGTTACGAGCTCGGAGTGGAGTGGCGTGATGGCGCCACCCTGATGGGCTCGGGCCGCGCCGCGGATATCGCGTTGACCGCCGGGCAGACGACCATGGTGAACGTCGTCATCAACCAGCATGGGAACATCGCCCTCGCATACTCCAATGTCGGCAATCCGCTCGCGGACAAGCTCGTCGTCCTGGGCGACACGGTCCGCTTCGGGACCGGCTTCTCGGGAATCTCTTCCTCGGCCGTGGCCTTGGTCAAGACCTTCAAGGTCACCCTTGGTCCTGAGCTCTTCGCGGATAACCAGCCCCGGGTCATGACCAAGTCGGTCACGCAGCTCTCCGACTTCTCCCAGTTCGACTGGAATACCGCCGTCACGGATCTCAGCGCCACCTGGGGAGCGGGCGCGGATTCCTTGAACTACAAGGCCTTGAACACCCCGACCAACACGAACGTGACCTTCCAGCTCTTGGATACGAACGGGAAGCTGATCGGCGAGTCGGAGATCTCCATCAAGGCCGTCAGCGGGGCGGGGCTCGGCGTGAACCTCCACCTGCCCCAGACCCTCTAGCGCCATGCGGCATCTTGCTCTCGCCCTGGGGGCACTCGGTCTCCTCGTCCAGCCCTTGAATGCAGTCTCGGCCCAGCCGGTCGAGATTCGCGGCAAGGGGAAGCCCTTCGGGTTTGACGCGCGTACTCAGACCGTCTCGCTGCCCCTGGTGCAGCCCGGACCTCGGTATCGTTTGCCCGAAGGATCGGCGGCCAGTCGCTTGCCTCTGGATGGCACCTCTACGCTGCCGGGCATGAGCGTACATGCGGATGGTCCCTACGTCGCCTACGTGGAGGTCGATTCCCGGCTCATCTCCCCATCGTATCGGCACTGGACCTCCTCGATGAACCTCTCTCAGGGACTCGTCGAGCGGGTGCTCGTGGCCAAGAACCGGCCTGGCATCGTCCGGATCGCCATCCGGGCCCGCGAGCCCATCCGCTTGCAGACGCACCTCGAGCGGCATGGCGAGACCTGGCGGCTCGCGGTTCGTCCCATCTCGCGACCCGCGCCGAGCGTCGAGCCCGTCGCG
This sequence comes from Candidatus Sericytochromatia bacterium, assembly GCA_036676495.1. Lineage (GTDB taxonomy): Bacteria > Cyanobacteriota > Sericytochromatia > S15B-MN24 > UBA4093 > UBA4093. Next base: position 60,943 of record JAKFCT010000080.1, read on the forward strand.
GCGCCTCAGCCCGTTTCGGTCGTGCCTGAGACCGTCGAGCCGACTCCAGAGCCGCTGCCGAGTCCGGAACTCCAACCGATCGCGTCAGCCGAGCGGGAGCCGATCCTTCCGAGCGCGGCGCCGGTCCCGCTTCCCGAGCCCCTCCGCACCCCGGAAGCCGCCCATGAGGCGCGCTCGCGCTTCGAGCTGCGGCGCCGGATCATCAGCCTCGCCGAGGACGTCCCGCGCGGCGGGGCCAACGGCATCGAGGCCGCGGGCCTCGGGGCCTGGGAACTCGACTGGCTCCACGCCTGGACTCCCCGGCTCGCCTCCCGCTTGCGTCTGGGGCTCTGGGACGCCTACACGATCCAGGATCTCGACCTGCCGAACTCCACGCACGAGCGCTTTCCCGCTGAACTCTCGGTGGCCTTGCAAACGGAGTCCGCCTGGGGCGCCTTGCGCCTGTCTCCGTATGCAGGAGCCACCTTGCGCCGGGTCCAGGTGGTCAACTCGTTCGAGAGCCTGGCTCCCATGTACGTCTTCTCCAGTCAGGCCGCCTACTTCGGTCCCGAAATCGGCAGCCATGCGGCACTCCCCCTCTGGGGCCCGCTGAACCTGGTCGGGACGGCCTTCGTTCGCCCCGTCACCTGGCTGTGGCTCGATCCGGGAGTGCCCTCGGTCGGCCCGCTGATGGGAGCGGGAGGAACGCTCGGCCTGGAGCTGACTCAAGGCCCCTTGCTAGCACGCCTGGAGCTGGGCTCGGAAGTGCTGCGGGGCATGACCACGCGATTCAGACAGGATTTCTGGCCGCCTAGCCTCGGCCTGTCCGTCGGCTATCGGTACTAGGGAGTGGAAACGATGCGCAAATCCTGGATAGCCCGCTTGGGAATGGCGGCGATGCTCGTCGGGTTGGGCTGTGCCCCTCAAGGGGCCTTGCCGTCGCTGCGCGTGCAAGTGGCCCGGGACGATGCGGCCAGTGCCGTGGCCGAGAGCAAGGTCTCTTTGCGGATTTCATTGCCCTCGAGCTACCAGGTGCAGTCCCTGAGCTGGGCCAAGGCGCGCCTGACGCTGAGCAACGCGAACTCCGCGCTGCTGCCGGCTCCTCGCACCCAGAACGTCACGCAGGCGGGCGGCGGCACGGTGACGGAGGCGACGTGGGTCGTGCGGTCGGGCACGGGCTACGACCTCAAGGTTTGGCTCTACGACGCTCAGGACCGCCTGGTGGCGGCGGGCATGGCCGGGGGGTTCGAGCTGAAGGCCGGCCCCAACTCGGTGACGGTCCCCATGGGCCCGGCGATCCTGGCGGCGTCCTATCCTCCCGTGGCTTCGACCGGGGACGTGCTGACCTTCGAGGGGAGCTTCGGCCCGGAGGCGACGGTGACGTTCCCGGGACTGGCGACCCCGGTCGCCGCGACCCTGATGGGCATGCATCGGGCGCAAGTGACGGTCCCGGCGGGCGTCAGCGAGGGCCCCGTCACGCTCCGCACCGGCGGAAGGGACTTCGCGTCACGGGGGCTCACCGTCATGAACAAGGCTCCGGCGCTCACCTCCTTCAAGCTGGCCGGCAACACCAGCGGTGCCGGCTTGTTTGTCCTCTATCACACCAGCTTCAACCTGGGAACTCAGTTCTACGTGGCCGGTGACTTCTTGAACGGCCACCTCTACAGGGCTTCCCGCAACTCCGACGGGACCCTGGGCGCCTTCCAGACCGTCAGCGGCGTCTCCATGGCGCGCGACATGCATGACGGCCTGCTGCTCGGGAACTATTACTACCTGCTCGGGGGCACCTGGCCGAGCGGTCAGGAAAGGCGCGTCCTGCGGCTCCCGATCCGCCCGGACGGTCAAAGCATCGACCCCCACGATCCGCACTACGTCAACGAGCTCCCGCAAAGGACCTCGAAGGCGATGGCCGAAGTGATCGGGCGTTTTGTCTATGTCCTCGGGGGCGGCTTGGGCCGAGACGTTTACCGGGCGCCCATCACCAGCGAAAACGGGGATATCGGGGCGTTCGAGAGCGCCCCGGGGCTGCCGTTCCGGGCGAACATGGGGTTTACCTCGGAAGTGATCGGCCGCTACCTCTACGTGCTGGGGTCGCCATTACAGTCCGAGCCTTCCGTTCGGCGGGCGCGGATCCGGGATGACGGCTCGCTGGAGGAGTTCACGGACCTGAACACGGGGCTCCCGGCGCTTACCTACCACCAGAGCGTGGTGCTCGGCTCCCACCTCTACGTCTTGGGGGGAGAGAAGGCGGGCCTTGGAGCAGGCATGTCCCCGGACGTCTGGCGCGCTCCGATCCTGCCCTCCGGCGATCTCGGGACGTTCGCGAAGGTCTTCGCGCTGCCCGCACCCCGGAGCTATCAGTACGTTTCCGTTTCGGGGCGCTACGTCTACCTCTCCTTGGGAGACAACGCGGACTACACGTTGAACCCCGATATCCACGTCGCGGACGTCGGGGGGCCCTAGCGCCCCCCTAGCGCCTGCAGCAACGGCGATTGTGTTAATGGACGACGCCGTAGAAGCACTTGAGGTAGTTGGTCTCGGGAGCGGCCGGCAGGACCGGGTGGTCGATGCCCGCCCCGCGCAGGTCGAGCTGCCGCAGGCGGCGGCCCGAGTCGTTGGCGGCGTCCTGGATCACCGAGACGAAGGTCCCGGCGTCCATGTGGTGCGAGCAGGAGGCGCTGACGAGCATGCCGCCTGGCTTGAGCATCCGGATGGCCCGCAGGTTGATCTCCTTGTAGCCCCGGATCGCCCCCGGAATGGACTCCTTGCTCTTGGTGAAGGCTGGCGGGTCCAGGATGATGAGATCGTACAGCTCCTTGGCCTTCTCTTGCTCGCGCAGGAAGTCAAAGGCGTTGGCCGTGACCCATTTGCAGCGGTCCGCGACGCCGTTGAGCGCGGCGTTGGCCTCCCCCTGGGCGATCGCCTCGGCGGAGATGTCCACGCTGACCACTTCGGTGGCGCCGCCGAGGGCCGCGGCCATCGTGAAGCCCCCGTTGTAGCTGAAGGCGTTGAGCACCCGCCGTCCCTTGGCGAGCTCTCCGACCCGCAGGCGGTTCGGGCGCTGGTCGAGGAAGAAGCCGGTCTTCTGGCCGCCGGGAATGTCGACCTGGAGCTTGTAGGGGCCTTCCTGGATGATGACGGCTTCGGGAGGCGCGTCGCCCCAGAGCACGCCCCGGCGCTCCTCCAGGCCTTCCAGGCGGCGGACGGAGACGTCCGAGCGCTCGTAGATGCCCTTGGGCTTCAGGAGGTCGACCAGGGTCTGGACGATCAGGTCCTTGCGGACCTCGATGCCCATGGCCAGGATCTGCACCGAGAGGTAATCGCCGTAGCGGTCGACCACGAGGCCCGGCAGGCCGTCGGCCTCGGAGTGGACGAGGCGGCAGGCGTTGGTGCCGGTGAGGTAGTCTTGGCGGATGGCGATCGCCTCTTCCAGGCGGGCGCGCCAGAAGGCGTCGTCAATGGTTTCCTCCTGGCGGGTCAAGAGGCGGACCAAAATGTTGGAGTTGGGGTTGACGGTGCCCAGGCCGACGAACTTGCCCTTGGCGTCCTTGACCTGGACGATTTCGCCGGGCTGCTCCTCGCCGGAGATCTTCTGGACTTCGCCGGCGAAGACCCAGGGGTGGCCGGAACGGATGCGCTGCGTGCGCTGGGGCTTCAGGACGAGCGTCTTCATAGCGTGCCTTCCAGGGAGTTGAACACGATTCCCACGGGAACCTTGGGGGTGAAGTCGACGGAGCCGGCGGGCAGGCGATCGCCGGCCATGGCAACCTCCCAGATCTGCTCCGGGGGCGTGGGGTTGAGGAAGAAGGCCAGCGGATAGCGCCCCGAGCCCAGCCCCACGAGGATTTCGCGGAAGTCCGGGGTTTTGGCGATGGTTTCCGTGCGGGTCCAGTCCGCGTCCGTCATGCCGAGCATGCGCTCGAGGATGACCGCGCGCAGCCGGGAGAGGTCGAGCCGCTTCCAGGCGTCCGAGTGCTTGCCGGGGACCGGCACGCCGTCGTGCATGGTGAGGATGAAGAAATGGGGCTCTCCGGCGACGAGCATGCCGATCCGGGTCTTGCGCTCGGCAGCCTCGGAGAGGTCGTAGAGGCCTTCCTCGATCTGGGCGACCTCGGGGATGGGGCCCTCGAGCGCTTTTTCGCCCACGATGAAGGAGGCCTCCAGGCGGCTCAGGAAGTCCTTGTCGAGCTTTTCGGGGTTGACCAGGAGGTGCTGGGGCTGGATCCGCAGGCCGGGATCCTCGACGTCCACCAGGAGCATGAGCGCGTAGTTCCAGGCTTCGTCTCCGGTCCAGCCGGGGGTCTGGGCGCGCATCGCGTCGCGGTAGGCGAGGGCGGCGGCGTAGCGGTCATGACCGTCGGCGAGGACCAGCGGGCTTTCGGCCAGCTCTTCCTGGATGGTTTCCAGGGCCATGGGGTCGTTGACGTACCAGAGGTGGATGGCCGCGCCGGATTCGTCATGGACGTCGACCAGGGGAAGGGCCTCGCTGGTGAGGTCGAAGAAGAGCTCGGCGACAATCTGGTGCGGGTCCTGGTAGAGGGCCATGATCGGGCTGATGTTGGCCTTGGTGGCCTCCAAGAGCGCGAGGCGGTCCGCGACGGCGGCCTGCGACGTCTCTTGATGCGGCCGGATCACCTGGGTTTCCGTGTCTTCGAGCTTGACGACGGCGAAGATGCCGCGGCGGATGCCGGCGGGGTGGGCCTGCTCGAAGAGGTAGACTCCGGGCACCGAGTCGCGCCGCAACACGCCCTGGTCGCGCCAGCCGCGCCAGAAGTCTCCCGCGCGGACGTTGCGGTTCTCGACGGCGTCGTCCTCGGGCTGTTCCTGGCCGAACTCAAGGCGCACGGCGTTGAGGGGGTTCCTCAAGTGGAGCCGGAGCTGGTCCTCGGTGGACAGGGCATCGAAGGGGGGGCTGAGCACCTCGTTGAGGCGCGGGGCGCGGGAGTGAACGTAGCGAAGGGCGCGAAACGGTTTGACGACTGCCATGGAAGCCTCTCTAGATGGGACGCCCTATCTTACCATGCCGCTTCCGGCGGCTGCTTTCGGGGCGGGCGCCCGATCATGGGAGAAGCAAACAGGGCCGGGCTCCAGCGGCCCGGCCCTTTTCGATTTCTGATCGCTCAGAACTCCCTGATGATACCCCTTTGAGGCTGCTCGCGCTTCGGGCATCCTGCACAGGGTCTCTGCGGGATCCCTTGGCCAGTTCCGCGCTTGACCCGGGGGGCGTGACGCCCGAGGGGCTAGAGCCCGCGCCGGATGATCCGCTCGGCTCCCAGGGGAATCGGGGTGGCCTGGGACTTGGCGGCCAGCAACCTGAGGATCTCCGCTTCCATCTGCTGGCTGCGGGCTTCCCAGCAGTGGGCCTGGGCCCGTTTGACGCGCTCGACGGACTCGCGCACGGACGGTGCGAGGGCCTGGTCCAGGGCCGCGAGGAAGGCATGGCGATCGGAGGCGGCCAGGGCCATGCCCGCGAGATCCGCCAGGGGCGCGAAGTCGGTCATGACCACGGGCTTGCCCGCCGCCAGGTACTCGTTGACCTTGAGCGGGTAGATGTGCCGGGTCTGCTCGCTGTAGACGAAGGGGATGGTGGCCACGTCGAAGGCCTTGAGGTAGCCCGGCATGGCCGCGCGTGGCCGCAAGCCCAGGAAGTGGCAGTTGGGCAGGCGGATGGCGTCGATTTCGGCCTGGCGGCTGGGTGCGATGGGCCCGAGGGCCACGAACGACCAGTGGGGGCGCGCCTGGGCGAGCCAGGCCCAGAGCTCGGCGTCGAAGCGCTCCTCGAGGTTTCCCGCGAAGCCGATGATCGGGCGCGGCAAGTCCGCGATGTCCGGAGGGATGGCCGTCTGCGGGTGCACCGCCTGATTGAAGAGCGCGAAGTCCACTCCGTTGGGCACCATCAGGCAGCGCTTCGAGTAGGGAGCCTTGCCCTCGAAGAGCGCGGGGCTGGACGTGAACGTGAGATCCGCCTTGGCCAGCAAGCGGCGCTCGATCCGCCCCGCATGCGGGGAGATGCCCGGAAGCGCCGTGACCTCGTCCGTGCAGTGGTAGACCAAGAGCCGCTCGTCCAGCGCTCCGATGGCTCCTTCGCTCATCATGACGTCGAAGGAGATCCAGAGGATCGGCTCGCGGATCGCGAGCGCCCGCGAGACCCGCCGCAGCCCGTGCCGCAGGGCGGCGTGGTTGAAGCGGTAGACCGCCTCGAAGAGCGAAGGGGAGCGGATCTGCCCCATGGGCAGCACCGGAGGCGGCGTCCAGACCCAGAGGTTGGCCTCCACCTGCCGCGGGTTGTCCCGGCCGCGCCATGCCTGCCATTTGCGCCGGAAGCGCTCCTCCGTGCGCCCCCGCCACGCGTCCACGGGATTGGCGGACGCATCCACGAAGAGCACCCGGTTGCGGGACGAAAGCTCCCGCATCAGGTGGTGACGACTCGACTGGAACGGGTGGTCCCAGTCCATGACCGAGAGGCATACCACGTCATGGCCAACCAAGCGCATCGCCGACACCTCCTGTGCTTTCAGTCTAGCCAGGGGAGCACGGGGTGGCTTGACCACTTTGACCAAGGAGCGTCGTCGGGTCGCCAAGCGTCCGGCCGTCTGCTAGCATGGAAACCCGCCCCGCTTCCCCTCGAACGAATGGACCATGATGCTCGATTTCGCTCCGCCCCCAGCGCCCTGGCGAACCTGCTTCTCCCTTCTTCCCAAGGTCTCCCGAACCTTCGCCCTCTCGATCACCCTGCTCAAGCCCCCCATGCGCCATTCGGTCTGCCTGGGCTACCTGCTCTGCCGCCTGATCGACACCTTCGAGGACGCCGAGACCCTCGACACCCCCCGCAAGGCCCATTACATCCAGGCCCTGCAAGCCTTCGTCGCAGGAGAGGCCATTCCCGAGCCCGACTGGGCCCGCCGCGCCGCCCATGCCCTCGGCGACGGCGCCAGCCCCGCCGACCGCGAGCTGCTCGAAAGCCTGGAAGCGGTCCTCGCGGCCCTATCCAGCCTCCCGCTTCACGATCGCCAGGCCCTCGTTCGCTGCTTCCAGGAAATGGCCACCGGCATGATCGAGATGCAAACCCTGCTCGATCAGCCGCCAATCCAGCCCGACCCGCCGCAGGCGCTGCTCGACCCGTCGCCAACGCCGCAGCCGCCGCCCGCACGAGCGCTGCGCATCCTCCCGACCATGCCCAGTCTCGGCCGCTACTGCCATTACGTCGCGGGAGTCGTGGGCCAATTGCTCACCGAGCTGCTCTTCCTGAACTCCGAGGCCCTGTCCAAGGAACGCTACTTCGACCTGCTCGAGCGCTCGGAGGCCTTCGGCCAGTTCCTCCAGAAGATCAACATCCTCAAGGACCTCCCGGTCGATCACGCCAAGGGCTGGTGCTTCATCCCCCGAGACGCCATCCTGGACGCGGGCGTGCAGCCCGAGCGCCTGCTCATGGCCGATCCCGCGCGCCGCGTCGGGGCGATCGCCCCGATCATGCGCGACGTACTCGACCACCTCGCGCACGCCTGGCAATACTTGCAGCGGGTGCCGGTTGCCGAGCGGGAGTACCGGCTCTTCCTCGGGTATAGCTTGTTCTTCGGGGTGAAAACCCTGGAGCTGGGCCTGAAAGAGCCCGATCGGTCCTTCGAGGGCGATCGCCCCCTCAAGATTGGCCGGCTCGACGTCGCCGCTCTCATCGAAAAGGTCAACCGCCTGATCGACGACCCGGGCCGCCTCGACGCCGCCCTCGCGGCCTTGCTCGCCGCCGCGCGCCAGGGGCTCGACTCCCGCTGGCCCGCGGCCATCGACTCCGCCCTGGCCAGCCTGCTCGGAACCCTGGAGCGACCTGCCCCGGCCGCCCGCTAAGCGGATGCCCCCTAGGCGGGGTTGGCGGGTTGCCGCCGCCGGACCTCCAGGTGCACCAGCAGCAAGGAGACGTCCGCCGGCGTGACGCCGCCGATCCGCGAGGCCTGGCCGATCGTGCGCGGCCGGATCCGGCTCAGCTTGTCCTGGGACTCCCGCGAGAGCCCCTTGATCGTGCTGTAGTCGAGATCATCGGGGAGCGCCTTCTCATCGAAGCGCCGCAAGCGGTCGATCTGATCCTGCTGGCGCGCGATGTACCCCGCGTACTTCACCCCGATCGCGACTTGCTCCATCACCTCGGCGTCCTCGTCGCGCCCGCCCAGCCGCCAGACCAGCTCCGCGGGCACCGGCGGGCGACGCAAGAGGTCGATCAGGAAGACGGTCCGATCGATCGGATCGCAGCCCCCCTCCGCCAGGATCCGGTTCGTCTCCGCGCTGGGAGCGACCTTGGTCGCTTCCAGCCAGCGCGTGGCGGCTTCCATGGCTTCGCGCTTGCGGCAGAACGTCTCCCAGCGGGCATCGTCGACCAGACCCAGCTCGCGGCCCAAGGGCGTGAGGCGCTGGTCGGCGTTGCCATGGCGCAACGTGAGCCGGTGCTCGGAGCGCGAGGTCAGCATCCGGTACGGCTCCTGGATTTCCTTGGTGACCAGGTCGTCGATAAGGACCCCGATGTAGGAATCCTGGCGCGGGAAGACCACCATCTCCTGGCCCTTGGCGTAGCGAGCCGCGTTGAGCCCAGCGACCAGCCCTTGAGCGGCGGCTTCCTCGTAGCCCGAGGTGCCGTTGATCTGGCCCGCGGTGAAGAGCCCCGGGACGCGCTTGGATTGAAGGGTGGGATGCAGCTGGGTGGCCGGCAGGTAATCGTACTCGACGGCGTAGCCGGGGCGGATCATCTGGACGTCGCGCAGGCCCGGCAGGGTCCGCAGCATCGCCAGCTGCACGTCCTCGGGTAGGCTGCTCGACATGCCCTGGACGTACCATTGGTGGGTGTCGAGCCCCTCGGGCTCCAGGAAGACCGGGTGCGAGTCCTTGTCCGGGAAGCGGAAGACCTTGTCCTCGATGCTCGGGCAGTAGCGGGGACCCACGCCCTCGATCATGCCCGTGAACATCGGGGAGCGATCGAGCCCGCCGCGGATCACGGCGTGGGTCTCGGGCGTGGTCTGCGTCAGGTAGCACGGCACCTGGGGAATCGGCTGCGCGGGAGGCATGAACGAGAAGTGCAGGCCCCGATCTTCGCCCGGCGCGAGCGCGACCTCGTCGAAGGCGATGCTCCGGGCGTCGATGCGCGCCGGGGTGCCGGTCTTGAGGCGGCCCGTCGTGAAGCCCATCGCCAGGAGGCTGTCGGTCAGGGTCATCGCGGGTGCCTCCCCGGCCCTTCCCCCCGGCTGGCTCTCCAGGCCCGTGAAGAGCTTGCCGCGCAGGAAGGTCCCGGTGGTGAGCACGGCGGCGGCCGTCCGGATCGTGGATCCGTCGGCACAGCGCAGGAGCATGCCGCCGTCCTCGGTGGGCTCCATGCCCTCCACCAGGGCCTCATGCACCGTGAGGTTCGCCTGGGCCTCCAGGACCTCCTGCATGGCGCGGGCGTACTGCGTCTTGTCGGACTGCGCGCGCAGGGCCTGGACGGCGGGACCCTTCGAGGAGTTGAGGACCTTGATCTGGATGGCGGTCCGGTCGGTGACCTTGGCCATTTCGCCGCCCAGGGCGTCGATCTCGCGGACGAGATTGCCTTTGGCGGGGCCGCCGATGGCGGGGTTGCAAGGCATCGAGGCGATGGTCTCGCGCGAGCCCGTGACCATGAGCGTGCGGCAGCCGAGGCGCGCCGCCGCCAGCGCCGCCTCGCAGCCCGCATGGCCTCCGCCGATCACCGCAACGTCCCAGCGATCCGATCCCGTTACCCTCTCCACGAGCCCTCCTCCCATTCAGCGTTTCGCGCGCGTGAAGAGCATTATATCTCCCGCAAGTTTCCCCTCCCAGGCGCCGATACGAGTCATGATCCGATCGAGTCCTCCAAGGAGCGTGAAACGATGCCGAATTCCATCTCGGGCAAGAAGATTTCCGTCCCCGCGGCGCCGCCCGCTCCGCGGACCTACAAGGTCCAGGCCGGGGACACCCTTTTCAGCATCGCCAAGAAGACCCTCGGAGACGGCAAGCGCTGGCCCGAGATCCAGGCCCTCAACCAGGATATCCTTCCCGACGCGAACAAGCTCAAGGTCGGCATGGTGCTCAAGCTGCCTGCCGGTGCCACGGCCCAGCCGCCGGTCGCCGAGCCGGCAAAGCCCGCTCCGCAGCCCGCCAAGCCGGATCCCAAGCCCGCCCCCAAGCCTTCTCCCAAGCCCGCCGAATCGGTGAAGGGCCTGTTCTTCAACGACCGCTTCGAAAAGCAGGTCGCCCTGACCTTCGACGACGGGCCTCACCCCGTGAATACCCCCAAGGTCCTCGACATCCTCAAGGAGTACGGCGTCAAGGGCACCTTCTTCGTGACGGGCGCCAACGCCGAGCGCTACCCCGAACTCATCAAGCGGATCGCCGCCGAAGGCCATACTCTGGGCAACCACACCTTCGCGCATCCCGACCTCGCCAAGCTGAGCGAGGCGGACGTCCTCAACGAGCTCGCCCGCACCCAGCGCGCCGTCGACAAGGCGCTGGGCAAGCACTACGAGCTGGCTCAGGTGCGCCCGCCGTACGGCTCGATGGACTCCGAGGTCAAGTCCGCCATCACCAAGGGCGACGACACCGCCATCCTCTGGAACGTCGATTCCAACGACTGGCGCCATCGCGACGACGACGCCAAGATCCTGGACAACATCTTCGCCGGATCCAGCTCGGTCTACGTCCGGGGCGGCGTGATCCTCTTCCATGACATCCATCCCCAGACGGTCCGCGTCCTCGATGACGTGATCGCGCGCCTCCAGAAGGAGAAGTTCACGATCACCAAGACCGACGACTTCCTCGATCGGAAGTACTCCAAGTAAGCGCGCCCCGCGCCCCCCTAAAAAGGAACAGGCCCCTCGGCAAGAGGGGCCTGCAATGCTACCGGATGTTGGACTATCGGATGAAAGAGCCAGAGATCGCTTGCTCTCGGCAATTTTAATTAAGTCCTCACCAAGTAGGCTTACCTTTGACCGTCAGTACACCATTTCCTTCTTAAGAACCACCTTTCTATTCAAACGAACTGAAAGCTGTCTTAGAAAGGTCCTCCTTTCGGGTGCAGAACGGATCGACACTTGTTGGGGCGGAAACCTCTACCGAAGGGCCGGCTCATCATTAGTTGAGCACGCAATTGGCGCGCATCGGGTGGTTTCGCTCCAAGATGGATATACCCACTGAAACGGGTTTTTCTTGTGATCTGCACCACCAATTTGAAAGTTTTTTTGGGTCGCCTCGCGAAGCCCGGGCGCTAGCCGCGTTGACAAGCGGAGGGGGATCCCTTAGAGTGAAGGCGGCAAATCAGACCATTTTGGTCGGGTTTTGTCGCCGGAGCGCCCGGCCTCGGCGCCGTCCCCCGTTTCGATCGATCTTCGGCCGGCCATGATCTACCTCGACCATCACGCCACCACTCCCGTGGACCCCCGGGTCCTCGAGGCGATGCTTCCCACCTTCACCACGCTGTACGGCAACGCCGCCAGCCGCAACCACGCCTTCGGCTGGGCTGCCGAGGAAGCCGTGGAGCAGGCCCGCAGCCAGGTGGCGCGGATCCTCGGGGCCACGGCCAAGGAAATCGTCTTCACGTCCGGGGCCACGGAGTCCATCAACCTCGCCCTCAAGGGCGCCGCCGAGATCTACGCCCCCAAGGGCAAGCACCTGATCACCACCGCCGTCGAGCACAAGGCCACCCTGGACACCTGCGCCTACCTCGAGACCCAGGGCTTCCGCGTGACCGTCCTGGGCGTCGACCGCTACGGGCGCGTCCGCCCCGAGGAGCTCGAAGCGGCCCTGACCCCCGAGACCCTCCTCTTCTCCGTGATCCACGGCAACAACGAGGTCGGCACCCTTCACGACCTGGCCGAGCTCGGCGCGATCTGCCGCGCGCGGGGCGTGCTTTTCCATGTGGACGCCGCGCAGACCGTGGGCAAGGTGCCGATCGACGTCGACGCCATGCGTATCGACCTGCTCTCACTCTCCGGCCACAAGCTCTATGCCCCCAAGGGCGTCGGCGCCCTCTACGTCCGGCGCAAGAGCCCCCGCGTCCGCCTGGCCCCCCAGATGCACGGCGGCGGCCACGAGCGGGGCCTGCGCTCGGGAACCCTCAACGTGCCGGGTATCGTCGGCCTCGGGAAGGCCTGCGCGCTCGCCATGGCCGAGATGAGCGAGGAAGCCGCCCGCGTCGGAGCCCTGCGCGATCGCCTCTACCAGGGCCTCCTGGCCGCCCTGCCGGGCGTCGCCCTTAACGGCCACCCGATCGACCGCCTGCCCGGAAACCTCAACGTCTCCTTCGAGGGAGTCGCCGGCGAGAACCTCATGAGCGGCCTCGCGGGGATCGCCGTCTCCTCGGGCTCGGCCTGCACCTCGGCCAGCCTCGAGCCCTCCCACGTGCTTTCGGCGATGGGAGTGCCCGATGCCTTGATCCATGGGTCGATTCGCTTCGGCCTCGGCCGCGGCACGACCGAAGCCGAGATCGACCGGACGCTGGAGATCGTCGTCGGCCAGGTTCGCAAGGTCCAAGAGGCGTCCCCTCTCAAGCTCGCGCCTTAGAAAGGATTCCCCATGCCAAGCACCCCCTTCCACGATGCTGAAACGATCATCGGGGCGACCTTCGGTGAGTTCTCGGGCTGGCAACTGCCCCGTCACTTCGCGTCCCTCGAGGACGAGGTGGCCCGGGCCCGCCGGGCCGGCGGGATCGTCGACCTCTCGAACTGGAGCAAGCTCAAGATCTCGGGAGCGGACGCCGCGACCTTCCTTCACAACTACACCTCCCAGAACATCAAGGCCCTCGCCGAGAAGGAGGGCCTCCAGACGGCCGTCACCACCTGGAAGGGCACGATGCTCGACCATGTCTTCGTCTACCGCCTCGAAGACGGCCTGCGCGTGATCGGACACCCCGAGACGGCCCCGCTGATCCGCAAGGCGCTGGAGAAGTACCTCTTCGGCGTGGACGTGGAGATCGAGGACGTCACCGAGGCGCGCGGCTTGCTCTACGTCTTCGGCCCCCATGCCGCCGCGATCCTGGACGCGGCCGGAGACGAGAAGGTCTCGGAGCTGCCCATGCACGCCTTCCACCTGGTGGACCTCGACGGCTCCGACTCCCTGATTGCCCGCACCTGGCCCCTGGGCGGAGACGGCTTCCTCGTCCTGATCCCCGCAGAGCAGGCGGTCGAGGCCTTCGAGGCCATCCGCAAGGCCGCCGAACCCTTCGAGACCCCCTTCATCGGGATGGAAGCCTACGAGATCCTGCGCATCGAGGAAGGAATCCCCTCCTTCCCCCAGGAGATCAACGAGGATCGCAACCCCTGGGAGGTGCGGCTCGCCGACTCGGTCTCGATGAACAAGGGCTGCTACCTCGGCCAGGAAGTCATCGCGCGGCTGGCCAACTACCAGAAGGTCCAGCGCCACCTGGTCGGCCTGCGCCTGAGCCGGCCCGTGGAGGCGGGCCTCTCCCTCCTGGACGAGAACGGCAAGGCCGTCGGCCAACTCACCAGCGTGGCGTTCGCTCCGGATGCCGACCATCCCGTGGCCCTGGGCTTCGTCAAGACGACCTGGGCCGCGCCGGGCCAAACCCTGAAGGTCGCTTCCGGCGAGATCGCCGTGGAGGCCGAGGTGCGCGACTTGCCGTTCTGGCGCGACGCGGCGGGCGGAGGCGTCACGCCGCGCCACTCCTGACGCCAGGCCCCGGGCCCGCGCTATTTGCCTTGCTCTCACCTTGATCCGGGCCCCGGCCGGGGCTAAGATCTTTTCAAAGTGTAGAGAGGGGGCTGCTCATGGCGGATGTCTTCTGCGAAGTCTGTGAACAACGGCTGCCGATCGAGACGACGCACCGAGCGTCGGACTTCATGGGGCATACGTACTTCTTCTGTTCGCTCGAAGATCAGGAGAAGTTCCTGGCCAACCCGGATACGTACATCAAGCGGGACAAGGAAACGCAGCAGCAAGTCTCAGGCAATCTCGAACGTTAGTCGCAAGCAATCTCGGAGGCCCCCGCCGAGAGGCCGGGGCCTCCGAGTCTTTCCGGAAGGATTCCAAGGATTCCATGAAACACCGTATCATCTGGTTCACCGAGTTGATGGAAGGCGTTCCCGTCGTCAGGGGGCAGCGCGAGGAAGATACCCTCGCCGCCTGGGATCTCGCCGAGGCCTTCCGCCTCGAGTTCGGGATCAACCTCGAGGCCTTCGTGCCGGTCGTGGACGCTCCCGACGAGATCGCGCCCGAGGACCTGCCCCAGCCCGAGCGCGCCCTGGAGGTCGTTTCCGCCGAGAGCCTGGAGGCGATGCGTCCGGAGACCTACAAGATCAAGGACCGCCACGGCATGCCGCGCGAGGTCAAGGGCGCCGATCTCGCGTCCTGGCTGGAGGGCTACCGGGAACTCTGGCAGCAGGGCTTCATGGTGGTGAGGACGGGCAGCTAGATCAACCGTCCGTGCGGAGCGCGCCCAAGTGGCGCGCCAGCTCTCGCTTCGCCGTCGGGCTCAGGGGCAAGAACCGGACTCCGAGCCGCAGGTGATCCGGCGCGGCTTTCGCGCATGACGCCACGACTCCGGGAAGCCAGACCGGGCCGCTTTCCGCCGACTCGAGCGACAGCAGGATCGGCGTGCCGACGGCGAGAGCACGGCGGGTCGCCACGCTCGCGCCCCCGAGGCTCAGGTCGGCGATCTGTGCCGCCTGCGTCTCCTCGGTGCCGACCCGGGCAATCTGGGCGGGGATCTGGACGGGCAGCCGCGGGTGCAGCCGGGGCATGAGCTGCTTGACGATCTCCGGGCTTCCCGGCTGGCCGAGGTCGAGGAAGCCCTCGCCGCTGCCGAGGTGGACGATCGGGTGCTCGGGATCGCTTCCTTGCCGGATGACATGCCCGATCTTTCCGGAGGCCAACAGCAGCAGGCTCTGGTTGGGGTAGGGGACGATCACGCGCCGGAACGCGTCGATCACCTGGGGATCGAAGGCCTCTCCCGAGAGGGAGAGGATTTCCCGGTACGCTTCTCCCGACAGGCGGCGGGCCCGATAGGGCCGGTCCGTCGTCATGGTCTCGTAGGCGTCCGCGACCGCCAGGATGCGCGCCGCCAGCGGGATCTTGTGCTTTTTCAGGCCACGGGGGTAGCCCGTGCCGTCCCAGCGCTCATGGTGACATTGAACGGCGGCGATCACCTCGCCTCCCAGCCCCAGCGCGCTGGCCCGATGCCCCAGCAGGGCGTCGACCCCGAACTCGACATGGCGTTCGAGGACGCGCCGCTCGGCGGACGTCAGCTGATCCGACTTGTTCACCAGCCGCGGATCCAGGCTGTGCTTGCCGATGTCGTGAAGCATGGCCGCTTGCCCCAGCCGCACCAGTTGCTCGTGGGAACGGTTCATGGCCATGCCGATCCGGATGGAGAACATGGCGACATTGAGGGGATGGGCGGATTCCCCTCCGCCGTAGACCCGCAGTGCCTGGTAGGAGGGAAGATCCAGCTGCCGCAGGCGCTGGATGATCGTCTTGACGGCGGCCAGGACCATGGCCAGCGACGGGGTGCCGCCTCCGTCCGAGGTCAGGAAGGTTTGGATACTCTTGTCGAACGTCGGCTCAAGGTCGCGCCGGGGGGTGGGGATGGCGTGCGGCAGCGCCGGGACGGGGGGCGGCGGCGCCGCGGCCGGACGGGGAGCCGCCTTCAGGCATTCGAGCGTCTCCGCTTCCAGACCGAGCTTCCGGATCCGGTTGACCAGCTGGTCGGTGAGGACGGCTCCGGCCGGCAGGAAGGTCTGGCCCGAGGTCGGGTGCAGGAGCGGGCGATTCAGGGTCTGTCCGCTTTCCAGGCTGAAGATGAGCGGAGTGCTCTCCTCGGTGTCGAAGGGAGCCTCGAGCGGGGATCCGGCGCGCGTCATCGGGAGGTCGGCCCCTGCGAGAGCCAGCGCTGGGTGAAAACGTCGGCCGGGACGGGATGACCGATCCAGTGGCCCTGGAGCGTGTCGAAGCCCGCTTCAACCAGCTTCTCGAGGGTCTCTGCACTCTCCACCCCGGTGGCGATCGCCTGGCAGCCCAGGGCATGGGCCATGGTGCGGAGGGCTTCCGCGATGGCGCGGTCGACCGGGTTCGTCACGAAGCCTCTCACGTAGGAACCATCGATTTTCAGGCTGTCGATCGGAAGCGCCCTCAGTCGGCGCAGGGTGGAGTGGCCGTGCCCGAAGCTGTCGAGGCCGATGCGGATGCCCATGTCGCGCAAGGCCTGGAGCATCCGGGCGGCGTGATTGAGATCCTCGAGAATCTCGCTTTCGGTCAGCTCGAGTTCGAGGCACTCCGGGGGCATGGCCCATGCCTTGAGCAGGGCGGCGACGCGCTGGGGGAACTTGGGGTCCTGGAGGCAGACGGGTGAGAGGTTGACCGAGATCCGCAAGGGGCGGCTCGTTCGGTGCCATTGCTGGCCTTGCCGTAGCGCCTGGTTGAGGACCTCGAGGGTGAGCGCGTGAATCAAGCCGCTTTGTTCGGCCAGCGGGATCAGGGACGCCGGAGGAATCGGTCCGATTTCGGGGGCGTGCCAGCGCAGCAGGGCCTCGGTGCCGATCAGGCGCATGGTCGTGGCATCGACGAGGGGTTGAAAGTGAAGGGTGAGCTCCTCGCGGACGATGGCGCGGCGCAGACGCGCCGCGAGCGGGTCGTTGCGCAGCATGTCGAAGGAGCCTTCACTAGCGAGGAGGCGCTCCGAGAGAGGGGCGGCCATCGGGCGCTGGGGGCGGTGCCGACGGCCATGCGTCCGACTGAACGGGCCGGGGCCTGCTACCACGCTGTCGATACGGGGCGGGGGATCCCCGGCAGAGCCTCGGTTTGACACGGGCGCACTCCTTGCGGGTGTGACGTTCGGGCGTTCCGCCCCCATGGTAGGCGCCAGGGCTTGCGGTTGAGGAGGGGGCTTTTCCCTGTTCGGGTTAGGGGGAATTACCTAAACATGGGAATGAACGGGTGCTATTGGGTTGAAGATAGCGTGAGCATGCCCCACCCCCTCCGTGAGGAGGCGGGGCGTCCGCGGGATGCGCAGGCTAGAGCAGGCCGAGGGCTTGGCAGACGTTGACGGCCTGGATGCGGTTGTTGACCTTGAGCTTCTCGTAGATGCGCGTGAGGTGGTTCTGCACGGTCTTCTCGCTCAGGACGAGGCGGGAGGCGATTTCGCGGTTCTCGAGGCCCAGGGCCACCAGCCCCATGATTTCGGTTTCACGAGGGGAGAGGGCCTCGACACTCGGGGAGGCGGCGACTCTCGGCGCGTTCGTCGCGGCGCGGCGCGCCAGAGCCCGCTCGAGGACCTGGTTGAGATGCTCGAGGTCGTGAAGGGGCTTCTCGAGGAAGTCGAAGGCTCGGCCTTCGCGCAAGGTGGCGATCGCGTCCTGCATGGTGCCTTGACCGGTCAGGATGATGACCATGATCGTCGGATCCAGGGCCTTCAACATGGCGAGCAGCTGCAGGCCGGTGACTCCCGGCATGTGGAGGTCCGAGATCGCGAGGTCGAAGCGGTGCTCCTTCGCCAGGGCGATCGCCTCCATCCCGCTCGTGGCCGTCCGGACCTGGTAGCCGGAAAGGGTGAGCCACTCGCTCAAGACGTCGAGCACGTCCGTTTCATCATCTACGAGCAGGACCTTGGCGCTCGTGGGCTGCAATGGGGGCGTCTCCTGTGTGAAGGGCTCCCGGCCCCGTGCCGGGAATGGTTGTCGAAATCTAAAGAATTAGTGAATTTCTGCTTGGGAGTCAAGTATAACTGATTCATGGTAAGAAAGAACCATGGGAGTGGCAGATGACGCGCAAGCTGGTCTTGATAATCGATGACGATCCGGATATCCGCGACCTGGTGCGGATGAGCCTCGAGACCGTGACAGGCTGGACGGTCCTGGTGGCCGCATCGGGCGCGCAGGGAGTCCAGACGGCGCGGGAGCGGAGCCCCGATGCCATCCTGCTCGACGTGAGGATGCCGGGCCTGGATGGGCCTTCCACTTTCCAGGCGCTCCGAGAGCATGCCGTCACGCGGGACATCCCCGTGGTCCTGCTGACCGCCAATCCGCAGGCCGACGAGCGCTACCGGGCCTCGCTGAGGCTTTCGGGCATGATCGTGAAGCCGTTCGACCCCTTTGCGCTCCCCCACCGCATGGCCGACCTCTTGGACTGGACCATATGATGCCCTGGGCGCTGGTCTCTGGGTTACTGGGAGTCACCGCCGCGGTGCCGCTCGTCATCTTGCTCAGCGAGCGCAAGCGGGTCCGGCGGGAGCTGGCCGAGAACCAGCAGATCATCGAGAGCGCCTTCGCCTCCTCGGCGAGCGGCATGGCCTTGCTGGATCTCTCGGGCCGCTGGCATCGGGTCAACCGGGCGCTTTGCGAGATGACGGGGTATCCCGAGCAGGAGTTGCGAAAGCAGAGCTACCTGGACCTCACCTATCCGGACGACCTGAACGTCTCGCAGGCGCAGTTCCAGCGCCTGGTCGCCGGGGAGATCGACAGCTACCAGCTTCAGAAGCGCTACGTTCACCGCAGCGGCCATTTGTTCTGGGCCTTGCTGACCAATTCGCTGGTCCGGGACGAGCGGGGAGTCCCGCGCTACTGCGTGGTGCATGTCCAGGAGATCACGGCCCTCAAGGAAGAGCACGACGCGCTCGCGCTGCGGGAGCGTCAGATGGCGAAGGCGCAGGAGCTGGCCCGCCTGGTGAGCTGGGACTGGGATCTGCGTTCGGGAGTGATCACCTGGTCCGAGGCGCTCTTCCGGATCTTCGGCGTGGATCCCGCGGACTTCGTGCCGCGATTCGAGACGTACCTGGAGTTCGTGCATCCCGAGGACCGGGAGCTGATCCAGGGGGCGGTCGAGCGGGCCCAGCGCGATCACCGGTCGTTTTCCATCGAGCAGCGGATCCGGCGCCGGAACGGCGAGCAGCGGATCCTGCACGTCCGCGGCGAGGCGGTGGTCGGGCCGCAGGGCCAGGCCGTGCGCTTGCGGGGCTCGGCGCAGGACGTCACCGAGAGCCGGCGGGAGATGGATGCGATCTTCCGGCAGGCCGAGGAGTTCCGCGAGGCCAGCGCGGTCCTGCAGCGGAGGATGGCGGAGCGCGACCGGGAGCTTGCGGCGCGCGACCAGATGTTCCAGCGGATCGTCCATCATGTGCCGGCGGCGATCGTCTACTTCGACCGGACGTTCTCCTGCCAGTGGATGAGTCCGGAGGCCCTGGCGCGCTTCGGGATCGCCCCCGAGGCCGTGAGCCGCCTGGAGGCCGAGGAGGTTCCGCTCTTCGGCCAGAGCGCCTCCCGCTTCGCGGCCGTGATGGCCGGAGCCGAGCCCTACCGCGAGACGGGCGTCCCCCTGATGCTGGTGCAGGAGGGCCAAGAGCATCTCACGCACTGGGATATCACGCTGATTCCGTGCCGCGATCCCGAGGGAGAGCCCGAAGGCCTGCTGGCGTTCGCCCGCGACGTCACCGATCGCCTCGAGAGCCTGAAGTGGCAGGAGCAGCAGATCAAGACCCTCGAGCTCTCCGAGGCCTTCAAGGACCACTTCCTCAACTCCCTCTCCCATGAGATCCGCTCTCCCTTGACGGTCATCCTGGGAGTCGCGCTCTTGTTCCAGGGAGAGTCGCTGGGCCCGCTCACCGACAAGCAGCGCAGCTTCATCGGGAAGCTGCTCCGGAGCGGGCGGGAGCTGCTGAGGCTCGTCAACAACGTGCTCGAGACCAATCTCGTGCGGTCGGGCCGGCTCGAACTCCTGACGGAGCCTGTCGCCATGGAGGCGCTGATCCGCGAGGCGATCGCCGAGTTCGGGGAAGCCGTGAGCCAGAAGGGCCAGCAGGTCTCCGTCGAGGTGGAGGGCGATCTGCCGCGGGTGATGGCCGATCGGAGGCGCCTCGCGCAGGTCTGGCTCAACCTCGTCGCCAACGCCGTCCAGTATGCTCCCGAGGGGGCGCGCATCATCGTGCGGGCCTGGAGGGACGCGGATCGGCTCTGCTGCGAGGTTTTCAACACGGAGAGCGAGATCCCGCCGTCGAAGCTTCCGGACTTGTTCTCGGCCCTCGACCATCCGGTGAGGGAGCTGCAGGGACTGGGCCTCGGTCTTGGGCTCAGCAAGGCGCTGGTCGAGGCGCACGGGGGCCGCATCGGGGCCGAGAGCGGGGCCGAGGGGGTCACGCTCAGGTTCTCCCTGCCGATGGACTCCGCGATCCCCGAAACCGTCTAGGTCGCTTCGAGGGCTTCGAGGGCCTCGGCCAGCCGTGCCTCGAGCTCGGCGAGGAGGAGGGCGATCGTTTCGCGCTCCCCATGCTGGGCGGCGGCTTCGAGGGAGCTTCCGATCCGGCTCAGCTCCGGAAAGCCGTAGGCGCCCCCGGATCCTGCCAGGCGATGCCCGAGATCCTGGATCGTTTCGAGCGCGTCGCGCCGGAGGGCGTCGCGCAGCGTCTCGAGGTCTTGCCGGCGCTTGAGAAGGTAGCCGGGGATCAGCTTCGTGACGGCCTCCTCGAAGGCCTGTTCAGCGTCGTCCTCGGGTCGCGGGAGCTGGCGGCGGGCGGGCGGGTGATGGGGGGTCATGGCGCCTCCTCGTCAGGATGGGCCGGAGGTTCTCCGGAGTCGCTGAGTCGATGCCCTGCTCGGCAGGCATATGCTTGTACCCGCCCCCGCGGCCGCGAAACGGCGGGCGGCGGCCGGGACCATGATCCCCCCTCACGAGGCGATCGAGTAATACGTTCTCCGCGTCCCGAGGTCAAACCTTGCTTGGCCCGATCGAGGCCGCGCGGGGCGCCGTTCTCGCTTGCCGTTCGAGCGTGCGTCAGGGCGTCCGAGCGAGGCTTGGAGCAATGAAGCGACGATTGCAGCCCCCCGTTCGCATGACTAGACTCCTCTCAGCAGAGCAAGAGCGAGCCCTTGAAATGCTGGCCGAGCGCCCGCAATTGTCGCCGGGCTCCCCTGCTGAGGAGGAAAGAACATGCGAAACGTGCTGCGCTACGGGTCACTCGGACTGGCCGCGACGCTGCTGATATCGGCATGCACCCCAGCGATGACCGCACCTCCGGCCGAGGGTCCTGCCGCTCCCACTCCCCTGGCGCCGGCTGCCGGGGAGTTCCCCGAGGATCTCGCCCCGGAGTTCCCGAGCGACGTGCAGCCGCTGCAACTGGCTCCCGAAGCCCCGCAGCCTCCCCTCACCGTCAATGATCAAAGGCTGGTCCTTCCGACTGGCGGAAACGTCTCGCTGGATCAGCTTTACCAGGATCTTCCGGCCTCCATTCCCCAGGACGAAGCCTCCGAGTGGCTCGGCCCCATGCCCGGAGCGATTCCTCAGGGGTTCGGCCAGCCCGGCGCGATTGGCCCGGGCGCCCTGGGGCCCGGCGGTTACGGGGCTTTTCCCGGCGCCATTCCCGAACTCTTGACCTACAACGCCCTGGCGCGATGCCTCTACTTCCGCTACCTCAACTTCTACATCCCGTACTACCTGGTGGGGAACGCCTATTACCCTTATGCCTACTCGCCCTACTACAATCCGGGCCTGAGGGGCCTCTACGCCTACCCGATCTTCTACGGCTACGGAGATTACTGTTATCCCTACACCTTCCTGTCGTCGAGCTACCGCTACGGCTACCCGGATTGGGAGTACTACTGGCCCCTTTACCGCTCGCGTTTCACCCACCATTACGATGACGACTTCCGTTCCTACCGGCGCCACTGGGGCCGCCGGGAGTTCCATGGCTGGCTGGATAACCGCCGGCGCGACCGCAACCATGAGAACTGGCGCGAGCGGGCCCGCGAGCATCGGCGGGGCGATCGCCCCGGCAACCATGGCAACCGCCCGGGGCCGGACTGGAACGACCGGCCCGGCAACCATGGCAACCGCCCGGGGCCGGACTGGAACGACCGTCCCGGCAACCATGGCAACCGCCCGGGCCCGGACTGGAACGATCGCCCCGGCAACCACGGCAACCGCCCGGGCCCGGACGGGAACGACCGGCCGGGAAAGCATGATCGTCCGGATCGCGACGGCGGCAAGCGCGACGGCGATCGCCCGAACCGGGGCGGGGAGTCGCATAAGCAGCGGGGCGATGAGCACCGCGGCAAGGGTTCGGATGGCGAACGCAAGTACTCCCGCGGCGAGGGCCAGCAGGTCCGGAGAGGTGGCGAGCAGCAGGCCAGGCAGCATGAGCGCCGGGATCGCGAGCCGCGGGTCGCGCGGGGCAACCATGAGTCCCGCAAGGGCGGGGATCGCGGGGGGCGCGGGGATCGCCGCCGGGGCTAGCTTCCCGTGTCCAAGGCCTTGAGCATCCGCTTCAAGGCGACGTTACGGTAACTCAGGGTGACCATGCGCTCGATTTCTTCCCAGGCGAAGCCTCGGTCGAGTTGCAGGGTCACCCAGCCGTGCTGGCCGACGTAGGCCGTCCGCGAGATGCGTGGGTCCTCCAGGTAAAGCGGCTGGTCATGCAGGGGCATCTTCACCGACAAGCTCGGATCCCGGGGCTCGGTCCCCACGATCAGGAAGGGCTTCTTGCCTGCTCGGTACGCCGGGTGCGGCGGGTCGAAGTTCATGGTGTAGGCCTCGACTTCCGGCAGCTTCCGGCAGAAGGAGTCGAGCTTTTCGGCGAACGCCGCGAGATCGAAGGACATGGGCGCCGCCTCAGTAGGTCTCGGCATGCCAGCGGTGGGCCTTTTTGAGTTGCGGCAGCAGCATCTCCCAGTCGGCGCCATGCTTGGCGGCCATGGCGGCGAAGGCTTCCTCGACGCCCTTTTCCATGCCCTTGATGCCGCACATGTAGACGATGGCTTGCCGTTCGGCCAGGAGCGGCCAGAGGGCGTCGGCATGCTCGGCCAGGCGGTGCTGCACGTAGACCCGCTTGCCGTCGGCGGTCTGCTGCTCGCGGCTGATGGCGAGGCTCAGTTTGAGGGCACCGGACTCGGCCAGGGGGCGGATCTCCTCATGGTAGAGTATCTCGGGGCTGGTCGGGACCCCGAAGAAGAGCCATGCTTCCGTCACGTCCTGGTGGGCGGCCAGCTGCTCCCAGAAGGCGCGGAAGGGGGCGATGCCCGTCCCCGTGGCGATCATGATGAGCGGGATCGTGGGATCTTCCGGCAGCAGGAAGGTTCGGCCCACCGGTCCGGTGGTCTGGACCTGCGCGCCGGGCTGCAGGTCGCAGAGATAGTTCGTGGCGACTCCCAGGCGCTCGACGCCGGTCTCGGGATCCGTGTAGCGAACCCGCTTGACGCAGAGCGAGACGGTATCGCCCTTGCCGTCGTCGCCCGCCCGCTTCGAGGCCACCGAGTAAAGCCGGAGCTTGTGCGGCTTTCCGGCGTCATCCGTGCCGGGGGGCAGGACGCCGATGCTCTGGCCTTCCAGGTAGCGGAAAGCGCCCTCGGGATACTGGAGGACCAGGTGCTGGACGTCGCTGGGATGGCCCTCGGGGGTGAGCCGCGTCTTCGAGACGAGGGTCATGGGCAGGGGCTCCTGCGGCTTGAAGAGGTTGATGGGGATGTCGCGCTTGGCCGGCGTGGGGTTCGTCGTGGTATCCATCGGGCACCTCCAAATATCCTAGAGCGAACGTCGGATCTTCCGGGCGGCGAGTGCTGGAGTCTCCTCCTCCCGTTAAGCCTGAGGGGCGCGCGGGGTTTTGTCAAACCCTCGCGGCTTGCGTCGGCGCCGCGCTCCTGCGAGCATGGATCCAGAAAGGTAGGAATGCATGCCGAACGCGATTCAATCCCCCCTCCGGGTCCGCTACGCCGAGACCGACGCCCAGCAGGTGGTCTATCACTCGAACTACCTGGTCTACTTCGAGGTCGGCCGCGGCGACTTCCTGCGCGCCGTGGGCGTGGACTACAACGCGATGGAGGCGTCCGGGGCCTTCGTGGTGGTGGTCGAGGCCAACGTGCGCTACCATGCGCCGGCCCGCTACGATGACGAGCTGGTCGTTCATACCTGGTTGGACGAGGTCCGGACCCGCAGCATGCGCTTCGCGTACCGGGTGACCCGCGGCTCCGGGGCCGAGGAGACGACGATCGCGTCCGGCTGGACGGCGCATGTGGTGGTCAATCGGGAGGGCCGGCCGGTGCCGATTCCACAGGCGCTGCGTCAGGCGATCGCCGAGGCGGGACTCGCCCCTGTGGGGATCGCCCCTGTGGGGATCGCCCCTGTGGGGATCGCCCCTGAGGCCCCGGAAGCCGAGTTCAAGGGCGACGCCGTCATCTCCCCGCAGGCCTAGCCGCGCCGGGGTTTTCCCCCTTTGGGAGCCCGTCCCTTGGGCCCAGGTCCTTTGGGGCGTGGCCCCTTGGCATGCGGGCTCTTGGCGGCGGAGCGCTGGGAAGTGCCCCGGCTTTCCGCCTGCTCGGCCGCCGTTCGAGACAGTTGCTTCAGGGCGACGACCTCGTCGGGGCTCAGTTCCCGCCAGTCTCCCGGGGCGAGATCTCTCAGGGAGACCGGCCCCAGGGCGACGCGGTAGATGCGCAGGGTGGGGAAGCCCACCGCCGCGGTCATGCGCCGGATCTGGCGGTTGCGTCCCTCGCGGAGCCGGATTTCCAGCCACGCGGTGGGCACGTTCTTGCGGAAGCGCACCGGCACGGGACGCTCAGGAAGCTCGGGCGCATCCGCGAGCAGCCTCACCTCCGCGGGGCGGGTCCGCTCACCCTGGATCACGACGCCATGGCGCAGGTGTTCGAGCGCGGCCTCGTCGGGAACGCGCTCGACCTGGACCCAGTAGGTCTTGGGATGCTCGTAGCGGGGATCCGTGAGGCGATGCGCCAGGGGGCCGTCATCGGTCAGGAGCAGCAAGCCCTCCGAGTCCATGTCGAGCCTTCCCACCGGGTAGACCCCGGGGACGGGGACGTAGCCCTTGAGGGTCTTGGCGGGATCGTCTCCGGAGAACTGGGAGAGGACGTCGTAGGGCTTGTTCAGCATCAGGTAGCGCATGGGGTTCCATGCTAGAGCATCACGGCGCGAGACGCCAGTGTTTTCGCCGTCGACGCCAGCGAAGAGGCCGTCCCCCGAGGGGGACGGCCTCTTGCGTTCCGGCTAGGCCGGGGTTTCGGCGGTATCGACCACGGCGGTCCGGGTCTTGGGTCCCTCCAGGTGAAGGAACTTCTTCCGGTACCAGGTCTCGAAGTCATCCATGAGCGAGAACGCCACGGGGACGACGATCAGGGTGAGCAGGGTCGAGGTGATGAGGCCGCCCACGACGACGACCGCCATGGGGTAGCGGAACTCGGCGCCCGCGCCGATGCCCGCCGCCATCGGGGCCATGCCCATGACCATCGCGGCGGTGGTCATGAGGATCGGCCGCAGCCGGACCGGGCCGGCCTCGAGGAGGGCTTCCAAGGTGCCGTAGCCCTTGTCCTTGAGCTGAAGGGTGAAGTCGACCACCAAGATGGCGTTCTTGGTGACGATGCCCATCAGCATGATCACGCCGATCATGGCCATCATGCCGAGCTCCGACTGGGTCAGCAGCAGGGCGAGGAACGCGCCCGCGATGGACAGCGGGAGGCTGAACATGATGGTGAAGGGGTGAACGAAGCTCTCGAACTGGACCGCCAGGATGATGTAGATGAAGACGATGGCCAGGGCCAGGGCGCCCAGCAGGCCGGTGAAGGCCTCTTGCATCTGTTCGGCTTCACCACCCTGGACCAGCTCCACGCCCTCGGGCAGGTCGAGCTCCTTCTTGAGCTTCTCGACGACCTGGAAGGCTTCGCCGGTCGAGACGCCCGGCATGAGGTTGGCGAGCACGTTCACCACGCGCTCGCGGTCCTCGCGCCGGATCGACGAGACGCCGGAGCCGACCTGTTCGTTGACGACCGCCGAGACCGGGACCAGGCCGCGGGCGCCGGGGACGCTCAGGGCCTTGACGGCGGTCAGGCTTTGCCGGGACTCGGGAGCGACCTGGAGGCGGATGTCGAGCTCGTCGTCTCCCTGGATCAGGGTGCCCACGACATCGCCGGTGGTGGCGAGCCGCAGGGTGTTGGCGAGGTTGGCGGCGGAGACGCCCTCGGCGGCCGCGCGGGCGCGGTCGAACTGGAGCTGGATCTCCGGCCGGGTCAACGACAGCGAGGTGTCGACGTCGGCGTAGAGGTCCGACCGGCTACGCAGCAGATCGGCCATCTTCTCGCCGTAGATGCGCAACTCGTCGAGGTTGGGGCCGCGCAGCGCGATGTTGATCGGGGTGTTCATCTCGCTGGCGCCGCCGACCATGCCGGCGATCATGATCTTGGCGCGGATGCCGGGGATGGCGGCAACCTCGTTGCGGATCTTCTCGGCGAGCACGGTGTCCTTGATGTTGCGCTTGCTCTTGTCGACCAGGAGGACGCCCAGGGTGGCGGAGTCGATCTCCTCGCGGCCGCCGATGGTGGTGAAGACGTTCTCCACCTCGGGGTGCTTCTTGATGATCTCGACGACGCGCTTGGACATCTCGCCGGTCTCGGTGAGGGTCGCGCCCTTGGGCAATTGGACCTTGAGGTTGAACTCGCCGCGGTCGGCCGAGGTCATGAAGGTCTTGGGGATGAAGGGCACGAGGGCCATGCCGAAGATGAAGGAGGCCGTGGCGAGGCCCATGACCTTCCAGCGGTTCTTCAGCGACCATGCGAGGATCCGGCGGTAGGGCTTGGCGAGCGGGAAGGACGTTTCGGCGTCCTCGCTCATGCCGCCCTTGCCGTGCGAGACCTTGAGGAAGCGCGCCGAGATCATCGGGGTGATGGTGCGCGCGACCAGGAGGGAGAAGAGCACGGCGAAGGCGACGGTGAGGCCGAATTCCTTGAAGAACTTGCCGATCATGCCCGTCATGAAGGCGACGGGCACGAAGACCGCCACGATCGTGAGGGTACATGCGGTGACGGCCAGCTGGATCTCGCCGGTGGCGTTGATGGCGGCGCGCAGGGGCGGCTCGCCCTTCTCCATGTGCCGGTAGATGTTCTCGAGGTCCACGACCGCGTCGTCGACCACGATGCCGACCACCAGGGTCAGGGCCAGGGTGGTGAGCATGTTGAACGAGAAGCCCATGAGATCCATCGCCCAGAAGGTGGAGACGATCGAGATGGGGATGGCCATGCCGCCGATCAGGGTGGCGCGCCAGTTCCGCAGGAAGGCGAAGAGGATCACGACGGCCAGGAAGCCGCCGACGATCAGGTGCTCCCAGACGGACATGTTGGATTCTTTGATGTACTCCGAGGTGTCCTGGACGGTGGTGAACTTGGCGCCGGGAGGCAGGGTGGCTTCCAGCTTGTGGAACTGCTTCTCGACGTTCGAGACCACCTGGACGGTGTTGGCGCCGGCCTGCTTGAAGAGCGTGAACATGACCGCGGGCTCGTTGTTGACGAAGCCCAGGGAGCGCGGCTCCTCGATGCTCTGCCAGACCTTGCCGAGGTCGCCGATGCGCACGCGGTTGCCGGTGGGGGTGGAGACCTGGAAGTTGCTGATGTCCTCGACCGACTGGAACTTGCCCATCGCGCGCAGCGAGAGCTCCTGGCCGTGCTCGGTGATGCGGCCGCCGGGTAGGTTCATGCTGTCGGCCTTGAGGGTCTGGAACAAGCCCGCGACGGAGAGCCCGTAGGTCTTGAGGCGGGTGGGATCCAGGTCGATGTGGATCTCGCGGACCCGGCCGCCGAGGATGTCCACCGAGCCGACGCCGCTGATGCGCTCGAGCCGGGGCTTGAGCACGTCCTCGACGTAGTCGGTGAGCTCCTGGGGCGACTGGGGACCGTTGATGGCGAAGCTGGCGATCGGAGCGCTGGAGGGGTCGAAGAGCAGGATCGTCGGCTCGATGATGTCCTTGGGCAGGGTGCCGCGGATGAGCGACACCTTCTCCCGGACGTCCTGGGCGGCGACCTTGTTATCGATCTCGATCTTGAACTGGGCGACGACCGTCGAAACGCCCTCGTTCGAGTAGGAGTGAAGCGTGTCGAGGCCGTTGATCGAGGAGATGGCCTCCTCGAGCGGCTTCGAGATCAGCTCCTCGATCTCGGCGGGAGCCGCCCCGGGGTAGACGGTGCTGACCACGACCACCGGGAACTCCACGTCGGGGAAGAGGTCCATGTTCAGCTTGCTGAAGCCCATCATCCCCAGGATGAGCAAGAGGGTCATCAGCATGGTGGTGGTGACGGGCCTGCGAATGAAGAGTTCGGAGAAGTTCATCGGTTATCTCCGCGCGATCTTGGAGCCGTCCTTGAGGAAGGCCCCCCCCTCGGAGACGACCGGCGCGCCGGCATCGAGGCCCGAGAGGATTTCGACCTGAGCGCCCTCGCGGATGCCGGTCTGGATGTTGACGCGCTTGGCCTTGCCTTCGTTTTCGAGGTAGACGAAGGCCTGGGATCCGTCGGTCTGGACCGCGCTGGCGGGAAGCACCAGGGCCTTGCGGCTCTGGGTCTGGATGGTGCCGCGGACGAACATGCCCACTTTGAGCTGGCCGCCCTTGCCGAGATCGATCTTGGCCTTGATCTGGCGGGTCTGTGGGTCGACCGAAGGGCTGACCTCGCGGATCTTGCCGGTGAAGATCTCCCCAGGGAAGGCGGCCGACTCGACCTGCACGGGAGCGCCGACCCTCAGGTGGGCCATCTCCTGCTCGGGCACGTTGACCTGCAGCTCCAGGGGGCCCGCCTCGGCGATGGTGAAGAGCGGGTTGCTGGGCATGGCCATGACGCCGATCTCGGCGGCCCGGTCGATCACGACGCCCGAGATGGGAGAGGTGACCGTGGCGTTCTCCCGCTGGGTTTCGAGCAGGCGAATGGCGGCCTTGATCTGCTTGGTCTGAGCTTCCGCGACCTTTAGCTGGGTGAGAGCGCCCTCGTACTGCTGCTGGCTCACCGCGCCCTGGTCCACCAGGGTCCGCATGCGATCCAGGTTGCTCTTGGCATTCTCGAGGTTGGCCTGAGCCGTGAGAAGGGAGGCCTTCTGCTGCTGCATCTGCCATTCCATCTCGGGGCTCTCGATCTGGGCGAGGGTCTGACCCGCCTTCACGGCGGATCCTTCGTCCACCATTACCGCGAGGACCCGCCCGGAGAGCTTGGGCAGGATCTTGACCTCGGAGCGGGCGGCGATGTTGCCTTCGACCACCAGCGGCCGGGAGATCTGGCCCTGCTCCGCGGAGACGACGGCGACCGAGACGGCCTGCTCCTGCACCTTATCGGCGTTCGAGTTTTTGGACTCCCCCTTTTGGCAACCGACGACGCCGATCACCAGCAGCGGGACGAGACCCCAAGCGATACGCTTCACGACTCGCTTCCTTTCTTGGCTAACACGGTTTGGAGCTCCAGACCGAGGGCCTGAGTCACCCGCAATTCCGCGGCTTGGACATCATACTGAGCCTGCACCAGATTGCTTTGCGCCTGGGCAAGGGAGGTTTGGGCATCGATCACTTCGAGACCGGTGCCCACTCCGGCCTGAAACCGGACCTGGGCGAGACGGTAGCCTTCGGCGGCGGCGGCGACCCCTTGCTGGGCGATCGCCACCCGATCGACGGCCTCGGATCGCGCGGAGAGGGCGTTCTGGATGTCCAGCGCCACCTGCCGACGCACCGATTCCAGCTGCTGGCGATCCTTGGCGACTTCCGCCTCGGCCTGCGCGATCTTGGCCTGGGTCTGGTTGCCGTTGAGCAAGGTCCAGCTCATCGAGGCGCCCAGCAGGTAATAGCTGGACCCGCCGGGCTGGTACGAGTACTGCCCGATCCCCGCCACCGTGGGCAGGTAGGCCCGGCTCTGGAGGGTCACGTTGGTCTCGTCCATCTCCTGCTTGAGGCCCACCTGCTGGACTTCCAGGCGGCTGGCGATCGCCGTTTCATACGTCGCGGCGCTCACCTGAGCTCTTGGCAACGCCACGTTCCGCTCCAGCGGGACGTTCATGGCGGAGGTGCCCAGGGCCGTGCCCAGGGCGAGGCGCGCGAGCTCGACGCCGTTCTGGGCGCGCGAGAACTGGCCTTGCGTGTTGGCAAGCTGGGTCTGCGCCTGCAGGACCTCGAAACGGGTTCCGACGCCGCTGCGCTCCCGGATCTGCGCCTGCTCGACATGGGCGCGGGCCTGCTCCAGCGCCGCGCGCGAGACGTCCAGCAGGCTTTCGGCCCTGAGGACTCCGACGTAGGCGTTGGCGGCCTCGAACTGCGCCCGCCGGCGGGCGTTGACGATCTCGATGCGGGCCAGATCCAGGCTGACGTCGGCCATCTGGAGGCCGTCGCGGGTCCGGAAGGCATCGAACAAGACCTGGTTGGCGCTCAGCTGGACCTGGGCCATGGTGCTGCCACCCCCGCCGAGGCCGCCCAGCCCGCCGAGGCCTCCCAGGCCACCGAGCCCGCCGAGGCCGCCCAGGCTGCTCATGCCGCCGAGGCCTCCCATGCTCAGCATGTTGGCGCTGCCGCCGCTGCCGAGCATCTGGAAGCTGAAAGCGCTGGTGCTGAGGCTGAGCTGGGGGAAGGCTCCGCCCGTGAGCTCTCCGATGCGGGCTTCCGCCCCTTGCAGGCCGGCTTCCGCGGAGCGGACGGAGGGAGCGTTGATCTCGGCGATCCGGATGGCGTCGGCGAGGCTCATGCGCTCCTGGGCCAGCGCCGCGTCTCCCAGGGAGAGGACGCCGAGCGGGCTCAAACACAGAGCATCTAACAAAACCAGGCATGTTACGACCAGTGGCCGCCGACGGCGGCTCGAAGGAACAGTTTTGTCAGACGCTCTGAGGGCCGTGAGGCCCGAGAGGAGGATCCGTCGGGTCATTTACCTTCCTCCGTGCGCTCGGGACGGTACGTGACGCCGAGGCCCCAGATGTCCGAGGTCTCCTGGAAGCCGCCGTTGCTCCAGCGCTGGGTGGCGTAGCTCAGCTCCGCCCGGACCACGGGGGTCACGCGGAAGCCGATTCCCGCCTTCAGATCGACGCGCTGGGGCGAGCCGACGCCGTAGGGCGCGTTCTGGAGGGTGGTGGTGGTCCAGGGGTACCATGCGCCCTCGCCCAGCAGCTCGAACCGGCCCAGGGAGACGATCCCAGGGATGACGAGGCCGACGCCCCGGCGGGTGTGGGTGAAGTCGAGGACGGTCCCGGAGTAGGGGACGCCGGAGTTGCCGGCCGTGACGTTCTGCTGGAAGACCGAGAGGCTGGGTGCGATCTCCATGATCGGGTTGCTGAAGACGAGGCCGCCGCGCAGCTTCACGTCGGTCACCTCGGGGGTGGCGACCGAGGAGGAGGTCGTCGTGTTGGGCAGCGTCATCGGAACCTTGTAGCGGGAGGCTTCGAGGCCGATCAGGGCGTTGCCGGCGCGAAGCTGGCCATGGCCGAAGAGCGCATTGTCGATCCAGCCCTCGACGGCCTGGCTGCCCTGGCTCAGGCGCAGGTTCTGCAGCTGATAGGCGATGCCCACCTGGGTGTCCATGAGCGGGATCCGGGGGGTGACGCGCTCGGGCACGACCGGGGTGTAGGTCGGCTGATAGGTGGGGATCAGCTCGAGCTGGACGGGGCGGTTGAGGGCGTCGACGGGGACGATCTTGGACTGGTAGCCGACCGCGCTGAGCTCGACGGCGCGCCGGCCGTTGGCATCCAGCACGATCGTGAAGCGGCCCTGCTCATCGGTGAAGGCCGTGGCGAGCGAACCCTGCTGCTGGACGAAGACCTGCGAGAGGGGCTGGCCCTTCTCGCCGACGACGCGGCCGGCGGTCCGGGTCTGGGCGTCCGCGGGAGCCTGGAGCAGGATCGGGCTTGCGAGGGCCGACAGGAGGAGGGCGGCGGGGATGAAGCGATTTCCGTGCATGCGTGTTTGTCCTTACTGCGTCCGCGCTAGGGGGCCGACGTGATAGCGACCTTGACCACCTGGCTCTTGGAGCGGTCGAGGATGAAGACGAAATTCTGCGTGCCATTCAGATCCGGATCCAGGCCCATGCCCTGGGGCACGGGGGCGGTGACGCCTTCGGCGGGAGCCGTGACCTTGGTCATGGGGACGGGGTTGCTGCCGAGGAGGATCTTCAGGCTGGAGGCCTGCTTCATCTCGTCCGTCAGGGTGGCCTGCGGGAAGAACAGGGTCATGGCCCCCGTCGGGGCGACGGTCAGCGTCGCGGGGACGGTGGAGATCTTGCTTTCCGTGGCCGGGTTGGCGATCAGCGAGGCCTGGGAGTCGCAGCCTGCCAGGAGCCCTGTAGAGACGAGGGCACCCGCGAGGAGGAGCGGTGCAATGCGTTTCATGATTTCTTCGCTTTCTGGGTGTTCTTGGCTACTGCCGTTTGGAACTCGTGTTCCCGCGTGAGGCGTTCCCCCACGGCGAGATAGGCTTGATGGTAGATGATGCGCATCAGCTCCTGGCCCAGCTCGTTGAGGACCTTGACCTTGGAGGCTTGCTGCTGGGGCGGGATCTGGGTGTAAAGCTTGTCGAAGTAGTAGCGGTACTGCAATTCGACCAGTTGGTTGGTCAACTCGCAGGCTTCGCGGAAATCCTCGGGGGCGATCCCGTAGGGGGAGAGCTCCTGGAAAATTTCGGCGACCCGGAGGCCGTCCTCGTCGAAGCGGGGTTCGCCGCGCTGCGGCTCGCCGCTTTGCGGATCGCCGCCGTGCGACGCTTCGATGCAGGGGGGCGCGGGAGGGACG
Source organism: Candidatus Sericytochromatia bacterium (assembly GCA_036676495.1). GTDB lineage: Bacteria > Cyanobacteriota > Sericytochromatia > S15B-MN24 > UBA4093 > UBA4093. The sequence continues at coordinate 93,394 of JAKFCT010000080.1, forward strand.
TGGACCGGGCGGAGGGCGCCGGCTTCCTGGAGGGCCGTCAGGGTCTGGGGGGAGAGGCCGGTCCGGGCGGCGAGCTCGTCCTGGGTCAGGGGCTCGAAGGTGGGGTCGTAGCGCAGCGGGCGGTAGAAGCTCTCGTTGAACTCGGCGATCGCCGCCAGCTCCTCGGTGGAGTGGACCGACTGGCAGAGCTTGCGAATCTTCTCCAGCGGCATGTAGCGCTGGGTCTGAAGCTGCTTGATGATCCGGATGCGGCTCAGGTCGTCCTCGGTGAAGACGCGATGTCCGCCGGGCGTTCGGCGCGAGGAAATCAGCCCCATCTTCTCCCAGAAGCGCAGGGTGGATTCCGTCACGTCGCAATCCGGATGGAGGAGGCGCACGACTTCGCCGATGGAGTACGTAATCTCAGCCATGGAACCTAAAGTTGAAGTGGAAGTTCAGACTCATTAACGCTAGCACCGGGGGGCAAGAGCGTCAAGCTCCCGAACCTGTCAGCATGCGGGGAGAGGGCGATCCGGAGTCCCGGGTCGGGGCGTCCGTCGCTTCAGCTTAGTTCGGGATTGTTTCGGTAGTTTTTCGGTAGCTTCCGCGGCGCGAAATCCGGCTCAAACGACGCGCGCCCCCCGTGACGCATCACGGAGGGCCAGGCGGGGCCGGATCAGGGCGTGGAGTCGGGGCCGGGGGTCTGGAGCGTGCCCGTCCGTCGTTTCGGGGCCGTCACCACCATGAGGACCACGCCGACGCCGGTGAAGAGCGCCAGGGCCGAGACGTAGAAGGGAAGGGAGACCTGCAGGGCGTAGAGGACGCCGGCGAGCATCGGTCCCAGCACGCGCGCCAGGCTGTCGAAGGAGCTCATCATCCCGAGCGCCGCCCCTTGGGCCGAACCGGCCCCCTTGGAGATGCCGCTGGAGATGGCGGGGCGCAGGACGCCGTGGGCGATGCCCATGATGGCGAGGATGCAGGCGAAGGCGAAGGCCGATGCGCTGGTCGCGCTGATCGAGAGCATGGTGAGGGCCATGAGCCCCAGGCCGAGGGCGAGGACCAGCCGTTCTCCCGACTGGGTGATCAGGCGTCCGACCAGGCCACCCTGGACGAGCGCCGAGACCAGCCCCATGACGGCCAGCAGCATGCCGACCGTGCGGGCGCTCGCCTGGGGATCGAGAAAGAGGCGATCCTGCACGAAGAGCGCGAAGACCGTCTCGAAGCCGGCGAAGGCGAAGGTGGAGAGGAAGGTGACGGTCAGCAGGCCCCAGGCGGCCTTCGGGGTTTCCCGGAGGTTCTGGAAGAAGCCGGCGCGGGCCGGAGCGGGGGCGTCGGAGTCGCGGCGGGGCAGCGACTCGGGAAGCATCACGAAGGCGAGGAGCGCCGCCAGGAGGGCGATGCCGGAAGCCGCGAAGAAGGGGACGGAGAGGCCGTAGTGGCCGAGCCACCCGCCAATCGCCGGCCCGAAGACCATGCCGAGTCCCATGGCGGCTCCGACCACGCCCATGCCCTTGGCCCGGTTCTCCTCGGTGGTCAGGTCGGAGACGGTCGCGAAGGCCGCCGGCAGGGCCGCCGCCGACAGCAGGCCGCCCAGCGCGCGGGACGCCATCAGGCCGACGAGGCTATTCGAGAGGCCGAACCAGAGGAAGGAGATGGCGAAGCCGAGCAGTCCGAGGATCAGGAACGGCTTGCGGCCGTAGCGATCCGAGAGCCGCCCCCAGAATGGAGCAATCAGGAACTGCGCGAGCGAGTAGGAGGCCATCATGGCCCCGATGAAGACGGCATCGCCATGAAGGGTGCGGGCGTAGTAGGGCATGGCGGGGATGACCACGCCGAAGCCCATCATCACCGTGAAGATCGCGATGAAGAGGACGAAGAGCGGCTTACGTGACACGGAAACTCCTGATGCATGGAGCCGCAGGCGCCAGGGGGCTGCGGGGGCTGGAAAAAAGGCGTCCTCACCCTAACAAAGATCCGGGGGGGCGTCAAATCCGGGCGTGGCTTCCGGCGCGCGCCCGGAGGCCCGGATCGGCGAAAGCGATCGGGTCGGGGGGCCGAATTGGGGTGCTCGAATTCGCTGGGGGTGCTAAGATGGAAGAAGTAGAGTGGAGGCCCCGTGTCCAAGGTCAAGCATCAGGTTTCATCCGGTGGAGTCATCTTCCGCCAGCACAACGGCAAAGTCGAGATCGGTCTCATCGCCCTGCGGGGGGGACGCATCTGGGCCCTGCCCAAAGGCCGTCTCGAGGAGGGGGAAACCCTCGAGCAGGCGGCTTGCCGCGAAGTCATGGAAGAGACCGGCCTGATCGGCGAGGTGCTTCAGCGGATCGGCGAGATTTCCTACTGGTTCTACGCCAAGGAAGAAGGCGTCAAGATCCACAAGACCGTCCACTTCTACCTGATTCGCCACCTCCGGGGCGAAACCTCCAACGATTCCTGGGAGGTGGACGAGGCCCGCTGGTGGCCGCTGGACGAGGCCCTCAAGGTCCTTACCTACAAGTCCGAGCGTGAAACCGTCGAGCGTGGCGCCGAGATGATTCGCGCGCTCGGGGAGATGCCCCCCGGGGCGTTGCCTCCTGAGGCCGCGCCTCCGGCCATGCCGCCGGCCAAGCCGGAAGCCTCCTTCTAGAGCCGGGCCGCCGGTCCTCAGGCTCGCCGGCCCGCCGGTCCTACCCTACGAGAACTCCGCCCCCCAAGAGCAGGTCGCCCTGATAGAAGGCGGCGACCTGTCCCGGCGTGACCGCGAAGATCGGCTCCTCGAACTCCAAACGGACGCGATCCCCGTCCAGGGGCACGAGCTGGGCCGGCATCGCCGTGGAGCGGTAGCGCACTTGCGCCGAGACCCGCAGCGGCTCGCTGGGGCGGGCGATCGAGACCCAGCGGACGTCCCGGACCGTGGCGGCCTGGTCATGCGCGGCGTCGATCGGGCCCACGACCACGGTGTTGGTGGCGGCGTCGATGCGGACCACGTAGAGGGGATGCGGGTGCGCGATGCCGAGTCCGCGGCGCTGTCCGACGGTGTAGTAGGCGATGCCCTGGTGCTGGCCGAGCGTCTTGCCGGAGACGTCGACGATGGGCCCCGGAGCGAGCTGGGAGCCGATGCGATCCTCGAGGAACTTGCGGGTATCCCCTGCGGCGAAGCAAATGTCCTGGCTATCGGGTTTGCGAGAGACCTCGAGGCCGATGTCGCGGGCGATCGCCCGGACCTCTTCCTTGGTCTTGTCGCCCAGGGGGAAGAGGCAGCGTTCGAGCTGCTCCTGGCGCAGGCGGTAGAGCATGTAGGACTGGTCCTTGGTGGGATCCAGGCCGCGCAGCAGCTGCCAGCGGTTCGACTCGGGATCGAAACGGTTGCGGGCGTAGTGGCCCGAGGCGATGGCCTCCACGTCGTAGCGCCAGGCGGCTTCCTCGAAGAGCTCCTCGAAGCGGACCTCGGAGTTGCAGATGGTGCAGACGTTGGGGGTGATGCCTTGCTTGTAGCCTTCGGTGAAGGCGTCGATGACCTTTTCCTTGAAGGACTGCAGGACGTCGATGGTGTGGTAGGGGAAGCCGAGTTGCTTGGCGATGCGGGCGGCGTCGAAGACGGACTTCATGTCGCAGCAGCGCGATTCGGGGAAGTTGAGGGAGGTGACTCCCACCAGGTCGTACCCCTGGGATTGCAGTAGATAGGCGGCCACCCCGGAGTCGACTCCCCCGGAGAGGGCCATGGCCACGCGCTTTGGCACGGATCGTCCCTCCCTTTCACTGGAATGGTCCAGTTTACCGCGCATGGCCGCAACGCGAAAGGGCCGCCGGGAATTCCCGGCGGCCCCAGCGCGTGGGATCTAGTAGCCCCAACCGTAGGCGTACGGCCAGTAGTTGTAGCCGTAGCGGTAGAAGAACGGGTAGTAGGAGTACGAGTAGTAGGGATAGTAGTACGGGTAGTAGAAGCCGGTGTTGTAGTAGTACGGGAAGTAGAAGTTACGGAACGGGAAGAACGAGAAGCTGCGGAAGCGGCTGCGGAAGAACGGCGAGAAGCCTCTGCGGAAGAAGAAGCGGCTGCGACGCCACTGCTGAATATCGGAGTCGGATCCCTGGTCCATGACTTCATTGGGATTGAGCTTGACGAGCATCTTGGCGGCATCGGCTTCCGAGATGCGCGCGGGCAACTGCTTGCGGATTTCGTCGAAGCTCATGGCCTTGCCATCGACCATGATCTGGCGTTCACCGGAGACAAGGCTATCCGGGGCAGCGTCTCCACCGGGGACGCTCTGAGCTTGCGGGATCACGGCAGGAGCCTGGGTCGAGGCAATGGGCATGCTGCTCGAGCAGCCAAGGGTCCCACCGATCAGCCCTGTGGTCAAAGCTAGACCGAGCCATCGCTTCGCGCTCATGCGATAAGTACCTCCCTTATCGGTCGCGGACGAGGTTTCGCCCGACTCCGGGCGCCGCCTTCGTGACGCGCCATCGACTACGCTTCATAGGCTACCCTTGACCATGGATTCGGGCAACGCTCCCTCAGCTGGCCTGAAGGGGGGTGGGGCGGTCGCGCCAAACCCCTGCCGTTACGCCCCATGCTCCGATGACGCGGGGGCGTCGGCACGGGGGGCGGCCTTCCGTTCGGGCAGCGCCGACAAAAATCCTCGGCATCTTGGCCATGGGGGGGAGAGGCGCGCGGGAGGTGGAGAAACGGAAAAAGGGGTCGTCGGGATTTCCCGACGACCCCAGGACGTTTGGATTACCAGCAGCCGCCGTAGCCGCCGAAGCCGCCGTAGCCCAAGCCGTAGCCGCCGTAGCCGCCGTAGCCCAGGCCGCCCAGGCCGCAACCGTAGGTATAGGGGAAGTAGCTGCCGCCGTAGCCGTAGAGGTAGGGCGAGCAGAGGGTGTTGGCGAAGTTGTAGGAGTACGGGTAGTAGTAGCCCGCGTTGTAGTAGTACGGGAAGTAGTAGCTGGAATAGGGGAAGAATCCGAGGCCGCCGAAGCCCAGACCGCGACCGAAGCCCAAGAAGCGACTGCGGAAGCCCAGGCCGCCGTGGAAGCCGCGCCCGATGAAGCCGCGACCGCCAAAGCGCCCGCGCCACTGCTGGGTATCGTAGTCACCGTCCTTGGCCACCTTATCCATGTCGAGCTTGACCAGCATCTTGGCGGCGTCGGCCGCGGAGATGCGGGCGGGCAACTGCTTGCGGATCTCTTCCATGGTCATCGCCTTGCCGTTGACCATGGTCTGGAAGTTATCGACCAAGAGCTGGTCGGGGGCGACATCGCCGTTCGCCACGGCTTGCACCTGCGGGATCTCGGGAGTTTGCGCGGCAGGGACGTTCGGAACGTTCTGCGCGCAACCGACCGTGCCCATGAGACTCGTTGCCAGGGCCAGGGTCAAAATCCGAGTCGCTTTCATGCGGAGTGACCTCCTATTCTCACCTGTCGTCACGGCGACCCCCCTATTGGTCTGTCGTCTTGACGAGCTGTCGCCTATGGGGCATAAGGTAACGCCTCCCGTTGTCCTCCAGCAACGCCTACTCCGCTGGCTGGAACTCCCGGGGGACGGTCGGGCCCAACCCCTGCCGTCTCGCCACGAGGGGGCGCGCGCCGTGCGCTCTGGCGAGCCGCCTAGCGGCAGTTGCGGGAGGGCCCGCCGAAAACGTTGGTCCGAAACGCCCCGGCGTCCAAGTAGTCGTCCTGCATCGAGGGCCCGTGGCCCTTTTGCTGGAAACTCGCGCCTGCCACGTGGCCGTCTTCCGAGCCCCCCCACGAAGGGCTGCGCCATGGCCACGGGGGCGACGCTCACGCGAAACGGCCCCCGAACGCAAAAGCACGGCGCCCCCGAAGGAGCGCCGTGCGAAGGGAGCGCTTTACCAGTAGTAGGAGTAGGGGTAGTAGTAGCCGCCGTAGCGGTACATGTACGGATAGTAGGAGTAGGAGTAGTAGGGATAGGTGTACGGGTAGTAATAGCCCGCGTAGCGATAGTACGGGTAGTAGTACCCGCGGTGGCCGTAGTAGCGGAAGCGGCCGTAGCCATAGCGGCCGTAACCATACCGGCCGTAGAAGCCCCGTCCGAAGCCCCGCGCGTAGCCCCGGCCGTAGAATCCGCGTCGGTAGCCCCGGCCGTATCTCTGCTGGACCTCGAGGCCCTTGTCTTCAACGATCTTCGAGGTGTCGATCTCGATCAGCAGCTTGGCGGCATCGGCTTCCGAGATGCGCGACGGCAACTCCTTTCGGATCTGCTCGACGTTCATCGGCTGTCCGTCCACCATGATCTGGCGATCATTCTGAATGTGTTGGTCAGGGGCGATGCTGCCTTCGCTGAGGTTTTGAACCTGGGGAACGTCGGCCGGCGTCTGGGCGCCCGGGATCGCCGGCGCGCAGCCCAGGGCGGTGCCCACCAAGGCCGTGCTCATCGCGATCCCTAGAGTCCGATTCACTCTCATCAGGGGTTTCCCTCCTTAGATAAACCGCCAGCTGATGCGATGACGGTTGCGTGAACGCAGGGCAAAAGCTAACGCTTCTTCGGAGCCCAAGGCAACACTCACTTCATCGGCTGTGATCCCCTGCCCACGGGGAGTCGGAAGTCTCGCCCGGTCGCGCGCATGCCCCACGGCGCGGGGGCGGCCCGCCCATAGGGGCAAGAGGATGTCATGGCGAGGTGCCAAAAAATCGGGTGGGCTTTCTCATGCGCTTGAGCGAACCCGCTGCTAGACTCTCGGTATGAGCGACTTGCGTTGGAATCTCACGCCCGCGGAGGCAATCGCCATGCAGCGCGAGCTCGCGGGGCGCGTGCGCTGCGAGGACGATTTCCCACCCCCGCGAACGGTCGCCGGAGTGGACGTCTCGACCTCGCGCGGCTCCGAGGACGGCTTCGCGGCCATCGTCGTGCTGAGCTGGCCCGAGCTCGCCATCGTCGACAAGGCCCACGCCCGCATGCGCCTTCCCATGCCCTATGTCCCAGGCCTCCTGTCCTTCCGGGAGGTTCCTTTGGCCCTCGCCGCCTACGCGCGCCTCACGGTCGCGCCCGACCTGATCATGGTCGACGGACACGGTCGGGCTCACCCCCGCCGGGTCGGAGTTGCCTGCCACCTCGGCATTCTGCTGGACAAACCCACGCTCGGCTGCGCCAAGTCCATCCTGGTGGGCACGCACGCCGACCTGGGACCCGAACGCGGAAACACGGCGCCCCTGCTCCACCGCTCCGAGGTGGTCGGGTACGCCGTGCGAACCAAAACCAAGGTCAATCCCGTTTTCGTCTCATGCGGGCACCGCCTCTCCCCGGAAACCGCCGTGCGCTGGGTCCTCGACTGTGCCCGCGGCTACCGCCTCCCCGAGCCGACCCGCCAGGCCCACCTCGCCTCCAACGCCTTTCGACTCAGCGAGGGGGAGTCGGAACCGGATTCCGGCCTGCCACCGACTCGATGAGCAGCTTCATGCGGGCCAGGTCGTCATCCATCTCATGCTTGGGATCCGCACCGAAGGCCGTCGCCACCGCATGGCCGACCATGCCCGCCGGCGGGTGGTAGCGCATCTGAACATGCAGGCGCGTGCTCCCGTCCGGGTTCTCCTGCAGGTGAAGCGTGCCCGTGTGAGCCACGGCCGAGCCCGGTACGCTCCGCCAGCTGATCAGCGCGTTGGGGATCGTCTGGATCGTCTCGGCATCCCACTCCACCGCCACGCCCGCCGGCCCGCTCACCACCCAGTGCGACCTCCCCTCCCCGAGGTTCCGCACCTCCCGGATATGCCGCATGAAGCGCGGGAAGTTCTCCGGCCGGCTCCAGAACGCGTAGACCTCCGCGATCGGCGCGTTCACCGTCAGGGTCTTCTGGACGCTGAAGCCCCGGCCCTCCATGCTCAGCAGCTCGCGGATCTCGCGGTTGGCGATCGCCCGGATCACGAGCCCCGTGCCCCAGAGCGCGAGCCCCGTCCCGGCGATCCCGCGCCGGCCCAGCCCCAAGAGCAGTAGCCCGCCGCCTCCGAGGCCTACCACCAGCCGATAGGCCGGCGACCAGAAGCGTCGAGACGGCCCGAGGGACGTCCCCCCCGAGAGCATGGGCAGGTCCGCCTGCTCATGCCGATCCAGCCGATCCGTGATCGCCACGACCCCCGGCACCCTTCGGATGGCGTCGAGCGCCGCCCCCGCCTCCGCCGCGAGAATCGGGCCGCTCAGCGTCACCGCTCCCTCGCGCGCCGTCACCGCGACCGCATGCGCATGCGAGCAATGACGTCCCAGCTTCGCCCGGACCCGGGCCACCAGGATGTCGTCGTCCACCGCCTCGCTGCGCAGCCGGCTCATGGTCGCCGCCACGCGCCCCGAGACCCGATTGCTCAGATCCCGGCCCGCGACGTCGAGCCCTTCCCGGCTCACGCGCGTCAGCCGGATCGCCTTGCCGCGCAAGAGCGCCCTCCGGCGCCTCCCGCGATCCGGATCTCCCAGGTAGGTCAAGCCCGCTCCGAAAGCCAACCCTCCGAGCATGGCCCATGCCTTGTTCATGGTGACTCCTCCCCCCTCATCGGCCGGTCCATCTGAGCGCCGTCCTCCGCCGCTCACGCCTCCTCCCGCGGGGCGCCCGCTAACCAACGAGCGTTCTCAGGCTCCCTTCACATGTGTTAATAAAGTAGGCGTCGGCGCAAGGGCGGCTTGCCTCGGGCGGGGAACGGGAGGAAGCAAGGATGTTCAAGGATATCAACCGGTTCAAGATGTTCCCGGAAGCCTTGATCGCTTACCAGGGCCATGCCCTCTTGATCACCGGGGTCCACGGCCAGATCCTGCATGGCATCGAGGGCTTCTACCACCACCAGACCCGCTACCTCCAGCGCATGGACCTCGCCATCGACGGCCACCGCCCCGCCTTCGTCTCGGCGAACCCCGTCGACCCCTATTCCTTCATCTCCTATTACCTGGTTCCCACCCCGGCCGGAGCCCAGGCGGGGCCTCCGCCCGAGGGTGGAGGCGAGATCGTCGACAAGGGCATCGAGATCCAGATCAACGGCTTCGTCGGCAACGGCCTCCACCTGGACGTGCACCTCACCAACCATGCCTTGGCTCCCGCCGAGATCGACCTGCGCTGGGATTTCGGGGCGGATTTCGCGGATCTCACCGAAGCCATGGACGGCCGCCGCCTCCAGGAGGCCCCGGTCGCCCGCGAGTGGCGCGACGGGGGCAGCCCCCGCGAGCTGCGGATCCGCTACCTGCACTCCGATCTCCAGCACGAAGCCCTGCTGAGGTTTCCGGTGATCCAGGGCTCGCCGACCTGGGAAGATGAGAAGGTCCATTACCGCTTGCTTCTCGAGCCGCAGGTCCCCCTGCGCTTCTGCATGACCCTGCATCCGGTCTTCTGCGGAGAGCGTCATGATCCCATCTATGACTGCGACTCCTTCCGCTCGAAGGACACCGAATGGGATCGCGCCCGCCTGAGCTGGTTGGAGGAGGTGCCGCGCCTGCTCGTCCCGTCCTCCATGGTCCAGGACGCCTGGGACCGGGCCGTCTCGGATCTCGGCTCGCTCCCGCTCCACGACGGCAAAGGCCCCGCCATCTACACTCCCGCTGCCGGCATTCCCATGTACCAGGCCCTCTTCGGGCGGGATACCCTCACCACCGTCTGGCAGGCGGGCCTCGTCAGCCGCCTCATGCTGCGCGGCACCCTGGAGACCATCGCCCACTGGCTCGGAACGAAAGTCGACGACCGCTATGACGAGCAGCCCGGCCGCGTCATCCACCAGCAGCAGTTCACCCCCCTCGCCCTCCTCGGCAAGACTCCTTTCCTTCACTACTACGGCGACTACGCGGGTCCGGGCCTCTTCCTGATCGGCCTGGGCTGGGACTTCATGCTCACCGGCGATCGCGACTTCCAGCGCCGCATGAAGCCGTACGCCCTGCGCGTGCTCGACTGGATGGATCGCGACGGGGATCGCGACGGGGACGGCTTCTACGAGTACGACACCCGCGCCGGGGAATGGGGCACCAAGAACCAGGGCTGGAAGGACTCCGGAGAAGCGATCCTCTACCCCGACGGAGCCTGCGTCCCCAACCCCATCGCTCCGGTCGAGATCCAGGGCTATTACTTCGTCGCCAAGCAACTCATCGGGCAGACCTTCCTCGCGCTCGGCGACGTCGCCCGCGGCCTCGACCTGCTGCGACAGGCCGAAGACCTCAAGAAACGCTTCAACCAGGCCTTCTGGATGGAGGAGGGAGCCTTCGCGCTCGCCCTGGACCCCTCGAAGCGCCAGGTCGCCTCCATCGCCTCCAACATGGGCCACTGCCTCGCCTGCGGCATCGTCGACCAGGACAAGGCCGCCGCCGTCGCCGGCCGCCTGATGGCTCCGGACATGTTCTCCGGCTGGGGGATCCGCACCCTGTCCAGCTTGCACCCCGCCTACAACCCCTTCGCCTACCACCTGGGCTCGGTCTGGCCCTCGGAGAATGGTTCGATTGCCTTTGGCTTCAAGCGATATGGCCTCAACGGGCTCGTCCATGACCTGGCCCGCGGCCTCTTCGAGGCGACCTTGATCTTCGACGAGAACCGGCTGCCCGAAGCGATCGGCGGAAATCCGCGCGATCGCCTCCATCCCCACCCCGGCATCTACCCGCAGTCCAACGCCCCCCAGGCCTGGTCGGCCAGCGCCGTTCCCTTGCTGATTCAGGCCTTCCTTGGAATCCGGGCCTACGCTCCGCTCAACGCCGTGCTGATCGACCCATGCCTTCCCGAGTGGCTACCCGAGCTGACGCTTTCGGACGTCTCCTTCGGATCCTCCCGCGTGAGCCTCCACTTCCAGCGGGACGCCTCGGGCCAGACCGATTACCGGATCCTCGATTCCAAGGGCCATCCCCACGTGCTGCGCCAACCTCCCGCCAACCACCTCTCGGTGGGAGCTTACGACCGCCTGGGCGATCTGGTCGAATCCCTGCTTCCCCATTGAGCCCCCGTCACGGGAGCCCGCATCACGGGAGCCCGCATCACGGGAGCCCCCGTCGCGGAGAGCTTGCACGAAAGGAGTCCGCCATGCCGCGTCCCCTCCAGGATCAGATCGTGGTGATCACGGGAGCGTCCAGCGGTATCGGCCGAGAGTCGGCCCTGCACTTCGCCCGCCAGGGGGCCCGGCTCGTGCTGGCCGCCCGCGGCTCTGCGGGCCTCGAGAGCCTCGCCGCCGAGATCCGGCGCGAAGGCGCGCGCGCGATCGCCGTTCCCACGGACGTCACCGATCCCCAGGCCGTTCAGCATCTGGCGGATCAGGCCATCGAGCAGTTCGGGCGAATCGACACCTGGGTGAACAACGCCGGCGTCGCCCTCTACTCCCGCTTCGAGGAGGCCCCCCTCGACGCGATGCACCAGATCATGAACGTGCACTACTGGGGGACCGTCCACGGCTTCCAGGCGGCCCTCCCGCGCATGACGGCGTCCGGGGGCGGCACGATCATCTGCGTCGGCTCCGCGCTTTCCGATGCGGCCGTTCCCCTCCAGAGCGCCTACGTGGCCGCCAAGCATGCCGTCAAGGGTTTGGCCGCCTCGATTCGCCAGGAGCTGCTGGACGCCCAAATTCCGGTGCACGTCTCGCTCATCAAGCCGGCATCCATTGACACGCCGCTCTTCGAGCACGCGCGGACCTATCTGGGCGTTCAGCCCAAGGGCATCCCGCCCCTTTACGATCCGGCGCTGGTGGCGCGCGCCATCCTCCGTTGCGCCCTCAAACCCGAGCGCGAGCTGCTGGTCGGGGGAAGCGCCGAGCTCTTCTCGCGCCTCGAAACCCTGGCTCCCCGCCTCCTCGATTGGCAGCAGAGCCGCCAAGGCGTCTCGTCCCAGGAGACCGACATCCCCAAGTCCCCGGACGCTCCCTCCAACCTCTTCGAGCCTCTGGAGGAGCCCGCGCGCTCCCGGGCGACGGGCCGCGGCTGGAACGTCAGCGCCGTGACCTGGATCCGCGAGCATCCCCGGGCCAGCTTGGCCGGTGCGGCCCTCGCGACCCTCTCGATCCTCGGAGTCCGCTCCCGGCGCTGATCGCCCAGCAGCTGACCGCCTAGCGGCTGACCGCCTAGCGGCTGACCGCCCGGATGTCCCGGTGGATGATTGCCAGGAGGAAAGATGGCCGTTTCAGGAACGCCGGAGCCCGTGCTCCGTTCGGCGGTGCGAGACTTCCTCGCTTCCGACTCCCCCCGCGTCCGCGTGATCGAGGTCCCCGTGGGGGATCTGCGGGAGCGGATGCGCCAGGACGTCCTCGCGGGCCTCGACGACCCGGTCATGCCGTCGATTCCCCCGACGTACTTCTACGATGCCGAAGGCTCGACGCTCTACGAGCAGATCACCCGGTTGCCCGAGTACTATCCCACCCGCACCGAAGCACGCCTGCTCCGCCGGATCGTGCCCTGCCTGGCCGACATACTCGAGGTCAAGGAGCTGGTGGAGCTGGGGAGCGGTTCCTCGGCGAAGACCCGCGTGATCCTGGATGCCTTCCAGGCGAGCGATCGCCCCCTCACCTACATCCCCATCGACATCAGCCGCACCATTCTCCGCCGAACCGCCAACACCCTCGCCCACGCCTATCCCGCCTTGCGGGTGCTGGGCCTGGCCGCCCCCTTCGAGGACGCCCTCTCCCTCCTCCCCCCGAAACCGGACCGCCTCCTCCTTTTCCTCGGAGGAACCCTCGGCAACTTCTCGGCGACGGCGCAAGACGCCTTTTTCACCGCGCTGAGCGGGGCCATGGTCCCCGGAAACCACCTGCTCCTGGGCTTCGACCGTCGGGCGCATGCGGGAAAACCCGTGAGCGTGATTGAAGCGGCTTATAACGATCGCCAAGGGGTCACCGCCCGCTTCAACGTGAACCTCCTGACGCGCCTGAACCGCGAGCTGGGAGCCGATTTTCGCGTGGAACGCTGGCGGCATCGGGCCCTCTACAACGTCTCGGAGCACCAGATCGAGATGTGGCTGGACAGCCAGGCCGATCAGACCGTCCACCTCGCCGGCCGGACCTATCGCTTCAGGGCCGGTGAGGGCATCCTCACCGAGATCTCCCGGAAGTTCGATCCCGAGGAGCTGGCCGCCTCGCTCGCGGGGCAGGGCCTCGTGATGCGGGCTTGCTGGATGGATGCGCGGGAAAGCTACGGGCTCTTGCTTTTGCGCCGGGAGGGCGCGGCGGCATGAATCTCGCTTGACCCGCCGAGGATCGCGGGAAAATACGCTGGTTGCCATCCCGACTAGTCCCTTAAGGTAGGACCATGTCCGTACGCTTCCGAACGCGAATGATGTCCGGATGTGAAGGGGCCGTCGAGTGAACGTACAGGGAGCCACGCCATGTCGCGACTGAAGATCCGTTACCTGCTCTTGCTCTTGTTTGGCATGATCACGGCCATCACCCTGGGTTCACTCCTCCAAGGGGTGCTCGTCACCACCCAGAGCTATCAGAAGGCCAGCTGGATCAAAGAGGCGAATGCCCTGGCGGATGCCGTTATCCGGGCGAACGCCTCGGAGGCCATCGAGCGCGGCGTGACCGCCACGGCGCTTTCCAACCCTGGCGCCATCACCTCCGAGACCCGGACGCGGATTGCCTCCTTGCGCGAAGCGGGCGATCGCCACTACACCGAGGCGCTCCGTCTGGCCAAGCAGATCCAGGGTGATCGCGCGACGCATCCCTTGGCGCAGAGCCTCGAGGAGGTCGATCGCCAGCGGGCGGCCCTCGAACAAGCGCGCCAGGAAGCGGATCGCGTCCTGCAAACGGGCTCGGGCTCCTTGACGGCTCCGGTCTGGGTGGTCACCATGTCGACCTTCATCGACTCCCTGTCCCAGATGCGCCGGGACGCCTTCGTGGCCAACTCTCCGCTGGACGAGGCCTACCGCAACAATCTTCAGATCAAGGAGATCGTCTTCCAGGCGAGCGAGTACGCGGGCCGCGAGCGGGCGACCCTCGGCACCCTGGTGGCAGCCAAGAAGCCGATCGAGGGCCAGGTCGAGCTCACCCTGGGCGCTTACCGGGGGATCGTCGACCGGAACCTCGAGACCCTGATGGGCCTGACCCGTGACTTGCCTGCGGATTCTCCCACCCGTCAGGCGATCGAAGGCCTGAAGCGCGAGTTCCTGGGACATTTCCAGCAGGTCCGCACCTCGGTCTACGCCGCGGGCAGGGCCGGCGGCAACTACCCGATCGACGGCGCCACCTGGGTCTCGGAGGCCACCCGCGGCATCGACTCCATCCTGGCGATCGCCGACGCGGTCAGCGTCGAGACCGTTCAAACCGTGGAAACGGCCGAGCGCGAGGGCATCCGGGACATCGTGCTGGTCTTGCTCGGCGCCCTCGTCAGCGTCGCGATCGTGGGCTTCGCCGCCTTGACCATCCACCGGCGCGTCCTCGTGCCTCTCATGCGCCTGACCAAGGCGTCCCACGTGATCGCGGAAGGCATCCTGGATCGGGAGATCGTCAGCGAGGTGGACGACGAGCTCGGCGAGCTGGCGCATTCCTTCGAGCAGATGCGCCGCTACCTCAAGGACGTGGCGGACGTGGCCGAGGCCATGAGCCGCGGGGATCTCTCACGAAACATCGTTCCTCAGAGCGACCGCGACCAGTTTGGCGTGGCGATCGCCGAGATGGCCCGAAAGCTGCGTGAGGTCATCGCCCAGGTGCGCCAGTCGGCCCAGACGCTGGCGGCGGCGGCACAGCAGGCCGATTCGGCCACCCAGTCCACTTCGTCGAGCATCTCGGAGATGGCGGCGTCGATTGCCCAGGTCTCGGGCAATTCGCTGGCGCTGGCGGCCTCGGTGGATGAGACGTCGTCGAGCATCGAGGAGATGACGTCGAGCATTCAGCAGGTGGCCGGGAACGTCGGGGTGCTCTCCGATGCCGTGAGTCAGACCTCGGCTAGCATCGAGCAGATGGCCGCGTCGGTCCAGCAGGTGGCGCTCAACGTCACGGAGGCGAGCCGCGTTGCCGAGCAGGCGACACGGGTGGCCCAGGGCGGCCAGCAGGCGGTTGCACAGACGGTCGAGGGCATGGGGCAGATCACCGAGGCCATGACCGGCGTGGTTCAGGTCATGGCGAGCCTCGGCAAGTCCTCGGAGGAAATCGGGGAAATCATCGCGGTGATCGACGACATCGCCGAACAGACCAACCTCTTGGCCCTGAACGCCGCCATCGAGGCGGCGCGGGCCGGAGAGCACGGCCGCGGCTTCGCGGTGGTCGCCGACGAGGTCCGCAAGTTGGCCGAGCGCTCCGCCAAGGCCACCGGAGAGATCGCGACGCTCATCAAGGGAATCCAGAAGGAGACCGAGCAGGCGACCACTCGAACCCACCAGGGGGAGGTTGCCATTCGGGAGGGCTCGGCTCTCGCCGGGAGCGCCGGAGAGGCCCTTCAGGAGATCGTCCGCGCCGTGGGCGAGGTCACCGTGCTCATGGCGCAGATCGCCCAGGCGACGAGCGAGCAGAGTGGGGTTGCCCAGCAGATCACAGGGGCGGTGGCGTCGATGAATCAGCTCACGCAGCAGGTGACGCTGGCGACGCGCGAGCAAGCGCTGGGTTCGGCTCAGATCATGACGGCGGTCGCCTCGATGAACGGGATGACCCAGCAGGTTTCGACCGCCACCTCCGAGCAAAAGAAGGGCGCCGAGGTCGTCGTCGTCTCTGTCGACCAGCTGGGCCAGATGTCGCGAGATCTGAAGGCGCAAGCGCAGGGGCTGATCGAGGTGATGAGCTTCTTCCAGGAGCAGGGAGCACGCGAAGGGCTTGCCGCTCCGGTGGCGGAGGCGTCCCGCGCGTTGATCGGCGCGGCGCGCTAGCGTCGGTCAGGCCGGCGCGACGCAGCGGAAGGTGGCGTAGGCGTAGGGGTAGGTGGCGTAGAACCAGTTCCGGAAGGACGCCCTGAGGAGCTTGGCGTCGGTGGCCCAGGATCCGCCTTTCAACACCATGTGCTTGCCGTCGAAGAAGTCGGCCGAATACCCGGGATAGCTCGGATCGGCCTGGAAGCCCTCGAACGGGCCGAAGGGCGTGCGGGTCCACTCCCAGCCGTTTCCGAGCAGGTCGTGGACTCCCAGCGCGCTGGCGCCAAGGGGGAAGGATCCGACCTTTGCCGGGTGGCATTGCAGGAAGTCGAAGTTGCCATGCTGCGCGGAGGGCCGATCCCAGCCCCATGGGTAAGGCCGGTCCGGATCGTCGCCGAAGGCGGCGCGGTGCCATTCGGCTTCCGTCGGCAGCCGTTTGCCCATGAAGCGGGCATAGGCCGAGGCCTCCGCCTGGGTGACCAGGACCGGCCAGTCGGGCGGGAGCGGGATCTCTGAGACGAGGTCTCGGTAGGTCCAGCCGGAGTCGCGGGGCTGCCAGAAGCGCGGATGGGTGATTCGCTCGCGGGAGAGCCATTCCCAGGCGGGGGCGACCCAGAACTCGGAGCGCTGGTAGCCGCCGGCTTCCAGGAAGGCCATGTACTGCTCGTTGGTGCAGAGCGTCGCGTCGATGCGGAAGGCCGGGACGCGGACGTCATGGCATGGGAGTTCGTTGTCCCATGCGAAGGGACCGTCGACCGGGCGGGCGCCGAGGCGGGCGACGCCGGCGGGCACCTCGACGGTTTCGAGGGCCGGGGCCTTCTCCGGGGCAGCGCCCGGATTCGGGGGGGCGGTTCCTGCGGATTTCGAGCCGCGGAGCTCTCGGGGTTGCTTGAAGGCGGCGGGAAGCTGGTGAATCATGTAGAGCAGCGTCTCGTGGTGCATCAGCTCGTGCTCGAGCATGATATGAAGCATGCGGCCGTTCTGCAGCCATGGATGCGGAGGCCGCTCCGGATCGAAGCGCTCCAGGAAGTCCGCAAGCCGCTGGCTGACCTCTTGTTTGTAGAGCTGAATGGTCTCGCGCGGCGGCCAGCAATCCTCTCGGGGAGACGGGGACCCGGGATCCGGGTCGATGCCGCGCCCAAAGCGCGCGTCGAAATCCGGGTTGAAGCTCGCCTCCCCGAGCGTCTTGCGGAAGAGCTGGTTCCAGTTGAAAGCCGAGAGGTGCCCGTCGTAGAAGACGAACGGATGGCGCAGCCGGATTGGCCGCATCGTGTAGGCCTCCGGCCGCACCATGGCCAGGATCTCCTCGGTCCGCTGACGCGCCTGGAGAAAGGCCTGAGCAAAGGGATAGCGCTCGGAATTCCTCATGGGCACCTCCGAACTCACCCTATCGGCGGCAAGCCCCGGGAGCAATGGCCGGATAGGCGAAAAAGAGGGGCTAGCCCCCTGGCGCGATCCGTAGTTCACCCGGATGCTAAGACCGGGGTTTCCGGACACGATGGAGACGTGGGGATCTGCCGAGTCCTCCCCGGAATGCCGGGTCTCCGAGGCCTGGATGGCTCAAATGGACTAGCGCGGGCTGGTGAGTTCAGGCGGTAAGTGACTATCGACGCGCATTTGGGGTAAGTGAAATTGGGATATTTGTCCCTATTAGAGCCGAGTGGCCAGGCGTTATACTGGACTATCGGGCTCGACTCTCGTCGATGAGGGGAATCACCATGCGGCATGGCTTCAGCGACTGGCTTTCGAACGTACCTCAGCAGATGAACGAGGCGCTCAAGAGTGCCTCGGAATGGTTGTCTGATGGCCAAACCGCCTCCAAGTCGGCTCCGCGCGGGGGCCGCAAGGAGGCCCCTGTCTTCCATGAACCCGCCAAGGCGACCGCCCCGGAATCCCTGGAGGCGGTGCTGAGCGACGCAAGCCAGCGCTCCGCGGCCCTGCGAGAGGTCATTCGCAAGGCCTTCGGCGACCGCATGCCCCGGGATCTCGAACTCGACCCCCTCTTGCCGCTGGCCGCCACGCCGAAGTCCTTCGGCGTCCTGACCGAGCTCTTCTCCCTCTTGAGCCGCAAGGGTTGTCCCTGCAGCGCCGAGATGCTCGCCGGCTGGGGCTCCATGGCCTCCTCGAACCGCCTGCTCGCCTCCCTCGAGTTGCTCCTCGACCTCGTCTCTCCCCGTGACGACGAGGCCTGGGGCCAGCTTTACACCCTCCTGCATGCCAGCTGGGGCCGGCCGGCCTTCGAGCGCATCTTCCAGCTCGCCGATGGCCTCGCCCCGATGAAGCGCACGATCTCCTTGCAGTCGCTCGAACTGCTGGCTCAGAGCCTTCGCGACGCGAGCGCCTGCGACTGCTTCCTGCAGGCCATCCGGGCCTTCCGGGCCAGCGACAAGCTCTCCTGGGACGATCTCGACGCCGTCGTGGTCAAGTTCGCCAAGGACGAGGAATCCTCCGCCACCATCGGCGAGATCGGCACGATCCTGGCCCAGCGGGGGCGCGAAGGCTACCGGAGCGGGGATCTGGACTTCCTCTTCAGCGAGCTCTCGACGCGGACTGCCGTCAAGCGCTACCTCCAGGCTTTCAAGATTCTCGACGAGTACCAGATCCGGTTCGACGAGTTCGACGCCTTCGTGACCTCCTTCGCCCGTCATTCCGAGGACATCGAGTGGCTGAGCGAGGCCGTGCTCGGACTGCAGGAGGCCGGCCGCGTCGTTACGCGCCTGACTCTCGTCCAGCTGCGCGAGTGGGCTCCCACCACGGCCGCCCTGAAGCGCTACGTCCGGGGCGTCCGCGCCTTCGTCGACTCCGGCCTGAGCGGCGAGCAGATCGACCAGTTCCTGCTTCCCCACATGGAATCCGAGGCCGATGCCGCCTTGGCCTCGATGATCGGAGAGCTGGGCGGCCGCCTCTTCGACGGGACGTTCACCCTGCAGAAGGTTGAGGCCCTCATGGAGGCTCTGCCGGAGCGTGCCGCCGTGAAGCGCTACGAGCAGGCGGTCCTGCTCATGCGCGAGGCCGGCCTGCGCCCGTCCGATATCGAGGTGCTCGCTCCGGAGTTCGCGAGGACCGCCGACGACGCCATCTGGCTGGAGGCCTTCGTGCGCAACAGCGCCGAGATGTCCCGCGCCGTCGAGCGCCTCGAGCTCTTCCACATCCGGGAGCGTTGCCCCGAGGTCACCCATATCTACCGCTACTTCCGCCTGCGCAAGCTCTTCGACGAGTTCAGCCAGATCTCCCAGGCGGAGTTCGAGGACCTCGCCTTCGACGCCCTGCTCGACGAGGAGCAGAGCCTGGGCTACCTGATGGAGACCCTGGCGGAGTGGGGGCGGCAGCACGAATGCACGGCCGCCGACATCCGGAGGCTCATGGAGGCCTTCCCCGGCCGGGCGGGGGTGCAGCGCTACAAGAACGCCATCCAGAACTTCCAGGGATCCTGGGTGGGGCTGGATTACCTGGCGATCGCCATTGCCACCACGGATCACCGCGCGTCCATCATGGCCATGGTCGGCAAGAGCCTGGGAGCTAGGCAACTCAACGACGTCGACCGAAACCCGGCCCTCAACCAGATGATCGAGCAGGTCATCGCCAAGGCCGAGAAAGGGAGCGTCTCGGAGTAGGGTCGGATCCCCGGAACTCCGTCCAGCTGGCCTGTCCGAACGGTCGGCCAGCTGGGTATCATGCTAGTGGTCCAAGCCACGTCGCAACGGTCGGTGCCAAGCCGCACGGCGCCGAGGCGACATCGGGGCGGGTTACCGTCCGTTGGCCATCCGGGGCAGGGTGGCGAGGAATGAAAGGAAAGCCTATGTCGACTTCCACCGGTCTCGATTTCGTCCGTGCCTTCGGGCAGGCCGCCGAGCAGGTCCTGCAGGAGGTGCTGAGCGAGACCCCCACCCGGGGAGCCCCGGTCTTCCAGATGGGGCCGACGATCCCCCTTCAGGAAGTCAACGTCCAGGTGGGCGTGACCGGTGAACTCACCGGCCACGTGAACTTCGGAATGAACATGTACACGGCCAAGGCGATCGCCGGCATCATGATGATGGAGGAGGTCGAGGAACTCGACGAGATGGCCATCTCCGCCCTCTCGGAGCTGGCCAACATGATCGCTGGCAACGCCCGCACCTTCCTCAACCAGCTCGCCGGCTTCTCGGACATCACCCCTCCCTCGGTCCTGATGGGCGCCTCGATCAGCGGCACCTGGGCCCACGTCCGCGCCATGAGCGTCCCGCTGGCCCTGGGAGCGGGCACCATTCACCTGACCGTCGGCATTCGCGTAAAGGAGAGCAAGTAATGAGCATCCGGGTCCTCATCGTCGACGACGCGCCCTTCATGCGGAAGAACCTCGCCAAGATCATCGCCGAGAAGGGCTGGGAGGTTGCCGGCGAAGCGGGCAACGGCAAGGAAGCGATCGAGCAGTTCGCCGCCACCAAGCCCGATGTCGTCACGATGGACATCACCATGCCCGAGATGGACGGCATCGCCGCCGTCAAGGCCATCGTCGGCTCCGACCCCAAGGCCCGGGTCGTGATGTGCTCGGCCGTCGGCCAGCAGGACATGATCGTCGAGGCCGTCCGCTCCGGAGCCAAGGACTTCATCGTCAAGCCCTTCCAGAAGGAGCGCGTCATCGCCGCGATCGAAGGAGCCATGGCCAAGTGAGTCTCGAGTTCGACGCCGAAGATTTCCAGGCCTTCCTCGAGGAGGCCCGCAGCCACCTCGACACCCTCGAACAGGGCTTGCTCGCCCTCGAGGACATGGTCGGCCAGGCCCTGGACATCGAGCTTCTCAACGAGATGTTCCGCGGCGCCCACTCCATCAAGGGTGCGGCTGGCATGCTCGGTCTCAAGACCGTGGCCGCCCTCACCCACCAGATGGAGAACTTGCTCGGCGCCGTCAGGGCCGGCAAGCACACGCTGACCGCCCGCGGGGTCGAGGTCCTCTTCGAGGCCGTGGACGCGCTGGGAACTTTGCTGGTCGAACTCGGGGGCGGAACCGTCGGCAACGGCCTGGACATCACCCCGACCGTGAATGCCCTCAAGGAAATCCTCGAGGGCGAGCCTGCCGGCGACGCCCCGCGGGCCGCCGCCGCGGCCGAGGACCCTCCCTACTCCTTCGACCCCGCCTTCATGGAGCTGCTGAGCCCGAAGCACCGCTCCCTGCTCGGCAAGCTGGACGCCGAATCGCGCTACCTCTACGAGATCTCCCTGGATCTCGCGGACTGCCGCTGGGGCGACGAGATGCTCGACCATGCCGTCATGGAGAAGCTTTATTCGCTTGGCGAGGTCCTGGGCATCCTCTCGGACCCCCCCATTCCCCCGCACGCGCCCGGCGCAGGCCCCTTCCCGGTCTCGGGCCCGGCCTTGTTCGTGACCACGGCGGAACCGGCCATCCTGGGCATCCTGCTGCCCTTCAGCAGCGATCAGATCATGGTCCTCCATGCGCCCGGAGCCACCCCCGCGCCGAAGCCCGCCGCCCCCGCGGCAGCGCCCGAGGCAGCGCCTGCGGCTGATGCGGCAGCGCCTGCGGCTAATGCCGCTAAGACTTCGGCCGTGCCTGCGGCCTCGAACGCCCCCAAGGAGGCCCCCGCGGCCAAGAAGCCGGCTGCCGTGGCCCAGAGCATCCGCGTCGACGTCGAGCGCCTCGACCTCCTCATGGACGTCGTCGGTGAGCTGGTCATCGGCAATACCCGCCTCGCCCAGCTGGGCACCGAGCTCGAGCACCGCTACGATCGCGAGCCCCTGGTCGGAACCCTCAACGAGACCCTCGCCCAGGTGGGACGTCTCATGAGCGAGCTTCAGCTCACCGTCATGCGCGTCCGGATGATCCCCGTCGAACGGGTCTTCAGCAAGTTCCCCCGCCTGATCCGCGACCTGGCCAAGACCATGGACAAGGAGATCAAGCTGGAGATCTTCGGCCAGGACACCGAGCTCGACAAGACGGTCGTCGAGGAGCTCGAGGATCCCTTGGTCCACCTCCTGCGCAACGCCGCCGATCACGGCATCGAGCGGCCCGACGTCCGTGAAGGCAGCGGCAAGTCCCGCGTCGGCGTCATCCGCCTTGGAGCGCACCGGGAGGGCAACCACATCGTCATCAGCATCGCGGACGACGGTGGCGGCATCAACCCCGAGAAGATCCTGGCCAAGGCCCGCAAGATGGGCATCGCCACCGTCGACGGCACCTACTCCGACATGGACGCCTTGCAGTTCATCTTCCATCCGGGCTTCAGCACGGCCGAGAAGGTGACGGACGTCTCGGGCCGCGGCGTCGGCATGGACGTGGTGAACCAGAACATCCGCAAGATCAAGGGCACCATCCAGGTGGTCTCCAAGGTCGGCGAGGGCTCCAAGTTCATCATCAAGCTGCCTCTGACCCTGGCCATCACCAAGGCGTTGCTCATCAAGGCCGGTGGTGACTTCTTCGCCATCCCGCTCGACGCGGTCAAGGAATCCATCCGGGTGGCCAACTCGGACATCAAGACCGTCAACCAGCGGGAGGTGATCCAGCTGCGCGACCGGGTGGTGCCCTTGTTCCGCCTGTCCCAGGCCTTCGGCCTCCGCCCGCAGCCCCGCGCGAGCCGCTACTCGCCGGTGGTGATCGTCGGAGGCGAATCCAAGCAAATCGGCCTGGTGGTCGATTCGCTCGAAGGCGAGCAGGACGTGGTCATCAAGTCCATGGGAGACTACCTGGGCGAGATCCGAGGCGTCGCCGGCGCGACGATCCTGGGAGACGGCCGAGTGGCCTTGATCTTGGACATCGCGACCCTGATCGACGAGGGAGAGGGTAAGGACCGCCATGAATCCGGGGCGTACCACGCCGTCTGACGCCGTGGCGTTCCAGACGATTCGTGACTGGCTTTACCAGGAGACGGCCCTGGCCTATCCCGATAGCAAGCGCACCTTCATGGAGCGCCGGCTCTGGGATGCGGCCCAGGAGTGGGGCGCTCGGGATCTGGCCGAGCTCTGGAGCAAGTGCCTGTCGTCGGAGACGGTGAAGGCCAGCGTCATCGACGCCCTGACCATCAACGAGACCAGCTTCTTCCGGATGCCGGCTCACTTCCAGGCCTTGGCCACCCTGCTTCCCGAGCTTGCGGCGCGTCGCCGGTCCGGCATCCTGGACCGGCCGCGCCTGCGCCTCTGGAGCGCGGCCTGCTCGACGGGCGAAGAGCCCTATTCCCTGGCGATGACCGTGCTGGCCCAGAACGACCGCAGCTACACGACGGAGATCCTGGCCACCGACCTCTGCCAGCAAGCCCTTGCCAAGGCCCGCGAGGGCCTCTACAGTGATTGGCGGCTGGAGAATCTTCCGGCGGGCTACCGCGGCGCGTACTTCGAGCCGGTGGAGCAGGGCCTCCGGGTCAAGCCCAGCGTCCGGGAGCTCTTGCGCTTTCAGCCGCACAACCTGAAGGCGCCGCCTCCGGCGGGCCCCTGGGACGTCATCTTCTGCCGCAACGTCATGATTTACTTCGACAACGACTTTCGCGAAGCGCTCCTGCAGCGCCTCTACGAGTCCCTGACCCCCGGGGGCGTCCTGTTCGTCGGAGAGGGCGAGACCCTTCACCTGGTCCCGCATGCGTTCGAAACCCATCCTCTCGCCGGTGCGGTGGTCTACCGGCGTCCGATAAAGGAGTGATCCATGGAAATCTCGCGCGGCGAGTTGCTGCAGCTGAGGGATGTCATCCAAGGCTACTGCGGCATTCGTCTTGAGGAGAGCAAGCTCGAGTTCCTCAAGGACCGCTTGATTCCCGTGGCCCGGGCGCACGGCGCCTCGACCTTGTCGGCGTTCAGCCAGACGCTTCTCAAGGAGATGGCCTTCGGCACCCTCAAGGCCTGGAACGACCTCCTGCCCCTGGTGACGATCAACGAGACCTACTTCTTCCGCGAGATGAACCAGCTCGAGTTGTTCAAGAACGAACTCTGGCCGGAGATTGCCAAGCGCAAGACCAACCGGACCCTGCGGATCTTGAGCGCGCCCTGCTCGTCGGGCGAGGAGCCGTACACCATCGCCATGCTGCTGGACGAGGCGGCGGTCTCGCTGGCGGGATGGAACGTGGAGATCTGGGGGGTCGACATCGACGGCCCGGTGATCCAGAAGGCCCAGGCGGGCCTCTACCCGCGCTCGGCGTTCCGGGCCACGGACGGCAAGTACCTGTCCAAGTACTTCACCCAGGAGGGGGATCTCTACCGGGTGGGAAGCCGCCTGGCGGGCCGGGTCAAGTTCCGGCAGGGCAATCTCTTCGAGATGGCGAAGTGGCCGGGATTCTCGGCCTTCGACGTGATCTTTTGCCGGAACTTGCTGATCTACTTCGACAAGCCCACCCAGAAGCGCCTCGTCGAGGTCTTCCACCGGTCGATCGTGCCCGGCGGGTACCTCTTGATTGGCCATTCGGAGTCTCTCTTGTCCCTGGAGGTGGACTTCATGCTGCGATCCAACAAGCAGGCCATCTACTACGAAGCCCTCGACACGTCGCGGACGGTCCGTCATGGGTAGGCCGGTCAAGGTCCTGGTGGTGGACGACTCGCCCTTCATGCGGCGGGCCATCACCCGGATGATCACGTCGGAGCCCGGCTTCGAGATTGTCGGGCAAGCCACCAACGGCGCGGAGGCGATCGCCCTCATTGCCGAGCTGCGCCCCGACGTCGTCACCATGGACATCGAGATGCCCGTCATGGACGGCTTGACCGCCCTGAAGCGCATCATGGCCGAGCGCCCCCTGCCCATCATCATGATGAGCACGCTCACCCAGAGCGGCTCCTCGGAGACCCTGCAGGCCCTGGAGCTGGGCGCCTTCGACTTCGTCCCGAAGCCCGAGTCCTCCATGCTCGACGTCTTCACCGTCCAGCATGAGCTCACCTCCAAGATCAAGGAGGCGAGCCGTCCGCGCCGGACCGGCCCGCTGCCTCCGATGCCCCCCGTGCCCACCGCGATCCCGCCCAAGATCGGCGAGCCCCGCGGGACCCAGCGGATCGAGCTGGTGGCGATCGGGATCTCCACCGGAGGCCCCCCGGCCCTCCAGGCGGTCCTGCCCCAGCTGCCCTCGGATTTCCCGGTGCCGGTCCTGGTGGTCCAGCACATGCCGCCCGGCTTCACGAAATCCCTGGCCGAGCGCCTCGACAAGCTCTCCTGCGTCCGGGTCAAGGAAGCCGAGCAAGGCGAGAAGTTGGAGGCGGGAACCGTCTACATCGCGCCGGCCGGCTGGCACCTGACCGTGAAGTCGGATTCGCGCGGCTCGTTCGTCCAGCTGATCGATTCCTCGGATTCCAAGACCTGGCACAAGCCCTCGGTGGACGTGATGATGGCCTCGGTGGCCATGACCTACGGCTCGCGGGCGCTCGGCCTGATCATGACCGGCATGGGCAACGACGGCACGGCCGGAGCGGGCGCCATGAAGCGGGCCGGATCCCCAATCTGGGCCCAGGACGAGGAGACCTGCGTGGTCTACGGCATGCCCCGGGCCGTCTTCGAGTCCGGAGTGGTCGACAAGGTCCTGCCGCTGCCGCGGATCGCCGCGGAACTCACGCGGATCTTCCGCCCCAACTAGCCCCCGAATTGCCCTGCGCGGGCCTTCACGAGACGCCGACGACGGACGCGCCCCCCGCTGCGGGGGACGCGTCCGTTTGAGCTATACTAGAGCGATTCGGGCCCCATCACAGGAGGATCTTCATGTCGATCATGCGTACGCTGGGCAAGACCGGCGAGCGAATCAGCGCCATCGGCCTCGGCGGCTTCCACCTGGGCCTGCCGCGCGATCCGCGCGAGACCATGCGCATGATCCAGACGGCTATCGAGGGGGGCATCACCTTCATGGACAACTCCTGGGACTACCATGAGGGCGAGTCCGAGCGCCTCATGGGAGAGGCCCTGCGCGGGGGCTACCGGGACCGGGTCTTCCTGATGAGCAAAATCGACGGACAGACCCGCAAGGCGGCGATCGCCCAGATGGACCAGAGCCTCAAGCGACTCCGCGCCGATCACCTCGATCTCCTGCAGCTTCACGAGATCATTCGCATGGACGATCCCGAGCGGGTCTTCGCTCCCGGCGGAGCCATGGACGCCCTGGTGGAGGCCAAGAAGGCCGGGAAGATCCGTTTCATCGGCTTCACCGGCCACAAGGATCCCGCCATTCACCTGAAGATGCTCTCCATGGGCTTCGAGTTCGATGCCGTGCAGATGCCCCTCAACCTGCTCGACGCCCAGTTCCAGTCCTTCGAGAAGCAGGTCCTGCCCGTCCTCGTCGAGCGGGGCATCGGCGTTCTCGGCATGAAGCCCCTGGCCTCCGGCAAGCTGCTGGAGACGGGCCGCATCAAGGCCTGGGACGCCCTGCGCTACGCCATGAGCCTGCCGACCGATACGGTCATCACCGGTTGCGAGACCATGGCCGACGTCCAGCAGGCCTTGCGCCTGCTCGAGGAGTTCTCGCCCATGGAGCCCGACGAGGCCGAGTTCTTCCTGAAGAAGGCCGCCGACCTCGCCAAGGACGGCCGCTACGAGGAGTACAAGACCACCCATGCGCATGATGGGACCCTCCAGCATCCCGAGTGGCTGACGGCGATCTCCTGAGCCCCCGCCGGATTCCTTCCTGGCCCGCGGCGGACGAATACCGTCCGTTGCGTGGTGCTGCCGCGGCGCGGATGGGCTAGACTCCGTCGCAACAGCCGCAGGAAGGCGCGAAAGGAGGCGGCGGATGTTGGCGTTAGCGGATCGCTGGTGGGCCCCGACGGTGCGGGGTGGCTTGGCCATCGTTTTCGGGTTGCTGGCCATTCTCTGGCCGGGCCTGGTGCTGGCGACGATGGTGATCTTGTTCGGGGCCTTCGCGCTCATGGATGGCGTGGTCGCCCTGGTGGGCTTGTTCACGTCGCGGGGCCGGCCGGCGGCCGAGCGGATCATGCCATGGGGGATGCAGCTGCTGGTGGGCGTCGTGGGCGTCGCGGCGGGACTCGCGACCCTCTTCTATCCGGGCATCACCAGCGTCGTGCTGCTCTCGTTCATCGCCGCCTATGCCCTGGTGGGCGGGGTGGCGCAGATCATCGCGGCCGTCCAGCAGCGCCGCCAGCCCGGAGCGGTGGCGCTGGGCGTCGGGGGCGCGCTCGCCGCGCTATTCGGTGTGCTGGTGGCCATGCGCCCGGCGATCGGGGTCGTGACGATCGCATGGCTGATCGGGATCTTCGCCATCGCCATCGGGGCGTCCCTGGTGACGATGGGCCTGACGCTGCGGCGCATGAAGGCCGCAGGGCCGCGCCTGGCGGCGACGTTCATGCCCGAGGCGGAGCGGGCCAGGATCGAAAAGTGAAAACGACGAGGCCCGGGCCAATCGGCCCGGGCCTCGTGCTGCGGGACGCTAGAAGAGCGAACCCACCGAGCTGCGCGCGGCGCTCAACAGGGGCTCAGCCCCCGGGAAGACCGCCAGCAGGTTGAACGAGCCGATGCCTGCCCAGAGGATGGCGACCACGCAGATGGTGGCGGCAACCCGGGTCAAGCCGAGGCCGGAGATGCCCGCCCATTCGGTCTTGGGATCCTTCATGTACATCGTGACGACGACCCGGAGGTAGTAGTAGACGCTCAGGATCGAGTTGACGATACCGATGATGGCGAGCCAGGCGTAGCCCTGCTGGACGACTGCGGTGAAGAGGTAGTACTTCCCGAAGAATCCAGCGGTGGGCGGCAGACCGATCAGCGAGAACATGCAGACCATGATGGCCAGGGCGATCCAGGGGTACTTCTGGGCGACGCCCGCGTAGTCCTCGATGTTCACGAGCTTCTCGCCCTGCTTGGACAGGAAGGAGATGCAGGCGAAGAGGCCGAGGTTGGTGAGCGAGTAGGCGACCAGGTAGTAGAGGATCGCGGTGCCGGCGGCGTTCTCGGCGCTCGGCGACAGGGCGACCAGGCCCATGAGCATGTAGCCGGTATGGGCGATGCTCGAGTAGGCGAGCATGCGCTTGATGTTGGGCTGCACGAAGGCCAGGAGGTTCCCGGTGAACATGGTGACCACGGCGAGGGCCGCGAGCACCTGGACCCACTCCGCCTTGGCGGGCATGAAGCCCGTCTGCAGGATGCGCAGGAAGAAGGCGAAGGAGGCGGCCTTCACGGCGGTGGCCATGAAGCCGGTGACGGGAGCCGGGGCTCCCTCGTAGACGTCGGGCGTCCAGGAGTGGAAGGGGGCGGCGGCGACCTTGAAGCCCAGTCCGACCAGGGTCATGGCCATGCCGAGCACGAAGAGCGGGAACATCGGCTGACCGGTGGTGCCCAGCCACTGCGAGATGGCACCGAGCTCGAAGCTGCCCGTGGCGCCGTAGATCATGGCGATGCCGAAGAGCAGGATGCCCGAAGAGAACGAGCCGAGGAAGAAGTACTTGAGGACCGACTCGTTGGACTTGAGCGACCAGCGGCGGAAGCCCGCGAGGGCGTAGATCGCCATGGACATGATCTCGACTCCGAGGAAGAGCGTGACCATGTTGATGCCGCCCGCCAGCACGATCATGCCGGCGATGGAGAAGAACATCAGGGCGTAGAACTCTTCATGGCCCATCTGCTCGCGCGGGAGGTAGTAGGTGGTCACCAGGGTGGTGATCGCTCCGCACGCGAGGAACAGGAGGGTGAAGAAGAGGGCGTAGGAATCCATGGCGAAGTGGCCGTGGAAGATCGGTTCTCCCGAGGGCCCCGCGGCCAGCTGGGCGACCGCCACCCCGGCCGTGAGGACCAGGGCCACGAACGAGATCCAGCCCATGTAGAAGCCCTTCTTGTCTGCGGGAAGGACGGGGGCGATCAGGGGCAGGAAGAGCCCGAAGATCACCGTCATCAGCAGCGGAAGGATCTGGGTGAGTTGGTTGAGGTCAAATGACATGGGGTCTCCTCCCTAGTGCCCGTCATGGGCCGCGGGCGTGGTGCCCTCGGTCTCATGCGCGGTCGCTGCGGGGGTATGGGCCGGCGCCTGGGCCTCCTGGGCCGCAGCGAAGCCGGTCTGCTGCAGGAAGGCCTGCACCGAGGGCTCGACCTTGGACAGCACCGTCTGGGGGTAGAAACCGGTCCAGAGGATGACCGCGGCCAAGGGCAGGATGACGGCGATTTCGCGGAGGGTGAGGTCCTTGAAACCCTGGTTCTCGGGGCGGGTGATCTCGCCGAAGAAGATCCGCGAGACCATCCAGAGCATGTAGCAGGCGCTCCAGATGACGCCGGTGGTGGCGATGATGCCGATGGCGTTGCTGGCCCCGTAGGTGCCGAGCAGCATCATGAACTCCCCGATGAAGCCGTTGAGGCCGGGCAGGCCCACCGACGCCATCGTCACGAAGATGAAGGCGACGGTCAGCCAGGGAGCGGCCTTCGCGATGCCGCCGAACTGGGCGATCTCGCGGGTGCCGCGCCGTTCGGCGAGCATCATGACCATCAGGAACAGGGCGCCGGTCGCCAGGGCGTGCGCCATGAAGTAGAAGACCGAGCCCGTGACGCCGTAGACGTTGAGGGCGAAGATGCCCATGACGATGATCGACATGTGCGAGAGCGACGAGTAGGCGATGAGCCGCTTGGCGTCGGTCTGCACCAGGGCGATCCACGCTCCGAAGATCAGGCCGAACATGGCCAGGATCATGATGAACGGAGCGGCCGTCTTGGTGGCCTCGGGGAACATCGGGATCAGGAAGCGCAGGAAGCCGTAGGCGCCGATCTTGGCCATGACCGCCGAGAGCATGAAGGTCGCGGGGGTCGGGGCCTGGGTGTAGGCGTCGGGCAGCCAGCTATGGAAGGGCCAGACGGGCGTCTTGATGGCGAAGGCCAGGAAGAACGCGCCGAACAGCAGCCACATCTCGGTGGGGCTGTACGAAAGGGCGTACAGGGAGGGGATGTCGAAGGTCCAGGTTCCGTTCAGGGCGTGGTGCTTGAAGTAGACGTAGAGGATCGCCAGGAACATGAACAGGGAGCCGATGAGGGTGTAGACCACGAACTTGACCGTGGCGTAGACCCGCTTCTCGCCGCCCCAGATACCGATGAGGAAGAACATCGGCAGGAGCATGACTTCCCAGAAGACGTAGAAGAGGAAGAGGTCGCGGGCGACCACGGCCCCGAGCATGCCGCTCGAGAGCAGCAGCAAGGAGGCGTAGTAGCCGCGCAGCTTGGTGTCGACCCGGTTCCAGGAGGCGAGGATCGCCACCGGGGTGAGGGCCAGCGTGAGCATGGCGATCAGGATCGACAACCCGTCGACGCCGACATGGTAGGAGATGCCGAGGGAGGGCAGCCAGTTGGCCTTTTCAGCGAACTGGAAGCCGACCTCGGGCTGGAAACCGAACCAGAGGCCGAGTCCCAGCGCCAGGTTGAGAAGGCTGGCGCCGAGGGCCCAGGTTTTGATCACCGGCTTCCGGTCGGCGGGAATGAGCAGCATGCCCAAGCTCGCCAGGACCGGAAGCAGGATGAGAATCGAGAGTAGGTGGCTCATCGGTGCATCCTTACTTCGCGAGGTGGAGGAAGTAGTACAAGAGGATCGCGAACATGCCCAGGACCATCAGGTACGCGTAGGAGCGGACCATGCCGGTCTGGATAACGCGGACGGCGTTGGAGAGGCCCGCGTAGGCCTTGGGCGTGCCGTTCACCAGGGAATCGAAGCCTTCCTCCTCCACGGACTTCACGAGGATGCCGCGGGAGATCTTGAGAAGGGGTTCGATGAAAAGGGCCTGGATCATCTCGTCGACGTAGTACTTCTCCCGGAGGATCTCCCACCAGAGGGCCTTGGTCGGCTCGGTGGCAGGGGTCGGCTTGGCGTAACGCACGAAGGCGAGGGCGATGCCGACCAGGGCGATGCCGATGGCAACGGCCATCAGGAAGTAATCCGTGGTCGCCGAGGGGTGGAACAGGTGCGCGTCGTGCGCGGCGGGCAGGACGCCCTGCAGGGACGGCGCCAGCCAGGTGGAGAAGAGATCCGTGGGCAGGAAGCCGAGGCTGAGGACCTTGGGCACGCCCAGGAAGCCGACCACGACGGTGCCGAGCGCCAAGGCCATCAGGGGGAAGGTCATGACGAGCGGCGATTCGTGGGCGTGATCGTGGATGTGCTGGTCCCGCGGCTTGCCGTGGAACGTCAGGAAGAACATCCGGAACATGTAGAACGCGGTCAGCCCGGAGGTGACGAGGGCGATCGCGTAGATGCCGTAGAGCCAGGTCTGGTAGTGCCCGGCGATGAAGGCGTTGGTGAGGATGGCTTC
The DNA here is from genome assembly GCA_036676495.1 of Candidatus Sericytochromatia bacterium. Taxonomy (GTDB): domain Bacteria; phylum Cyanobacteriota; class Sericytochromatia; order S15B-MN24; family UBA4093; genus UBA4093. The sequence goes on from JAKFCT010000080.1 coordinate 124,241, forward strand.
CTTGGAGAAGAAGCCCGCCAAGGGGGGCAGACCGGCGATCGCGAGGGTGCCGATCCCCATGGTGGCCCAGGTGATGGGCATCTTGGCCTTCAGGCCGCCCATCTTCCAGATGTCTTGCTCCTCATGGCAGGCGTGGATGACCGAGCCCGAGCCGAGGAACAGGAGGGCCTTGAAGAAGGCGTGGGTGAGGACGTGGAACATGCCCGCGGCGAAGATCGCGGCGCCCGCGCCGGCGACGATGTTCTCGAAGTACGCGCCGAGGCCGACGCCGATGAACATGTAGCCGAGCTGGGAGACCGTCGAGTAGGCGAGCACCTTCTTGATGTCCGACTGGGTGAGGGCGATGGTGGCGGCGAAGATCGCCGTCACGGCGCCGACCGAGGCGACCACCAGGCCCGCGGAGGGGCTGATGGCGAAGAGGAAGCCCATGCGGGCGACCATGTAGACGCCGGCCGTGACCATCGTCGCGGCGTGGATCAGGGCCGAAACCGGGGTGGGACCCGCCATGGCGTCCGCGAGCCAGACGTGCAGCGGGAGCTGGGCCGATTTGCCCATGGCGCCGACGAAGAGCAGCAGCGCGGCGGCGGTGGCGGCGTACGGGGTGAAGGCGGCCGCCTGCTCCTTGATTCCGAGGAAGTCCAGGGTGGCGGTGCCGTGGTTCAGCAGGAAGAAGAAGATGAAGAACATGCCGAGCAGGAAGCCGAAGTCTCCCACGCGGTTGGCGATGAAGGCCTTGTTCCCGGCGTTCGCCTTGGCGATGTCCGAGAACCAGAAGCCGATCAGCAGATACGAGCAGAGGCCGACGCCTTCCCAGCCCACGAACATGAGGGGCAGCGAGCTGCCCAGCACGAGCACGAGCATCGAGAACATGAAGAGGTTCAGGTAGGTGAAGTACCGGCTGAAGCCGCGATCATGGCTCATGTAGCCCACGGAGTAGACGTGGATCAGGGTCCCGATGCCGGTGACCATGAGGATCATCATGGCCGACAGGGGATCCAGGAGGAAGGCCGCGTCGATCTGGAGAGGACCGACGTGGATCCAGGGGAAGACGGTCTGGGTGAGCGCCCGCTCGGCCTCGGGCAGGGCCCGGAGCTGGACGAAGAGGACGCAGGAGACCAGGAACGAGGCGAGCGGACCGGCGACGGCGAGCGTCGTGACGAGTCCCTTGGGCGCGCCCTGGCCTTTATGGGCGAATGCGAGGGTCAAGAGCCCGATCAGCACTGCGGTGAGCAGCGGGAAGAGCGGGACGAGACCGATCAGTGGCGAGGTATGTTCCATGGCGCGGTCTATTCCTTCATCAGCTTGAAGTCGTCGACGTTCAACGACTCCTTGTTCTTGAACAGGAGGATCACGATGGCCAGGCCGATCGCGGCCTCAGCAGCGGCGACGGCCATCACCAGGAAGGTGACGATCTGGCCGTCGAGCTGCGTCAGGAAGCGCGCGAAGGTCACGAAGCTCAAGTTCACCGCGTTCAGGATCAGCTCGATGGAGAGGAACACGATGAAGATGTTCTTCCGGCTCATGACGCCTGCGGCGCCGATGGCGAACAGGATCGCGCTCACGGTGAGGAAATGGGACATGGTGAGCATGGGAGCCTCCTAGATCCGACGCTTCGCGAGGATCACCACTCCGACCAGCGCAGCGGTCAGGAGGACGGCGACGGCCTCGAAAGCGAAGAGGTAATTGGTGTAGAGGTATTTGCCCATGACCTCGATGGTACCGAAGTCGGTCGCCACCGGGGTGTTGGCGAGCGTCGCGTCCCCAGGCAGCTGCCCGAAGACGTAAAGGACGATCAGCAGCACCGGGGTCACGGCGGCCAAGGCCAAGGAGACTGCCTTGCCGATGTTCTCGTTGACCGGCAGGTCGCTTTCCTGAACGTTCAGGAGCATCAGGACGAAGGTGACCAGGGCCATGATGGCGCCGGCGTAGACGAGAATCTGCAGGATCGCGAGCAAGGGCGCCGAGAGGAGGGCGTAGAGGCCCGCCAGGCCGATGAAGGTCACGATGAGCGAGAGGGCCGCCGGCAGGGGATGCCGGCGGGTGATGGTCACCAGAGCTCCGCCGACGGCAACCGCAGCAAGGATGCCGAAGAGGACGGTCTGGAGGCCGAGTTGAAAGGGGGTGGGTTCCATGTCGTCGGGGCTCCTACTTCTGCTGAGACGGCCTGGGCATGGCCGGCTCGATGGCCATCAACTCTTCCTTGGTGATGACGAAGTCCTTGCGGTTCATGTCGGCGATCGTGTACTGGCCCGAGTCCATGCGGATCGCGTCCACGGGGCAGGCCTCGACGCACATGCCGCAGAAGACGCAGCGCAGGAGGTCGATGTCGAAGGACTTCGGCGCCTTCTCGACGTCCGGCTTGCCGACGTCTTCGGCGACGATGTGGATGCAGTCGGCGGGGCACGCGGTCGCGCACATGAAGCAGGCGACGCAGCGGACCGAGCCGTCCTCGCGCTTGGTGAGGCGGTGCTTGCCGCGGTAGCCCGCGGGCATGTCCTTGGTCTGCTCCGGATACTGAAGGGTCGGCATCCCGCTCGGATGCACGAGGTTCTTCAGGAAGTGGCGAATCGTAATCCCCAATCCCTTCACGATCCCCGGCAGGTAGAGCCGGGTGGCGAGATCGCGTTGAGGACGAGCAACAATTTTCATGAGGCCCCCTTATAGGTGCTGCACGAGGACCAGGCCGATCCCGGTAACCAGGATGTTGGCCAGGGCCAGGGGCAGCAGCGTTTTCCAGCCCAGGTTCATCAGCTGGTCGTAGCGGAAGCGCGGGAGCGTCCAGCGGACCCAGATGAACGTGAAGGCGATGAACATGAGTTTGGCCATGAAGATGCCGAACTGCGCCAAGAGCGCGAAGACGGCTCCGCCCCACTCGGGCAGCGGCATGGCCATGAAGTAGCCGAGGCCCGCCGCCGAGAGGACAGCCAGGCCGCCGGTGATGACGGCGAGCCAGAGGCCTTCCTGGTCGCGGATGTCGCCGAACTGGCCCTGCATGTCGCGGTACCACTTGTAGAGGCGGAAGGTCGTCAGGGCCAGCACGACCGTGCCGATCGCCAGGGTGATCTGGATCAGCAGCGGGGCGTGGGCGATCAGGGCCGCGGTGTTCAGGTAAGGCACCTGCCAGCCACCCAGGAAGAGGGTGGTGACGAAGGCCGACGAGACCACGATGGCCGCGTACTCCCCGAGGAAGATCAGGGCGAACTTCATCGAGCCGTACTCGGTGTGGAAGCCGGCGACCAGCGAGCCTTCATCCTCGACCATGTCGAAGGGGTTGCGGTTGGCCTCGGCGAAACAGGCGATCAGGAAGATCAGGAAGCCGATGGGCTGCAGGAAGATGCCCCAGGCCGGGATCGGCAGGGTGACGCCGAGGACCTCGAGCATGCGGCCCTGCTGGAGCACCATCTCGTTGAGCTGGAGGGTCCCGAAGGTCATGAGGATGCCGATGAGGCTGAGGCCCAGGGGGATCTCGTAGGAGAGCATCTGGTTGGAGGCTCGGATGGCACCCAGGAGCGAGTACTTGGTGTTACTCGCCCAGCCGGCGAGGACCACGCCGTAGACCGAAAGCGCGGTCAGGGCGAGGAACCAGAGCAGGCCGGCGTTCAGCTCGAGCGCCTGCATGGCGATGTTGACGTCGCCGATGCGCAGGGTGTCGGCCCAGGGCACGACGGCCAGGGTCGAGAAGGCCACCGTGACCATGATGAAGGGCGCCAGGTAGAAGTAGAACTTGTTGGCGGTCCGGGGGGTGATGTCTTCCTTGAAGAGCAGCTTGACGGCGTCCGCCAGGAAGAAGACCATTCCGGCGAGGCGGAAGGGCCCGATATGGGCGCGGTTCGGGCCGGTGCGGTCCTGGATCAGGGCCGAGACCTTGCGCTCGAAGTAGATCAGGATGGGCACGGGTCCGAGGACCAACAGGAGCGCCACGACGGCGCGCAGGACGATGATGGTGATATCGAGTGCCGTGTTGCCGGTCATCATGTCCTCCTAGTGGCCCGCCGCGACGGGGGCGGCACCGGCCCCGGCGGGGAGCTTGAGCCCATGCTCGGGCAGCGCGTAGAACGTCTGTCCGGCGAGGGCGGGGTAAGTCTTTCCGAGGTCGTCCCAGATCTGCTCCATGTCGTCGTAGCCGAGGCTCTTGCCGAGCTTGGCCGCGATGACGCCGAGGGCTTCCCACTCGGGGAGCACGTCGCCCGACGGATCGTAGGCGCGCATGATCTTCTGGAGGACGCCGTCCTCCTGGACGAACGAGCCGTACTTCTCGGCGTGCATGGCGACGGGCAGGGCCACGCCGACCTTGCGCGCTCCCGCGGTGTCGTGGGTGGCGAACATGACGGTGGTGGGCACCTTCGCGAGGGCCTCCTGCCAGGAGGCGTCGCCTTCGGTGAGCAGATCCGTGTTCATCATGACGAGCATGCGGACCGCGCCGGAGGCCAGGGCGGCCTTGAGCGAGTCGGCGTCGTCGTTGTAGCCCAGGAAGCGAATGCCCGTGCGGTTGGGGGTCTTGTCGGCCCGGCGCAGGAAGTCGTCCTGGCTGCCGTCCGGGGTGAGGGCGAGGGCCCAGACCTTGGAGGTGCCGATGACCTCGCGGGCGAGGCGGTTGAGCAGGAAGTTGTCCTCGATCGTCGAGTGGGGGGAGCCCACGACGGCGACCGACTCGGCTCCGTAAAGCTCGACCACGCTCTTGAGCTTGGTGATCATGGCGTCGACGGCCGTGCCGTAGGGCACCTCGCGGCCCTCGATGAGGGCGGAGCGGAGGCGGTCCTCGTTGATGCGCTTGTAGGAGAAGCGGCCCTCGTCGCACATCCAGTACTGGTTGACCTGCGGGTTCTCCCGCGGGCGGTAGCGGTAGACGACGCCGTCCTTGTGGTCGACGTCGATGGCGCAGCCCTTGGAGCAGCCCGTGCAGACGGACTTGGCGGTCTGCAGGAACCAGACCCGCTGCTTGAAGCGGAAGTCCTTGGAGGTCAGCGCGCCGACCGGGCAGAGGTCCACGACGTTGACCGAGTAGGGGTTATCCAGCTCCATGCCGGGGAAGGTCTCGATGGCGGAGTGGTCGCCGCGGTTGGCGACGACGAGCTCTCCTGTCTTGGTGACCGCGTCGGTGAAGCGGACGCAGCGCTGACAGAGGATGCAGCGCTCCTGGTCCAGGACGACGGTGGGGCCGAGGTCGACGGCCTTCTGCTTCTCGACCTTCTCGACCATGGAGCGGTTATCGTACTGGCCGTACTCCATGTAGTAGTCCTGGAGGCGGCACTCACCGGCCTGGTCGCAGATGGGGCAGTCGATGGGGTGGTTGAGCAGGAGGAACTCCTGGACGCCCTTGCGCATCTTCTCGACGGCGGGGGTGTCGGTCTTGACGACCATCCCTTCCTTGACGAAGGTGTTGCAGGCGATCTGGGGCCCACGGGCCCCCTCGACCTCGGTGAGGCACATGCGGCAGTTGCCGTCGATGGGCAAGCCGGGGTGGTAGCAGTAGTGGGGGATGGTGACCCCGACCGTTTCCGCGGCCTGGATGAGGTTGAGGCCGTCGGCGACCTCGACCTCGACTCCGTTTAAGGTGATCTTAGGCATTGCGTGTCATTCCTCGCTAGGCGCCGGCGCCGGCCGGAACTTTGGCCTGCTTTTTCGGGCAGCCGCGGTGCTCGAAGTGGGCGACGAACTCGTCGCGGAACTTCTTGATGTACGAACGGGTGGGCATGGTGGCGGCGGCGGCCAGGGCGCAGATGGTCTTGCCCTCCATGTTGTCGGCGATGTCGAGGATGGTGTCGAGATCCTCGGGGGTGCCGCGTCCCGCCTCGATCCGCTGGGTCATCTTGTAGAGCCAGCCGGTGCCCTCGCGGCAGGGGGTGCACTGGCCGCAGGACTCGTGGGCGTAGAAGTGGGTGAGGTCCTCGAGCAAGTCGACCATGCAGGTCTCCTCGTCGATGATCATCATGCCGCCGGAGCCGGCCATGGAGCCGAGGGCGGCGATCGCCTCGGGATCCAGGGTCACGCCCATGGCTTCCTCGGCGGTCAGGATCGGGCAGGAGGAGCCGCCCGGGATGACGGCCTTGAGCTTGCGGCCCATGCGCACTCCCCCGAGGTTCTGCTCCAGGAAGTCCTTGAACGGCATGCCCATCTCGATCTCGTAGACGCCGGGCTTGTTGCAGTGGCCCGAGACGCTCATCAGGCGGGTGCCCTTGCTCTTCTCGGTGCCCATCGCGGCGTAGGCGCTCGCGCCGTTGCCGATGATCCAGGGCACGGTCGCGATGGTCTCGACGTTGTTGACGACCGTCGGGCACTGGAAGAGGCCGTGGGTCGCGGGGAAGGGGGGCTTCAGGCGGGGCTGGCCCTTCTTGCCTTCCAGCGACTCCAGGAGGGCGGTTTCCTCGCCGCAGATGTAGGCGCCGGCGCCGCGGTGCGTGCTGAGGTGCACGGAGTAGCCCGTGCCCATGACGTTGTCACCGAGGTAGCCCTTCGCGTAGGCCTGCTTGATGGCGTCGTCGAGGTGGATCCGCTGCTGGTTGAACTCGCCGCGCAGGTAGATGTAGGCCTGGTGGGAGCCGATCGCGAAGCAGGCGATGATCACGCCCTCGATCAGGCTGTGGGGATCGCGCTCGAGGATCTTGCGGTCCTTGAAGGTGCCCGGCTCGGACTCGTCCGAGTTGACGACCAGGTACTTGGGCTTGGGCGAGTCCTTGGGGATGAAGCTCCACTTCATGCCCGCGGGGAAGCCGGCGCCGCCGCGGCCGCGCAGGCCGGAGGTCTTGACCTCCTCGATGATGACCGCCGGGTCCATGCCGAGCGCCTTACGGGCTGCCTGGTAGCCGCCCTGAGCCTCGTAGACCGCGATGTCGTAGGCCTGGGGAACGTCGAAGAGGCGGGAAACGACTTTCTGGAACGCCATCTTACAGCCTCCTCTCGCCCGCGGCGGTGAAGCTCGCGAGCTTGGTGCGCTGGCCCCAGGGCTTGTCCCGGAGCTCGGAAATCAGGGAATCGAGCTTCTCCTCGGTGAGGTTCTCGACGTACACGTCGTTGTCGACCTGCATCATCGGGCTGGTGTCGCAGCTGCCGAGGCACTCGGCGGCGCGCACGGTGAACTTCCCGTCGGGAGTGGTCTGGCCGGGCTCGATGCCGAGCTTGTCGCAAAGCGAGCGCAGGGTCTCGCGGCCGCCGGTCATGCAGCAGCTGACCGAGGTGCAGACCTCCAGGAGGTGCTCGCCGGGCTTCTCGGTGAGGAACATGGTGTAGAAGGTGGCCACGCCGAGCACATGCGCGGGCGAGCAGCCGATTCGCTCGGCCACGTAGCGCATCGCCTCGGGGCTCAGCCACCCCCACTCCTCCTGGGCGAGCCAGAGGGTGGGAAGCAGCGCAGCCTGGCGCTGGTCTTCGGGGTAACGGGTGACGAGTTCCTGGAACTGCGCCTCGGTTTTTTCACTGAATGCAAGCATTTATGGTAATCCTCTAGCGGTCCAGCTCACCGGCGATGATGTTGATCGATCCCAGGGTGGCGCCCGCGTCGGCGATCATGAAGCCCTCGATCATCTCGGGGTACGCAGCGAAGTTCATGAAGCAGGGGGGACGCACCCGGACCCGGTACGGGTAGCCGGAGCCGTCCGAGGTGATGTAGAAGCCGAGCTCGCCGTTGGCCGCCTCGGAGGCATCGTAGATCTCGCCGGCGGGCACGCGGGTCCCCTCGAAGATCAGCTTGAAGTGGTTGATCAAGCCTTCGATGTTTTGGTAGGTATCCTGCTTCTCGGGGATCTTGACCCGCTTGTCGTCGGTCCAGATGGGGCCGCCGGGCAGGTTCTTGATGGCCTGGCGGATGATCTTGGCCGACTCGCGGATCTCGTAGAACCGGACGAAGATGCGGTCCCAGGTATCGCCCTTGGTGCCGAGGGGCACGTCGAAGTCGAAGGTGTCGTAGTAGTAGTAGGGCTGCTGCTTGCGGATGTCGTAGTTGACGCCCGAGGCGCGCAGCGTGGGACCGGTGAAGCCGTACGAGATGGCGTCCTCGGCCGAGACCGGGCAGACGCCCTCGGTCCGGTCCATGACGATCCGGTTCTTGCCGACCAGCCCCTCGACCTCGCCGATGGCGTCCTCGATCTCCTTGACGACGTAGAGGATGTCCTTCTCGGCGCCATCGTAGAAGTCGCGGTAAAGGCCGCCTACCCGGCAGTAGGAGTTGGTCAGACGGGCGCCGGTCAGCTTGTCGAGGACGTCGTAGACCTTTTCGCGCTGGTTGAAGACGTACCAGAGGTTGGTCAGCGCGCCCATGTCGACGAACTGCGGCCCGATGCAGACCAGGTGGTCGATCATGCGCGACAACTCGCCCACGATCACGCGGATGAACTTGTTGCGATCGGGAATCTCGATCGCGAGCATCCGCTCGACGGCCTTGACGTAGCCGATGTTGTTGAGGATCGCCGAGCAGTAGTTCAGGCGGTCGGTGTAGGGGATGACCTTGTTGTAGGTCTTGTGCTCGACCGACTTCTCGAACCCGCGGTGCAGGTAGCCGATCTCGCCGACCGCGGCGACGATGGTCTCGCCGTCGAGGGCCAAGAGCGTACGCAGCGTACCGTGCGTCGCCGGGTGCGAGGGGCCGAAGTTCAAGAACATCAGCTCGGTATGGAGGTCCTTGTAGAAGTCCTCCGGGCCCGGTACCGTGCCCGTCAGTTCGGGCTCGGTCGGCGCCGTCAATTTGATCTCGTCAGCAGCTTTCATGCTTGAGCTCTCTCTCTACCTAACGCAGGCCCTTGGCCTTCAAACGCTTTTCCATTTCGTCCATCAGGCTGTCGACGGTAGCCAGGGGCTGGCGCTTGCGCATGGGATAGTCCTTGCGCAGCGGATGGCCGACGAATTCCTGGTGGTTGAGGACGCGCTTGAGGTTGGGGTGGTTCTTGAACTTCAGGCCGAACTGGTCGAAGACCTCGCGCTCCATCCAGTTGGCGGACTTCCACAAGGGAACCGCCGAGTCGATCTCCTCGTTGGCGTTGGCATAGACTTTCAGCCGGACGCGCTGGTTCTTGGAGAGCGAGTAAAGGTGGTAGGCCACGGCGAAGCGGGCCGGCTGGGCCTTCGGGTAGGTCAGGTAGTCGACTCCCGAGAGATCCATCAGGAAGTTGAACGCGAGATCCGGATCGTTCTTGCAGAACTCCAGGACCCGGGTGATGGCTTCCCGCTTAATAACGGCCGTGTCGTCCCCCCTCCAGGAAGAGGTGGAGACGACGTCGCCGGGGAAGCGCTGCTTCAGTTTGGTAAGAACAGAACTCAATTCCGACATCTTTTACGCTCTCTTCAAAACGGAGTCTTTGCTGACGATCTCTTCCTGGAGCTTGATGACCGCTTCCATGATCGCCTCGGGGCGCGGAGGGCAGCCCGCGATGTAGACGTCCACCGGGATGATCTCATCGATGCCCTGGACCGTGCAGTAATCGTCGTAGAAGCCGCCCGAGCTGGCGCAGGCGCCCATCGAGATCACCCACTTGGGATCGGGCATCTGATCGTAGATCTCCTTGAGGATGGGAGCCTGCTTGTAGGTGATGGTGCCGGCCACGATCAGCAGATCGGCCTGACGCGGGCTGAAGCGCACCATCTCCGCGCCGAAACGCGACAAGTCGAAGGCGCTCGACATCAAGCCCATCACCTCGATGCCGCAGCAGGCGGTCCCGTACGTGAACGGGTAGAGCGAGTTCTTGCGGCCCCAGTTGATGACCGCATCAAGCGAGGTCGTGACGACCGATTCGCCCAGAGCAGTTTCTACTCCCATTTCAGGGCTCCCCTCTTAACGATGTAGATGTATCCGGAAAACAGGATGCCGAGGAAGATCAGCATCTCCACCAGCCCGAACAGGCCCAGGGCCTTGAAGTTCACGGCCCAGGGGTAGAGGAAGACCGCCTCGATATCGAAGATCACGAACATGATGGCGACCAAGTAGAACTTGATCGAGAAGCGCTCGCGGGCCGTGCCCACGCGCGATGCGACCGGCACGCCCGACTCGTAAGGCGCGAGCTTGGTCTCGGTCGGCCGCTGGGGCCCCAACTTCGGCGAGACGAACAGGACGAGCGCAGGCACCAGCATGGCGATGCCCAGGACGACCATGAGGGCAATGGTGGTATTAGTGTCGAGCATAATGTTCACGCTCTCACCCCGGGGTTCGGCCCCTTCCCGCGGGCGTGGGCGATCTCCTCCTTTTGCGGCTCCGCATGGTGGTAGTCAACGGGATCTCAATGCCGAGTGGGGCCTCAAGTTGGCTTGGATCCACTAACATCCCGCTCATTCTATCACAAGGCATGAGACAACCTGCCCTTTTGCAGGGGGATCCCGGCGGATTTAGGTGAACTTTGGTTAACTTTACGTAATAACTACGGAGGAAATCCGCAAAGCAACTGATAATGCCGTCCGGCGCCTCACGGTAAGCAAGGGTTTAGGGGGTCGTTCGCGTTGCGAACGACCCCCTCAGTGCTCCCACGGCCAGCGAAAGCGTGGCAGCTCCATGCCCCCCAGCCCCGCCAGCTGATCCCGCCTGATCCCCTTCCCCTGGAAGAGCACCTTGAAGCCCTCCCCCATGCCCTGGGGATGCGCCAACTTCTCCAGCGTCCCGCTCGCCTGATCGGCCGCCAGCGGCGACTTGCCCCGCCGGAGCTCCCGGATCTCCCGGTCGAGCCCCAGGTGCTTCAGCACCGCTCCCTGCGGCATGAGCCCGAGCGTCGGCAGCCCGGCCTCTTCGCCGGCTCGCGCCAGCGCCGTGAAGTTCACGTCGTACGTCAGGTCCTGCTCGCCCGGCCGCGCGTAGGGATCGGCCACTGCCATGTGCCGGAAGTAGCCCCGCACGGAGCCTTTCATCCGGCGCGGCGAGTAGACCTCCTGGGCCACGTCCCCGTAGTCCACGGTGATCACGGCGCCCTGCGCCAGCTGCGTCGCGATCTCGCGCATGACGTCCAGGGCGGCCAGGGAAACCTCGACCCGCTGCCCCTCGCGAAGCGTCAAGCCGTCGGCGGCGAGTTCGCTCGCCAGGCGCTCAGAGGTGAGCGGGCCTTTGACCTCCTCGAGGCGATCGCCCACGACCCGCACGCCGATCTCCCGCAGCCCCTCGGGGGTCTGCTCCAGCCGGTGGCAGGGCAGGGCGTCGAAGAACTCGTTGCTGACGATCACGCCGCGGACCCCCGCGGGCGCCAGGGCCGCCAGGGAGTCGCCCCAGCGCGTCCGCCCCTCCCAGCGCGAAAGCGCGCGGGCCTGGGTCTCGCGGAGGCTGGCGCTCCGCTCCATCAGGGCGTAGGAGAGGGCCTTCAGGAAGCGCGGGTGGCGTTCGGCCTCTTGCAGGACCGCGCGCGCGAACTGGCCCGCGCCGGGCCCCAGCTCGATCACGTCGAAGCGCGCGGGAGCGCCCATGACCCGCCAGATCTGATGGATCTGCCGGGCGAAGAGCTTGCCGAAGGAGGGGCTGAGGCTGGGGCTGGTGGCGAAGTCCCCGCGGGCGCCGACGGCTTCGAGCCGGGCATAGTAGCCCGCCGTGGGATGGAAGAGCGCGAGCTCCATGTAGGTGCTGAACGGGATCCAGCCGCGATCGCCCTGGGCGTCGCGCAGGGCGGCAAAGAGCTCGGGACGGCGGCTTTCGGCTGGGGGGCTTCCGGCACGCCGGTCTCCGGCGGAAGGCCGGGAATCGTCGGAGGGCTCGGGACGCGGGATGCGCATCGTCGGGGCCTAGATCCGGAGGGTCTGGTTCTGGCTCTTGTAGGGTGGGATCTTCTTGACCAGCTCGGCGATCTGCTGCTGCGTGCAGAAACCGTGCTCGCTCAGGGTGAACCCCAGCAGGCGGCCGGACTTGCGCATCAGCACGAGCGAGCAGCGGAGCTGCTCCACGGAGATGGTCTTGGCCTTGAGCAGGAAGTAGGCCATGGAGACGTCCCGGTGGCCCATCGCCAGGAAGGACTCGATGTCCTCCTCGGAAGCCACTCCGCGATCGACCAGCTCCTGGGCGAGGTTGCGATCCTTGCGCGAGGCGATCGCCTCGCGGACTTCCTGGAGGGCCGAGTAGCTGATCAGGCCCTGGCGGACGACGATCTCGCCGAGGTCGAACCACGCCACGATCTCCTGAAGCAGGGTGGCGGGGTTGGCTTCCTTGGTCAGGAGGGCGCGCTGCACCGTGGCGAGGACCTGGGAGCTCTCGAAGGGCTTGACCAGGTAGTCCCGAGCGCCCGCCAGCAGGCACTCCTTGATGGTGGCTTCCTGGCCGACGGCCGAGCACATCACGGCCTTGGCGCCCGGATGGGCCTCCAAAATCGCCTTGAGCGCCGCCCGGCCGTCCATCTCGGGCATGGTCACGTCCAGCGTGATCAGGTCCGGAAGCTGCTCGCCGTAGAGGCGAACCGCATCCTTGCCGTTGCTCGCTTCCGCGACCACCTCGTGTCCCGCTCCGGTCAAGGTGTCCCGGAGCATGGTCCGCATGAAGCCCGCGTCGTCCGTGACCAGAATCCGTGCCATGGGTCCCCCCTAGGAAAGGCGATCGAGCCACAAGAGCCCGATGATGGTCTTGGCGTCGAAGATCCGGCCGTCCCGGACCATGGCGAGGGCTTCGTCGAAGCTGACCTCCACGGTCTCGACGAACTCATCCTCGTCGAGGGTCGCAGTGGTCGGCGTCAGGCCCGTCGCCTTGTACAAGGTGATGCGCTCGGTCGTGTAGCCCGGCGCCACGACGAACTCCGTCAGCTTTTCGAGGTGCGCGGCCTTGAGGCCCGTCTCCTCGGCCAGCTCGCGCAGGCAGGTCACGTCGGGTTCTTCGCCCAACTCGAGCTTCCCGGCGGGCAGCTCCAGGGTGATCCGGTTGATGGGGTACCGGAACTGGCGAACCAGCACGATCCGGCCGTCCTCGGTCACGGGGATCACGGCGACGGCGCCGGGATGCTCCACGATCTCACGCTGGGCCGTCTCGCCGTTCGGGAGGGCGACGGTATCGACGCGGACCTTGACCAGGTTGCCTCGGAAGGCGGCCTCCTGGGTCAGGCCGCGCTCGCGTAGGTGAGTGAATTCTTCGGTTGTCACGGTCTTCCTCCCCGTTCAGGGTCGCAGGGGTGGTGATTAGTCTATTCTAACCCATGTCCGCCCCGAGGCTCCACCGAAATGCTCAGTTTGACCCCGAGAAATCGCCGGGTCTTCAGCAGGGAGTCCTGTTCCTCGGGAGTCAGGCGGTCGGATTTCAACCAGCGATCCAGCTTCTCCCGGTCCACCCGCAGCACCCGATCGAGGATGCCGAGCGTCGCGAGGGCCTCGCGCACCTCCTCGGAATGGAACTCCCACGACTCGCGGCGGTGCGCGACCAGGGTCCCGTCCGGCAAGGGCAGCGTCTCCGCCCCGGTCTCCTCGAAGTAGAGTTCGAGCGTCCGGCGCAGGTCGCGCAGCTCCTCTTGCAGGCCTCCGACGAGGCCCTGGACTTGTCGGTAGCGCATGCCGATCTGGCTGATTCGCTCGAATTGCGCGGTATGCCAGGCGCGCTTCTGGCGCCTGAGCTCCCAGAGGCCCGGGAAGATGCTCGCCAGCGCTTCGGCGTCCACCAGGGCGCGGTGCAGATCCCGCGGGGGCTCGTGCAACAGCTCCAAGAGCCGCTCGAGGCTGGGTTTGCGCTCGGACGGAAAGACCTCCTTGCACATCTCCAGCGTGTCGATCAGGGGGACGTCGAGGGGCGGGTAGCCGAGCGCAACGGCGTTCTGGTTGAGGAAGTTGAAGTCGAAGAGGGCGTTATGCGCCACCCAGGGGGCGTCTCCGGCCCAGGCGAGGAAGCGGGGCAAGACCTCCGCGATCGGTGGGGCGTCCGCGATCATGGCCGGGGTGATGCCGTGGATGGCGATGTTCTCTTCCCGCAGCGGGGTCTCGGGGTCGACCAGGGTCTGGAACCGCTCCGCGGGGAGACCGTTGACGAGCTTCACGGCTCCGATCTCGAGGATCCGATCGAGCTTGTAATCGAGTCCCGTGGTCTCGAGATCGAGCACGACGAGGGTCCCGGAGAGCGGACTCTCCGGGACACGGCTTTCCAGCGGGAGCAAGCCTAGAGGACCTGACCCTTGGGCCTGGCAGGAGCGGGCTTGGCCTGGGGCTTAGCCTCTTGGGGCTTGGACTCCTGGGGCTTCGTCACTTCGGGCTTGGCCGTTTCGGGCTTGATCGCCGGGGACTTGGCGTCCGGCTTGATCGGTTGCTTGCTGTCGGGAGCGGTCGACTTCGTGCCCATCGCCGGGACGTCCTCGCTCGCTTCCAGGGGCTCTCCGGCCTTGAACTCGATCGGAGTCAGGGACGCGGCCGTGGCCCACGGGGCGCTCGGCACGGACGTCAGCTCGTAGGGTGTGCCTTCCGCGACCTTGATGGCCGAGAAGGAAGCGCGGTAGGTCTTGCCCTTGGTCAGGATCGGCAGGGTCTCGGGAGTCGGCATCGCCAGCGTGGTGCCGCTGGTCCAGCCTTCCCAGACGGTCTGGGCGTCTTCCCCGACCGATTCCACGCGCAGGCGGTAGACCGAGGCATTGGACGATCCCTTCCAGACGGCGCCGAACGCGAGCTCTTGCGGCTGGAACTCGGGCGCGGCGGGAAGATCCGGCAGGGCCAGTTCCAGTTTCAGGTCGGAGTCGGCGATCTTGTGGAGGTGGGAGTAGGCGGTGTTGCCGGCCTCATCCAGGCCCGTGGCGACCAGGTGGTAGCTCTGGCCTTCCTCGAGCGCGGGCAGCGAGAAGCGGAAGTGGCCGTCCTTGTCCGGGTTGCGGGTGATGAGCGGGATCTCGGTTTCGCCGTCCACCAAGAGGGCGTGAACCTGGCGAGGCTTGAGCTCCTTGGACGGCGAGGTGACCTTGCCGCTGAGGATCAGCGGCGTGGTGACGGCCCGCAAGGTGAGCGTGGGGCTGGGCGTCAGCTTCTCCTTGCCGAGGGCGACGGGGACCTCGCGCTGGAGCGCCCAGGCGGTGATCTCGGCTCCCTCGGAGAGGTAGGCGGCGATGGGGAGCTTGCCGGTGCGCAGATCCTTGAAGTCGAACTTCCCGTCTCCGCCGACGGTCATGGCGTCGCCCAGGGTCTTGCCGGGGGTGAAGCCGGCGACCACGCGGGCCCCGGCGGCGGGCTTGTCGGCGGCCGTCTTGACCTGGCCCGTCATGGCATGGCCGGCCTTGGGGCTCAGGGGGGTGAGCTCGAAGTGGAGCTGGGCGGGCCGGACCCCGAGGGTGGTCACCGGCTGGTAACCCGGGGCGAAGGCCGTGATCTGGTACTGGCCGGGCAGGAGATCCTTGACGTCGAACTGGCCCTTGTCATCGACCCCGAGCTTGATCGGCTTGGGCGGGGTCGTGGGCGACGGGGCCGGGGTCGGGGCCGAGGCGCTGGCGGGCGCGGCCGACTCCGAGGCCATGGCCAGGGGAGCGGCGCTGGGGGCTTCGGGCAGGGCCTGCAAGAGGATGGTCGCCTTGGGAATGCCCTCGCCGGTGCGGGCATCCGCGACCGAGCCATGCACCGTCACCTTCTCCGCGGCCTGGCGGGCGGCCGCCGACTCGGAGGGGGTGTTCGCAGGGGCGCCCAGCGGGGGGTTAACCGAGCCGGGGGTAGCGGGGTTGTTGCCGGAGCATCCGGATAGCAGCAAGGCTCCAGCCAGCATGGCCGTTTGCCAACGTCGTGAACCCATTCAATGGCCTCCCACTTGGTCGCTAGGAAATTATCGCTGATGTGAAGGGACGATCGCGCGTCGGATCCGGTTCAGGGGACGGTGGCGCATCGCCGCCCGGGAGTCGTTGCGACGCGACCATTCTACCGGATCCCAAAGCTCGGGGCAAACCGAGGGTCGTGGCAGCTTAGCGAGCCGCTGCGACCTTCGCGCTCTGCTTGTTTTCGGTGAGCTGGGCGCTGGCGATCCGGAGGGGCTCCGGAAGGCGGTAGCCCTGGCACGTCTTGCGGATGAGGGCCGTCGCCGTCTCGCGGCCGACGCGGTGCCCGGTCGAGATGAACAGGGGGGCCACCCGGTTCTTGGAGCGGAAGACGGTGCCGACGATCTCGGATTGCCAGACCAGGGCGGACTCGGACCCGGCGTTGACCTCCGGCTCGATGAACGTCCCCACCGGCGAGGACTTGCTGCAGCCGATGGTCGGGATGTCCAGGATGACGCCGACGTGGGAGGCCACCCCGAGGCCCTTCGGGTGCGTGATCCCGGGGCCGTCCACGACGATCAGGTCCGGCACCACCGAGAGCGCCTCGAGGGCGGCGATGATGCCGGGCACTTCGCGGAAGCTCAGGAGATCCGGGATGAAGGGGAACTTGGTCTGGTATTCGAGCACCTGGCGATCGATCACGGCGAGGTCGGGGTAGCTCAGGGCGGAGACCGCGATGGTCATGGTGTCGTTGAAGCGGCTATGGGCGATCGCCACGCCGGCGATCACGCGGATCGATTCGAAGGCGTCCGTGGTCACGACGGCGGCCTGCAGCTCGGTCTGGACCTGCTGGGCCTCGTAGGGGGCGAGCTCCCAGCGGTGGGGGCGGTGCAGCTCGAGTTTCACGGAACCTGGTCTCCTGGTGTCGTCAGCCGTTTGAGCGGCCGGAAATGGGCGTCGGCACTATTCTATACCCTAGCCTGTCTATTCCGATGGCCGCTTAATAATACTTATTGGCGACTAGCGAAGCGCCGGAGACTCAGCCCTCCAGCTCGCAGAGCACCCGCTCGACGAAGGCCTCGCAAGAGACCACCACCTCCCCGGTCACGCTCAGGTCATGGGTCCGCGCCCCCTTGGTTAGCGCCCGATCGACCGCATCGCGAACCGCATAGGCCGCCACGGAGTTCCCGATCGCGTACTTGAGCAGCATGGCCCCCGACAGGATGGCGCTCGTCGGGTTCGCGAATCCCTTGCCCACCAGCGCCGGAGCGGTCCCGTGGCTCGGCGAGAATACCCCCGCTGTCCGCTGTCCCAGGTAGGCCGACGGATGAAGGGCGAAGGTCCCCGACAAGGCTGCCGCCTGCACACTCAAGAGATCTCCCGTGCTGCAGTCCGCCAGGATCACGTCGAAGCGCTGGGGATGCCAGGTCAGCTCCAGGATGCAGGTGTCGGTATCCATCAGCTCGAAGTGAACCTGCGGGTACTCCGCGGCGACCTCGCTGCAAACCTGCCGCCAGAGCTCGCCGGTCTCCAGCAGCTTGCTCCAGTCGGCCAGCATGACGTGCTTGCGGCGCGAAAGCGAGGCCTCGAACCCCACCCGCGCCACCCGCTCCACCTCGGAGCGCTTGTAGGCGGCCGTGTTGACGGCTT
Organism: Candidatus Sericytochromatia bacterium; assembly: GCA_036676495.1. Lineage (GTDB taxonomy): Bacteria > Cyanobacteriota > Sericytochromatia > S15B-MN24 > UBA4093 > UBA4093. Next base: position 141,472 of record JAKFCT010000080.1, read on the forward strand.
CCAGCTGGCCGTCCTCGGTGCCGATCCCGCGCGGCTGGCTATAGTAGAGCCCCGCAGCCGCGTCCCGGACGACCATGATGTCGACTCCGCTGATCACCTCCGCTTTCAGCGGGGAGCGTTGAATCAGGCCCGGGAAGATCCGCACCGGGCGTAAGTTGGCGTAGACCCCGAGCCACGCGCGAAGCTCATGGGCGGCGTAGCGCGGCGAGGACGTGACGGAGGCCTGCGCGTTGGGGGCCCCGCCCACCGGCCCCAGCAGGACCGCGTGGGCGTCGCGGGCGAGGTGGATCGTTTCGAGGGGGAGGACCGTCGGGCTCTCCTTCAAGGCCGCCTCTCCGATCAGCCCCTCGACGAACTCCAGCGCGATCCCGAACTTCGGAGCGGCCGCTTCGAGGACGCGCACGGCCGCCCCCATGACTTCCGGGCCGATTCCATCGCCCGGCAAGTAGGCAATCCGGTATCGCTCCATGGGATCCCCTTCCGCCTCGGTCACCGATCCCCGAGGACCCTCGCGCTGAGCATAGGCCTCGGCGCCTCCGGGCCGCAAGGCATGGTTCCCGGAGGGCGTCGCGTTCCCGACCTTGGCCGGGGGCGCTAGGGCCAGAAACGCATGAGCATGAAGTCATCGTGCCCCGCGCGGTCCTTGTTCCGGAAGGCCTTGCCCGCCGCCACGATCCGCCCGTTGGGCTGAATCGCGAGGTCATGGATCACGGCCGCGCCGTCCCCGGCGGGGACGATGGCGGAGCCCTCGGTGCCGAACGTCCCGTCGGGCGTGCCGTCGGCGTTGAGGCGGCTCAGGGCCGCCTTCCCGTCCCACTCGCCGGCCACCAGGATCTTCCCGTCCTCCTGAACGGCGACCGCCCTCAACGCTTGCTCCGGCAAGCCCACGCCGCCCGAGTTGCCGAAGGACCGATCCACGAACCCATCGGCCTTGAAGCGCATGACGAGGCTTCCCCCCGCCAGGATGAGCTTGCCGTCGGCGGCGATCGCCAGATCCTGAGCCTGGTCCTCCCCGCTGCCGATCCGGCTGATTCCACCGTCACCGAAGGTGGGGTCGAGGCTTCCGTCCATGCGAAGCCGGCAAACCGTGAAGCCTTGCGTCTTGGTCGATCCCGCGAGGTAAACGTGATTCCCCTTCAGGGCCAAGGCCTGGGCTTGATCGTCATCCGTCCCCCAGTCCACGTAACGCTTGCCATTGACTCCGAAGCTCGAGTCCGGGCTGCCGTCGGGGTTGAAGCGAGCGATCAGGGCATCGTAATCCACGTACGAGCCGCCGTAGCCGACGGCGAGGATCTTGCCGTCCTCCAGCTCGGCGATCGCCCGGAGATAGCCCTCCCCGAAGCCCGGTGAGGCATGGCCTCCCGTGCCGAAGCGATCATCCAGTTGCCCGCCCAGGACGTACCGGCTCACCAGGAAGTCGACGACCTGGCCCTGGGACCAACCGGCGGCGAGGATCGCCCCGTCGCCCGCGACGGCGACGTCCCGCGCCTGAGAGCTCGAACCCTTGCCGCCCAGGAGCCGACCCTGGGTCCCGAAGGCCGGGTCCGGCTTTCCATTGGCGAGGTAGCGCACCAGCGCGAAGCTGCCGAGGACGTCCTTGGGGACGAACTGGGTGCTGGCGCCGGCGGCCACGATCGCGCCGTCCAGCTGCAGCGCGACCCCGAAGGCGATGTCGTGGCTGCCGTCCGCGACATCGGTGAGGGCGATGCCGGCGTTTCCGAAGCTCGTGTCGAGACTGCCTCCGGCGCCGGGGGAGGCGTCCGCGGAGCCGTCGGGAGTCTGCCCGGAGGCCGGAGTGGCCTCGGTCTGGGGGGGCGAGCCGCTTTGGCCGTCGGGAGCGACCACGAGGCCGGGGTGATTGAGGTTTACGGTGCAAGCGGTCAGCAGCAAGGCCGCGAGGCCGCTGAGCGTGGGGCGATGCATGGGAACCTCCCTTTTGACGATGGAACGTCAGCATGTTCCCATGGTCTCCCGGCAAACGCAAAGGGGCACCCCGAAGGGGACCCCCAGACGTTCTCGGCTTAGCTGATGGCGCGTTTGGGCGGTCTTCCGCGGCGCTTGGGCGCGGGCTCGGCGGCAGCCAGCGCCGGAATCCGCTCCGCAGCTTCCAGGATCCGGGCCAGGAAGCGGCCCGTATGCGATCCGGGGTGCGCGGCCACCTCCTCGGGCGGCCCCGCGACCACCAGGGTGCCTCCGCGATCGCCGCCTTCGGGACCGAGGTCGATCACCCAGTCGGCCGTCTTGATGACGTCCAGGTTATGCTCGATGCAAAGCACCGTGTTGCCGCCGTCCACCAGCCGCGACAGGACGCCCAGCAGCTTCTCCACGTCGTAGAAGTGGAGGCCCGTGGTGGGCTCGTCCAGGAGGTAGAGCGTCCGGCCGGTGGAGCGCCGCGAAAGTTCGGTCGCAAGTTTCACCCGCTGCGCCTCGCCGCCCGAGAGCGTCGTGGCGGGCTGTCCCAGCGTCACGTACTCCAGGCCCACGTCAGAAAGCGTCTGAAGCTTCGTCTTGGCCCGCGGGATGGCATGGAAGAACTCCAGCGCCTCCGCGACCGTCATCGCGAGCACGTCGGCGATGGACTTGCCCTTGTACTTGACCTCGAGGGTCTCGCGGTTGTAGCGCTTGCCCTTGCAGACATCGCAAGGCACGTAGACGTCCGGCAGGAAGTGCATCTCGATCACGTTCATGCCTTCGCCATGGCAGGCCTCGCAGCGGCCGCCCTTGACGTTGAACGAGAAGCGTCCCGGCTGGTAGCCCCGCGCCTTGGCCTCGTTGGTGACCGAGAACGTGTCCCGGATGATGTCGAAGAGCCCGGTGTAGGTGGCCGGGTTCGACCGCGGCGTCCTCCCGATGGGGGACTGGTCGATCACGATCACCTTGTCGAGGTTCTCCCAGCCCTTCAGCTCGCGCAGTCCCTGTGGGCGAGGGCCGCCCGAGAGGTGATGGCTGAGGGCCGTCTGCAAGACCTCGTTGATGAGCGTGGACTTGCCGGAGCCCGAGACGCCGGTCACGCAGACGAAGCGTCCCAGCGGGATGCTCACGTTCAGGTGCTTGAGGTTGTTGAGGTGGGCGTCCACCAGCTTCAGCTCCTTGCCGTTGCCCTCGCGGCGCTCGGCGGGAACCATGATCGTCCGGGCGCCCGACAGGTACTGCCCCGTGATGGACTCCGGGTTCGCCGCCACCTCGTCGGGCGTCCCCTGGGCCACGATATGGCCGCCGTGGACCCCCGCTCCGGGGCCCACGTCGACGACGTGGTTGGCCGCGCGGATGGTGTCCTCGTCGTGCTCGACCACGATCAGCGTGTTACCGAGGTTGCGCAGGTGCTCCAGGGTGCCGAGCAATCGCTCGTTGTCGCGCTGGTGCAGGCCGATGGACGGCTCGTCGAGCACGTAGAGCACCCCGGTGAGGCCGGAGCCGATCTGGGTGGCCAGGCGGATCCGCTGCGCCTCCCCTCCGGAGAGGGTGTTGGCCGTGCGGGATAGCGTCAGGTAGTCGAGCCCCACGTCCAGCAGGAACTGCAGGCGGGCCTTGACCTCCTTGAAGATCTGATGGGCGATCATGGCCTCGCGCGGAGTCAGCTCGAGCCCGCCCACGTACTCCCCGGCCTGGTTGATGGACATGTCGGTGATCTCGGCGATGTTCCGGCCGCCGACCGTGACCGCGAGGCTTTCGGGGCGAAGCCGCTTGCCTTGGCAGGACTCGCAGGCCCGCTGCGTCATGTACGCTTCCAGGTCCTCCTTGAACTTGTCGGAGCTGGACTCGTTGTAGCGGCGCTGCAACTGGGGGATCACCCCTTCGTAGCGGGTGGTGTAGCCGAAGTCGCCCGCCTTGAACCAGGACTCCTGCTCCATGCGGATCCGGTCCTCGGAGCCGTGCAGGATGAGGGTGCGGGTGGCCTCGGGAAGGTCCTCCCAGCGGGTGTCGAGGCTGAAGCCGCGGATCTTGGCGAGCGCGCCCAGCAGCTGGAGGTAGTAGGGGTTGTTGGTGCGGCTCCAGGGGGCGATCGCCCCGTCCCGCAACGTCTTGCGGGGATCGGGCACGATCCGCTCGGGATCGAACTCCGCCTTGAAGCCCAACCCGGTGCAGCGCGGACAGGCGCCGTAGGGGTTGTTGAACGAGAAGAGCCGCGGGGTGATCTCCGACAGGGAGACGCCGCAATCCGAGCAGGCGAAGTGCTCGGAGAAGAGGATGTCCTCGTCCTTGGGAGCCTCGCGCGTGCCCAGGACCTGGATCAGCACGAGCCCTTCGGCCTGCTTCAGGGCGGTGGCCACCGAGTCGGCGAGACGGGTGGCGATGTCGTCCTTCACGACCAGGCGGTCGATGACCACCGCGATGTCGTGCTTCTTCTGCTTTTCAAGATCGATGTCCTCTGCCAGGTCGCGGACGACGCCGTCGATCCGGGCGCGGACGAAGCCGTCCTTGCGGGCCTCCTCGAGCAGGTTCTTGAACTCGCCCTTGCGGCCGCGCACGAGGGGCGCCAGCACCTGGAAGCGCACGCCCTCGCCGAGCTCCATGACCCGATCGACGATCTGCTCGACCGTCTGAGGGATGATGGCCTGGCCGCACTGCGGGCAGTGGGGCTTGCCGATCCGGGCGAAGAGCAGGCGCAGGTAGTCGTAGATCTCGGTGACGGTGCCGACGGTGGAGCGCGGGTTATGCGAGGTCGACTTCTGGTCGATCGAGACCGCGGGGCTCAGGCCCTCGATGTAATCGACATCCGGCTTGTCCATCTGCCCCAGGAACTGCCGGGCGTAGGCGCTGAGGCTCTCGACGTAGCGGCGCTGCCCCTCGGCGAAGATGGTATCGAACGCCAGCGAGCTCTTGCCCGAGCCGGAGACGCCGGTGAAGACCACCAGCTGGTTGCGGGGGATGGTGAGATCGAGGTTCTTGAGGTTGTGCTCGCGGGCGCCACGGACCCTGAGCACGTCGGGATCTTGAGTCATTCAGAAACCTTCCAACCGAGTATCGAACGTCAGTTCTATTCATTTTACGCGCCGATGGGAAGGGCGGCAAGCTGAAAGCGCCGTGTAACGGTCTTCTTTACAATTCGATCCGGCCGCAAAAGGCCGTGCTCAGGGCTTATCGACGATCCGATGGGCGCGCAGGATGAACTGGCGCTCCTCGCCGGCGTATTCCTTGAGTTCGACGGTGACCAAGGCGGCGTCCGGGCGAATCCAGTCCTGGAGCACGAAGGAACCGTCCGTTGTCGCGCCGGCCTCGACGCGCACCAGGCCCGGCGAGACCGAGAGCAGATCCAGCTTGAGGGTGTAGTCGTGGCCGAGGTCATCGCTGACCCGGACGAGGTCGGGCCGGTCGTTCCGGCTCAGGAAGGAGACGGGTTGCGCCGAGTGGTTGGCCACGCGCAGCTTGACGCGGGTCCGATCCCCTTCCACCTGGATGCCCGTGACCTCCATGGTGACGTCGGAGAGCGTCATGGGGCGGCTGGCCCATGTGAGCGCCTTGGCGGCAGGCTTGGGAGTGGGAGCCGGCTCCGGGGTCGGCGTGGGGTCCGGACGGGGCGTCACGAGGGGCTGCAAGGGCTCCTCGTCCTCGATGGGCTCGGCGGCCAGGGCTTCGGGGCTCGCCAGGGGAGCCGGCTCGGGAAGCGGGGCCAGCCAGGTCGAGACGATCGGGCTCAGGAAGAAGCCTCCCAGCACGAGTCCTCCCAGCAAGAGGGCCCCGACGGCCGTGAGAATCAGGGCCTTCCAGGGAGCCTCCTCGACGGTTTCTCCCGGAGACGAGAGGGCCCCGTTGAGGGCGTCCAGGAAGTCGGTCATCGCGTCGTAACGCTCGGAGGGATGGATGGCGAGCGCCTTCAAGAGGACCGCGTCGACCTCCGGGGTCACTTCCAGCCGCAGTTGGCTGGGAGGCACGGGGGCCTCCACCAGCTCTCCGGTGGCGAACCCGGCCATGAGGGCTTCCGGACGGTAGGGGTAGGTGCCGGTGAGCATCTCGTAAGCGACCACCGCCAGCGCGTAGATGTCCGACTGGTAGCTGGCCGCTTCGCCCTTGATGAGCTCGGGAGCGAGGTAGCGTGCCGTGCCGCCGGTCTTCATGGCGCTGGGATCGAGCGGGCCCGCGAGTCCGAAGTCCAAGACCGTGACATGCCCTTGGTGGAGCATGAGGTTCTCGGGTTTGAGGTCCCGGTGGATGACGCCCTGGCGGTGGGCGTAGGCGATCGCCTCACCGGCCTGGTGAATGATGCCCAGGATCTCCTCGTAGCTGAGGGGAGGGCGCTTTCCGTCGAGGCTTTCGCGCAGATCCGCGCCTTCCAGCCACTCCATGACCAGGTAGGGGTCCTCGTCCTCGATGAAGTGGTCGAGGATGACGATGATATGCGGGTGCACCAGCGCGCTCGCGGCGCTTTCCTCCCGCGTGCGGGTCAATAGGGCCGCGTGGCGCTCGCTGGGCGTGAGCGACGGCTCCAAAATCAGCTTCTTCAGGGCGACCGGGCGGCCAAGATGGGCGTCCGTGGCCTGGAAGATGAGGCTGTTGCGGGTGCGGCGCGCGAGCCGGCGCTCGACGTAGCGGGCTCCCGTGTCGGTGGGGTTGGCTTTCGCTCCTCCCATGGCCTCGACGAGGCGGGCCTTGAAGCTGGAGGCGGACGGCAGCCGCTGCGCGGGGTCGAAGCGCAGGGCGCGGGCGATCGCCTCGTCCAGTGCGGGCGGGACGGCGGGATTGAGCTGGCTGGGGGGCTCGAAGACCTTCTCGTCGACATGCGCGGGGGGGCGACCCGTGAGCATCTCGTAGAGCACGGCCGCCAGGGCGAAGACGTCGGCCCGGGCGTCCACCCGGTGATGGGCCGACTGGCCCAGCCGGAACTCGGGGGCGGCATAGGGGTTTTCGGCGACCATCTGGCGCAGGTCGAAGCTGGAGCGCGTGGCGAGATCCGCCTTCTTGGCCATCGCGAAGGACGTGAGCTTCACTCCCCCTTCGAAGAGCAGGAGATGCTCGGGACGGACGTTCCGGTGGACGATCCGGTGCTCGTGGGCGTGGTGCAGGGCCTCGAGGGCCGCCATGGCGATGGCGACCGCCCGCTGGGGAGCCATCGGGCCCGAGCGCAGGGCTTCGCGGAGGGTGCGAGCGCCTTCGATCCACTCGCAGACCACGAAGCACTCGTCCTCCCGGGGGATCAGGTGCTCGACCCGCAGCACGTTGGGATGGTCGAGCTCCATGGTCAGCTTGGCCTCGCGGATCACGTCCATTCGGGCCTTGGATAGGGCATCCGGGCCATCGGTCGGGTCGAGCTTGATCTCATGGAGCAGCACCTTCCGGTGCTTGAGCGTGTCCTCGGCGAGATAGACCGCGTGATCCTCGGAGCGCTCAAGCTCGGAGGTCAGCCGGTACTGGTTGATGATGCGTTCGTTCATGGTGGGCTCGCGGGCTCGGGGGAGGGCTTAGCGGGAGGCGCGCCGGCGCGGCTTGGCCTCGGCGGGGTCCTTGCCCGTTCGGACCGCTTCTTGCTGCTCGCGCAGGGCCTGGAGCTGGTCGCGCAGGACGGCGGCGGTCTCGAAGTCCAGGATGCTGGCGGCTTGCTTCATCTGATGCTCCAGGTCCTTGATGAGGGCAGGAAGGTCGCTGGGGTCGCCCACCACGGGAGCCGGGACCGGCGCGCCGATGGACTCGCCCGAGAGGCTCTCGAGGATGAGGTTGCGGGTGGACTTTTTGATGGCCTGCGGAACGATGCCGTGCTGCTCGTTGTGGGCGAGCTGGATGACGCGGCGGCGTTCGGTCTCGTCGAGGGCCCGGGCCATGGAGTCCGTGAGCTTGTCCGCGTACATGAGCACCTGGCCGCGAGGGTGACGGGCCGCGCGGCCGATCATCTGGATGAGCGAGCGATCCGAGCGCAGGAAGCCTTCCTTGTCGGCGTCCAAGATGGCGACCAGCGAGACCTCGGGAAGGTCGAGGCCCTCTCGAAGCAGGTTCACGCCGATCAGCACGTCGAAGGCGCCCTCGCGCAGGTCGCGCAGGATGGCGATCCGCTCCAGGGACTTGATGTCCGAGTGCAGGTAGCGCACGCGGATCCCGACTTCCTGCATGTACTCGGTGAGGTCCTCGGCCATGCGCTTGGTGAGCGTGGTGACGAGCACGCGCTCGGAGCGGTCGATGCGGTCGCGGACCTCGCCGAGGAGATCGTCGATCTGCCCCTGGATGGGGCGGACGAAGACTTCCGGATCGACCAGGCCGGTGGGACGGATGATCATCTCCACCTTGCGCTCGGAGATGCCGAGCTCGTGCGGGCCGGGGGTGGCCGAGACGAAGATCTTCTGGCCCACCTTCTCCCAAAACTCGGCAATCTTGAGCGGGCGGTTGTCCAGGGCCGAGGGCAGTCGGAAGCCGTGCTCGACGAGGGTCTCCTTGCGGGCCCGGTCGCCGTTGTACATGCCCTGGATCTGCGGGATGGTGATGTGGGACTCGTCGATGATGACCAGGAAGTCCTTGGAGAAGTAGTCCAGGAGGGTCGGCGGAGGCTCGCCCGGAAGCAGGCCGGTGAAGTGCCGGGAGTAGTTCTCGATGCCCTGGCAGTAGCCGATTTCCCGCAGCATCTCGAGGTCGTAGCGGGTGCGTTGCTCGAGCCGCTGGGCTTCGAGCAGCTTGCCCTGGTCATTGAGCTGCTTGACCCGGGCCTCGGCCTCGGCCTCGATGGTGAGGACGGCGCGCTCGAGGGTCGCAGGCGAGGTGACGAAGTGCTTGGCGGGCCAGACGATGAACTCGGGGCGCACGCTCAGGATCTCGCCCGTGACCGGGTCGATCTCGGAGATCCGGTCGATCTCGTCGCCGAAGAGCTCGATGCGGAAGACGTTGTCCTCGTAGGCCGGAACGATCTCGAGGGTGTCCCCGCGGACCCGGAAGCGCCCGCGGGTCAGCTCGACGTCATTGCGCTCGTACTGCACCTCGATGAGGCGCAAGAGCAGCTCGTCGCGCGAGATTTCCTCGCCGACCTTGAGGGTGACGCTGGCGTTGAGGTATTCCTGGGGCTGGCCCAAGCCGTAAATGCAGGAGACGGAGGCGACCACGATCACGTCCCGGCGCTCCAAGAGCGAGCGGGTGGCCGAGTGGCGCAGGCGGTCGATCTCGTCGTTGATGCTGGCGCTCTTCTCGATGTAGGTGTCGGTTCGCGGGATGTAGGCTTCGGGCTGGTAGAAGTCGTAGTAGGAGATGAAGTACTCGACCCGGTTTCTTGGGAAGAACTCGCGGAGCTCGTTGCAGAGCTGGGCGGCCAGGGTCTTGTTATGGGCGAGCACCAGCGTGGGGCGCTGGACCTGCTGGATCACGTTGGCGATCGCGTAGGTCTTGCCCGAGCCGGTGATGCCCAGCAAGGTCTGGGCGTCGAAACCCTGTTGCAGGCCGTCGGTCAGCGCGGCGATCGCCGCCGGCTGGTCACCTGCGGGAGCGTAAGGAGCTGCGAGGTCGAAACGGGTGTCGAGCAACGCTTACCTCGTCTCAGGAGGCGTGGCCTCGGGCGGGGTGATCCCGGGAGCCTCGGTCGGCTGATCCTTGGGTTGAGCCGCGGCGCTCGGCTGAGCCGCGGCGCGGTCGGCGGCGTCGGCCGCGTCGAGCTCACGCTTGACCGACTCGGTCACCTCGCGGGTGCCCTTCTTGAACTCCGAAATGCTCTTGCCGAAAGCGCGCGCCAGCTCGGGCAGCTTCTTGGGCCCGACCACGAGCAACGCCACTCCCGCGATGACTGCCAGTTCTCCTGGTCCAATTCCGAACATGTCTTCCCCTTTGAGCGGCCAATTTGCCGCGTGATACGCGTCACCATTATAGCCTTGCGCGGGGAGGGCGTCTATTCAAGGCGGCCTCACCCGCGGAGCAGGCGAACGCGATCCTGGGTACAAGGGAGGTATTGCGCTTTCGCGGAAGCGGCGTCTTTGGCGCTGACGTAGCCGTCTTGTAGCAAGAGGAACCCGTATGGCCGAGACTCCCCGCCTTCCGAGCGCCCGTCGCTCCTCCCCGCTGACTCAGACGGTCAAGCGGGGGACCCAGAAACTCTCCGCCAGCGTGACCTCCGCGATGCGCAAGGGAACGGCCAAGCTTGCCGCCGTCCCGGATCGGCTTCAGCTCTCCACGCTGCAAAAGCTCAAGGAAGGCAACCGGATCGCCTTGGCCGCGGCCGGTGACAACCTCGCCAAGACGTTCAGCAAGCCGCTCACCTTGCTCGCGAACCTCGGGAAAGGGATCGCGACCCTGATCGCCCGACCCGGCGAGGCCTTTGGCGCAGTGGCCGACCGCTTCAAAAAGGATCCCGTCGACGGTGTGATCGCCGGCGCGAACCTCGGGGCCTCCTACGCGGGCCTCGGCTCGGTGGCCCTGGTCGCCGCGGCCTTCCTCGCCGCTCCCTTCACCGCCGGAGCCTCGCTGGGCTTGCTTCCCGTGGCCGCGACCATGGGCTCGGTGGCCGGCGTCACGGGCCTCGCTACCCTCGGAGGGTCCTTTCTCAAGAACCAAGTGGACATCGCGACGGCCGAGACCCGCCAGGAACTCGAAAAGGAAGCCCGGGAACTGGGAGAGGACTACGCCAACGCGGGCGTCCAGGTGGTCAGCTACGGGGCTGGCAAGGCCCTCCACAAGGTTGCCGAGGCGGTCAAGCCCAAGAACCTCACCCCCTCGTCGGTACAGCGGGTCGCCGACACGCTGGCGGATAAGGTCCGCGAAAAACTGGCCAAGCAGCATGCCGACGCCCATGGCGGGCTCTTGGTCAACGACATGAGCCTGGACGAGCTGCGTGACGCGGCCGTGACGCAGGTTCGCGAGGCCATGGATGGGACGGCCCAGGGCCAGCGCGACTTGCGGGTCATCAATTTGGACCGGGGCTCGTTCGACGCGCTCGACGACCTCGGCGATCGCCGCCTGGTCTATCACGGCACGCGCGAGGAAATCGGCGCGTTGATCCAGCAGAACGGCTTCCGGTCTAGTGAACTCGGGGACTACGGCTCGGGTGTCTACCTGGCCACGTCCCCCAAGACCGGCGTCGGTTACGCCGACAACGTCACCATTTCGCGCTCACCCAGCCCCAAGGCCCAGCCGGTGGTCATCACCGCGGAGGTCGCCACCGGCAAGGTCATGGACTACCTCTCGGAGAAAGATCGCTTCATGGCTTGGGCCAAGGAGCGCTTCGACCCGACGGACCTGAGCGATCCGGTCAACGTCCCCTACCTCAAGCCGTCGGTCCCCGTGAATCCGCTCGTGGACAATACCTACACCCGCTACTTGCCGCGCTACGCCAAGGAGATGGGCTACGACGCGATCCTGGTTCGCAACGCCGAGGGCCTCGGCAAGGACTTCTGGGTGGTGCATGATACCGAGCGCCTGATCATCCGCCAGGCCATCCATCTCGACGCCCCCACCAATCGCGAGCTCTTCCCCTCCAGCATCGACGGGCGCGTCGCCGCGACGATCACCCAGACTCACCAGACCACCGAAGCCGAGTCCTAGAGCGAAAAACGTTGCTACAGGTCAGCGAGCGTTGAGTTTAAGCCCCTGTTCATGCCTGTCACGGCTAACGCTCGCTGCCTTACGCAACAGCCGCGGGCGCTAACCGGGTTTCGGAGCGGCGAGCGAAAACGAGAACCCAAGGGAGAACGAAAAAGGGAGGCGGCCGAAGCCGCCTCCCTTGAGCGTCCCGTGAGGGAAGCTTACATCATCCCCATGTCGGGCATGCCGGCGGGCATGGCGGGGCCCTTCTTCTCGGGCTTGTCGACGACGAGCGCCTCGGTGGTGAGGAGCATCGACGCGATGGAAGCCGCGTTCTCGAGGGCCGAGCGGGTGACCTTGGCGGGGTCCACGATGCCGGCGCCGATC
>JAKFCT010000081.1:0-3393 GCA_036676495.1 Candidatus Sericytochromatia bacterium
TGCCAGGGTGACTTGGTGAGAAAATAGCCCGCCGCCAGAATACTCGCAGAGGCGTCTCCCCACCTGCCTGGGCCTTGGTCCGCAGGGAAACGGGTCGAGGCGCCTCTCTTTTTTTGTCTCCGCGCCCGAATAGGAAGTTCCATGACCTTCGATTATTCCCTCTATCGCTCATGTCTCGAGACTCGTCACCTGGGGCAGTCCTTCCAGCACTTCAAGAGCGTGGACTCGACCAATGCCTATGCCAAGCGCATCGCCCGTCAAACTCCCGATCCTTCCGAGAGCCTGGTCGTCGTCGCCGATACCCAGACCGGGGGCTATGGCCAGCACGGCCGGACTTGGGGCTCCGCCGAAGGCCAGGGTCTCTACTTCACCGCGCTGATGCCGGCCCAGGGCACTCCCCTGGTCACGTTGGCGGTGGGTGTGGCCGTGATCGAGGCCCTTCGTGCGCTCACCGAATCCGACGAGCCGGGCCTCAAATGGGTCAACGACCTGGTCCTGCGGGGCCAGAAGCTTGGGGGCATTCTGGTCGAGGCGTGTCATCAGCGCTGGATGGCGATCGGCATCGGCCTGAATCTTCAGGCGGTTCCCGAGCATCAGGGCATCGGTCTCGACCGCCTGTCCAGCTTCGATGAGGGAGCGGTCTGGCGTCGCGAGCAGGTGCTGGCCGAGGTCTTGAACCATCTCGAGCCCTGGATCGATCGCCTCGCGGCCGGCGACGCCGACGCGATCCGGCGGCACTGGGAGGCCTACTCCGTGACCCTGGGGCAGGATGTCCGGGTCGAGTCTGGGAGCCGCGAGCTCTTCGGCCGCGCCGTCGGGATCGATCCGACGGGGGCCCTGAAGCTCCGGACGGGGGATGGCCTCATCGAGGTCGTGACCACCGGAACCGTCCGGCGCGCGGACGGCGCCTACTGCTGAAAAGGTCCCGCCGGCCTTCGATAGCCGGGTCGGGTCGGGATGTGACGCATCGCATAGAGACGCCTTCCGGCGGGCGGCTACACTGGTAGAGACTTCCTTGCGATAGCTCTACAGAGAGGTAGCTGCGGTGCTAGAGATTCTCGCAATCGACATCGAGCGCTGGGACCCCCGTGCCTACTGCGGGACCCTCGAGTATCGCGCTGCGAGCGATTTTCGGCCTGAGCTCCACCTGGGGACCTTGCTCTGGACGGTGGAATGGCGAAGCACCCCGGAGGTGCTGGTCGAGTTCTTCCCCGGCGGGGAGTTCGAGGATGCGCAGCTCGTCAAGAAGCATCAACAGCGGCTGATCGACAGCCTTCTCGATACGTTGGCCCAGCGAATCGGGCACGAGACCCTCTTCACCTAGACCCCGGACTCCCGCTCGTTTGTCTCACCGGCCGCGCGCTTCGCCCTGCCGGCCTTACAAGCGAGCCCTGTTCGCTTCGGTCGCAAGCTTTGTGCAAAACCACCAAGACGATTCGGCAGGCCTTCTGCGATGATTCGAGCGAGGTGGGTATAAGGCCGGTAGGACACCACGCGGTGTTCAACACACAGCAGGGCCAGTACCTGTGGCTTCTAGCCGAAGGAGCCTTGATGGGGAAGTTCCGAGCTTCATCCGGGTTTTTCACACCCCTCCGCGAGAGGCGCCGTCATGGCGCTGTTCGCGGAGGGGTGTCGCGCTAGTGAGGTCCTGCGACGCGAAAGACACAGTGAGAGGAGGAGGGGCATGCACTTGCATTTCTTGGGGGCCGCTCAGACCGTCACCGGGTCGGCCTATCTGCTAGAGACCGCGAAACAGCGCTTCCTGATCGATGCCGGGCTCTCTCAGGGGAGTCACAAGAGCGAGCGTCGAAACACCCGTCCCTTGCAGTTCCATCCCCGTCATCTCGATGGCATCATTCTCACGCATGCCCATGCCGACCATTCGGGGCTGGTCCCACGCCTGGTCGCAGAAGGTTTCCGCGGCCCCATCTACGCGACTCCTCCGACCATCGACCTTTGCCGGATCCTGCTGGCCGATTCCGGCACCATCCAGGAAGAAGATGCCCGCTACGAGAACAAGTGGCGTCGCCGCTACGGGAAGGACCCGGTCACGCCCCTCTACACCAAGCAGCAGGCCGAGCAGGCCATGCGCTTCTTCGAGCGCCTTCCCTACGGCAAGCGGATCTCGCTCGGCCGCAACGTGAAGCTGACCTTTCACGACGCGGGGCATATCCTCGGCTCGGCCATCGTCGAGCTGGAGGTGGAGGGCAGCCGGATCGTCTTCTCGGGCGACCTGGGCAAGTCGAACACCCCGCTGCTGCGGGATCCGGCTGAGATTGCGCACGCCGATTACCTGATCGTCGAGTCGACCTACGGCGATCGCCTCCACGGCGATCCCTCCCAGCGCCTGCGCCAGCTCATCGAGGTGGTGCGGGAGGCCCAGGGGCCGATCATCATCCCGGCTTTCGCGGTCGAGCGAACCCAAGAACTGCTCTGGGACCTGTCCAACCTGATGCGCGAAGGCCGTATCCCGCCGCTGCCCATCTACCTGGACAGTCCGATGGCGATCTCGGCGACCGGGGTCTTCGAGAAGCACCTCAACTGCCTGTCCCCGGAGGCCCAGCAGCGGATCCGCCGAGGCGAGAGCCCGTTCGAGATGCCCAACTTGCATATCATCCGGGAGCCCGGCGAGTCGCGCGCCCTCAACGGGGTCCAGGGCCCGTGCATCATCATCTCGGCGAGCGGGATGTGCGAGGGAGGGCGTGTGAAGCACCACCTCTATCATCACCTCCCCAAGCCCGAGACGACGGTCCTCTTCGTCGGGTACCAGGCGGAGCGGACCCTCGGACGTCGCCTGCGGGATGGCGCCACCGAGGTCTCGCTCTTCGGGGAAACGGTTCAGGTGCGCTCGCAAATCCGCTCGATCGAGGCTTACTCGGCTCATGCCGATGCCAAGGGCCTTCTGGACTGGGTGGGGCACATGATCGAGCCGCCGGCGATGACCTTCGTGACCCACGGAGAGCAGAAGGCCTCCGAGGCCCTGGCCCGGAGCCTCACCGAGCGTTACGGCCTGCTCACCGAGATTCCGCGGGTGGGGGACGTCTACGAGATCACTCCGGTCGCCGAGCCGGCGCTCGGACGGCTGGCGCTCAAGGGCGAGCTGGCCTAAAAGGGTTCATCGACAAAAGGGAAGGGCCGCCAGTCGGCGGCCCTTCCCTTTATTGTTTGGGGTTACTTGACGGCAGCGGCGGCGTTGATGCGGCCGTGACCGAAGAGCTTGTCGAAGCCAGCGGTGCCGACATCGTCAGACGACTGCTCGATCTTCGCCCGGATCTGCTGGGCGGTCATCGAGGGGAAGGTGTCCTTCACGAGGGCAGCGAGGCCGGCGGCGTAAGGGGTCGCCATCGAGGTGCCCGAGTAGACGGCGTACTTGTTGCCGGGGATGGTCGAGAG
>JAKFCT010000082.1:0-128227 GCA_036676495.1 Candidatus Sericytochromatia bacterium
GATTTCACAAGCAACTAAGACGGGCACGACGCTGCTCAAGGTCTCTTCCAAGTCGAATCCGGCCTCCGTGGCGGGTGCGATCGCGGGCATGATCCGGGAGACCGGGCGCTGCGAGGTGCAGGCCATCGGGGCCGGCGCGGTGAACCAGACGGTGAAGGCGATCGGGATCGCGCGGGGCTACGTGGCTCCGGGCGGGATCGATCTGGTGGCGATTCCGGCGTTCCTGGACATCGAGGTGGGGGGCGAGGAGCGCACGGCGATCCGGTTCATCATCGAGCCGCGGTAAGCCAGAGGGGGGGCAACCCCCCTCAATCCTCGGCATCCGATCCGTCCTGGCGGGGGTCTCCCCAGCGGAGCTTGTCGCGCAGGGCGTTGAAGAAGTCGGAGCCCTTGACCTTGACGAGCCGGACGACGTGTTCGGAGCGGCGGAAGGTGACTTCGTCGTCGGGCCGTAAGAGGCCGACGGTGAAGCCGTCCGCGGAGAGGAGGGCGCCCTCGGCGCGCTCCTTGGCGACCACGCGGACGATCGTCTCGCTCGACATGACGAGCGGGCGCGCGGTCAGGGTATGCGGGCAGATGGGCGCGAGGACCCATGCCGGCACGTCCGGCGCCATGATCGGCCCTCCCGCCGACAGGGCGTACGCCGTCGAGCCCGTCGGAGTCGACAGGATCATCCCGTCCGTCCCGTAGCGCGCCACCAGCGACTCCCCCGCGAAGACCTCCAGCTCCAGCATCCGCGAGGACGTCCCCTTCAGGACCACGCCCTCGTTCAAGGCCGTCTGACGCGCCAGCGTCTCGCCCCCGCGGTGATGACGCACGTCCAGCAACGTCCGCGACTCCAGCCGGTACTCCCCGGCGAAGACCCGCTCCAACGCCTCCGCCAGCTCCCCGTACTCCACCTCCGCCAGAAACCCCAGCGTCCCCAGGTCCACCCCCAGGATCGGGGTCTCCAGCGGCGCGATCAAGCGCACCGCCCTCAGAAACGTCCCGTCTCCCCCCAGCACCACCACCAGGTCCACCGGAGGCAAGGCATGACCCGAGCCCGGCACCGCGTAGACCCGCTTGCCGTGCGACTCGATGAACTCCCGCACCTGCGGCACCAGCCCCGCGACCCGCGTCAGCGTCCCGTTGTAGACGATCCCGACCGCGTTCACGGCGTCGCCGCCTTCAACGCCCGGTGCGCCTCCGCCACCACGGCCTCCGCGTCCGGCATCGCGGCCTCCGCCCCGGCGGTCACCGCCTCGGCGGTGCCCGCTTCGGGTCGGCGCCAGTACCCCAGAAACTCGATGTTGCCTTCGGGACCCTTGATCGGAGAGTAGGTCAGCCCCCAGGGCTCCCAGCCCTCCGCGCGCGCCGCCGCCATCACCTCCCGGATCACCCGCGCATGCACCTCGGGGTCGCGAACCACGCCCCCCTTGCCCACGGAGTCCTTGCCCGCCTCGAACTGCGGCTTGATCAGCGCGATCAGGTCCCCGGGAGGCGCCAGCAGCGCCCGTACCGCCGGCAGGATCTTCGCGAGCGAGATGAAGGACACGTCGATCACGGCCAGATCCGGCTCCTCGCCCTCCGCCGCCCCCAGCCCCTCGGGCGTGAGGTGACGGACGTTCGTGCGCTCGAGCACATGGACCCGCGGATCCTGGCGAAGCTTCCAGGCGAGCTGGCCGTAGCCCACGTCAATCGCGTAGACCCGCTCGGCGCCCCGCTGGAGCAGCAGATCCGTGAAGCCCCCCGTGGACGCTCCCACGTCCATCACCCGCCGGCCCGCCGGGTCGACCCCGAAGACCGCGAGGGCCCGCTCCAGCTTGAGCGCGCCCCGCGAGACGTACTCGACGGCCGGGCGATCGACCGAAACCGGCGCGTCCTCGGCAATCGGAGTCCCCGCCTTGGTGACGCGCTGCCCGGAAACCTTGACCATGCCCGCGAGAATGGCGCGCTGCGCCTTCTCCCGGGTGGGGAAAAGCCCCTCCCGAACCAGCCTTGCGTCAAGACGCTCTTTTTTGGCCATGGGACTAGAGGGCGTTGAGCCCGAGGGCCACGAGAATGCCGAGAATGGCCCCCCCGATGACCTCGAGCGGGGTGTGCCCGAGCAGCTCCTTGAGGTGGCTCTCCTTGAAGCTCAGCGAATGCTGAAGGTCGAAGATGATCCGGTTGATGATCCGAGCCTGCTTCCCGGCCGCCCGGCGCACTCCCGCCGCATCGTACATGACGACCATCGCGAGGACCAGGGAGACGTCGAAGATCGTCGACGTGAACCCTTCGAGGAGGCCGACGGAGGTGCAAAGGCCCGTCACCAGCGCGGTATGGGAGCTGGGCATCCCCCCGGTGGTCACCAGGGTGCGAACGTCGATGCGGCGTTCGCGGATGAGCAGGGTGAAGAACTTGATCAGCTGAGCGATGACGGCGCCGAGGACGCCGGCGAGTAAAGCTTGGTTGGACATCTAGCGGTTGCGCTCCGAGACGAAACGGGCGATCGCCCCCAGCGCCACGCCCCGGTCTCCCAGAGGAGCAATCGCTGACAATGCGGCTTGAATCTGACGATCCGCCTCGCTGCGGGCCTGCTCGAGTCCGTAAAGGGCGGGGTAGGTGGCCTTGTGGGCCACGAGGTCCTTGCCGGGGCTCTTGCCGAGCGCCTCGGCGGTCCCCGTGAGATCCAGGATGTCATCGACGATCTGGAACGCCAGGCCCACATGCTCCGCGTAGCGCGTCAGCATCTCCATCGTGGCGGCCGGCGCGTCCGCGACGTGGCCCCCCAGCCGAACGGCCGCCACGATCAGGGCGCCGGTCTTGTGCCGGTGGATGAAGTCGAGCGTCGCGGCTTCCACGGGCTTGCCCTCGGCCTGCATGTCCACGACCTGGCCCTCGACCATCGAGAGGGTCGCACTCGCGAGCTCGCCCACCGCGATGAGCGCCCGCTCGGGGGGACAATATTGGGGCAATTCCTTGGCCAGCACCTGGAAGGCATGGGCCAAGAGTCCGTCCCCAGCGAGGAGCGCCATGGCTTCGCCGTAGACCACGTGGTTGGTGGGACGCCCCCGGCGCAGCTCGTCGTCATCCATGCAGGGAAGGTCGTCATGGATCAAGGACTGGGTGTGAATCAGCTCCAGGGCGCAGCCGGCGGGAATGGCCTCCTCGCCCTTGCCTCCGGCTGCCAGGCAAGCCGCGATCCCGAGCAGGGGACGCAGGCGCTTGCCGCCTGCAAGCACGCTGTAGCGCATGGAGTCCCAGAGCGTCCGAGGGAGCTCCGGGGAGGGAGGAACGATCCGATCGAGCTCCGCTTCGATGCGGCTTCCGTAATCGGACCAGAGGGTTTCCAACGTCGAGGGGCCAGTGGAGGGGGTCACGCGATGTCCTTCAATCTCTAGAGAAAAACGGGCGGCCTTTGGCACGCGCGGCTTTTCGCATCCGCCGTGGGCGCTTCGCAACGGCCGCGGGCGCTAAATCCGGCAAGCGGTGGACATTATACCATTTCCCGCATGATACACTAGCCACACGATCGCTCCGTTGCCCAATTGATGGATGCCCCTGGCAGAAAGAAGGTAAGCCGCTTGAGCAAGCAGAACGCCCTTTGCAAGGCCCTCGTAGCCTCCGTTGCCGCCCTCACGATCCCCGTGATGCCGGCGATGGCCCAGATGAAGACTCCCGCGAAAGCGCCGGCCCCGGCTCCGGTGGCCGAGCCCGCTCCGGCCTCGACTGAAGCCCCTGAGATCCCTCCGGCCGCGGCCGAGGTGGCCGCACCGCTGCTCGAGCCGGCCTCTGGCAGTCTCATCGCCGCTCCGGCGAGTGCCAGCATCTTCGCCGCTCCGGCGAGCCCCAGCGTCATCGCGGCCCCCGAGGCGAGCGCCAGCGTCCCTGTCGCGGGTCCCGGCTTCTCGCTGCCCAGCGTGAAGCTGCCCTTCGCGTTGACCCTCAGCTATCGTCCCGAGACGGCCGCCTTGGGCGGAAAGGGCTTCGCCCCGGGGGTCGCCACCGTGCCGACCCAGTTCGACTTCCCCGCCGCCAACGGCGCCGGCTGGTCCGGCACCGCGGAGATCGGCCTGCCCTTCATCACGCTCGGAGGCCGCACCACCAGCTACGGCAGCATCGGCAACTTCGACGCCTCTTCGGTCGCGGCCGGCCTCCCCTACTACTGGCCCGAAGGCGCGTGGTCGACCTACATCCGAGCCTTCGGCTTCCGCCTCGGCTACCTGAACGAGCAGTTCAACCGCAACATCGGCAAGGACGGAGCCATCGGCTCGCTGGTCGGCGGCATCGACTCGGGATTCAACATCCTGGGACTTCTCGGGGTGGACTACCATGCCCTCGCAGGCTGGGGCGTCCACGGTCAGACGGTCGAGGGCACCACCACCAGCCATATCCCCACCGAGGCCGAGGCCAGCGTCTACGCGAACATCGGGCCGGTGAACCTCCGCTTGGGCTACGTCGCCCGGGCCAGCTTCACCGGGGACCCGAGCACCTTCCTCACCGTCATCACCAGCCCCATGTCCCTGGCGACCGACGAGGGCAAGCGCGACACGGTCAACGCCACCCGCCTCGGCACCTACATGGGCCCCTTCTTCGGAGCAGGGTTCACGTTCTAGCGTCTGGCTTTTATTCATAAAGATATATTAAAATAGGAGGGCTCCCTTTCGGGGGGCCCTCCTCTGCTTGGACGTTGGCACGTTCGTTGTACGGTCAAAGAAAGAAGGGTACGACCATGTCGCATCACTACGCAATCCGCGCAGCCCTCCTGGCCACGACCTTCGCCCTGATGGCCCCCGCCGCCCTGGCGGCCATGGGATCGTCCGAAGGCACGCAAATCGCTCAGGCTCGCCGGCCGAGTCCGAGCCCCACCGTTCGCCCGCTCGCCACGCCGACCCCGATGCCCACCCCGATGGCGACTCCGCTGCCCCCGGCGCGAGAGCCCATCCAGCGCGGCACCGAGCCCCTCCAGCCGATGGGCGAAACGGGCCCGGCGGACCTGACCCCCCTCGACCTCACCGTCGGAGTGGAGTACGAGTTCGGCAACGCCTCCTCGGGCGGTTTTGCGGCCAACGCCGGCGGCACCCCCACCCAGATCACCAATGCCACCGAGGCCGTCAACGCCTGGTCGGGAGTCGCGGAGATCGGCCTGGGGGCGTTCGATCTCGGCGCCAAGTACACAAGCTACATGGGCGTCGGCCCCCTCAACGTCGTGAACCCCGCCGGTGGGTTCCTCCCGTTCTACTGGCCCCAAGAGGCCTGGAGCGCCTACGCTCGCCTGGGAGCCCTGCGCCTGGGCTATCTTAACGAGTACTTCGGCCGGGGCATCGGAAGCGACGGCACTATCGGCTCGGTGATCCTGGGATTCGACGGCGGCTTCCCGATCTTGCCCGAAATGCTCGACGTGGACTGGAGCCTCACCGGCGGCTGGGGCGTCCTCGGACAGGGCCCCGGCCACATCCCTGCCGAAGCCAAGCTAGGCTTGAGCCTGGTGCTCGGCCCCCTCAACGTGACCGGCGGCTACGTCGGCAGGGCCTCCTTCACCGGAGCGCCGGGAGCCTTCTTCACCGCCCTCACCAACCCCGGAGGCCTGAGCGCCGGCGATGCGGCCACGGTCAACCAGACCCGCCTGGGCACCTATCAGGGACCGTTCATCGGAGCCAGCATCGGCTTCTAAACACCCTGGCTCGCAAAAAGGTGATATGAGCCTGGGGCCGCGACTGAGCGGTCCCAGGGAAGCCATCCCCGGGGGGCGCTTCGGCGCCCCCTTTCGATTGCTCCGGAAGCCCCTGCAAGCTCGCATGCGCGTTTGACAGGCAGGGGGGCACATGGTACACCCCTACAACTTTGCGACACCCTGCAATCCGTAGACGCCCCACCCGTCCTTCGAGGAGGAACCGATGGTCATGAAGCACGTGACGACCCTGGGCCTGGCTGCCACCTTGCTGGTCGGTGCCGTCCCGATGGCGGCGAACGCCCAGGGGTTCACGCCGGTGAGCGAGTTCTCGGATGTGGGCCCCAACCACTGGGCCTACAATGCGATCAAGGCCATGGTCGAGAAGTATCAGATCATGGAGGGCTTCCCGGACAATACCTTCCGCGGAGAGCGCACGGTGAACCGCTACGAGATGGCGGCCCTGCTCGCCAAGGTCATGTCGCGCGTCGAGGAGATGATCGCCTCCGCCACCGGCGAGGTCCCGCCTCCTCCCCGCACGCAGCCGAACGTCTCCTCGGACGATCTGCGGGTCCTGGCGCGCCTGCAGCAGGAGTTCCGCGATGAGCTGGCGGTCCTCAAGGGCCGTTTCGACACCTTCGACGGCCGTCTCAGCGCCCTGGAGCGCCGCACCCGCCTGGGCGGCTCCCTTCAGTTCCTGTATCGGACCTACATGTCCCAGCCGGGCACCCAGCAGAACATCCAGGAATTCGATAACCTCCGGGTGCAGACCAACCTGACGCTGGCCTCCGAGCTGGCGCCCAACATGGCGTTCCGGGGAGCGTATTCGATCTTCAACAACGGCGTGCAGAACTTCCAGAACGGCCACCAGGCCGTCGACGGTGGCCTGGGATCGCTGACCGGGGCGGATACCCCCACTCCGATCTATGTCCGCCAATCCTACTTCTCCTGGACGCCGGGCGCGCTGGGTCTCTACGCGGGCATCATGACGTTCAAGGACTCCAGCTTGAAGGTCGGCAGCGTCCTTCCCAATGCCTTCCGCTCGGCGGCAATCTGGCCGCAAAGCCAGTCGGGCTACGGGTTCGTGGGAACTCCTCCGCTGGAGCCCACGGCCGAGGGGCTGCGCCTGGTCAGCTTCGGCGCGGGGCTGGCGGATACGCCTCAGGGCCGCGTGGCCTGGAACCCGGGCATCAACGTGGCGCAGGACCTCCTGGATCCGAACTCGGTGGATCCGATCAACACGGGCTCGGCGCCCAGCGTGGTCCTCGATGCGTCGCTGGGCCCGGTGGACCTCGGCTTCGGCTACAACCACGGGACCCCGGGGGCCTCGACGGTGGGGGCGCTCGGCAATTTGCCGGACGCGTTCCCGATCATCGCGGGGCCGGTGGGCTCCGGCTACTCGCTGCTGCGGCTGGCGACGGACATGGGACCGGCTCGCCTGGGCCTCTACGGCCGGGCGGACAACACGGCTCTCGGCCGCTTGACCGGCGGTTCTCCCTCTGGGAAGGGCTGGGGGGCCACGCTGGATCTCGGATCCGAGGCGCTGGGCTTGCAGCTCGGCTGGGCCGAGATGACGCGGACCTACTCGCTCACGGCCTTGCCTTATTTCAACGAGGGCTCCGTGGCGCTCGTGACCAACAACTTGTTCGGGTCGCTGGAGTTCGGCCTGGCGACCAAGTTCGGCAACGCGGGCGGGCTCGCGCCCACGCCCAATCCGGTCCTGCCCCAGGTGGGCTACAACTGGACCTCGACGGGCGCCTACGTGAGGTTGCCGGGCTTCTCGGTCTTCCCGTCGATCACCTTGGCGGCCCAGCAGTCGGGCTCGGATCTCTGGGGCTCGAACTACGGCTCGGGGTTCTCGGCGATCGTGGGCTTCCAGCCGAGCCCGGTGCTTCCGGTGATCGCGATCGAGTACGATCAGGGGAAGTTCTACGGGACCAGCGGGGGACCGGCGGGGGACAACTCCTTGTTCGGAGGCTCCAAGCAGACGCATGATCAGCTGATCGTGGGGACGTCGCTGAGTTTCTAAGCGCTCCGGCCTGCGTGACGAGGCTTGCGGGGCGTGGGGCGCGCCGAAGCAAGCAAGCGTAGGGCCGCGCCCCAGCACGATTGGATGCGGTTTCCGGGACGCCCGGGGATGCGGCCGCCTGGGCCGCCCTCCCCGGGTGTCCATGCTTTTTGGCGCCCATGCCGATGCTCGCTCGAACCCTACCGACATAAGGTGGGGGCAGAGAGGAGGGCGTCATGGCGAGGGCATGGCAATCGCGGGCTTGGCAATCGCGGGCTTGGCAATCGCGGGCATGGGCATCGCATGCCTGGAAATCGATCGCCTGGCGGTCGGGCGTGCTGTTGGCCTTGTTCGGGGCGATCGCCCTGGATCAGGCGGCCGCGCGATCCCAGCAAGCCCCTGAGCGTCCCCCGGGACCGATCTTCGGGATGCAGTCCGTGCCCAAGTTCGACGAGCGTCTGGGCAAGGGGGCATGGAGCGGCTCTCGGGACCGCGGCATGGCCATGCACCGCGATCTCGGCGTGCGCCTGAGCCGGGAGGGCATGATCTGGCGCCTCTACCAGCCGGAGCCGGACGGGAGGGTCCCGCACCAGGACGATTTCGACGACGTCGTCGCGCGCCTCGCCCAGGCCGGGATCGCCCTGCAGTTCATGGTGACCGAGACGCCGTTCTGGGCCTCGACGGCCAAGGACAAGCGTCTGGCGGACCCGGTTTCCTACCGGCAGGCTCCCCCCGAGGGCCTCTACCGCTCGATCTTCACGGACGGCACCGACGTCCCGGGTCCGCAAAAGCGCATCAACCCCGATCATCCTTGGGCCGCCTTCCTCGAGACGGTGGTCCGGCGCTACCAGGGCAAGGTGCGCTACTGGCAGTGCTGGAACGAGCCCGATTACCCCAAGGGGGTCCTCGAGCCGGCTCCCGGGGATCCGCAGCGCTCGTGGCAAGGGAGCGTCAAGGACTACGTCCGCCTGCTCGCGGTCACGCATACCGTGGTCAAGTGGATCGACCCCGAGGCGCAGGTCGTGACGGGAGGGCTCGGTTACGCCTCCTACCTGCAGGCGATGATCGACCACGGCGCGGGCCCCTACTTCGATCTCCTGGATTTCCACGCCTATGGCTGGCCTGGCTCGGACGAGGCCCTCAAGGCCTTTCTCTCCGTGCATCAGGCCATGCGCCATGTCCTCGATAGCAACGGCCTTTCCCAGAAGGGCATGCTCTGCTCGGAGACCGGTTACAGCGCCGCCGAGCCCGAGATCCAGGCCGAGTACATCCTCAAGCTCTACGCCACGACCCTGGCGCTGGGGATCGAGGGCACGGTGTACTACAGCAACACCAACCCCAGCTGGCGGCAGATGGGCCTGGTCGACTGGCGCAGCCTGACCCAGCGGACGGCGGGCTACTGGGCCTACAAGAACGCCTCCGCGGCCCTGGACGGCATGCGTTTCGTCTCGAAGCTGCCCTTGCCGCCCCAGGCCGTGGGCTACCTCTTCGCCGATCCGTCGAGCAAGCGGGAAGTCGCCGTCCTCTGGGCCCCCTACCGGAAACCCGAGGAGGCCTTGGCGCTATCGTGGAAGCGCCCCGGCGCGTGGACGCAGGTCACCCCGGAGGGTAAGCACCAAGCGCTGGAGCCCGGGGCGCGCTTACGCCTGCATGCCGGCCCCGTCATCCTGGATACCGAGGCTGGCGATCGCTACGCGCGGCAGGTCCCCAATCCGCCCCTCTCCCGTAACGGCCTGGCGGTACTGGGGGCTTTGGCCTCCGGGACGAGCGACGACGGCTTCCATGGTCCGGAGCTGGCGCTCGATGGTGATACCGACAGCCAGTGGATGGGACCGGGCTTCCGCCAGGCGACGGCGTCCTTCGCGGTGGAGCTGGCCGAGCGATCCGTCATCCGCGAACTACGCCTCAAGACGGGCCCCCTCAAGGGGGCGCGGCTCGATCTTCAGGTCTCCGAGGACGGCCGTTCCTGGCGAACCGTCCGCGCGGGTGCGACCTTCGAGAGCTGGAAACTGGAGCGCCTGACCCTCCCGAAACCGACGGCCGCCCGCTGGGTTCGCGTGCTCTGGCGCAACACCCCGGATCGCCGCGCTCCACGCTTCGAGCTCTTCGAGTTGGAGGTCTACGACTAGCCTGAATCGTTGCTTTACAAGCCATTTCGACCTGCCTATAATGAGCGAACGCTACACCTCCCGGCGTCGCACCCTCAGACGAACTCAAAGGATTCTGCCTTGCGGACGATTGGCGAGCCCCCCTACCTGTCGACTCTTCCTCTTTACCATGCCCTCCGGGCGACGGGCCTTTCGCAAGACTTCGAGGTCTCTCGCGCGCGCCTCTCGCACCTCTCCGAGCGCCTGGTCAACGGAACGATCGATGCGGGCCCCATCTCGGTCCTCTCCTACCTGCAGCATCGCGAATCGCTCGACCTGATCCCCAACATGGCCCTCAGCTCCATGGGAGCGGGCGGCTCCGGCGTTTTGGTGAGCACCAAGCCCATCGGCACGTCCTCCGAGTTCGAGGTCGCCGTTCCCAGCCTGAAGGACGGCACCGTCTACCTCCTGCGCTGGCTCTTCGCCGAGATGTTCGGCTACGAGCCCATCTTGGTGGAGCGTACGGGTAACCCCGACCACTTGCTCCAGGAGCATGGCGCCGCCCTGCTCTTCGAGGATCAGGCCCTGAGCGCCCGCTTCCACTCGCCCAACCTCCATGTCTGGGATCTCGGGGATGCCTGGTGGCAATGCACCCATACGCCGCTGGTGTACATGCTCTGGGTCGCCCGCAAGGAAGTGCCGGAGGCGGAGCGCGAGGCGCTCGCCGCCCGCTTCGCCGAGGCCAAGCGCAGCCTGGGATCCCTCAAGGCCGCCATCGTGCAGGAGGCCGAGGAGCAGTCGGGGTATCCGACGGAGTACCTCGAGAACTTCTGGTCGCGCTTCAACTACGACTTCACCCCGGCGCACCAGACGAGCCTGCGGCTCTTCGAGCAATACGTCTGCGCGCTGGACCCGGCCCGCTGACGGTCTAGCGGTTAAGCAGGCATTGGGCAGGGGTACAAGGCTTCCTGGTACCGGAGTGAACTAGGAAGGATGTACCCCCTTGAAGAAATTCACCGTCCTCGCTTCCACGCTTTCCCTCTCCTTGCTGGCGGCCGCTCTCCTCGGCTGTAACCCCCAGGCGACCACCGGCGTCGAGAAGCCGGATGAGGCCAAGGCTCTCCTCGAGAAAGGCAAGAAGCTGGCCACCATCGGTGAGTGCATGAGCTGCCACACGCCGATCCGTCCGCTGGCGGATGGGACGGTGGGCCCTGACTTCGAGAAGGCCCTGCTGGGCGGCGGCAACGCCTGGCTGACCCCGATGGCGGGTATCGGCGTCTCTCCCAACCTGACGACGGGGGGTAAGTTCCTCAAGGACTCCGTCGACGAGATCGTCGATACCTGGATGGCCCGCCAGGAGCCCTACCTGCCTCCGATGCCTCCGATCGGCAAGGTTTACAGCAAGGAAGAGCTCAAGGCCATCGTGACCTACCTCAAGAGCGTTCCCGCGCAGACCGCGCCGGTGCCCGAGAACTACTACTTCGCCGGGAAGACGAGCGGCGACGAGACCTGGCCCATGCCCGGCTGGATGGCGGCTCCTGGCCAAGAGGCCCGGATCATTCCCGGCAACCTCGAGATCTCCATCGCCCCGGGCCTGGCGCAAGCCTTCGGTCAGGACCTCATCAACGCGAACATCGCCTCGTCCAGCGTCAAGTAGGCTTCTTTCCCTACAGGAGGCCGGGCAGCCCACGGGCTGCCCGGCCTCTTTTCGGGCTTTTGCGGGTATAATACGCTCGCTAGCAAGTCTTCCACGGAGTTAGCATCCGCGATGCCTCATAGAAAGCGTATGTCTCGGCCACGTCGCGTCATGGCGACCGCTCTCGGTCTCGGCTTGTTCCTCGCGCTCCCGGGTCCGGGACTCGCGAAGCAGGTCCGCGAGGTCTTCGGCGATCTCGGGCTCCTGCCGGAGGTCGCGCAACCCGAGCAGAATCCCGCGACGCCGGCCAAGGTCGCGCTGGGCCAGCAGCTCTTCTTCGATCCCCGGCTCTCCGGAGACGGCAAGCTCGCCTGCGTGAGCTGCCACGTGCCGGCCCTCGGCTGGGCGGACGGTCGCGCCACGGGAGTCGGGGCCGGGGGGCAGAAGCTCTCGCGCAACGTCCCCACGGTCCTGAACTCCGCTTACTACGCGGGCTTCTTCCATGACGGCCGGGCGAGCTCCCTGGAGGAGCAGGCCCTCGGCCCGCTCTTGAACCCCCTGGAGATGAACGCGGATCCCCAGCAGGTCGTCCGCACCCTGGCGGGCATCCCCGAGTACCGGAAGCGCTTCCGCGAGGCCTTCGGGGAGGAGCCGTCCCTGGAGGGCGTGGCCAAGGCGCTCGCCGCCTTCGAGCGGACGCTCGTCAGCAAGGATTCGGCCTTCGATCGCTGGCTCCAGGGAGAGGATGCGGCCCTGAGCCCCCAGGCGAAGCGGGGCCTCGAGGTCTTCACCGGCAAGGCGGACTGCACGGCCTGCCACAAGGGCCCCAACTTCTCGGATGGGGAGTATCACAACATTGGGGTGCCGGGCTCGGGCACGACGGACATGGGCCGCTTCGACGTGACCCGCAATCCGGAGGATCGCGGGGCCTTCAAGACTCCCTCCCTGCGCAACGTGGCGCTCACGGCGCCCTACATGCACGACGGCTCGATGAAGACGCTTCGGGAGGCCGTGAAGCACTACGAGGAGGTCTCGATGGACTTCCCCAACCTCGATCCGCTGATCGAGAACTGGGGAATGACCGAGGAAGAGATCGACGACGTGGTGGCCTTCCTGGAGTCGTTGACGGGAAAGCCGGTCAACCTCCAGCCCCCCCGCCTACCTGATTAATTTATCGCTGAGCGCCCGCGGCCTTTCGAAACGACGTTTGCTTTAGAAGGCCTTCGAATCGTCGGGGGCTCCCGCCGCGATCCAATCCAGGACGTTCTGGATCTCCTCGGCGGTGAAGAGGTTCTTGGCGTAGCGCGCGTCGGTGAGCATGGTGCGGATGCCGGCGCGGTTGGGCCGGTCGACGGAGTACTGGCCCAGGTCCTTGGGGGCGCCCTTGGCGGCAGGATCCGTCTGGTGGCACTCTTTGCAACTTTCGTGCTCGGTCACGGGTTTGACGTGGGTGGTGTAGGTCCGGGTCTTGGGCTGGCCGGCCTGTCCCACGGCTTCCATGCGGTTGGTGCAGCCGGTGGCGAGGAGGGCGATCGCCGCGCCCAGGAGGATGCCGCGCGTCATCATGAGTCGTCCTCCGTCTCGATCGTGAACTTCCGCTTCGGGAAGAAGGGGGCGTCGAAGTGGGCGTGGTACTCGAAGCCCACCCGCAGGGTGTCGGTGCCCGGCGAGAAGGTGCGGCCGTAGGTGGTGCCGGGGCCGAAGCGCCCGACCATCAGGAGCATGACGTGCGGGGTGTCGGGAATCCACCAGGCGAGTCCCGTGGACCAGTTGAAGCCATTGATCTCG
Organism: Candidatus Sericytochromatia bacterium; assembly: GCA_036676495.1. Classification (GTDB taxonomy): domain Bacteria; phylum Cyanobacteriota; class Sericytochromatia; order S15B-MN24; family UBA4093; genus UBA4093. The sequence goes on from JAKFCT010000082.1 coordinate 13,152, forward strand.
ATGACGCTTCGGTCGAGAGGGGCCACGATGTCGCCAAGTAGCGCGAAGCCGTCCCCGAGCGCGTAGGAGAGGCCGGCGCCCGCGGCGGTCATCCAGCCGGGATTGGCGGAGTAGTCGCCCACGTACGAGAAGTAGCGCCCCACGACTCCCGCGCCGAGGCCGGGCAGGAGATTGTTCTTGGAGGCGGTCACCTCGGCGATGCCGCTGCCTCCGAGGTGGGTGGTGTAGCCCAGCCGGGTGTTGAGGGCGAAGGGGGCGCCCTCGTACTCGTCCATGGCCTGGTAGCGCATGGCGAGTTCGCCGTCGAAGGGGGTGTTGCGGGTGGAGGCGACGAAGTCGAGGTTGAGCTGCTGCGAGAGGCCGAGGCCCAGGTTCAGGGCCGGAGCCGAGTCGTTCGGGAAGGTGGCCGCGTTGTAGCGATGGGACATCCGGAGGTACATCTGGCCGCGCTTGGCGTTGAGCGGCGAGGTGATGCCGGGAGTCCCGTAGTCGAACTGGAAGGCGGCGGCGGGCGCCGCCACGAGGCACGGGATCAGCGTGCCAGCCAGGAGCCAGGGGAGTTTGCGGCGCATGGAAGTCCTTTCTAGAGGGTGAATCGGGTGACCAGGCTGCGGAGCTCGCTGGAGAGCTTCGTGAGCCCTTGAGCCGAACCGGAGACGCGCTCGACGCTCGCGGTCTGCTGGTGGGAGGTGGCGGCGACCTCTTCGGCGCCGGCCGCGGATTCCTCGGAGATGTTGGCGATCGCGTCCATCTCGCGGACCATGACCTCGGCGGAGGTGGCGAGCTGGCGGGCGGCCTCGCGGATCTGCTGGATCTCGCGGTCCGTCCGCTCGATGGCCGAGACCACCCGGTCGAAGGCGTCTCCGGCCTCGTGGATGATGTCCACGCCCTGGGTCACGCCCTGGCTGCCCTGGTGCATGATGGAGACGGCGCGCTGGGTCTCGTCGTGGATGTTGCTGACCAGCTCGGCGATGTGCTGAGCCGCGTTGCCCGACTCCACCGCGAGCTTGCGGATCTCCTGGGCCAGGACGCTGAAGGCCAGGCCCTGGTTGCCGACACGGGCCGCCTCGATGCCCGCGTTGAGGGCCAGGAGGTTGGTCTTCTTGGCAAAGCCTCCGATCAGGGTCACGATGGCCTGGATCTGCTGGCTGAGGGCGCCCAGGCGTTCGACGACTTCCGCGGAGTCCGTGAAGACCCCCTGGACGGCGTCCATGTGGCTGAGAGCGTCTTGCAGGACCCGGTCGCCGGCAGCGGCGGCGGCGGCGGCTTGCTGGGAGCTCTGGGCGGCGATCGCGACGTTGGAGGAGACCTTTTCGGCGGCGTTGGCGACGGCGAGGGCCTCGTCCGAGCTCTTGGTGATGCCCCTCACCTGCTCGGTGACACCGATGGCGAGCTGCTCCATGGTCAGGGAGACCTGGTGGGCGCCGGTGCCGGTCTCGTCCGCGGACTGAGCGAGGGCCTGGCTGGACTCCTGAAGGCGCGAGGAGACCGAGTCGATCTGGGAGACCATGCCCCGCAGCTGGGCGAGGAAGCGGTTGAACCAGAGGGCGAGCTCTCCGATCTCGTCGTGGCGATCGGCGTTGAGGGTCTTGCTGAGGTCGCCTTCCCCTTCGGCGATGTCGCGCAGCACGGCGATGAGTTCGTGGAGGGGAGTGGCGATCTGGCGGGCGAAGAGGAAGGCGATGGCCATGGCGAGGCCCAAGGCGATGCCGATGCTGACGAGCAGCTGGATCAGGGAGTTCTTGAACTCGGCCTGGGCCAGTTTCTTCTGGCGGTCGACTTCTTTTTCGCTGAGGGTGATCAATTCGTCGATCTTGACGTCGACGATCGTGGTCATGAGGCGCACGCCGCGCGTATTGCTGAGAGCCAGGGCCTGTTGGGTCTTGTTCTGTTCGACCAGGGCGAGGATCTCCTCGTTGAGGGCGGTCCACTCCTCGATGAGGGGCATGATCTCGTCGCGGAACTTGGTTTCCTGGGCAGGGTTGGCGAAGAAGCGGAGGAAGGCGCGGCTGGCGCCGTCCATGTCGAGCACCTTGTCCTCGAGCTCGGGCATGAGGCGTTCGCGCTCCTTGGGGGAGCCGGCGAGGATGTAGTTTTTCTGGAGGCGATCGGCCTGGAGGTTGACCGAGCGGAGGTGGGAGATGGACTGGCCGCTCTCCATGGTGGTGGCAAGGGTGTCGAGCTGGGTCTTGACCCGGCTCATGGAGAGATAGCCTTCGAGCCCGACTCCGATGAGGAGCGCGAGCATGAAGATCATCATGAGGAAGAGCTTGGTGAGGATGCGTCGGTTGCGTAACCAGACGAAGGGGTTGAAGCTGCGCACTTACTTCTCGAGCTTTTCTTTGACGTAGCCGCTCCAGTCCGCCGGAACGGGGCCGAAGCCGTCTTTGGGGAGGGAGGAGACGAAGGTGACCAGGTCGATGAACTGGGCGTCGCTGAGCTCGAGCTGGGCGTCTTCCTCGAGGTGTTTGAGGGTCTTGGCGATGAGCTTCTTCTCGCTGATGCGGCTGGCGCTCTCGATGAGGTTGGGGATTTTCTTGCCGCGGATGACCTCGCCGGTGGTGAGGCCGATGGGGTGGCAGGTCATGCAAGCTTGGCCCTTCTTGCCCTTGGTGAGGAAGAGGATCTTGCCTTTATGGCGATCGCCGTCGAGGGCGGCGTGGGCGTTCGGGGTGAGGAAGGGGGTCAGGACGATGGCGATCGTGGCTGCGGCGAGCCAGTTCCGATACAGCATGCGGGTCCTCCTGGGCTGAGTGGCGGGTCCAAGCTTGCGGCGTGGGGGCGAGGGCTCTGTCGCGGCGCGCGCCGAGGGTGTGGAAGTAAGCTTGTCTAGCTTCCATCCGCTTATACCCCTGAGCAGGGGGTTCTATGCAGTTCAGGACGCGGAGGAAAAGGGGAGAAAAAAACGACGAGCCCCCCGTGAGGGGGGCTCGTGAGTGCGGATGAGAGGATTTGAACCTCCACAGGGAAATCCCTACATGCTCCTGAGGCATGCGCGTCTGCCGTTCCGCCACATCCGCGTGACAAGAATTGATGTTAGCACAGCCTTTTGGGGAGGACAAGGGGTCATTATCAATTCGATCAAAGTCCCCGCGCCACGGAGGGGTAGTCCTCGGGGGTGATCACGCCCTCGTCGAGCAGGGTTTGGGCCAGGGCCTCCAGCAATTGCCGGCGCTTGAAGGGTTTCGAGAGGTAGTGGGTGCAGCCCGCCGCCATGCCGCTCTGCTGGTCCGAGCCGGAAGCCTTGGCCGAGACGCAGATGATGGGAAGTTTGCGGGTCCGCGGGTCGGCCCGCAGGGCCTGGCTGGCCTCCAGCCCGTTCATCACCGGCATGAGGATGTCCATCAGGACCGCGTCGACCTGCAGCCCCTCGTCATGGAGCAGCTTCAGGGCCTCCTGGCCGTCCGCGGCCGTGGTGACCCGGTGGCCGGCGCTCACGAGGATGATCTCCGCGATTTCCCGGTTCGAAGGTTCGTCCTCGACGACCAAGACATTCAAGGCTCTCATGCCCATCATGGTAGCATTGCCCGCCCCGGGAGGGGCTTGGGGGGTTTGAACGGCATCGGCGCGGGAAAGGGGACAGCATGGCCAAGATCGCGATCCTCGACGACGAACCCGAGGTCGTGACCCTCCTTTCGCGCTTCCTCACCGAGCGCGGCGACGCCTTCATGCGCCGGGTCGGCGACACCGCCCGCGTGGCCGCCCAGGTCGTCGCCTTCCAGCCGGATCTGATCCTGATCCCGCTCTACCGCCCCTTCCACCTCATCGCGCACCCCCTCACGGATTTCTTTCACGACGTGCGCGGGGCGGGCATGCTCGACATGATCGTCCGCATCCCCGCCCTGCAGGACGTCCCGTTGATCCTCTTCAGCTTCTCCGTGCGCCCCGACGAACTGCCCCCCAATCTCATCGGGCGCTGCAAGGCCTTCTTGATGTTCCCCGAGGGCCTGCACGAGCTCAATCCCACCATCAGCGGCTTCGTCGGACCCGCCCAGGGCAGCCTCGACGACCTGCGTCGCCTCCGCGGCGAGCCCCCCCTCACGCCCCTCCCGAACCCGGACGATCCGGACGCGTGAGGCTGCCGCGCCGGATTACCCCCGTCCCGTAGCGATCCTTCAAGCGATCGAGGGCCTCGGTCAGCGGCTTCGACCCCTCGAACAAGCTCAGCTGAGCATCCGGCCTGAAGTTCGAGAGGCTCGCGCCGATCAAGCGCAGGGGCTTCCTCCCGTCCCAGCCCGCCTTCACCAGATCCCACGCCGTCGCGTAGATCTCCTCGTCGTCCTGGGTCGGCAACGCCAAGGTCACGCTGCGCTCGACCGTTTGAAAGGTCTTGGCGTAACGCACCTTGGCCGAGATCGTCCCCGCCAGGTAATCATGCCGCCGCAGCCGGTAACCCAGCTCGCATGCGATCTTCAGCAGGGCCCGCCGCAAGAAGACCGGATCCGCGCTGTCCTGATCGAACGTCTCCTCGCCCCCGATGCTCTTGGGCGGCCCCGCGGGGCTCACCGGCCGCGGATCCTTCCCCTGGGCCACCAAACACAAATCCGCCCCCTGGACCCCGAACTGCGCCGTGAGATAGGCCAGGGAAACCCCCGCCAGCTGCCCGACCGTCGAGATCCCCAGCTGCCTCAAGCGCTCCTGCGTCCGCTCTCCCACCCCGGGGATGATCCCCACGTCTCGCGGATGCAGCCACGCCTCTTCCTCGCCCGGCCGTACGATGCAGACTCCCGCCGGCTTGGCGGCCTTGGAGGCCACCTTCGCCAGCAGCTTCGACGTCCCACCTCCCACCGAGGCCGAAAGGCCCGTCTCGCAGGCGATCGCATCCCGGAGGGCATAGGCCACCGCCTCCAGCGGTCCCAGCAAGCGCTCGGTCCCCGTCATATCGAGGTAGGCCTCGTCGAACCCCACGGGCTCCACCACCGGGGCGAAGCGCTCCCAGATCCCCCTCAGCTGCCCGTTGATCTCCCGGTACTGTTCCATCGCGACCGGCACCCGGATGGCATGCGGGCAAAGCTCGTAAGCCTTGTACAGCGGCATCGCCGAGCGCACGCCGAACGCCCGCGCCTCGTAGCTGGCGCTCGCCACCACTCCTCGCTTGGTCGAATGTCCCCCCACGATCACGGGCTTGCCCCGCCACTCGGGATGCTCCCGCTGCGCCACCGAGGCGAAGAAGGCATCCATATCCACGTGCAAGATCTGTCGCTTCATCGGGTGCTCCTTGCCGAGCCGCGGGCGCTATCCACATGCAAGATCGGTCGCTTCATGCGCTTCTCCCCACTTCGGGCGCTTCCTCGGCGCGGGCGATTGTCACGACTTCCGCCCCGGAGACGATCAAGATGACCTCTCCCTCCTCGTCTCCGAGCGTCCCGTCGAAGCAAATCGGCATCCCCCGTCGCAGCAGCGGACTCAGCTGGCGGTAGACCCTCGGGAAGACCACGCCCTGGAACTGCTCGCGCCCGTCGGAGAGCGTCAGGAAGACCATCTTCTCGCCTTGCTTGGTGCGGTGCCCGAAGCGCGAGACGATCTCGGCGACCACGCTCACCTGGATCTTCTCCCCGGGGAACTCGGCCCTCTGGGGCCCGGCCCCTTGCACCTCGGCCCCTCGGGTCTCGGCCCTCTGGGCCCGGGCCTCGGCGAAGCGGATGGCTCCGACCACCCGGGGCATCTCCACGACGGTCACGCTGTAGCCCAGCAGCTCGTTCTCGATGCGCTGGCGCTCGCGCGGGGAGTAATCGACGAGATCGGCCGGAGGTTCGGGGATGCGCTCGGGAAGGGGGAAGAGGCTCGCCTGCATGGAGCCTTCGCGGCGAGGGGGATGGCAAGAGGCTTGTCCCAGCATGCCGAGTTGCCAAAGTAGCCCCGGCCGAGACGTCTTGAAGCCTTCGCAGGCGCCGACCCGGATCAGCGTCTCCAGCTCGGGCCGCGAGAGCCCCGAGCGCTCCTTGAGATCGCTGAGACCCTGGTAGGGGCCCTCCCGGCGACCCTGGAGCAGGCGCGAGACCCCGGCGGGACCGATGCCCGCGAGGTAAGACAGCCCGATCCTCAGGACGTTCTCCCCTTCCACCGTGTAGGCGGCTTCGGAGCGGTTGACGCAGGGCAAGGCCAGCTCCGCACCGAAGGCGCGGGCGTCCTCGACGTAGACCCGGGGCGGGTAGTAGCCCTGTCCGCTGGAGAGCACCGCCGAGAGGTACTCCACGGGCCAGCGCGCCTTGATGAAGGCCTCTCTCACGGCGAGTGCCGCGCATGAGGCGGCATGGGCCTTTACGAAGCCGTAGCCCCCGAAGCTCTCCAGCATCTGCCAGACGGCCTCGGCCCGCTCCGGATCCCGGCCGAGCCTTCGCGCGCCCTCGAAGAAGGCATCCTTGAGCTTGGCGATTTCCGGGGGGATCCGCTTGGCGATGCCCTTGCGGAGGTTCTCGCATTGCCCCAAGGGGATCCCGGCGAAGACGTTGGCGACTTGCAAACATTGCTCCTGGTATAAGATGCAGCCATACGTGTGAGACAGGACATCACGAAGACAGTCGTCGGGATAGCGGACGGGCTCCTTGCCGTGCCGTCGAGCGACGTAGCGGGGGGTGATCCCGCCGTCGATGGGGCCGGGGCGGTAGAGGCTGGTGATGGCGGTGACGTCCTCGACGTGGCTGGGCTTGAACTGCCTCAAGAGGCCCTGGACCCCGCCGGATTCCAGCTGGTAGATACCGAGCGTCCGTCCCGAGCGCAGGAGGGCGAAGGCCTCCGGGTCGTCGAGGGGAAGCTCCTCGGGGACGAGGGCGATCCCGTGACGCTGGTTGATCAGCCGCACGGCATCCTGGAGGATGGCGAGGTTGCGGTTGGCCAGGAGATCCATCTTGAGCAGGCCGACCTCTTCGACGCCATGCATCTCGAACTGGGTGACGACGGGGCCTTTCGTCGAGCGCTCCAGGGGAACGACTTCCTTGAGCGGTTCTCGGCTGATCACGATTCCGCACGGATGGAGTCCCAGGTGATCCGGGATCCCTTCGAAGCGCGCGGCGGTGCTGATGAGCGTGCGGTAAGGCTCCTGGTCGACGGGAAGATCGCGGCATTCGGGATTCCTGGCGAGGGCGCCCATCAGGTCATCAGAGCTGAATGCCCAGGGCATGCGGCGGGAGACCTTGTCGATGAGCGTGTTCTCGAGGCCGAGGGCGGCTCCGGCGAGCCGGATGGCGCCACGCGGGCCGTGGTGCTGGTGGGTGGCGATCCGGGCGACGTGCTCGGCGCCGTAGGTGGCGTAGCAGTAGTCGATCACCTCGTCGCGCCGCAGCCAGTGGAAGTCGAGGTCGATGTCGGGAAGCCCCTTGCGTTCGAGGTTGAGGAAGCGCTCGAAGCAGAGCGTATGCTCCAGCGGGCAGATCTGCGAGATGCCCAGCACGTAGAGCACGAGGCTGCCGGCGGCGGAGCCGCGCGGCACGTGCGGGATGCCCGCCTCCCGGGCGAAGCGGACGAGGTCCCAGGCGATCAGGAAGTAGTCGACGAAGCCCATCTTCCGGATGACCGAAAGCTCTGATTCGAGGCGGGTCTGGGCCGCCTCGCGGAGCGGGGACGTGCCGTAGCGCGCGGCGAGGCCTTCGGCACAGAGGCGAGCCAGGAAACGATCGCTCTCTTCGCCATTCGGAGGCGTGAACGCGGGCAGGCGCGGCTGTCCGAAAACCGGCGCGTAGGTGCAGCGCTCGGCGATCGCCCGCATGGCCTTCAAGGCCTCGGGCAACTCCCCCCAGGCCGATCGCAACTCGGCGTCCGTTGCCAGATGCCTGGGTCCTGGCTGGGCATGCCCCAGGCCATGCCCCATCTGGAGCGCTTCCCAGGCTTTTTTGTCCTCGGGATGCAGGTAGAGCGCCTCGTGAGCGGCCACGACTCCGAGCTCGAGCTCGCGCGCCAGCCTCACCAGCGGCAGGGCCGGCCACCAGGGGCCGAGCTGGACGACGCAGTCCTCGGCCCCGAAGGCCTCCCGCCAGAGGGCGAGGAGGTGCTTGGCTTCCTGGTTCTGGCCATGGGCGAGGAGGCGCGGCACGGCTCCTTGCGCGCCGCCCGAGAGGAGGGCGAGGCCTCGGGCATGTTCGGCCAGCTCCTGGGGGTTGCGGGGGCCGTCGAGGTGCGTGAGGCTGATGAGGCGGGAGAGGTTGGCGAAGCCCGTCTCGTCGCGCACCAGCAGGGTGACGCGGGTGGGGCGATCGCCGGGCAAGCCTGCGATCGTCAGGCTCAACTCGGCCCCGAGCAGCGGCTGGATCCCGGCGTCGCGGGCCTGCTTCACGAAGGGCACCATGCCGTAGAGCCCGTCGAGGTCGGTGAGGGCGACGGCCCGGTGCCCGCGGGCCTTCACCTCCGCGAGGAGAGCCGGCAGGGTGAGCATGCTTTGGCGCAACGAGTAGACGGAATGGGTCTGAAGGTGGACAAGGTCGCTCATCCGTTGGGTCTCCGATGGTAGCGCCCGCGGCTGTTTCGAAGCGCCAGCGGCTTTTGGTTGTAAAGCGTAGCTGACCTGTAGAAACGACTGGCTTTGAATCGCGGCTGTTTCGAAGCGTCAGCGGCTTTAGTAGTAAAGCGTCGCTGACCTGTAGAATCGACAGGCTTTGGAACGTATGTTCGAGACCATGAGCCTAAGCCCTGACTGCCTCTCAGTCAAGGAAGCAAGTCAGCAACGCGGCAAGCGAGCCGTCGATGGCCCTGGGACGGGATCGCCGCGCCGGCTGTCAACTTGCTTTTGTTGTGTTTTGGTGGAAATGTTGTTTTGCCTGTTGCGTGATCAGCAAACAGGTCCTTCCTCCGAGTGAAGCGTGAGCGCGCAATCCGCGATCTCGAACCAGAAGCAGCTTCCTTGCCGGGGGCTGCTCTCCACTCCCATGCGCCCCCCGTGAGCCTCGACGAACGCGCGGCAGATGGCGAGGCCCAAGCCCACCCCTCCTTGCTCGCGGGTGTTGCTGGAGTCCGCCTGGTAGAACTTGGCGAAGACGTGGGGCAGGTGCTCGGGGGAGATCCCGATGCCGGTATCGCGAACCTCGATGCGGAAGCCCGTCTCGCGGGCCTGGAGGCTCATGGTGATCCGGCCGCCGGGCGGCGTGAACTTCACGGCGTTGCCCAGGAGGTTGCGGAGCACCTGGCGGATGCGCTGGGAATCCACCTCCACCCAGAGGGGCGCGGCCGGCATCTGGGTGATGAGCGTGAGTCCCGCCTCTTCCAGGTGCGGCATGAAGCCTTCCGCCTCCTGGGTGATGAGCTCCGCGATGTCGATCTCGTGCTTCAGGAGGGTGAAGTTGCCGGCTTCCAGACGGGCGAAGTCGAGCATGTCGTCGACCATCCGGGCGAGTCGCAGGGCCCCGGTCTCGATCTGCCCCAGGAAGTCCTGCTGAGAGGCGTTCAAGGGGCCTGCGACCTCGTCCTTCAGGAACTCCGCATAGCCGAGGATGGCCGAAAGCGGGGTCCGCAGCTCATGGGAGGTGGTATTGAGGAACTCCCCCTTGAGGCGGTCCAGCTCTTGCAGTTCCGCGTACATGCGCTCCAGCTCCCGCGTCCGCGCCTGGCTCTCGTGAAAGAGCTGGGCATTTTGAAGCGACAGCATCAGGTGCTGGGTCAGGCCTTCGAGCAGGAGCCCGTCCGAGGACTGGTAGGGAAGGCCGGATTTCGCGGGGCCCACCAGGACGCAGCCGCGGATCGCTTCCAGGTCGACGAGCGGCAGCAGCAGGGCTTGCTCGAACTCCCCGTAATCGAGAGGCCGTCGGGGGGAGGTTCGCGGCGCGCGCAGGGCCGCGGCGAGGGCGGGATGGTCGAGGTCGTAGCGCGTGCCGGGATCGGCTTCGCGTCCCCGCATCTGGGCGATCGCGAAGCCCGAGGGGCCCTCCGAGCGGAGGAGGATGACGACGTACTCGGGGTGCAGGGCCTCGTCGAGGGTGTCGAGGTAGGCGTCCAGGAGGATCTGGCGGTCCAGGGTCGAGTGGGCGAGCTTGCCGAAGCGGGTGGAGAGCTTGCGGTGATCGCCCTCGTTCCGGAAGAAGGCCCGATCGACCACGCGCTTGAAGCCGTCGCGCATGGGGATGAGCCCGAGGGCGACCAGGGCGGTCAGGAGCAGGTCGGCCTTGGGGGAGTGGGGGCCGATGGCCATGTCGAGCCCGATGACCGAGGCCAGGTAGAAGAGAGCGACCATGGCCGTGACGAGGGTGTAGGCCAGGGTTCGCTTGACGAGATCCTCGACCTCGAAGAGCTGGTGGCGGAGGATGGCGTAGGCGACGGCGATCGGGAAGAGGGCGAGCCCCAGTGAGATGGCCTCGGGGTAGGCGGAGATGCCGCGCAGGAAGCGGACATGCTCCATGAAGACGACCAGCCCGACGGGAACGAAGCAGAGCAGGCTCCCTCCGAGGAGCGTCCGGGCCTGAACCTTGATCTGAGGAGTGCTCGTGCGGCTGAGGGCGGCCCAGAGCGCGCTGCCGATCAGGGCCAGCACGTTGAGGGTGGTCACGCCGGAAAGGAGGCGGATCGCATCGAGCTGCCGGCCTCCGAACCACATGGGCAGCATCACCAGTACGATCAGCCCCGCGAAGAGCCAGTTGACCGTGGGCAGCCAGGGGAAGCGCTCCAGGAGGGGCCAGCGGCGCGGGAGGTTCCAGGCCAGGTTCAGGGTGACGGGCCCGTAGAGCGCGAACGGCACCATGCATGGCAGGCTGGCCAGCAGGTAGGTGTTTCCCGACTCGAAGGCGCTGACCAGGATCAAGGCCGAGCAGACGCTGTAGAGCCAGTGGGCGATGGTGACGGGCTGCCCGGGCCGGAGGATGGAGACCAGGGCCCCCATGCCGAGGTGAAGGAGTCCGATGAGCCAGAAGATCAGGGGGTAGCGGATCCAGGATCGCAGGCGGTAGGTCTGGGTGGGGAGGGTGGCCGTGAACACGTCCGTCCCGCGGGTCAGCTGATAGGTGATGGGGGTGCCGAGCGGTTTCGATTCGGCGTAGCGGTAGAGCGCGGGGCCGTCGCGCATCGGTTGGCCGTCCACCGTGAGGAGGCGATCGCCCGAACGGATGCCGCTCGCGCTCTCGGAAAGGATCACCGCGCCGACCGTTTGGTCGGCACGGAGCGTGAAGCCCGGGTAGGTTCGGTTGATCCAGGGCAGCTCCAGGACCAGGCAGAAGGCTCCATAGAGGAGCACCGCCAGAAGCGTCGCATAGAAGCTGAGTTTGCGGAGCAAAGGCGACTACCTCCTTGGACGGCATGAGGCATTATCCCATGCTTCCTTCCCGGACGGGCGGGGGGTGACGGAGTAGTGGTTAACCTTATGGACGTTGGTCGTCGTGAGATCAGAGCAGGCGTCTCGGTCGAGGGCGTTTGAAAAGTGATTGCGATCACCTTCTGTTTCGCTTTATCAGGCGGTTTGCGGCGTCACGACTGGGTTTTCTGCGCTTGACAGCCTGCCGCCAAGTAGGGTAACCCTAGAGTAATGGCTTGCTTGTTAACGAAGAAATCCACCCATCGTCGCCTGATCCAGCAGGCTCTTGCCTGTCTGATGATCGTCGGGGCCTTCGCCCCCACTCCGCTGGCCTTTGCCGCGGCTGAGCGGCCCGCTCAGACTCAGGCTTACGATCAGGTTTACCGCTTCGTCGAAGGGGCGAAGGGGAAGGCCACGGCTCATCGCTACACGGCGCTGATCGTGAAATCGGCCCAGAAGCACGGCTTGTCCCCCCTGCTGGTCGCCAACCTCATCCTGACCGAGAGCAGCTTCAACCCCAAGGCGATCAGCCCCATGGGAGCCATCGGCCTGATGCAGGTCATGCCCTTCCACTACACCAAGCGCCGGATCCCGATCTCGCAGTGGCACGATCCCGCGGTGAATATCGACCTGGGCTGCCAGATCTACGCCTCCTACGTCGCGATGATGAACGAGCGCTACCCCGGCTTGACGCCCTCGGCGCTGCAGCACCGGGCGCTGGTGGCCTACAACATGGGCCCTCGGGCCGTCATTTCCCGCGGCATCTACCGCTCCCGCTACTCCCAGAAGGTCTTCGAGAAAGGCGCGATGACCGCCGCCGCTCCGGCCCCCCGGCCGTCGCGTCCGATTCCCGCTCCGCCTCCCGAGCCCAAGCCGGAAGTCGCGCTGCCCGTCCGCTGGGAGGATCTTCCCCTCTCGACCACGGCCTTGAGCGTCACCTTCGATGCCGGGTCCGCGGATCGCCTCCGGGTCGGCTACGCGATGCCTGAGACGGTCTTCCTCATGCCGGCCGAGCCCTCGGAGTTCTTGCGGCGCTCCGGCATCGAGCGGGGCACTCCTTAAATTTCAGCCGCAGGCGCTAAGATTCAGCCGCCGGCGTTCCCGGAGTTTTTTCCCCACCTAATAACAAGGCGAGTCCCCGTCGGGGACTCGCCTTTTGTGTGGAATGGGGGCCTTACTGGAAGGTCCGGTAGCCTCCGTGGTAGAGCAGGGGGTTGGTGTTGTCATGCACTCTCAACCCCACGACCTCTCCGAGGAAGAGCGTGTGATCTCCGCCGTCGTACTCGGCCCAGAGGCGGCAGGCCACGTTGGCGAGGCCACCCGAGAGCATGGGGATCTTTTCGTGCCAGTCGTAGGTCAGCGTGGCTTCGACCTCCGGGGTCCGCTTCCCGGCGAAGTAGTTGGAGGCCTCGATCTGATCGGCAGACAGGACCGTGACCCCGAAGAACCCCGCCTCGTGGAGGTTGCCATGCATGCTCAGGTTCTTCCCGACGGAGACGAGCACGAGCGGCGGGTTCAGTGAAATCGACGTGAACGAGTTGGCGGTCATCCCGACGATATCCGACCCCTTGGTCGTGGTCACGACGGTGACCCCGGTGCAAAAGGTCCCCATCGCCTTGCGGAACTCGGAGTTGTCGAACTGCGTCGAGAGGGTGGTCTCTGGAGCGGACATGGCAAACTTCCCTTCTATCCAATGCTGTCCCCATTATAAGGCTTGTGGGGTGGGGTCAAGTGCCGGGTCTGCCTTATTTCACGCATGGAACGCCTGAGACCCCGGGAAGAGGACCATGCTTAATCGCTTGAGGCCCCCGTCCGCGGCGTGAGATGGGTCACGTAGAACCGCTGGGGACGGGGCTCTCCGGCCCGCGCTCCCCCGACGGGAATCCGCGTGAGGGAGTAGTCTCCGCTCTCTTCGAGGATCGCTTCCACCGGGGGGAGGCCGGGAGCGTAGATGAAGGTCCCGCCCACCTTGAGAGCCCGGAGGATCTCCCGGGTGGTTCGGGCATAGGCCGCCAGCTTTTCGTCCTGCTTCAGGTAGTGGTGCCAGAAGTGATTGGAGAACGCCATGTGGGAGATGATCGTCCCCCAGGACCGGGCCTCCCATGCGTGTTCGAGCCAACTGCCGCGCATGAGGTAGGGTCGCTCGTCCACCAGCCGATCGAGGCCGTACGCCTCCACTCCGTGCGTGCGGAGGTGCTCGACGAGCGTGGCCTGGGACCCGCAGCCGAGGTCGAGCACGGGCTGGCGCAGCGCCGAGGGAACGATGCCCAGCAGCTCGCATTGAAGCTCAGCGCTGTACTCGGCGCAGGGGATGGTGGGGACCTCGGGGCTCTTTTGGTAAGCCTCGAACGAGTCTTCGCCGTTCGTGAGGATCAGGAAGTCTTTCAAGCGGGCGTAGTGCCGGGCCATGAGGGTTTCGACCTCATGGCGGGCGCGCGGGGAGGAGCCGAGCGCTTCGAGGTCGTCGAGCAGTCGCGCATAGTGCGCTTCGAGCGCTTGCTCGTCCCCGGCGCTGAAGCTCAGGAACTGGTTCGCCTGCATGAACTGCGCGAGGCATGCGTGGGCTAAGCGCTCGAGGAGGGCGCGGCGCCCCGGGGCGTCGAGCTCCGCCAGGAAGCTTCCGACCTGCTCGGGCCGGGACGTCAGGAGAGCCGTCAACTGGGGGGAGGGGCGAACGGCGAGCTTGCCGCTCGGGTACCGGAAGAAGAGGCTGCGCGTGCGGTTCGTGTGAAACTGCCGCTCGATGTTTTCCTGGATGAGTGCGGGGAGGTGCATGCGTGCCGCCTTTCTTTGAAGGAGGGCTCGGGTGGCCTTAGGCGGGGCGCCGGCTGAACAAGGCCGTCAGGCCGCTCAGGTGGTAGGCGGAGTACTCGGCGATCGCCTCGCGGAGGGCGGCTTCCGGGGAGTTTTGGCTCAGGATGGCCACCATGGCGCTGACGAAGTTCCGGTAGATCAGCTCGAGGATGGCGCGGGAAGGTTCGGGGCCTTGCTTGGACGGGGCGAGGGCGTGGTAGTGGGCGAAAGCGACCTCGACGAGGGTTTGGACGACCTTTTCGGGAACGGCGTCATGGCGGGTCCCCTGGGAATGGGCGAGCAGGATGACGACTTGGAGACGGTTGGACAGGCAGAAGACGAGCAATTCCTCGGAGAGCAGGTGGTAGCGATCGCCCTCGTCCAGGCGCTGGAGATCGTCGATTCCTTTGAGGGCTTCGGCGCGTTGGCGAAGCAGCTCGACGAACCGGCCGGCGAAGGCCTCGCTGAGGAGGGCGTCGAAGAGAGCTTCCTTGTTGCGGTAGTAGCGGTAGATATTGCCGGTCGAGACCTGGGCGACGTTCCCGATCGTGGCCATCGTCGCCCGCTCGAACCCGAGCTGGGCGAAGACCTCCAGGGCCGCCGCGCGGATCCGCGCCTCCACCTCGTCCTTGAGCATCTGGGCCATCGCTCCCCCTCGTTTAGTGAATAGTGAATTCTTTATTCATTAATACCATGGCAATCCCCTCCACGAAAAGCAGGGCGCGTGCTTGAGGCGGTTACGCTTGCGGCGGCTCGACTTTCAGGTCGAAGGACTGGGCGTCCTCCTCGGAGAATCGCAGCGCCTGGAGCCCCTCTTCGGCGAGGGCATCGCGGGCTGGCCCCGACAGGGCCTCGAAGGGCTCGAGGGTGAGCGTGGCGGCCTTTCCCTTCCGGGTCACCTTCCAGGTTCCCGCGACAACTCCGTCGACCAGGAACGTGGCCAGGACCTTCAAGTTGGCCGTGACGATCTTGGGGCGGTACGCCTCGGCGATGATCCGGCTGCGGTCGGAGTGGGCGAGGACCAGGTTGTCGTACTCCGGCAGGAACCGGGCGGGAGCGTCGGTTTCCTCGGAGGGGCGGGGAGCGTCCGGCAGATCGAATAGTTCGCGCCCGCGATCGTCGCGGAAGGTCACGAGCTCGCCTCTCAAGGCTTCGAACGTGCTTTTGAGACCTTTGAGCCCCGACCAGACCTGTGCATCGGTCACCGTGGCGGGCCCGAAGGCCGCGAGGTAGCGGCGGACCAGTTCAAAGGGCTCCTCCGAGCCTTCGAGGGGCTCACCGAGCCACGCGTCGGCGGGGGTGAAGCCGGCATCGGCGGGGAAGCCCCAGGGCGAGTCATTGGGGACCATGACGAGCGGAAGGTGCATGCGCACGGCGTAGCCCATGGCGCGTTCATCGCCCTCGGGGAAGCGCTCCATGAGGTGCGCGCGCAGCTCGGTGAAGGTCCGGGGTTCCGCTTCGAGGAAGTTGCGGGCGGCTTCGACGAGGGCCCGCAGGTCGAGGGTTCCGGCGCGCTGCCGCAGCACCGAGGCCATGGCGGCGCTCAGCACCGGCTGGAGGGCCGGGCGGAGCGCCCGGTAGTCGGCGGCGGTCATGAGGTGGAGGGTGGCGCGCATCGCGGTGGCCCGGACGACCTCGCGGCGGTGAAGCATGCCCAGCAACTCCTCGCGGCGGAAGCCGGAAAGCCGTGACCACAGGCCCAGGAAAGGCGGCTTCGGCACCTGGGCCTGCATGCCGCCCAGGCGGCTGATGGCGTCGAGGGCGGAGGTGGCTTCCCGGGCGAGCAGCATCTGTCGCGCGAGGGTCGCACGGTTGAGCGCCTTGAGGGAAAGCATGTCGGGCATCGGGATCTCCTGGCGAGAGGGGCGGGTTATTCCCCGGCGAGACGTCTATCCACCACGTAACGGAGCTGCGTCAGCCCGGACGACCATGACTGGCTGCTCTCCAGCTTCAAGGCTTGCTCGGGCTCTCCACCCGCGAAGAGGCGGATGCCGCTTCCCAGCAGGATGGGGATGACTGAGATGGTCATGTCGTCGATCAGGCCCGCTTTGAGGAATTGCTGGATGACCACCCCGCCGTCGACGTACAGCCGCCGAACTCCCGTCTCGCCGAGCTGCTGGACGAGGGTTTCCACGTCACCGGAGTAGAACTCCTCGCCGTGCCGGGACTCCGCCGGCCGATGGGTGAGGACGATGCAGCGCTTGCCGGGGTAGTACCATTCCGGGAAGCCGAGCACCACGTCGTAGGAGTTTCGCCCGAGGACCAGAGCGTCCACCGAGTCGAAGAACTTCTG
The DNA here is from genome assembly GCA_036676495.1 of Candidatus Sericytochromatia bacterium. GTDB lineage: Bacteria > Cyanobacteriota > Sericytochromatia > S15B-MN24 > UBA4093 > UBA4093. The sequence goes on from JAKFCT010000082.1 coordinate 29,444, forward strand.
GTAGCCGTAGTCCTCGCCCGGCATCTCGACGCTGTGCAACCAGTCGATGCCGCCGTCGGGGCGGGCGATGTAGCCGTCGAGGCTGACGGCGATGAACACGGAGCAACGGGGACGAGGTGTCTTCATGGTTCAGGGACCTCCCTTGGCGTTGGAACCTATCTTGAATCTGTACATCGGCATGAACCCAAGCGTTATTGCTGCCCGGAAGTGACGGTCGGCGATGGGGACCACGACGCCGAGTGCGTTCGCGATGCAAGCGAGCGTCCGCTGTTTATTATAGGTCGTTGAGGAGCAAGCATGTCGCCCATGAGACTGAGCCAAACTCACCGGGGGCGAGGGGACAGTGGGAGTGCTCGCGTGCTACCATGCCCTTGCAGTGCGGTCACATCGTCCTTTGTGGGCAGGAGAGTTGCTAATGCCGGAAGCCGATCCGATTGAGGTTCTGTGGCTTCCGGAGGATGTCGAGTCGTTCCTTGGGACGGTTCGAGCGTCAGAAGAATCGCTTCTCTGATTGGGCAGTGGAGTCGATCGGATGGAACAACGTCTCACACTCATCACGCTTGGCGTCGCGGACCTTGTTCGGTCGCGTCGCTTCTACGAATCTGGGATGGGTTGGAAGCCCGTACCCGGGGATCATGAGGGCGTCGCCTTCTATGACCTCGGAGGGTTCGGTCTTGCCCTTTACGGCTTCGAGGGCCTTGCCTCTGATACCGGCCTGCCACCTGTAACCGCAGGGTCAAGCGCGATGTCGCTCGCCTTCAACGTGGACTCGGCTGAGCAAGTGGACCGAATCTTGTCCGAAGCGATTGCCGCAGGGGCAACGATGCTCAAGCCTGCTCATAAGGTCTTCTGGGGTGGGTACTGTGGGTACTTCGCCGATCCGGATGGCCATGTCTGGGAGATCGCCTGGAACCCCTTCTGGAAGCTCGATGAGTCGGGGCGCATTGTGGCTTGGCAGGTATGACAGCGAGCCCTGACTTCGGAGCCAGCCCGAGACCGAAGACCATTCTCGAGACCGACCGGCTCATCCTCCGCGAGATGACCGATGCTGACGTCGAGCCCCTGCTGAAGGTGCTCGGGGATTCGGTCGCCATGAGGTACTACCCTGCCCCTTATACCCGCGAGGGCGTCGAGGGGTGGGTGCATCGGAGCCAGGAGCGCTACCGGACCTATGGATTCGGATTATGGGCCGTCGTCCTGAAGGAGACCGGTGGAGTAGTTGGCGATTGCGGGCTTACCCTACAGACCGTCCAGGGCCGTGAGGAGCTGGAGATCGGCTATCACATCCAGCGAGAGTACCAGGGCAAGGGGCTCGCTACGGAGGCTGCCCGAGCGTGCCTCGAGTGGGGCTTCCGTAACACGAGTTGCGATCGGATCATCTCGCTGATGAACGTCGAGAACCTGCCGTCGCGTAGGGTGGCCGAGAAGGTCCACGCCCGGTTTCTCGGGGAGTGTGGGGAACGCGCCGGCCTTCCTCACGTCTACTACGGGACTGAGCGGTCGGAGTTTGAATCGTAGACAATTTGGTTCTGGTCTTGATGGTCACTTCAGCCGTGTCACGCGTTGATGAGTATCCAACCTGACTTCCGATAGTAGCTGGCAAGCATGTGTTCGATGAACCTGCGGATGAGCTTGTCGTCGAGGTCGGATTCCGAGATGCTGGCCTCGCCCAAATTGAAGGGCTGGAAGCGTAGGACATCGAGGCTGATGGATATTCCCTCCTGGATGAAGCCTTCAAAGAGCTTGTTAAGTCGCCAGGAAGTCTGTTGCCGCGGGTAGGGATTGAGGTAATTCCCGATCCGCCTCGGCAAGTTCACGGTTTCCCCGATGTAGAGCTGACCAAGGTCACCCGGGGTTTCACGAAACGGCACCCATCGGTAGATCGCTGGCTGCTCAAGATTGACTCGCATCCATTTCGACACCTTGGTCGGGAAGCGGTAGGCGTTGAGGCCATCTTCGAGGATCGGTTCCCAGGTGAACTCGAATGCCGTATGGAGAGTCGGCAAGGTGAGCGACATTGGGTCGGGGAGTGAGTCTGGGAGAACTGGGGCAACAGGTTCTCGAGGCGTGGAAATGTCTACAGGGGACGGAGCAATCAACCGGGGTATCGATTGGTTTTCAGCTGGCTTAGCGTTCGGGACTTGATGAGTCAGCCAGCTAACCAACTTCGTAGAGCCGCAATAGGCGCAGCGGCCAGCCTCTTTCGAAATCAGCCCTTTGATGAGGAGTTTTCTGCCCTCGCGATTGGCATCCTGGCGTTGTTTCAGGGGACCTCGTTTGGCGAGGCAGTCGTCACACATGGGGCCATTGGCTCCGTCCAGTTGTTTCAAGATCAGCTGCTGGATCGTCTGCTGCATCGCCTTCCGAGTCCTCATCGTCCAAGGGGTATCGTCAATTTACCCGTAGTAGGCCATGGCCACCCTTGGGGAGTGAGAAGTTGACCAAGAACCGGGGGATCCTCACACTAAGGGGCCTCTCTACTCATCCATTGCCGATAAACCGCCGATGGATTGCCGATAAATTTCCGATAATCCGAATGCACGCGATCGGAGGGAGGCCTCCAGTACGACCAACCAACCGGCCTCGACCCATTCCAGCTGAGGTTCCGGGCCATCCGGTCGGAGAGGCCCAGGAGCTTCGCCATGTCGGCGGTGGTGATGGTCTCCCGTTTGGCGAACAAGCCCAGGACCATCCGATAGTTCGGACCTCGCCCACGTCCCGCTCGCGCCCATGGAACTCGGCGTGCCGTCCCTCGATGGCCTGCTCGGCCTCTGCGAGCGTCAGGCGGTTGCCCCCGATGCGGGTCAAGTAGTGGGTCGAACGGATCCGCGCCCGGTGGCACAGCTCGGCCTTCCCTGAAGTAAAAAAGAGTGATGCGGCCCTCGGCGAAGAATCGCTGAAAGCCGCATCACTGCATGTAGTGGCCAAGGTGGGAGTCGAACCCACACGCCTTTCGGGCGGTCGATTTTGAGTCGACTGCGTCTGCCATTCCGCCACTTGGCCGCGGAAGAGTTTTATTCTACGCCAAGCGCTCTCGGCGCGCAAGCATCGATTGCGAGAAGCCGCGTTCAGGCGATGTAGGCGGCCGGATCGACGAAGCTGCCGTTCTTCTTGACCTCGAAGTGGAGGTGCGGGCCCGTCGACACCCCCGTGTTGCCGACCTTGCCGATGACGTCCCGGGCTCCGACCGACTGGCCCTTCGAGACGTTGATCTTGGAGAGATGGGCATAGGCGGTCTGAAGCCCGTTGCCGTGATCCACCACGACGTAGTTGCCGTAGCCGCCGTTCCAGCCTGCGAAGCTGACCTTGCCGCCCTGCACCACGTGGACTGGGGTGCCCGTCCCGGCGCCGATGTCCATGCCCGAATGCAGCTTGTGGACTCCGGTGACGGGGTGCTTGCGGTGGCCGTAGTTCGAGGTCTTGCGGCCGGAAGTAGGCCATTGCCACTTGCCGGAAGGCTTGCTCGGGGCGGAGGGCGGCGCCGAGGCGTTGGCCCCACCCGGCAGGCGCAGCGTCATGCCGGCGGAGATCTGGTTGGGGTTGCCGCCGATCACATCTCGGTTGAGCTCGTAGATCTCGCGCCAGCGATTGCTGTCTCCCAGCGTGCGGCCGGCGATCGCCGACAACGAATCCCCGCTTCTCACCGTGTAGCTAGGGCCGGACGCCGGAGGCGGCGACGCCGGGGGCGCGGGAGGGGCCGGCTTCGGGGCTTCCGCCCCACCGGGCAGCTTCAGCGTCTGACCCGCGTGAATCAGGTTGGGGTTGGAGCCGATCACGTCCCGGTTCAAGTCGTAAATCTCGCGCCAGCGGTTGCCGTCGCCCAGCGTGCGCTTGGCGATTGCCGACAACGAATCCCCCTTCTGCACGGTGTAGGTCGGCGCCGGGGCGGGCTTCGCCGGTTCGGGAGGAGCGGGAGGTGCCGGGGCCGGCTCGGGTTTCGCGGATTCCGGCGGTGCCGGCTCCGGCTTGGGCGCGGGCGAGAGCAGCCGCTTCGCGAACTCCGCCAGGCGCTTCACGAGGTTGTCGTACGCCGTCCGCAGGTCGCCCAGCAGGCCCGAGGCTTCGACGCCTTGGGGCGCCGGCATCATCGGGGGGGCGGGAATCGCGACCGGAGCCGCGATCGGGACCGTCGCCGCCGAGGAGGCGGCCTGATGCAGTTGCGCCAGCATGGACTGGTACGAGCCCCCTGAATGGGTCGTGTTCATCATCTGCATAGGCACCTCCTGCAACGTCGGGCCGAGTTCGCGCGCCGGAGGCGCTGGAAACCACGGAGTAGGGCGTTGGTCGCCCGAAATGCTGCGGGCTGATCGTGCTTATCCGCCGTTAAGAGGGAGTTCGCGGTTATGGGGATATTAACTTCGGCTAAAATTTCCTTTACCGGAGGAGCCGCCCTCGCCGGGAAGGAGGGCCGGGGGCCCGTGCTATACTGAGAAGACACCCGCTCGCCCTTGTTTCCACCTGATTTCACCACCTTCGGAGCCCGCATGTCTCCCTCTTCATGGCTGCTCAAAGCGGCGGATCCCGCCCACGTCTCCCTGCTCGCCCGTGACCTGAAGGTCTCCCCCTTGCTCGCCCGGCTATTGCTGGTTCGCGAGGTTTCGGATGCCGCTGCCGCGCGTCGCTTCCTCGGGCAGGACCCGTCCTTGCTCGACCCCTGGGCCCTTCCGGGGATGGAAACGGCCGCCGAGCGCCTGCTGGACGCCCTGGAGGCTGGAGAACGAGTCGTCGTCTACGGGGACTACGACGCCGACGGGGTCACCAGCACCGCCCTGCTTTACAGCTACCTGCTGCGCGCCGGCTACAACGTCACCTACTTCCTGCCGCATCGCTTCGAAGACGGCTATGGCATGAACCTTCACGCCATCGAAGAGCTGGCCGATCAAGGCGCGCGCCTGATCGTGACGGTCGACAACGGCGTGAGCTCGGTTCGCGAGGTCGCCTACGCCCGCGAGCTCGGCCTCGACGTCATCGTGACCGATCACCACACGCCTCCGGCCCTCCTTCCCGAGCCCTACGCCCTCCTCAACCCTCGCCTGGGCGGATGCCCCGCCGAGATGAGCGGCCTCGCCGGAGTCGGCGTGGCCTTCGCCCTGGCGGCGGCCCTCGAGCAGCGCGCCCCCTCCTACGGCGTGGAGGACCTGCTCGACTTCGTCGCCATCGGCTCCATCGCCGACATGGCTCCCCTGACCGGAGTGAACCGGACTTTGGTGGGAGCGGGCCTTCACCTGATCGCCACGGCCACCCGTCCCGGCATCAAGGCGCTCGCGGACGTCGCGGGCGTGGCCTCGGTCGCCAATATGGCCGCTCAGGACATCGGCTTCCGGATTGGCCCGCGCATCAACGCCGCGGGCCGCATGGACCATCCCGAGGTCGCTCTCAAGCTGCTGCTGGCGGAGGACCTCGACGAGGCCGAGGTGCTCGCCGCGGAGCTGGAGCGCCTGAACCGGCTGCGTCAGGAGACCTCCAAGCGCATCGAGGCCGAGGCGCATGCCCTGGTGGCCGTCGAGGTCGATCTGGAAAAGGACGCCGCCATCGTCCTCGCCAAGGAGGACTGGCACCGCGGGATCATCGGGATCGTCGCCGCGCGCCTGGTGGATGCCTACGGCCTCCCGGTGATCCTGATGGGAGCCGACGGGGACTATTGGAAGGGCTCGGGGCGATCGCCCGACGCCATTCATCTCTTTGCCGCACTCGAAACCTGCCGCGACCACCTCGATCGCTTCGGGGGACACGCCCAGGCGGCAGGCCTGGCGCTGGAAGCGGGGCGTCTCGAGGCGTTTAAGGCTCAGCTCAACGACGCCGTGCGGAGTCAGACCGGGGGCGAGCGTCCGCAGGGACCGATTCTGCTAGATGCCGAGGTCTCGCTCGCCGAGGTCTCGCCCCAGCTCATCCGAGAATTGATGTGGCTGGAGCCGACCGGCCAGGGGAATCCCGAGCCGCGTTTGGGGATGCGCCGCGTCCAGGTGCTGCGCCAGAAGCTGCGTGGCAAGGACAAGACCCACCTCTGGCTGGAGCTGCGCGACGGGGTCGAGATCCGCGAGGCGGTCGGCTTCGGCATGGGCGGACTCTACCCGGTCCCCGAGGTCGTCGATGTCGCCTTCACTCCGGAGTTCAACTTCTGGCAGGGACAGGCGCGCGTTCAGATGCGCCTGCATGCGGTCTTTCCCGCGACACCCGACCCCGTGGTCGCCTTCGAGGGCGCTTCGGACGTCGGAGACCCTCGCTAGCCGGGTATAAGGAAACTCTGCCCGCGCAGCGCCCCCTTCCGCGACAATTGCAGGTGCTCGATCGGCAGGCCGATGTGCAGGCTCCCACGAGCGACCTGCGAACCCGCTGGGGAATGCGCATGAGTTGCGGTATACTGGGGGTTTCAAGGCTGAGGCGAGGCGCGGGGGCGCCGGGGCTCAACGGGGCAGAATTGGGGTCGGGAGCGCCAGCGGCTCACGTGGCAGCCGTGAGTAACGCGGCAGATTTGGGGTCAGTTGATGAACGGAGCGGTTGCGACCGAGAGCTTGGTCACCACCATCAGCAAGTATATGACGCCCGAGGAGGTCAACCTCGTCGAGCGCGCCTATGATTTTGCCCACCAGATGCATGAGGGCCAGTTCCGCAAGTCGGAGGAGCCTTACATCATCCACCCCTACGAGGTGGCGCTGATCCTTGCGCAGCTCGAGGCCGACGGTGCCACCGTCGCCGCGGGCCTCCTGCATGACGTCCTCGAAGACACCGACACCACCCCCGAAGAACTCGCCAAGCGCTTCGGTCCCGACGTCGCCCGCATCGTGCAGGGCGTCACCAAGCTGGGCAAGCTCACCTTCTCCAGCAAGGAAGAGCGCCAGGCCGAGAACTTCCGCCGCATGTTCGTGGCCATGGCCCAGGACGTGCGGGTGATCATGGTGAAGCTCTGCGATCGCCTGCACAACATGCGCACTCTCAAGCACATGCGCGCCGAGAAGCAGCAGGAAATCTCGAAGGAGACCCTGGAGATCTTCGCTCCGCTGGCCCACCGACTCGGTATGGGACGGATCAAGTGGGAGCTCGAGGACTGGTCCCTGCGCTACCTGCATCCCGAGGCCTACTACGAGATCGCCAAGCTCCTCGGCGAGAAGCGCGACGAGCGCGAGCGCTACATCGAGGAGATCGTCGGCCGCATCCAGGACGAGGTCCGCCGGGTCGGCGTCAACGCCAACGTCTACGGTCGCGCCAAGCACTTCTTCTCCATCTGGAACAAGATGGAGAAGAACCGCAAGGAATTCAACGACCTCTTCGACATCACCGCCGTGCGCGTCCTGGTCGACAACATCAAGGAGTGCTACGAGGTCCTGGGCATCGTTCACTCCATCTGGCGCCCGATTCCCGGACGCTTCAAAGACTACATCGCGATGCCCAAGCCCAACCTCTACCAGTCGCTGCATACCTCGGTGATCGGGCCGGGCGGCAAGCCGGTGGAGGTGCAGATCCGCACGTTCGAGATGCACCGCGTCGCCGAGTTCGGTATCGCCGCCCACTGGCGCTACAAGGAAGGCGGCGCCGCGAGCCAGCAGCCCGAACAGACCTTCACCTGGCTGCGCCAGCTGCTCGACTGGCAGGGCGAGGTCCGCGATTCCCAGGAGTACGTCAACACCGTCAAGGAGGACCTGTTCTCCGAGGAGGTCTTCGTCTTCTCGCCGCGCGGGGACGTCGTCGACCTCCCGTCGGGCGCGACCCCTGTCGACTTCGCCTACCGGGTCCATACCGAGGTCGGCAACCGCTGCATCGGGGCCAAGGTGAACGGCCGCATCGTCACGCTCGACACCCGCCTCAAGACCGGGGACATCGTCGAGATCATGACCTCGAAGACCAGCAAGCCCTCTCTGGACTGGCTGAACTTTGTCTCGGCAAACTCCACCAAGAACAAGATTCGCGCCTGGTTCAAGAAGCAGCGCCGCGAGGAGAATATCCAGACCGGCCGGGACGTGCTGGAGCGCGAGCTCGGAAAAGACTCGCTCGACCAGTTCCTCAAGCTGGGCAAGGAAACCCAGCTCGCCGACAAGTTCAACTACTCGAACTTCGACGACCTGCTGGCGGCGGTCGGCTACGGAGAGCGAACGGCCTTGCAGGTCGCCAACCGGATCCGCTTGGACTTCCTGCCCCAGCCGGAAGTGACCCCCGAGCAGTTCAGCACCAAGCTTCCCACCAAGGAGCGCCGTGGTACCGGCATCCTGGTCAACGGGGATGCCGGCATGCTGCTCAACCTCTCCAAGTGCTGCGCTCCGGTGCCGGGTGAAGCCATCATGGGCACGGTGACCCGGGGACGGGGCATCTCGGTGCATGCCTCGGACTGTCCGAACCTCTTGGCCGTGGAGCCCGAGCGGCGCCTCGCCGTCGAGTGGGGAGCCAACACCAGCCAGGCGAGCTACCCGGTGGAAGTGGCCGTCGAGGTCATCGACCGGGTGGGCATCCTCAAGGACATCACCATCAAGATTGCCGATACCAAGACCAACATCCGCACGGTGAAGGTCCGTCCCGCCAAGGACAAGATCGTGGTCATCACCCTGATCCTGGAGGTGGTCGACATGGCCCATCTCAACCGGGTGCTGGCGACCATCGGGCGGATCTCGGACGTCATCAAGGCCTATCGGGTGGCGCGGAGCCCCCGCCGAGGAAAGAAATCGTGACCCAGAAGAAACTGCGCGTCGTGCTCGCCACGACCAACCGCCACAAGCTCGACGAGCTCCAGCGGATGCTCGCCGATTCCCCCGTCGAACTGGTGATGCCTCCGCATGCCATCGAGGTGGACGAGACCGGAGAGACGTTCCGCGAGAACGCCCGGCTCAAGGCCCGGACTTACGCGCGCCTGCTTGGCGAGCCGACCCTGGCGGATGATTCCGGCCTCTCGGTGGATGCCCTCGATGGGCGCCCCGGAGTGCATTCGGCCCGCTACGCCGGAGCCAACGCCACGGATGCCGATCGCAATCGCAAGCTCCTGGGGGAGCTCGCGCGCGTCCCCGACGCCGAGCGTGGCGGAAGCTTCCACTGCGCTCTGGTCCTGGCCTGGCCGGGCGGCGACGAGCTGACGGTCGAGGGCATGGTGAGCGGCCGGATTCTCCACGAGCCCCGCGGAGAGCATGGCTTCGGTTACGACCCGGTCTTCTACGTGCCGTCCCTGGACAAGACCTTCGCCGAGCTCACGCCCGAGGAGAAGAACGTTCACTCGCACCGCGCCAAGGCTGCCGCTTTGCTGGTCGAGGCGCTCCAGCATGCGACTGCTCGTCGTTAGCGATACCCACGGCGAAGCCCCGCTCCATCGAATCGCGGACCTGGGCGCGGCCTGCGATCTCATCGTTCACCTGGGCGACGGGTTCAACGACGGCCAGAAGCTCTGCCTCATGCAGCCGACTCCCGTCATCCAGGTCCTGGGCAACGCCGACCTGCCCCTGAGCGTGGTCCCCGAGAAGGTCATCGAGATCGAAGGCTGGACCGTCCTGCTCACCCACGGCCACCTCTACGGCGTGAAGCGATCGCTGGTCGACCTGGTCGCCCATGCCGAGGCGATGGACGCGAATCTCGTCCTCTTCGGCCATGTGCATCGCCGCTGCTGGGAGGACGCGGGTCGGATCAAGGCTTTCTGCCCCTCGAGCGCCGCGTATTCCTACGATGGGACTCCCCCGTCGGTGGGCATCCTGGAGTTGAGTCCCGGAGAGATTCGCCACGAGTGGATCTCTCTGTAATCTTCCCTAATTTGTCCCCCCTCGACGGGGGGACCGGCGAAGCCGAGGGGGGTGTTACTGCTCCCAGGTTCCTTATTGCGAGGAACGCCATGGCTACGCCGGCCAACACCCCCCTGCCGGCTGCGCCGGCCGTCCCCCCGTCAAGGGGGGACAATTAGCGGAAAATTACAGGCCCAGTTCGGCCGCGCACGCTTCCATCAGCGGCTTGAAGACGTCCGGATCGAAGGGGCTCTGAAGCTCGCCCGACTGGAAGATGTCCAGCACCGACTGGGTGCCGCCGATATGGCAGAGCTTCAGGTAGATCTCCATGGTCCGGTCGTGATCGTCCTGCGCCTTCCGCCAGAGCTGCATGGCGCCCGATTCGGCGATGCCGTAATCGATGTAGTAGAAGGGCGATTCGTAGATGTGGGCCTGATACTTCCAGCGCGCCGGCTTGTACTCCTCGACGCCCTCCCAGTCGACTCCCACCATGAAGGTGTCCCAGATCCGGCACCACTCGGCGTCGCGCTCCTCGGCGGTATGCGCGGGGTTCTCGTAGACCCAGTGCTGGAAGGCGTCGACGGTGGCGATGTAGGGCAAGAGCACCACCGTTTCGATCAGCTTGAGCTGGCGGAACTTCGCGGCGTCCTCCGGCGTGAAGTAGGCCTCGATCTCGCGCAGGGCCAGGAACTCCATGCCCATCGAGTGGATCTCGGCGGCGTCAGAGGTGGGCCAGCGAAGCTCCAGGGGCTCGATCCAGCCGGATTCCCAGGCCTGGAAGGCGTGTCCCATCTCGTGGTTGAGGGTTCCGATATCCTCCGAGGCGCCCGTGCTGTTGCAGAGGATGGCGACCAGCCCCTCGTCATCGAAGGTGGTGCAGAAGGCGCCGGGCTGCTTGCCGGGGCGGTTCTCGAGGTCGATCAGCTTCTCCGCGACCATCCGCTGGAAGTGGGCCAGCAGCTTCGGGTGCATCCGACCGAAGAGCTTCTCGGCGTTCGCGAGCTGGGTTTCGATGGGGGCCACCGTGGGCGAGAGCGAGAAGCCGGGGAAGTAGCTCATGTCCCAGGGCCTCACGGTTTCGGCGCCCAGGGCCTTGGCTTGCATCTTGCGGATCTTGGCGGCCAGGGGCACCACGTGGCGGAGGATGCCCTCGCGGAAGGCCGCGGCCTGAGCGGGGCCGTAGTCCGTGCGGTACATGCCCCGGTAGCCCATGGGGATGAAGTTGGCTTCGTCCAGGTTCCGGGCGCGCTGGTGGCGGCGTGCGACCAGCTCGGAGTAGAAGCCGTGAAGCTCGGGAGCCTTCGCGTTGATCCAGCGGGCGACGGCGAGCCAGGCTTCCTTGCGAACCGCGGAGTCGGGATCGCTGAAGCGGGCGCGGGCCCGGGGCAGGGTCAGGATCTCGTCACCGACCGGAATCTGGGCCGAACCGAGCACCTTCTGGTAGTCGGCTCCGATCTCCCCTTCCTCGATGACCAGGGGGATGTTCACTGCGGCGAAGGATTCTTGTTCGAGCTCGAAGTACCGGAAGAGGAGCTTCCCGAAGCGGGCTTCCAGGTGGTCACGATGCTGGGAGGCCAGCAGGATCTCGCGAACCTTGGCGTTGACGACTTCGGCGATGGGCTGAATCTGCTCGCGGAAGTACCGGACTGCCTCTTCGGCCTGGGTGTCCTGGGTGTTCTGCGCTTCACGGTAGTGACGGCGGGACGATTCCCCGGCGAGGACCTTCTTGAACGCGTTCCAGCGGAGGAAGAACGCCTCCCAGTCCGCAGGCTCGTCGGGCATGGCCTTGAGCTGGGCGAGGAGGTCGTCGAACGTGGTTTGGACGTAGTCGGCCGTGAGGTTTGCGGGACGCCGCAGGGTAGGGTTGGGAGCAGCCATCGTGGGGTCCTTTCCAGGCGCAGGGCATGAGCGGAAGCTGGCTACCCCTATTATTCCATGTTTCTGGGATCCATGACGAAGCAGGCTATGGACTGCTCACGAGCCGCGGACGCCGACGATGCAGGCGGGAGGCTCACTCCGTTCCGATCAGCGTCTCCACGGGCCTGGGCTCGATCGACAGGCCCGCCGATTTCCATGCGCTCATCCCCCCCTGGAGCGGGTGGGCATTCCGATACCCTTGCCCGATGAGCTTCTCGGCCACTTGGGCGCTCAGCTCCTCGTCCGGGCTGTCATCGTACGTCACGATCAGCTGATCCTTGCGCGCCGAGAGCAAGATGCGATCGGCCTTGAGGATGTCCATGGGATCGAACCAGAAGGAGGCCGGGATCTGGCGGTCGTCGCGCCGGGGGCGCGCGTCCAGGATGAAGATCGCCTCACCCGCGTCCAGGCACTCCTTCACCCGGGTGGGGGAGATACGGGAAACCTCGGAAGCGCTTTGGCTCATGCTGCCCTCCATGCCGTCGTCGCGCTCGCGGCCCGGATCCCGGGAGCGAGGCTGCCCCCAAGACTCGGCATGCGAAGCATGATGCGCCGTCCGGGGAGGCTCCGCAAGGTTCGATTCGTGGGCTATGGCGACGTCGAGGGCGATGCCGGGCCGCGAAGCGCCTCGCCGGCCGAGCGAAGATCAGCCGCACCGTTGGCCTTGGGGGCGATCAGATCGGTGTCGTGGGTGAGCGTCTTGATGCGCTCGGCCTCGTAACGTCGGGCCGGGGTGGACTGAGGCTCGGCCTTCTGGCAGCCGGCGGTGACGAGCAGCGTCAGGATCAATAGGTTTCGCATGGCACCATCATACCGAACCTCCGCCGCGGGAGTCGACCGTCCCCCGCCGCCCGCCGCCGCGGGCAAGTCGCGGGCGAACGGGGGAGGGGTTCGGTGGGAATGATCAGGAGAGCTTGGTGACGAATTCGCGAAGCCGGCCCTTGGAGAGGCGATCGCCCGCGATCTCGGCGACCTTCGCCTCCCGCTCCTCGGGGGTCAGGCCCGCGAAGGCCATTTCCAGCAGGTCGGTGAGCACCGAGCGCTCGGATTTGCTGAAGGACGTGGCCTTGAGCGTGTGCTCCTCGAAGACGGCCCAGGTCTCGGGCCAGAGCTTGCGGATGATCTCGGCCAGGGCGTTGGCGTAGACCCGGATCTCGTACTGGGCATTGGGAGCCATGCGCAGGTTGAGGAAGTGCATCCAGTTGCGAAGATTCGCCTGGGCGCGGAAGCGCGTGTACTGGCTGAGCGGCATGTTGATGCGGGCGACTTCGCGGGCCAGGCCCTGCTCCAGGTACCACTCGTAGTTCTCGCGCACCAGGCGCTGCTCGGCGTTCATCCGCTCCAGCATCTCCGCGCGCAGCTCGGGGGAGAGCGCGCCCTCGGAGCCCTGCTTGTTGGTCAGGGACTGTGGCTGGAGCCGATCGGACTCGGGCATGTACTGGATGTCCGGCATCTCCATGTACCGTCCCGAGGCTTCGTTGTAGCTCTGGGTCCGGTGGCGGTGCCACTCGGAGCGAACGAAGAGCGGGCACTGGACCTCGATCTGCAGGACCGCCATCTCGAAGGGAGTGGCATGGGCGTGGCGCCAGAGGTAGTCCCGGGTGGCGGCGTCCTTGGCGGGATCGGCGCCCGTGGGGTTGCCGGTGCTCATGCGGGCCGCCTCGAGCGGCGTGAGATCGTCGCCGAGGTGGGCGATGTACTTGATGTAGCCGTGATTGAGCAGGGGGATGGTGTCCGTGAGCGGATCGAGGTTCGGGGGAATCGCGGTGTCGCGGGTCATGGCAAGTCCTTTGAATGACAAAGGCGGAACCTTTCGGCTCCGCCTCGTAGAATTCCTGGCGCTTTAAGCCTTCTTCTGACCCTTGGCGTTCAGGTTGTACTTCTTCATGAAGCGCTCGACGCGGCCTTCCGTGTCGACGATCTTCTGGGTGCCGGTGAAGAAGGGGTGGCAGGCCGAGCAAATTTCGGTCCGGATTTCCTTCTTGGTCGAACCGGTCTTAAAGGTGTTGCCACAAACGCAGGAGGCGTTCACCTGGTTGTAGACGGGATGGATATTGGCTTTCATGAGAGCTCCTCGCGCCGATCCCGGTAGGCATGGGGTTGCCCACCATCGGACCTGTTTAATCAGACGAGGAGATAGCATACTCCATTAGCGGCCAGGGGTCAACGGGCGGCCTCCCGGCGATGATCGGCCGCAAAGGCCCCCAGGGCCAGCCTCTCAGACGTGTCGTGGGGACGTTCGAGGGGCATCGCCAAGCACCCTGCGAGGCCCGCTTTGGAGGCCGCAACCCGACGGCGCTTGTGCCGCTTTCTCCCATGGTATGATGAGGCTTTAAATCATCAACCCCATCGCCCGGAAGCCATTCCGGGCATGCGACTGGACGCAGGGAAGACATTTCCCCGGAAGGACTAGGGCGTTATCGACATGTTGAAGCTACTGGGCAAGGTACTGGGCGACGCCAACGAGCGCAAGATCAAATCCGTTCGTCCCATTCTGCAGCGCATCAACTCCTTGGAAGAGGAGATGGTGAGGCTCTCTGATGAGGATTTGCGCGGGAAGACCGCCGAATTCCGCCAGCGCCTCGCCAACGGAGCTCCGCTCGACTCCCTGTTGCCGGAAGCCTTCGCCACCGTGCGCGAGTCGGGCCGGCGCGTCCTCGGGATGCGTCACTTCGACGTCCAGATGATCGGCGGCATCTACCTCCACCGCGGCAACATTGCCGAGATGCGCACCGGTGAAGGCAAGACCCTGGTCTCCACCCTGCCCGCCTACCTCAACGCCCTTCCGGGCAAGGGCGTCCACGTCGTCACCGTCAACGACTACCTCGCCAAGCGCGACGCGGAGTGGATGGGCCAGATCCACCGCTTCCTCGGGCTCGAGGTCGGCCTGATCCAGAACCACCTCTTCCCCCACCAGCGCCGGATCGCCTACGGCGCCGACATCACCTACGCCACCAACAACGAGCTCGGCTTCGACTTCCTGCGCGACAACATGGCCCAGTCCCTCGAGGACTGCGTGCAGCGCGGCCTCCACTACGCGATCGTCGACGAGGTCGACTCGATCCTGGTGGACGAAGCCCGGACCCCCCTCATCATCTCGGGGCAGATCGAGCAGGACATCTCGCTCTATTCGAAGATCGCCCAGATCGTGACCCGCCTGCAGCGCGAGGCCCATTACACCCTCGACGAGAAGGCCAAGAACGTCATCATGTCCGAGGACGGCATCACCGAGGCTGAGAAGCTGCTCGGCGTGCGGGACCTCTACGATGCCGCTAACCCCGAACTGGCTCACCACGTGACCCAGGCCCTGCGCGCCAAGGAAATCTACCTGCGCGACCGGGAGTACGTGGTCCGCCAGAACCCCGAGAACGGCGACATGGAAGTCGTGATCGTCGACGAGTTCACCGGCCGCCTCATGGTGGGACGTCGCTACTCGGACGGCCTCCACCAGGCCATCGAGGCCAAGGAGGGCGTGCCCATCCAGAACGAGACCCAGACGCTCGCGACCGTCACCTTCCAGAACTACTTCCGCATGTACGACAAGCTCGCCGGCATGACGGGGACCGCGGCCACCGAGGAAGCGGAGTTCGGCAAGATCTACAACCTCGAAGTCACGGTCATCCCCACCAACAAGCCAGTCCAGCGCAAGGACCTCTCCGACGTGGTCTACAAGTCCGTCAAGGCCAAGTTCAATGCGGTGGCCGACGACATCCAGGAAGCCTACAAGCAGGGCCGTCCGGTCCTGGTGGGCACCGTCTCGATCGAGAAGTCCGAGTTCCTCTCGGAGATTCTCAAGCAGCGCGGCGTCCCCCACTCGGTCCTCAACGCCAAGTACCACGAGCAAGAAGCCAAGATCGTCGCGCAGGCAGGACGTCTGGGAGCGATCACCATCGCCACCAACATGGCCGGCCGCGGGACCGACATCATCCTCGGCGGCAACCCGCAGGGGCTCGCCATGGACATGCTCCTCGACAAGGGCATCAACCCCGCGGAGGCCCCCGAAGCCGAGCTTCAGGCGGCCATCGAGGAAGCCACCCGGATCTGCGCCGAGGAGAAGCGGAAGGTCCTGGAGATGGGCGGCCTTCACATCATCGCCACCGAGCGCCATGAGAGCCGCCGCATCGACAACCAGCTGCGCGGCCGCGCCGGCCGTCAGGGCGACCCCGGCACCACCCGCTTCTACCTCTCGCTCGAGGACGACCTCATGCGCCTCTTCGGCGGCGATCGCATCTCCAAGCTCATGGATCGCATGAACGTTCCCGAGGAGGAGGCCATCGAGTCCGGTCTCGTCACCAAGGCCATCGAGGGAGCCCAGCGGAAGGTCGAGGTCTACCACTTCAACATCCGTAAGCAGGTCCTCGAGTACGACAACGTCATGAACAAGCAGCGCGAGATCATCTACGCCGAGCGCCGCAAGGTGCTCGAGGGCGCCGACATGCAGGCCAACGTCCAGCAGATGATCAAGCGGGTCATGGAAGACCTGGTCGACCAGTACGCCAACTCCAACGTCAGCCGCGACGAGTGGGACTTCCACGGCCTCCACGCCTCGGCGGCGGATTACGCCCCGCTGCTGGGCCAGATCAGCGTCAAGGAGTTCGAGGACTGCCCGTCGCCCGAGGCGCTCAAGTCCTTCATGGTCGAGCAGGCGCTCGATGCCTACCAGGCCAAGGAAGCGACCATGGGCGCGGAGATGATGCGCCAGATCGAGCGCTACCTGATGCTGCGGATCATCGACTCCAAGTGGATCGAGCACCTCCACGACATCGACGCCCTGCGCGACGGTATCGGGCTGCGGGCCTACGGCCAGAAGGATCCCCTGCGCGAGTACCAGCGCGAGGCCTATGACCTCTTCCAGGACCTCTTGAAGGCCATCCAGCATGACCTGATCAAGCAGGCCTTCCACATCCAGGTGGTCTACGACGTGCCCCCCATGGCGCCGCCGATGATCCACAACATGGCCGCGTTCGGCCCCGAGGGAATCGACGAACAGGGCAACGCCTAACCCATCCGCTGAAAGACCCGTGGCGACCCGCCGCGGGTCTTTCAAATCGTCCCCTTTTTCGGTAGAGTAAGTCTGTTCGCCCGCCTTTGAGCGCTTCTGTGGCGTTGCGGGCCGTCTATGAGGGAGTTTTTCATGCTGCAGGACTGCAAGGCCGAGCTCGGCGCCCTTCGGGAGCGCATCGATGAAGCCAGGAGGCATCTTTGACCCGGACCGTCTGAGTCGACGGGTGGCGGAACTCGAGCGGAGGACCCTCGACCCGGACTTCTGGAGTGATTCCGCTGCGGCGCAAAAGGTCATGCAGGAACTGAACGCGGTGAAGGCCCAGGCGGAGCGCCTGGATACCTGGACGCGTCTGAGCGAGGACCTCGAGGTCCTGATCGAGATGGGGCTCGACGAGGGGGATGATTCCGTCCTTCCCGAGATCCAAGCCGGTCTCTCCACGCTGCGCGAGACCCTGGGCGACTGGGAGATGGAGCAGCTGCTGGGCGGCGAGTACGACCAGAGCCCCGCGATCCTCTCGATCAACGCGGGCGCCGGCGGCACGGATGCCCAGGACTGGGCCCAGATGCTGCTGCGGATGTACACCCGCTGGGCCGAGAAGCGCGGCTACAAGGTCGAGCTGGTGGACATGTCCCCCGGTGAAGAAGCGGGGCTCAAGAGCGCCACGATCATCGTGACCGGTCCTTACGCCTATGGGCGCATGCTCGCCGAGAAGGGCGTGCACCGGATGGTCCGCATCTCTCCCTTCAACTCCAACGCCAAGCGCCAGACCTCCTTCGCCTCGGTCGAGGTCTCGCCGGAGGTGGCGGATGCGGGGGATGTCGAGATCAACCCCAACGACCTCAAGATCGATACCTTCCGCTCGGGAGGCGCCGGCGGCCAGAACGTCAACAAGGTCGAGACCGCCGTCCGCATCACGCACTTGCCCTCGGGCATCGTGGTGGCCTGTCAGAACGAGCGCTCCCAGCACCAGAACCGCGAGACCGCCATGCGCATCCTGACGGCCAAGCTCTTCGAGCGCCATCAGGAAGAGCATGCCAAGAAGCTCGCCGAGCTGCGCGGAGGGTACTCGGAGGCGGCCTGGGGCAACCAGATCCGGTCTTACGTCTTCCACCCCTACCAGATGGTCAAGGACCACCGGACCGGCCATGAGGTCGGAAACGTCGCCACCGTCATGGATGGGGACCTCGATGGCTTCATCGAGGCCTACCTGCGCGCCAAGGCCAGCGGGCAGTGGCAAGCCGCCGCTGCTGTCGAGGATTAGCAACATGATCAATGCCACTACCCTTTCCCAGATCCTCCATGGGTTCGAGAAGACCCGCGTTCTGGTGCTCGGCGACCTGATCGCCGACGAGTTCCTCAACGGCGAGGTCACCCGGATTTCCCGCGAGGCTCCGGTGCTCATCCTGCGCCACCGGGCCACGGACGTGGTTCCCGGGGGAGCGGCCAACGCCGCCGCCAACATGGCGAGCCTCGGCGGGCGGGTCGAAGTCGTGGGCGTCTTCGGGGAGGACACGTCGGGGGAGACCCTGGCCCAATCCCTGCTGGAGCGCGGCATCGACACCTCCGGCGTGGTGATCGACCCCGACCGGCCGACCACCACCAAGACCCGCATCTCGGCCTCGTCCCAGCAATCGGTCACCCAGCAGATCGTGCGCGTGGACCGCGAGTCGCATGACCCGCTGTCGCCGGAGCTCGAGGACGCGGTGATCGCGGTGCTGGAGGAGCGGATTCCCGAGATCGACGGCCTGCTGATCTCGGACTACGGCAACGGCGTCCTGACCCCGCGGATCATCGCGGCGGCGCTCGAGCTGGCTCGCCGGCACGGCAAGCTGGTGACGGTGGACGCGCAGGGCGACCTCTCGGTCTTCAAGGGCGTGGCGGCGTTGACCCCCAACCAACCCGAGGCCGAGGGCGTGGTGGGCTTCCCCATCATCGACCAGGATTCGCTCAAGCGCGCCGGCAAGCGCCTCCTGGAGCTGACCGAGGCCCAGTCCGTGCTCATCACCCGCGGGGGCAACGGCATCGCGGTCTTCGAGGCTTCCGGGGAGATCACCCAGATCCCGGCCTTCAACCGGACGGAGGTCTTCGACGTGACCGGTGCGGGCGATACCGTGGTCGGCACCTTGACCCTGGCCTTGGCCGGCGGAGCGTCGTACGTGGAAGCCACCATCCTGGCCAACCTGGCGGCGTCCATCGTGGTCCGCCGCTTCGGGACCTCCACGACGACCGTCGAGGAGATGGAGCGGACCTTCGCGACCATGCCCGAGGAGGTTTTCTTAAGATGAGCGCCAAGATTCTGACCCGCTCCGAGATGGAGCGCCTCGCCGAGACCTGGGCCCAGGACGGCTCGACGACGGTTTTCACGAACGGGTGCTTCGATCTGCTGCACGTGGGCCATACCCGTTACCTGCAGGCGGCGCGGGCGCTGGGCGATCGCCTCGTGCTCGGCCTCAACTCGGATGCCTCGGTTCAGGGCCTCAAGGGCCCCAGCCGCCCCATCCTGCCTCAGGACGAGCGCGCCGAGCTATTGGCCGCCCTGGAATGCGTCGATTACGTTCTGATCTTCGACGAGCCCACGGCGGATGAAGCCATCAAGGCGGTCCGTCCCTCGCTCTACGTGAAGGGCGGCGATTACGAGCCCGACAGCATCCCGGAGACCCCGCTCGTGCGCGCGCTGGGGGGCGAAGTCAAGGTCCTGCCCTTCGTCGAAGGCCGCTCCACCACCAGCCTGGTCGCACGGATCCAGTCACTCGGGTAGCCTCCCTGGGCTGCAGCCGTCCACTGGATTCCTGCTTGCGCGGGAATGACAGGGTATCTGTGGGGCAGCTCTTTCTGCGGTTTGTGGGGCGGGCCTCCGCGCCCGCCAAGGCTTCCATGCTCGCCAGGGCTTCCATGCTCTTGCCAAGGGGCCCGATTCTCGTCAAAATCAATAGGTTTCCCCGTCAGAGGCCCATGCCCCCGGGGAAAGCGACTTAGGAAGTCCAGAGGAGAGTGTCCAAGGTGATCGACGCGCAAGGTAAGCTGTTCGGACGGGTCAACGTCCTCGACCTGCTTCTATTGGTAGTGGTTTTCGTTTCCGCCCTCGGCGTGGTCCTGGCCCGCACCGGAAACGCCGGAGTCAATCAGGTCCTCAAGGGCGAGGGAACGGCCGAGGTCGACCTCTTCTTCCGCGGCTCCATCTCCGATCCGAGCATGTTCAAGGTCGGGGATTCGACCTTCATCACCATTCGCAACCAGCCTCACGCCTCCCTGAAGATCGTGGGCGTCAAGGTCACCCCCAAGATGATCACCATGCCGGCTCCCGGGGGCGTGAAGGCCTACCCCGATCCCTCCGAGCCCTTCGGCAAGGACGTGGTCCTGACCGTTCGGGAGAAGGCGCAGTTCACCGAGGACGCCGTCATCATGGGTGGCCAGAAGATCAAGGTCGGCGTGCCGATCGAGGTCGAAGGCTTCAAGTACCGCCTGCGGGGCTCCATCGTGGACGTCCGCGTCGTCTCGCAGCCCAAGCTCTAAATGGCGACCCACCCCGAACGCTATCCCCTGGGGGGGGCGCCCGCGGCACCGGCCGAGCACGCCCCCGCATGGCTCGTCTCGACCATGGCGGCCCTGGGCTTGATGACGTGCGAGGGCGCGTGGTCCGAAACTCTCCGCACCTCGCTTCCGGTCCGGGCCCTGCGGGCCTCCCGGGCGGGCCTCGATCGCTTCCTGCAACCCCTCATGGCCTCTTCTCTGGCCGCCCGCCTCGCCCCGGCCTTCGCCGTCCTGAGCGTCGCGCTCCTCCTTCTGGCCTCGCCCTACGTCGGCACCGGCCTGAATGCGCTCCTGGTCCTCGTCGCCTTCGCGGCCTTCGCCTTCAAGGCGGTGACCCACCCGCCCCACGACCGGGACCATACCGCCCTCGACCTTCCCTTCCTGGCCATGGTCGCCCTCACGCTCGTCGCGGCGGCCTTCTCGCCTTACCTGATCTTGAGCCTCAAGGGGCTCGCCAAGCTCGTCGTCTTCTGGATGGCCTTCTACGCCTTCCGGGGTGTGCTGGCGCGCAAGGAAGCCTGGGTCCCGGTGCTGGCCGCCCTGCTCGTGGCGGCCCTGGCGCAGTCGCTCTACGGGGTCTACCAGTGGACGATCGACGTGCCTCCCCTGGCCCTCTGGGATGATGCCGAGTCCGAGATCCAGCTGACGCGGGTTTACGGCACCCTCTTGAACCCCAACCTGCTCGGCGGATACCTGGTTCCGATCCTGCCCCTCGCGGCGGCCGGAGTCGTGGCCTTCCGCCACTGGGCCCTGAGGGGCCTCGGGCTGCTCACCCTGCTCGCGGGGAGCGCGTGCCTGTACTTCACCTATTCGCGCGGCGCCTGGCTGGCTTACGCCGCCGAGCTCGGCGTCCTCGCCGTCGCCGCCCTGGCCTGGGCATGGCCCCTCATCAAGCGGGACTGGCGCCTCAAGCTGGCCCTCGGGATCGTCGCGGCCATCGCTCTGGGGGCCGGTATCTACCTCTTCATGGACTCGCCCGTCCTGCAGCAGCGGGTGGCGAGCATGTTCGCCACCCGGGACCACTCGTCCAACTCCTTCCGGATGAACGTCTGGCTCGGCGTGATCGCCATGATCCAGGATTCCTGGTGGGCCGGGGTCGGCATCGGGAACGAGACCTTCCAGAAGGTCTACGGCCTCTACATGATTTCCGGCTTCGAGGCCCTGGGCGCCTATAACATCTTCCTGGAGGTCGCCGTCGAGACCGGAGTCTTCGGCCTTCTGGCTTTCCTCTGGGTCGTGCTGGCTGCCGTCGCGCGCAGCACCTTCCATGCCCTGCGGGGAGAGGCCCGTCCATGGGCCGTGGCGGCGATCGCCGGTCTCCTGGGCTTGATGGTCCACGGCCTCGTCGATACCGTCTTTTATCGCCCCAGCGTCCAGATTCTCTTCTGGCTCTTGCTGGCCATGATTATCCGGCTGCCGGTGGCAGCTCAGGGAGAACGCGCATGATCCCCACCGACTCCTCGATCCAGCGGATCCTCGCCATCAACTTCGGCGGGATCGGCGACGAGATCCTGTTCTTCCCCGTGATCCAGGGCCTCCGCGAGACCTACCCCAATTCCCGGATCACCATGCTGGTGGAGCCCCGCTGTGCGGGCATCGGAGCCTTCAACCCGGCCATCGACGAGGTGCTCACCTTCGACATCAAGGCCAAGCCCGGCCCCGCCGAGCTGATGGCCCTGGTCGGCGAGCTGCGCAAGCGCAAGTTCGACCTTGCCATCTCGTCCGGCGGCTCAGCCCTGGTGCCGGTCCTCCTCTGGCTCACGGGGGCGCGCTACCGCGCCGGCTACGGCGCGAGCAAGACCGCTCGCCTGCTCACCTACAAGGCCCCGCTCAACAAGCAGCAGTACGCCGCGGACATGTACTACGACCTGATCCGGGAGTGGGTGCCCAGCCCGGAGCGGCTGCCGCAGGTGGCGATCGCCCCGGCGGACCGCCTCTGGGCCAAGGAGTTCATGGCCGCCCAGGGCGTGCAGCCCGGTGAATCCGTCGTCATGCTCCATCCCGGCTGCAGCCGCCTCAGCGTGATCAAGGGCTTCATCAAGAGCTGGGAACCCTCGAAATGGGCCGAGCTCGCCCGCCGGCTCGACGCCGAGGGCGTCCGCGTCCTGATCGCCGGCGGCCCCGACGACGAGGAGACCCTCGCCGCCATTCGCGCCGAGCTGGCCAACCGGCCCAGCGCCGGCGGCTCACCGATTAGCGCCGGCGGCTCACCGATTAGCGCCGGCGGCTCACCGATTATTGATGCCTACGGCCAGACCAAGGGTCTGGGGCAACTGGCGGCCTTGATCGAGCAAGCAAGCGTCCTGGTCGCCGTTGATTCGGCTCCCATGCACCTGGGCATTGCCGTGGGTCGCCCGACCGTGGCGATCTTCGGGCCGACCGATCCCAAGAAGCTGCTTCCCGAGGGCACCATTCACCAGGCCGTCCACGTCTCGGGCCTCGAGTGCCGGCCTTGCCTCTGGGATCGTCGCCAGACCACCTGCGAGGCGCTCACGTGCCTTAAGGATCTCTCGGTGGACATGGTCGACCAGGCCGTCCACCGGGTGCTTCCCGCCAAGCGTCCGGGACCCGTCGACTCGAACACCCACTAGCCATCCTCATTCTCTAGAACTAGCCAGGAGCCAACCCCATGTCCGACAAGTCCGACGAAATCCAGGTGGCCGTCGCGAAGATCCCGACCCTGCTCGCGACCGAAGAGGCCCAAGCGGCCTTCGGGCCCGGCGAGCGCGAAGGGGCCGCGTGGCTCCATGGTGCGAACGCCCTGGCCGACCAGGCCGACGAGTCCGTCGACGAGATCCAGGCCAGCTTCGAGGTGCCCCTGACCGAGAACGAGAGCGATTTCGCCCTCTTCGATCAGCTGGCGGAAGGCTGGAATGACCAGCCGCCCAGCGAAGAAGAGCTGGCGACGATCTCCCTGGGCTGGGGAGCCTACCTCGGCGAGGTGATCCGCAACGTGCTCGGAGGCAAATGGGTCCTGCGGGCCGATTCCGAGCACGCCAGTCTCTACTTCGAGCGACTGGGCGTCGAGTTCTTCCCCGTCCACGCCGTCATCCGGCGCTTCATGCTCGGTATCGACGCCTCCCTCGAGGCGGAGTACGAGCGCCTGGTCGAAACCCTCACGCAATAAAATCTTCCCTATCTTGTCCCCCCTTGACGGGGGGACGGGGCAAAGCCCCAGGGGGGTGTTGGCCGGCGCAGCCAAGGCGTTCCTCGTTTTAAGGAACCTGGGAGCAGTAACACCCCCCTGGCTTCGCCAGTCCCCCCGTCAAGGGGGGACAAGAAATGGAAAATCAATGGGCAAGTTTTCCGGGGACGCTTCCGATAAGGTTAATGGAAGCTTAAGTCTATCACGTCAGGTTAACCTGTGCGTCGATTCCACCGGAAAGGGAGCAGGCCCATGCGCAAGATCCTCTCGTTCGTATCGCCGGAGCTCGGCATCACCTACCAGGAGCTTTACGGGGAGCTGGCGGATCGCGCGGAGACGACCTTCGAGGAGGCGACCCGCCGCTTCCCCCCCGATGAGGCCGTTACCGCCTTGCAGTACCACCGCCGGATGGCCGAGCGGCGGCAAGTCTACCGGGACCTCGCCGAGCGTCTCGGGGTCAGCGCCGACGTCGTTTTCGCGGCCTGCACCACCGAAGGCGCGAAAAAGCTGCTGGATGCGCTCGACGCCAAGGCCATGCCGCTCGCAGCCGCCCAGTAACTTGACTTCCGCTCGCCCCCTGGTCTGAAACCCAGGGGGCGAGATTTCTTTGGGGAGGACTTGTAGGACAGGCAAGCGCGTGGTACAAGACCCACGTGACACAACGATTCCTCCTTATCATCATGCTGATGGCGGCGCTCCTCGTTCCGGCGATCCCGGCGCAGGCCGTGACCTACACGGTCCACTCCGATGCGGAGGGGACCACTTTTCGCTTCTTCGCTCAGAACCCGAAGCTGATCCGGAAGGTCGGCCTGGCGGAGGGCATCCGGTATGACGTCTCGGTGGCCCATTCGGCGCGCTACACGCTAAAGAAGCCCCTGGGCCGCGGCCCCATCCGGGAAGTGACGATCGTCCAGCGCGGGAAGAAGGCCTCGGTGAGCTTGCACTGGCGCTTCCCGGTGGCTCCCAACCCCCAGTTCACTCGGGGACGGATGGAGCTCTACTGGCCCCATGAACTCGGCAGGACCACGTCCAGCCGCCTGGCGGACGGGGTGATGCTGACCCGGACGCATCGCTTCACGCCGGCCGGCCCCCAGGTGATTCACGTGGTGCGGGCCGACCTCTCGAAGGCCTCGCTCATCCCGCAACTGGCCGTCGGCGACGGAGACGGCTTCGGGCTGGAGCCCGTGGGCTCCATTGCCCGCCGCTCGAAGGCCTTGGCGGCCATCAACGGAAGCTTCTTCTCCCCCAAGGGCGGCGAACCCATCGGGCTCCTGGTCCTCGACGGGCAGATCATCTCGTCGAGCTATTACAACCGCTCGGTCTTCGGGATCCGTCACGACGGCACCTGCTTCATCGACAACGCCAAGCTGCTGGCGGCGGTTCGCCTGGAGCGTGAGGACAAGGTCTTCATCGCCAACGGCGTCAACCAGAACGCGAGCCGCGACAAGATCGTCCTCTACACCCATCACTACGGCCATCGCACCCGGACCGTGCCCGATCCCAGCCGCCGGGAGTTCGCGATCGCGGAGGATGGGACCGTGCTCGCCGCGGCGACGGGCAACATGGAGATCCCGCGCAACGGCTACGTCCTCTCGGCCCAGGGGGAGGCCATCTGGAACCTCAAGAAGTTCATGCGCGTCGGGGACCGGGCCCATGTCTACTCCGAGCTGAACGGCCTCTGGCGCGGCGTCAAGTATGCGATCGGCGGTGGCCCCACCCTGGTCGAGCGCGGGCACGTCAACGTCACGGCCAAGGAGGAGCGCTTCGGGCCTCAGATCGCCCGGGGACGCGCGCCGCGCACCGCCATCGGCTACCTCGGCGCCAAGGAGGTCGTGCTGGTGACCGTTGACGGTCGCCACCAGCACTCGGTGGGGATGACCCTCTACGAGCTGGCTCGCTACCTCAGGGGCATCGGCGTGATGGATGCCATCAACCTCGACGGGGGCGGATCCACGACCCTGGTGGTGGGCGGCCGCACCATGAACCGTCCCAGCGACGGCCACGAGCGCCCGGTCAACAACGCCCTCTTGCTCAGCGTCGGACGCCGCTAGCTCCTCGCCTGGCGCCCCCCGGCTCGTACGGCTATAATGGGGGCGTGGAAACCTTCGTTGGCTTCGGAGCTTGGCGTAATGCCGCCGTCTTGCTCAACCTCGTGGCGTTTTTCTTCGGCTTCTCCGCATTCAGCGTGGGCCTGCTCATTGCTGCGCGCGTGAAGCGCCTGCTGACGGGCTCGCAGGGTGGGATGCTCGTGGGCCTGGTTCACGCCTTCCTGCTCGCGTCGGGGACCTTGGCCCTGCGCTCCCTCGCCATCATCCTCTTTCACCTGAATCTCCTGCCGCGCATGCTGGCGCTTCCCGTGGCCGATCTCTCTCTGCTCGCCCTGGGCGGGGCGCTCTTCTGGGCGTACCTCGTTTTCGAACGCTTCCTCGATAGCAAGGAGAACGCGTGAGGACGGATCTTCGGCCGTCGCGCCTCCGGTAAGATCGGTCACAGCCTTCCTTCCCGCCGCCGTGGTACTCCCGATCATGGGGGAGTTTCACTCGCCGGTCGTTGCTTCAGGTCTGCTTCGCTTTCCAGCGAGAGCCGCAGGCGCTCCGCAACAGCCGCTGGCGCTAGGGGGAGGATGTGGATGAAGGCGGCCTACTTCGATTGCTTCAATGGGGCGAGTGAGCCCATGCTGCTTGCGGCCCTTCTCGACGCGGGGGCCGACGTCGATCGGCTTCGCGCGGAGCTCACGGCCCTGGTCCCCGACGGCTGCACCCTCAGTCTCTTCCGGGATCCCGGCGCGCTGGGCGTGCGGGTCGAGGTCCTGGCTCCGGCAGGGGCCTCGCTCAAGGAGATGAAGGACGTCGTCGCGTTCTTGCAGGCCTCCACGCTCCCCAAGTCGGTCCAAGAGCGGACGCTCCGGGCGTATCACAAGCTTGCTCTCGCCGAGGCCAAGCTCGGCGGGACCACCTCCGATCGGGTCTTCCTGCGCGAGCATGGCGCGCTCGAGCGCTTCCTCACCGTGGTCGCGATCAGCCTCGCCGTCGACATGCTGGGGCTTTCGGTCCTTTACGCCTCCCCGCTTCCGATGGGCTCCGGCCTGGTGCGGACGGCGCAGGGGCTCTTGCCCAACCCGCAGCCGCTGGTGGTCGAGATCCTGGCGGGGGTGCCGATCTATGACAACGGCGAGCCCGGAGAGAAGGTGACTCCCCTGGCGGCGGCCTTGCTGGCGACGATGATCCGAGAGTTCGGGGCGCTGCCGGCTTTCCGGCTGGAGGCCCAGGGCTGGGGCCGGGGCCCGGCCGCGACCGAAGGGGGCTTGCCGCAGGCCATGCGGGTCCTGCTGGGGCAGTTGCAGGCGGCGGGCGGCGAAGGTCGCGAGACGGTCTCGGTGATCGAGACCAACATCGACGACTCCAATCCGCAGTTCTACGAGTACGTGGTGGAGAAGCTCTTTGCCGAGGGGGCGTTGGACGTCTTCCTGACGCCGGTGATCATGAAGCGGGGCCGACCGGCGATCAAGCTGACGGTGATCGCCCCGAACGAGAAGGTGGAGGCGCTGGGGGCGATCATCTTCGCGGAGACGCCATCGATCGGGCTGCGGACCTACCAGGCGGAACGGCAGGTGCTCAGCCGGGAGATCCTGTCGATCCGGACGGATTTCGGGCCGATCCGGGTGAAGGTGGCGCGGCAGATGGGGGCGATCGCCAACCTCATGCCGGAGTACAAGGATTGCGTGACCGCGGCCCGCATGCAGGGCGTTCCCTTGAAGGTGGTCTGGCAAGCGACGGTGGCGCAGGCGCTGCAAGAAGTCGGGGGGCCGGGACTGCCGTCGCCGCACGCATGACGCCTCCTCTCATGCTGGACATGCCGCGTGGGCTTCGCCATCATGAGGGCACCGCGAGGCCCGCGGCAGCGGGAAGCGCCCGCGGCCCCGGCATCAATAAAGGAGCTTGCGCCATGATCGACTTGACCGTTTCCGGGGTGATCCTCGAGCCGCAGTCGCAGGCGCCGATCGTCGTCCTGAAGGATGCCGAGGAGCGGCGCGCCCTGTTGATCTGGGTGGGGGAGTTCGAGGCGAGCGCGATCGCCATGGCATTGGAGCATGTGCGGACTCCGCGGCCCCTGACGCATGATTTGCTGATGCGCCTGTCGGACGCCTTGGGCGCCAAGCTCCTCGAGGTGCGCATCAACGACATGCGCGAGGCCACGTTCTTCGCGGAGCTGGTCTTCGAGGCGGGCGGGCAGCAGCAGGTGGTGGACGCGCGGCCCTCGGATGCGATCGCCATGGCGCTACGGGCCGGGGCCCCGATCAAGGCGGCGGAGCCCGTCATGGAGTCCTCCGCGGTGCCGATCAGCCATGGCCAGGAAGAGGAAGAGTCCGAGGAGTTCCGGAAGTTCCTCGAGAACGTGAAGCCCAGTGACTTCGGAAAGTTCGGGGAGCGGTCCTAGGCGGATAGCCGCGCTAGACCGATTGCGCCGAGGCGACCCGCTCCCAGCTGAGCTGCGTGAGCTCCAGATCAAGCGACCGTGCCTCATGCCAGAGGCTGGTCGCTTTTCCTTCAATCTCCGCGGCGATTTCGGGCACTTCGCGGCTCTTGGCGAGGGCGAAGAGGGCGCAGGCCATGGTGGCGGCGGCGGCGGTGCGGGCGGCGAGGAAGGCGGCCGAGGTGCTTTGCGGGTGCCCGTAGCGCAGGACCGATTCGGCGAGGCCGAGCACTTCCTTGGCGGATTGCGCCAGGGACAGGGGGTTCTTGGCCTGGTTCGAGAGGGCGAGGGCGATGCAATCGCGCCGGACGGCGAGTTCTTCGGCCGAGCTCTGCGGCAGGGCATGGGCATGGCTGAGGCGGTTGGCGGCGATGGCGTCCTGGTCGATGGTTTCCTGGAGGCCGTCGGAGAGCGCTTCGGCACGGGTGATGATGCGGTTCATCTCCTCGGTCATGGGCTCGAAGCCGTCGCGGCCCAGGGTCTTGCGAGCGGCCTTGGCGACGAGGCTGGCGGCAAAGGCGGCCTGCATGGCGGCACCTCCGACGGTCCCCGGGCCTTGGGGGCTGGCGAACTCCTGGAAGAGTTCTTCGAGGGGATAACGGTAGGAGGGAAGGTTTGCGGGTTTCGTCACCGGTGGTCTCTCTTGCTTGAAATGGGCCGGATGGGCCGAGCAAAGGGCATTATAGCATGCGGCATGCGTCACACTTCGCGCCGAAGGCTTGATCGAGAGGCAAGGGGCACGTTACACTGAGTCAATAACTTTCGCTTAATCTTTGTCGCGTTGTTACGACGTAGCCATCAACAGAGGAGATGACGATGAAACTGAAGCTTGCTGCCGCGCTCGTCGCCGGCACCGCCGCGATCACGATGCTCGCCGGCTGCCCCAACATCACCGCGCCGGATACCGGTAAGAAGGAAGAGTTCAAGTTCAGCCCCGACGCCCTGATCTCGGGCAAGGTCCTCTATGATGGTCAGGCCTTGAACTTCGCGGATGAGACCTACAAGCACAAGTTCAAGCTCAAGAACGCCGAGACCGAGAAGGGGACGTCGATGAGCGCCGAGGCGGAGCTCAAGGACGGCATGTTCTTCGAGTACACCTCCGGCCCCGAGGAGGGCAAGAAGTACCAGGTGATCTCGGACTACACGGGCGCGGAGCCGACCAAGGCTTCGGAAGTCAACATGATCCGTCTCTTCGTGACGGACCCGATCAAGGCCGAGAAGGCAGCGCTCAATCCGATGGTGACCTTCGACCTCGAGTGGGTGATGAACCCCTCGGTGGAGTACAACTCGACCGTCACCAAGGGCGCCTCGATGTCCTTCAAGGTCGATCCGATCCAGGGTCGCGAGGCGAAGTACCAGGTGCGCGTCCTCGACAGCAGCAAGACCTCGATCTACGAGTCGGCGTTCCAGACGACTCCGACCTTCGTGTGGGACATGAAGGCCAACAAGGGCACCAACAGCGGCAATACCGTCGCCGCGGGCAACTACTTCTACCAGATCCTCTTCATGCAGAAGGATAAGGCGACGTACGACACCACGACGGCCTACTTCGGCGACAGCTTCCGGATTCCCTTCAAGATCCAGTAGCTTCAAGACCACACGGGGGGCGCTTCGGCGCCCCCTTTCCTTTGCCCGTATGCCGCAAAACTCCTTCTCTGCTCCGGCCAATCCCCGGCCGGGGCGATCGCCCTAGGATTTGGCCAGAAGCGATGAGGCCGGGGGGTCTCGTAGAGGAGGATGAACGCGCATGAAGCTAAAGCGCTTGGGGCTCGGCATCGGCGTTCCGATGGCGATCGGCGTCTTGGTGGCTTGTAACGCCCTGCCGCCTGGCATCACTCCGGGGAACGAGTCGCTGACGGGGCGGGTGACCTTCAACAACCAGGCTCCCCCCGAACGCCTGACCGTTCGACTCCGCAGCGACCTCGGTGGCGGGCAGTTCTCGCCGGTGGTCGCGACCACGGCCCAGACGAACGCCAACGGGGAGTTCGCCTTCCAGAGTCTCGCCCAGGGGACCTATCAGCCTTACTGGGACGATCAGGGACAGATCACCTCGGATCCGGGAGTCAACACGGCGGGCGTCGCCGTGCCGGACGCCGTGCAGGTGACCGCCAACCAGACGACGGCCCCGAGCGTGAACTTCGACGTCGCCTGGCCGGTCAACCCCAACCCCACGGTGGATGCCTCGATTGCTCTGCCCTACAACTTCTCCTGGGCTCCCAAGCCGAACCTTCCGTCGGCCGCTCAGTACCAGGTCCTCGTCAAGCAGTACAACGCGGCCAACAAGACCGTGGGCGGCGACATCTGGTCGTCGGCCTGGAACACCGGAAACTCGGTGAGCTGGAACGGGAATGCCGGCACCGAGACCAATAGCCCCACCGGAACGAAGGCGGGGGCCGGAGACTACGTCTACCAGGTCAAATACCGCAAGTCGGGCGGGACCTATGGTGGAGGCAACTTCTTCGGCCAGACCAAATGGATCCCCTTCAAGGTCCAGTAACCGGTCGGGGAATCGGGCGCCGGGCTGTGGTCCGGCGCCTTCGCCATGGCGGGTTTAAGAATTCTTATCTGTTGCCTTGATGACGGCGCGCTAAAATTGTCATGCTGCGGGCCTGCCTTGTTGTCGAGAACGGATGATCGAAGCCACCCCCCTTCACCTCGCCGAACTTCCCACCGTCCCAGGGGTCTACCTCTTCACGGGTCCTTCGGGGGAGACGCTCTACATCGGCAAATCCGTCAACCTGCGCGAGCGGGTCCGATCCTACTTCCGCAAGCACGGGGGGCATTCCAAGCGGACCAAGCGCCTTGCGAACGAGGTCTCGGGGATCCGCCTCCTGCCCACCGGGAACGAACTCGAAGCCCTGCTCCTGGAATCCCGTCTCATCAAGGAGTACCAGCCGCCTTACAACGTTCGCGGCCGGCGCTACGAACATTACCCCTTCGTCAAGATCACCCATGAGCCCTACCCGCGCCTCCTGGTCACGCGCCTGCTGGAGGATGACGGAGCCCAGTACTTCGGTCCCTTTCACAGCGCGAGCCGCCTCACGGAGACGCTGGATGCCCTTCAGGCCTTCATGGGCTGGCGGCGCTGCAGCCAGCTGGAGGCCGCCCCCTGCCTGCACGCGCAGATCGGCCGCTGCCTCGCGCCATGCTCGGGGGAGGCCGACGCGGCCTACGCGACGATGATTGCCCAGGTGGGGGCGCTGTTGCGTGGTGAGCCCGGCCCGTTGCTCGGGGACCTGCGCGCCCAGATGCGGGAGGCGAGCGATGCCTTGGAGTTCGAACGGGCAGCTCGACTTCGCGACCGCCTGGCCCCGCTCGCGCGGCTGGTCGCGCGCCAGGAGCGCCTGCGGGGAGCGTTGAGCGAGCTCGACACGCTGGTGGTGGTCCCCGGTGCCTCCGAGGATTTTCAGCCCACCATCACCCTCCTGGCGATTCGCGCCGCGCGCTGGGTCGGGTCGTTCACCCTGCGGGCCGAGGACCTTCTGCGCTATCCCGAGCGCCGCAGGAGCCTCAAGCGACTCGAGCGCTTCCTCACGGAGCGCTTCGTGCTGGTCCCTCCCCCGCCCACCCGCATCTCCGCCGTCGAGCTCGACGAGGTTCAGATCGTGGGCTCTTGGCTGTTTCGCCAGCGCTTGAAACCCGGCTACTTCTCGATTCATGCGGGCCTGCAGGCCGAGACGGCGCGCGACGCCGTGGCCTTCGCGGTCGGAATGCTGCGTCCTTCGGGAAAAGATCAGCCGCGCTGATCCTTGGGCGCTCGACGCCCCCCGACTAGGGTGGGAGACGGGGCGCGATCATCCCGAGGAGGTCCTCATGAAAATCCTGCTGGTCACGGCTGCGCTTCGTCCCGAGGCGAGCGGCATCGGGCTCGGCGGCTTGTCCGCAGCCCAGCGCGTCTCGGCACTGGCTGCGACCTTGAAGGCGAGCGGGCATGACGTCCGGGTGGCCACCTGCCTGGAAGGCTTCTCGGCGGAGGACAGATTGGAGATCGGTCGCTGGGGCGAAGAAGTCGCGGTTCCGGGAGGCCGCCTCTCCGTGCATGAGGGGCGTTGGGGAGAGGTTCCGCTCTATGTGCTGGGCGGCGGCCCCGAGGCGGGCCCGGGGACCTTGGCGCGCGGCGTGCCGGAACTCATGCGCATGGGCGATTGGCAGCCCGAGATCCTCCACGCGCACGACGCCGAGGCGGGGCTCTTGCCCCTGGTGATCCGGGATACCCTTCGCGATCAGCCCTTCTTCGAGCCGATGGCGCTGGTCTTCACCGTTCATGATCTGGCACGGCAGCTTGTCCAGCCGCCGGAGATGCTGGATCGCCTCGGGATCGACCGGCGCGTGCTCACGCTCGATGGGGCGGAGTACTACGGCCAGGTCAACGTCCTCAAGGCAGGCCTCACGTTCTCCGACGAGGTGACCTTGCCTTCCGAGCGCTATGCCCAGGAAGTGCAGGAGCCGACATTCGGGGAGGGCCTGGAAGGGGTTTTCCGCATGCTGGCCCGGAAGGGCAAGCTGAGCGGAGTGGCGGACGGGATCGATTACCGAAGTTTCGACCCGGCGGCGGATCCGGCGATCGCCCATCCCTTCACGTTGGTGAACCGCACCGGCAAGTCGCGTTGCAAGGAGGCCCTCCAGCGGGAGTTCGGCCTGCCTCATGAGGACGTTCCCTTGGTCGCGGTGATCGGCGAGCTCAGCGAGGCCAAGGGGCTCGATCTCATCCGGGAGACCATGGGGATCCTGAGCCACATGGGGATCCAGCTCGCGTTGCTGGGTTCGGGGCAGCCCGAGGACGAGGCGCTTTTCCGCGCGGCCTTCGCCGAGACCCGCGCCTTGCGGGGGGCGATCGGGTGGGATGAGCGGCTTGCGCGCCGGATGCTGGCCGGCGCGGACATGCTGCTGATGCCGGAGCGCTTCGAGCCGGACGGGTTCTGGCAGCAAGCCGCCATGCGCTACGGCACGGTGCCGGTCGTCTACGAGACGGGCGGCCTGGCCGATGCGGTGCGGGAGTTCCAGCCCCGCACGGGGGAAGGCACGGGCTTTCGTTTCTCGCGCTACAACGGAGAGGCCATGCTCGCGGCGTTGCGGCATGCGCAGGCGGTCTACGCGCAGCCGGCGGCATGGAGCCGCCTGGTGGTGAACGTGATGACGCGGGACTGGTCCTGGGAGGCGGCGGCCGCGCGCTACGAGCAGGCCTACGAGAGGGCGCTCGCAGCGCGGTCGCTTGCTTTGTCAGCGCGCGCGGTGCCGCCGCTGAGGGGCTAATCTCCCAGGTGGTGGAGCAGGAAGCCCCAGCGATCGCTGGCTTCCTCGATGAGCTTCGCCGTGGGTTTGCCTGCTCCGTGCCCGGCGCGCGTCTCGATCCGGATCATGACCGGTGCGGCGCTTCGCGTCTCGGTGCCCTGCGCGGGGCGTTGCGCTACGGCGTGCTGCAGGGCCGCGGCGAACTTGAAGCTATGGGCCGGGAAGACCCGGTCGTCGTGGTCGGCGGTCATGATCATGGTCGCCGGGTAGCGCGTTCCGGGTTTCACGTTATGCACGGGGGAGTAGGCGAGAAGGGCCTTGAACTCCTCGGGATCGCTCGACGTGCCGTAGTCAGAGGCCCAGGCCCAGCCGATCGTGAAGTGCTGGTAGCGGAGCATGTCGAGCACGCCGACCTCGGGGATGGCGGCTTTGAAGAGTTCCGGCCGCTGGGTCATGCAGGCTCCCACCAGGAGGCCGCCGTTGCTGCCTCCCCCGATGGCGAGCTTCTGCGAAGAGGTGTAGCCGTTGGCGATCAGCCACTCGGCCGCAGCGATGAAGTCGTCGAAGACGTTCTGCTTCTTCAGCTTGGTTCCGGCCTGGTGCCAGTCCTGGCCGTACTCGCCCCCGCCCCGGAGGTTGGGCATGGCGTAGACGCCGCCCTGCTCCATCCAGACCAGGTTGCTGACCGAGAAGGTGGGAGTGAGCGAGACGTTGAAGCCGCCGTAGCCGTAGAGGTAGGTGGGGTTCTTGCCGTCGAGCGCGAGCCCCTTCCGGTGGGTGATGAACATGGGGATCCGCGTGCCGTCCTTGCTGGTGTAGAAGACCTGCTTGGTCTCGAAGCGCGACGGGTCGACATCCACCTCCGGCTTGCGGAAGCGCGTGCTCTTGCCGGTCTTCAAATCGTAGCGGTACAGGGTCGTGGGCGTCGTGAAGCTGGTGTAGGCGTAGAAGGTCTCCGTGTCGTGGCGCTTGCCGCCGAAGCCCCAGGCGCTTCCGATGCCGGGAAGGTCCACGTCTCTCACGAAGCGGCCATCCGTCCGGTAGAGCTTGACCACGCTCCGGGCATCCTTGAGCGTGGTGACGACGAACATGTCCCCGAAGAGCGAGACGTCCTCGAGGTTCTCCGCGGACTGGGGGAGGGCTTCCTTCCAGTGCTCGGGAGCGGGCTTGCGGGTATCGACGGCGATTACCCGGCCACGCGGGGCGTTCCGGGTGGTCAGGATCCAGAAGACCGGACCGTCGTTGCCGATGAAGCTATAGGAGGCGTCCGCCTCATCCAGGAGCGGTACGATGGGGGAGCCCGGAACCGTGAGATCCTGGTAGTAGAGGCGGTTGTTGGGATCGGTGCCCTGGCTGACGTAGAGGATCAGGTAGCGGCCGTCCTCGCTCACGCTCCCGTAGAAGCCCCATTCCTTCCGATCGGGCCGCTCGTAGACGAGCTTGTCCTGGGATTGCGGCTCGCCGATGCGGTGGTAGTAGAGCTTCTGGTAGTAGTTGGCTTCCTTGAGGTCGTTGCCCTTGGGCGCGTCGTAGCGGCTGTAGAAGAAGCCCTTTCCATCCTTGGTCCAGCTGGCTCCGGAGAACTTGGCCCATTTGAGATGGTCGTCGAGGTCCTTCCCGCTCTCCACGTCGCGGACCTTCCACTCGCGCCAGTCCGAGCCCGAGGTCGAGACGGAGTAGGCAATCATCTTGCCGTCGGGGCTCACGCTGGTGCTTCCCAGGGCGACCGTGCCGTCCGCCGAGAACGTGTTGGGGTCGATCAGGACCCGGGGCGTCTCGTCGAGGCCGCGCAGGGTGTAGAGCACGCTCTGGTTCTGGAGGCCGTCGTTCTTGAAGTAGAAGGTGCGCCCTCCTTCGCGGAAGGGTACACCGTAGCGCTCGAAGTTCCAGAGCTCGGTCAGACGCTTCGATAGGGCTTCGCGCTGCGGAATCCCGCTCAAAGCCTGACGGGTCAGCGCGTTCTGGGCGGCGATCCAGGACCGGGTCTCGGGGGAGTCGGTGTCCTCGAGCCAGCGGTAGGGATCGGGGACGGACTGGCCATGGTAGGCGTCGACATGGGAGGAGCGGGGAGTCTCGGGGTAGGTCACGGGGGCTCTTTCCAGGTGGCGCGTCGAGGCCACGGCGGGGCTCATGAGCGGGAGACCCGCGAACGGGAGGCCCGCGATCAGGGCGAGGGCGGCGGTGAGGGCGGCGAGGCGGTTCAAGCGCGGATCCTCTCGTCATGGGGGAGGGACGAGAGGTATTGTACCCACCTCCCCGAGCGCGGGGCGCGAAGTCTTGGACAAGGCCGCCCTCATGCCCTAGTCTGGGAGAATGCGCGAATTGAAGGTCTTTCCAAGTTTTGCGGCCAAGCCGGCCTTGCTTCCGGTCCTGGCGTTGGTCGGCGGAAGCCTCTCGCTGACGCTGGGGGCATCCTTTGCCAAGGGGCTTTTCCCCGTGGTGGGGGCGGCGGGAACGACCAGCTTCCGCACGGCGTTCGCGGCGATCCTCCTGCTGGCGCTCTGGAGACCGTGGCGCTTGCCGCTCTCGCGCCGCGACGCCGGGGCGATCGCCGCCTACGGCGCGGTGCTGGGCCTGATGAACCTGCTCTTTTACATGGCCTTGCGGACGATTCCCCTGGGGGTGGCGATCGCCATCGAGTTCGTCGGCCCGCTGGCGGTCGCGGTCGCCGCGTCGCGCCGCCGGGCGGATTACCTCTGGATCGGCTTCGCCGTGGTCGGGCTCTTGCTCTTGCTGCCGCTCGACGCGACGGGACCGCGCCTCGACCCGGTCGGAGTCGCCTACGCCCTCGGGGCGGCCGTCTGCTGGGCCCTGTACATCGTCTTCGGCCAGCGGGCGGGAAGCGTCCATGGCGGGCAGGCGACCTCGCTGGGCATGACGGTGGCGGCCCTGGTGGTCTTTCCCTTCGGGCTGGCGCAGGCGGGGACGGCGCTCTTCGATCCGTCGCTCTTGCTCGCAGGCCTGGGCGTGGCCGTCTTGTCGAGCGCGCTGCCGTACTCTCTGGAGATGTTCGCCTTGACGCGCCTGCCCAAGCAAGCCTACGGCGTCTTGCTGAGCATGGAGCCTGCCGTGGGAGCGGTGGTGGCGTTGGTGCTGCTCGGGGAGGCGCTCTCGCCGCTTCAGTGGGGGGCGATCGCCTGCATCATGACCGCCTCGATCGGCACGGCGCGGGACGTGACGCCCGCGCCGCGTGACGCCTGAGGAGCCGAGCCAAGGAGAACGCCTGACTAGGCGGATTCCTTGCCGGGCATGGCGGCCAGGTGATCGATGAAGCGGCTGATCTCCAGCGAGGTCAATTCGGAGCGGCTGAGCTTGTTGAAGGTCTTCAGCAAGTAGTCGCGGCCGTCCTTTTCGCTCCAGCCGACCCGGGCCATCTCGGCGGCGACCTTGTTGATCTGCTTGGGGGTCGCGAGCCGGACGGGGGCGGCCGTGAGCGCGACCGTCTCTCCGTCGGAGTGGCTGTGCGTCCCGACGCCGTGCGTCCCGGCGCCATGCGTCCCGGCGCTCGCCGCTCCGGTATCGTCGAGCTCGACCACCGAGGTCATGCCGATGTTCACCGCGTCCCGGAAGGCCCGGGCCTTGGCGCGGGTCTCGGCCATGCGGATGAGGTGCTTGGCGATCATGGAATTGACGTTCTGGGGGTTGGCGTCGCCGATGCCGGCGAAGACCTTTCCTCCTTCGAGCTCGACCTCGGCGGTGACCACCGCGGTCTGGCCGTTAGAGGCGTCGGGAAGCTGCACCAGGCGGGTCCGGATGGCTTTCAGGCCCCGGGCATGGGCCTCGCTGAGCAGGCCTTCGTAGGTGATGAATTCCTGACCCTGCAGGGAGATGACGTGACGCTTGTCCAAAGATTCCTTCCTTTGCTCTACGGATGCGCATAGGGGGGAAACCCTCTCGCAGAGAGCTTTATACCCGGTTTTTCGAACATCTATTCGATTTCGGGCGGCGCGCGCATGGGGATAGGAGGGGCTGCGCGTGCGTGTTATACTGGTTACGTATCAGTTGAGAAAGGGTTAACCTGGGATGCCGGGATCGGCATGGGCGCGGGAGACCGTCGTCCGTCGAGCACGGGACAGTGTAAGGCTCAAGGTCGGGTGGCCTACCACCCTCCGAGGGTCAAGACCCATCGACCCGCCGCAGGCGAGGCCTGCCGGGCTGTAGGAAGGAACCATCATGCTGCTTAAAGAGAAGAAGCTCGAGATCATCAACGAGCACAAGCTCCACGAGGGCGACACCGGGTCGCCGGAAGTCCAGATCGCGATCCTGAGCGCCGACATCGACCGCCTCAGCACGCATCTCACGGCCAACAAGAAGGACTTCGCGTCCCGTCGGGGCCTGCTCAAGATGGTCGGCCAGCGTCGCCGCCTCTTGAACTACCTGATGAAGAAGGATGTGCAGCGCTACCGCGCCATCGTCGCCAAGCTTGGCCTTCGCCGCTAAGGGGCCGCGGCTCGTTCCGCACCCATTGCCTTGAAGCCCGCTCTGTCCCACGGGCCGCTCGAACTCGATCTTGATTGAGCTCTTCGGCCCTGGGCAGGCGGGTTTCGACCGTTATACAGGGTCGAAACCGCGACACAGCAAGCCTGTAAGCAAAGAATTGGAAGAGAAGATGAGTAACGAAGTGAAGACCTACCGCTATACCCTCGATGGCCAGGAAATCGAGATGACCTTCGGCAAGTATGCCGGCCAGGCCAACTCCTCGGTTTTCGTCCAGTGCGGCGGCACCGCCGTCCTGGTGATGGCCACCATGAGCAAGAAGCCCCGTGAGGGAATCGACTTCTTCCCCCTGGTGGTGGACTACGAGGAGAAGCTTTACGCGGTGGGCCGCGTTCCGGGCAGCTTCCTGCGCCGCGAAGGCCGGGGTTCGGAGAATGCGATCCTCAGCGGCCGCCTGATCGACCGCTCGATCCGCCCGCTTTTCCCCAACGGCTTCCGTAACGACGTCCAGGTCGTCGCCTACGTCATGAGCTCGGATCAGCAGGTCCAGCCCGACGTGCTCGCGATGGTCGGCGCCTCGGCCGCCCTGGTCACTTCGGACATCCCCTTCTCGGGCCCGGTCGCAGGCGTTCGCGTCGGCCGGATCGACGGCGAGTGGATCGTCAACCCCACCTTCTCCGAGATCGAAGAGTCCGACATGGACCTGGTCGTCGCCGGGACCGCCGACGCCGTCATGATGGTCGAGGCCGGCATCAACATCGTCCCCGAGGACGAGGTCCTCGACGGCATCGCCGTGGGCTGGGACGCCGTCAAGGAACTCTGCGAGTGGCAGGAGCAGATCATCAAGGAGATCGGCAAGGCCAAGCTCGAAGTCTCCAACGTCGAGCTCGACCCCCGCATGGTGAACTTCCTCGAGGGCTACATGGATCGCATGACCACGGTCATGCAGAACCCCGACAAGGCTGCGCGCTCCAGCGCCGTCGAAGCCGTCAACGAGGAGATCACCGGCGCCCTGGCCGCCCTTCCCGAAGGCGACGAGCTCCGCGAGCTGGTCATGGCCAACCCCAAGCTGATCGCCGATGGCCTCTACTGGATCGAGAAGAAGACCCTGCGCAAGCTGGTCACCGAGAAGGGCATCCGGATCGACGGGCGCAAGCTCAACGAGATCCGCGCCATCTCCGTCGAGGTCGGCGTGCTGCCCCGCACCCACGGCACCGGCCTCTTCCGCCGCGGCCAGACCCAGGTCCTCTCGGTGGCGACCCTCGGCTCGACCGGCGACGCCCAGAAGATCGACTCGATCGACCCCATCGCGACCAAGCGCTACATGCACCACTACAACTTCCCCGGCTTCTCGGTCGGTGAGGTGAAGCCCCAGCGCGGTCC
The DNA here is from genome assembly GCA_036676495.1 of Candidatus Sericytochromatia bacterium. GTDB lineage: Bacteria > Cyanobacteriota > Sericytochromatia > S15B-MN24 > UBA4093 > UBA4093. The sequence goes on from JAKFCT010000082.1 coordinate 68,256, forward strand.
CGGCCGCCGCGAGATCGGCCACGGCGCCCTCGCCGAGCGCGCCATCCTCCCGGTCCTCCCCTCGGCCGAGGAGTTCCCCTACGCCCTGCGCGTGGTCTCCGAGGTGCTCGAGTCCAACGGCTCGACCTCGATGGCCTCGACCTGCGGCTCGACGCTGGCCCTGATGGACGCGGGCGTCCCCCTCAAGGCTCCCGTCGCCGGCATCGCGATGGGTCTCATCAAGGAAGGCGAGCGCTTCGCCGTCCTCACCGACATCCAGGGCATCGAGGATCACCTCGGCGACATGGACTTCAAGGTGACCGGCACCAAGGAAGGCATCACCGCCCTCCAGATGGACATCAAGATCCACGGCATCTCCCTCGAGATCATGGAGACCGCGCTGGAGCAGGCGCTCCAGGCCCGCCTCTTCATCCTCGACAAGATGACCGCGGTCATGCCCGAGCCCCGCACGGAGATGAGCCCGTACGCTCCGCGGATCATCACCCTCAAGATCAACCCCGACAAGATCGGCGCCCTGATCGGCCCCGGCGGCAAGAACATCAAGAAGATCGTCGAGGAGACCGGCGTCAAGATCGACATCGAGGATGACGGCTCCGTCTTCATCACCACGGCGGACGCCGAGGCGGCCCGCAAGGCCACCGCGGCGGTGGGTCGCTTCACCCGCGAGGCCGAGGTCGGCGGTATCTACAAGGGCAAGGTCACCCGCCTCATGAACTTCGGCGCCTTCGTCGAGATCATGCCCGGCAAGGAAGGCCTGGTCCACATCTCGCAGCTCGCCCCCGAGCGGGTCGCGAAGGTCGAAGACGTCGTCAAGGTGGGCGACGAGGTGGTCGTCAAGGTCGTCGAGATCGACAACCAGGGCCGCGTCAACCTCACCATCAAGGGCGTCAACGCCGAAGAGAAGCAGAAGGTTGGCGTCTAGTCGCTAGCCTCTCAGCGGACCGGGGAGCTTCGGCTTCCCGGTCCGTTTCCCCATGGGAGGGGCCGTGGGGCGGGCCTGTGGGGCGGGCCTCCGTGCCCGCCCTGCATCGATGGTTTCGTGCTTGAACTCAGTGGCTGCGGCCCTCACAGCCAGCCTGAATGCACGAGGCGGCGCGGTTTATGCATTAGAATGAGGGCAGTGATGACTCAGGATGGCTGCATCCACGTCGCGGGTGGGTTCCCGCGTAGCAAGGGCCGGCATTGATGGAAAACCGTGAGCAGAAGTTCGTCCTCTCCAACGGGGTGAGGGTGCTGATCGAGGAAATCCCGCACGTCCGCTCCGCCTCGGTGGGGTTCTGGGTCGACGCGGGGACCAAGGATGAGTCCGCGTCGAACAACGGGATCTCCCACTTCATCGAGCACATGATGTTCAAGGGGACCGCCACGCGGAGTGCCCTCGAAATCGCCCGCTCGCTGGAGGATACCGGAGGCGCCCTGAACGCCTTCACCGACAAGGAGAACACCTGCTACTACGCGCGGGTGCTCGACGATCAGGTGCCCTTGGCCATCGACGTGCTCTCCGACATGCTCATGCACTCCGCCATGGATCCCGCGGAGCTGAAGCGCGAGAAGCAGGTGGTGATCGAGGAGATCAAGATGTACGAGGACCAGCCCGACGAGCTGGTTCAGGACATGTTCAGCGAGGCCTTCTGGGGCGACCACCCCCTGGGCCGCCCCATCGTGGGCACGCGCCAGACGGTCCGCGGCACCCGCCGCGAGGACATCTTCGATTACCTCGACCGCAACTACTCCCCCGACCGGATCGTCGTCTCGATCGCCGGGAACGTGGATACCGCCCAGGTGCTCGACCAGCTCGAATCGACCATCGGCCAGCTGAAGCGCCCCGGCGAGCAGCGCCTCCTCACCGGGCCCGCGAACCTCATCAACACCAAGATCAAGTACAAGGACATCGAGCAGGTCCACCTCTGCATGGGCACCCCGGGCATCGTGGCCACCGACCCCGATCGCTACGTCCTCGCCGTGATCGACTCCATCCTCGGAGGCGGCATGAGCTCGCGCCTCTTCCAGGAAGTCCGCGAGAAGCGGGGCCTGGCCTACTCGATCTCCTCCTACGAGATCATGTACGCCAAGGCCGGCGTCTTCGGGGTCTACGCCGGCTGCTCCCCCAAGCATGCCGATCAGGTCGTGGACTTGGTGGTCTCCGAGCTGGAGAAGGTCAAGGCCGACGGCTTCTCGGACGAGGAGCTGCGACGCGCCAAGGATCAGCTCCGGGGCGGCATGCTGCTCGCGATGGAGACGCCGCGGCACCGCATGAGCCGCATGGCCCGTAACGAGCTCTACTTCGGCCGCCTGGTCTCGACCGACGAGGTGATCGCCGACATGGAGCGCGTGACCCTGGCGGACGTCAAGCGGGTGGCCAACCGGATCTTCGATACCCAGCGGATGACCATGACGGTCGTCGGCCCGGTCCGCAAGATCAAGATGCCGACCCTGGAGAAGGCCAGCTAATCTTCCCTGTCTTGTCCCCCCTTGATGGGGGGACCGGCGAAGCCGAGGGGGGTGTTAGCCGGCGAAGCCATGGCGCTCCGCGATAGGGAACCTGGGAGCAGTAACACCCCCCTGTGGTCCCCCCGTTGAGGGGGGACAAGAGACGTCACATGCACGACACCATCACCATTCGCTTCCAGTGCCTCAGCGATCGCGCCCGTCCTCCCCTGGTCAGCCAGGAAGGGGATGTGGCGGCCGATCTCTTCGCCGCCGCCGAGGTGGTGATCCCGGCACGCGGGCGCGCCATGGTTCCCACGGATCTGGCGCTCGAGTTGCCGCCTGGCTTCCGGGCTCGGATCCACTCGCGCTCGGGCCTCAGCCTGAAGCATGGCATCGAGGCGGGGGCGGGGCTCATCGACAACGGCTATCGCCATGCGGTCGGCGTCCTTCTGTACAACCACTCGGACGTCGATTACTCTGTGGCCGAGGGCGATCGCATCGCCCAGCTCTGCATCGAGCGCTACACGCATCCGATCTTCGAAGCGGTGGAGCGGGTTGCACCCACGCCGCGGACCGAAGGCTGGGGCTCTTCCGGATCGTAAGTCCGACGACGGAGAAAATCGAGGCGAAATGCGGCTCTTCCCCCATCCTGAGAGGCGAGGCCTTGGTGTATGATGAGGGGGATGAAAGGAGCCGGTGCGCCATGACTGACGGGGCCGAGACCCAGCAGGCCGAGACCCAGACCACCGAGACCCGAGGGGCCAAGACCCCGCGGGCCGGGACCCAACAGGCCGGGACCGATGCGGCTCCGGGGGCCAAGATTCGCGTGGCCGTGGCCGGAGCGTCCGGCAAGATGGGGCGCGAGATCGTCAAGGCCATCGCGCAGTCGTCCGAGATGACTTTGGTGGCGGCGATCGCCCGCCGTCAGGCCGGCGAGGACGCCGGGACGGTCGCGGGCCTCTCTCCCTTGGGCGTCTCGATCGTGCCGCAGCTCAGCGAGGCCCTCGTGCAGGGCGGCATCGACGTCCTGGTGGACGTGACCACGCCGCAGGCCGCGGCCGGCCATGCCCTGGAAGCCCTGACGGCCCGAGTTCGCCCCGTGATCGGCACGACCGGCCTCAGCGCCCATGAGATCCAGGAGATCACGCACGCCAGCCAGAAGCGGGGCCTGGGAGCCATCCTCGCCCCCAACTTCGCCATCGGCGCCATCCTCATGATGAAGTTCGCCCAGGAGGCGGCCAAGCACTTCGCGAACGCCGAGATCCTGGAGCTGCATCATAACCAGAAGGCGGATGCCCCCTCGGGGACGGCCCTCAAGACCGCGGAGCTGATGCGGGAGTCGCGGGCCGCCTTCGGGCTGGACAACGCGCATGAGGTATCGAAGATCGCCGGCGCGCGCGGGGCCGAGGCCCCGGGCGGCATCCACATCCACAGCATCCGGCTTCCCGGCCTGGTCGCGCACCAGGAGGTCATCTTCGGAGGCCTCGGCCAGACGCTCACGATCCGGCATGATTCCCTCAGCCGGGAGAGCTTCATGCCGGGCGTCCTCTTCTCGGTTCGCAAGGTCATGGAGCTCGACCATTTCGTCTACGGCCTGGAGCAGATCCTCTAGCCCGCGCCGGCGGCGCGTCATGAAGGAGGTCCCCTTGAATCGGTATCACGTCGCGATCCTCGGAGCCACGGGCATGGTCGGCCAGGAGATGCTGGAGATCCTGCTGGATCGGGGCTTTCCGGCCGAGCGGATCACGCTCCTCGCCTCCGAGCGCTCGGCGGGCAGGACCGTGACGTGCCGAGGCCGGGACTTCACGGTGGAGCGGGCCTGCCCCGAGGCCTTCGAGGGGGTGGATGTCGTCCTGGCGTCGGCCGGCGGCTCGGTGAGCGCGGCGCTGGCCCCGGAGGCGGTGAAGCGCGGCGCGGTCGTGATCGACAATACCTCCCACTTCCGCATGGATCCGACCGTCCCCCTGGTGATCCCCGAGATCAACGCGCAGGCCCTGGAAGGGCATCACGGGATCGTCGCCAACCCCAACTGCTCGACCGCCATCCTCCTGATGGCCCTCAACCCGCTTCGCAAGCGCTTCAACGTCGAGCGCGTCCTCGTCTCCACGTACCAGTCGGTCTCGGGAGCCGGCAAGGAAGCCGTCGACGAGCTCCGGATGCAGACCGCCGCCCAATTGAGCGGGGAGGACCTGGCGCCGGCGGCCCTCTCCCGGCCGATCGCCTTCAACCTGATTCCGCAGATCGATGCCTTCCTGGACTCCGGTTACACCAAGGAGGAGATGAAGTTCACGAACGAGACTCGCAAGATCTTCGAGGCGCCGGAGTTCCGGATCTCGGGGACCTGCGTGCGGGTGCCGGTCGCGGTCGGCCATGCGATGACGGTGAACGTGGAGTTCGACCGGCCGGTCTCGCCGGAGGAAGTCCGCGATGCCCTCTCCGAGGCCCCCGGCGTCCGCGTCATGGACGATCCGAAGCTCATGGCCTACCCGCAGCCGACCGATGCCGCCGGCCTCGACGAGGTGCTGGTCGGCCGGATCCGCGGGGACGTCTCCCATCCGCATGGGATCAACCTCTGGGTGGTGGGCGACAACCTTCGCAAGGGAGCGGCGCTCAACGCCGTCCAGATCGCCGAGGCGATGCACCGGCGCGGCCTCCTGCAGGCGCGGCGGCCCGCCTTGTCTGCTGATCCCCAGTCGTAGCGCGCCTCTCGGTGGACTCCGTCCGCCAAAGGTGAGAAGATAAGAGGATTCAAGGAGTGACGATGAAAACCTTCGGCCGCGTTTTGACCGCCATGGTGACCCCCTTCGATGCGGAGGGCCGCGTCGACGTCGCGCAGGCCAAGCGGCTCGCGACGCAGCTCCTGGACAACGGCTCGGACGGCATCGTGGTGGTGGGCACCACCGGCGAGTCGCCCACGCTCAGCCACGAGGAGAAGCTCGCGATGTTCGCCGCGGTCGTCGAGGCCGCCCAGGGGCGCGGCGCGGTCATCGCGGGGACGGGATCCAACGATACCGCCGCCACCGTCGCGCTCACCCAGGACGCCGAGCGGCTCGGCTGCGACGGGATCCTCTTGATCTCGCCCTACTACAACAAGCCCAACCAGGAAGGCCTGTACCGGCATTTCCGGACGGCCGCCGAGGCCACCCGCCTGCCGGTGATCCTGTATAACCACCCGCCCCGGACCGGGGTGGCGATCGCCCCGGAGACCGTCGCGCGTCTCGCGCAGGTCTCCAACATCGTGGGGCTCAAGGACTCCTCGGCCAGCCTCGACGTCGCCTCCGATTTCCGGAAGGTGACGCCCGATAGCTTCCTGCTTTATTCGGGCAACGACTCCCTCACCCTCCCGATGCTCGCCATCGGCGGCTACGGCGTGATCTCGGTGGCCACCCACGTGGTCGGCAACGAGGTGCGCGCCATGGTGGACGCCACCCTGCGCGGGGACTGGGAGGAAGCCCGTCGGATCCACTTCCGGCTCTGGGATATTTTCAACGGATTGTTCATGGCGCCGTCCCCCGCCCCCGTCAAGGAAGCCCTCTCGATGACGGGCTTGCCGGTGGGGGGAGTGCGCCTGCCCCTCGTCGAGCTCACGGCGGAGGAACGCCGCCGCCTCGCGGGGATGATGCATGACCTGGGCCTCATGAAGGCCCCTGCGGAGGTTTAATTTGGAGAACGTTCAGGTACTGCCCCTCGGAGGGACCGGGGAAATCGGGAAGAACATGTGGGCCATCCGCTCCGGTTCGGACTTCCTGATCCTCGACTGCGGCTTCGCCTTCCCGACCGAGGAGATGTTCGGGATCGATCTGGTCCTGCCGGATTACTCGGTCGTGCTGGAGAACCAGGAGGACCTGCGGGGCATCTACATCTCGCACGGGCATGAGGATCATATCGGGGGCCTGCCCTACCTCTTGAAGCAGCTCGACGTGATCGTGCCCATCTACGCGACCCCGCTGACCGCGGGCCTCATCGAGGCCAAGCTCAAGGAGCATGCGGCCATCCGCGGCAAGTTCCCGATCCACGTGGTCCGTCCGCGCGACGTCGTGGACGCCGGGGCCTGCAAGGTCGAGTATATCCGGGTCACGCACTCGATTCCCGACGCCTGCTCGATCGCGGTCCACACCCCCGCCGGTACCGTCATCTACACCGGCGACTGGAAGATGGATCAGACCCCGGTCGACGGCCAGCACTTCGACTTCTACAAGTTCGCCGAGCTGGGCGAGAAGGGCGTTCTGCTGCTCCTGTCGGATTCCACCAACGCCACCCGCGAAGGCTTCACCCCCTCGGAGCGCATGGTGGAGATGGGCCTGGACGGCGCCTTCGCCACGGCCAAGAACCGGATCATCGTCTCGACCTTCGCCTCCAATGTCCACCGGGTCCAGATCTTCTGCAACCTGGCCCAGAAGTACGGGCGCAAGGTCGCGCTCGTCGGGCGCTCCCTCTTGAAGGTGGCCGACCAGGCGCGCAAGCACGGCTTCCTCACGGTGCCCGATGGCCTGCTCATCAAGATCGACGAGGCCACCAACCTCCCCCACGATCAGGTGGTCATCGTGACGACCGGCTCGCAGGGGGAGCCCACCAGCGGCCTCACCCGGATCGCCAATCACCAGCACAAGCACATCAACGTGGTGGCGGGCGATACCGTGATCCTCTCGGCCATCCCCATCCCGGGCAATGAGCGGACCGTCTCGCGCGTGATCAACACGCTCTTCGAGCACGGGGCGCACGTGGTCTACGAGACCTCGCGCTCGACCGCTCCCGGCGCCACCAAGCACGTCTCCGGGCATGCCAGCCGCGAAGAGATGCGCATCATGCTCACGCTCACCAAGCCGAAGTTCTTCGTGCCGATCCACGGCGAGGAGCGCCACCTGATCCGTCACGCCGAGCTCGCGGAGTCGGTCGGCATCCAGCCCGATCACATCCTGATCCCCGCCAACGGGGACATCATGGAGTTCAATGCCGAGGCCTGCAAGGTCGTGGGCCAGTTCAACGCCGACCCGGTCCTGGTGGACGGCTCCGCCCTGGGCGTCGGCATGGGCCTGCTCAAGGATCGCAAGACCCTCGCCAACGAGGGGGTGGTCTCGGCGGTGGTCACCGTCGATGAGGAAGGCTTCGTGCTCGATGGCCCGGAGCTCTTGAGCCAGGGCTTCATTCACCATGATGAGTTCGCAGAATTGCTCGACGACGCCCGGGAGGCCATCGTCGCCTCGCTCATGCGTTGCCGGGAAGAAGGCGCCCTGACCTCGGAGGCGCTCAACCGGCGTCTCAAGGAGGATATCGGACGCTTCCTCTACGAGCGGACGCGCCGGCGTCCCGCGATCCTCGCGATGGTCCAGGTCGTTCGCTCGGCCGGGATGTCCTCGGTGACCCGTTCCGCGTAGCGTCGCGAACCCATGCTCAACGTGCCGAAGGTGCCGGATTCCGGCGCCTTTGGCGTATGCAGGCCCATACCTTGCGGTCCAGGGTTTTGATTTGGAGGCTACGTGGGATAATGCATGTCATGGACCTCCTGGATGCACGCAACGTCGGGAACACCCCGCAGGCCGAGCTCATGCAGCTGCGGCGCTTCTTCGAGCTGTCGCTCGATCCGCTGGCGATCAGCGATGAGCACGGCTGCCTCAAGCGCCTGAATCCCGCCATGGAGCGGGTGCTCGGCTACTCGCAAGGCGAGCTGCTTGCGCGCTCCATGTTGGAGTTCGTTCATCCGGACGACCGGGCCATGACCCAGGCGCAGCTGTCGCGCCTCAAGGCAGGCTTTCCCGTCTCGTACTTCGAGAACCGCTATCGCACCAAGGCCGGAGAGGTCGTTTGGTTGGCCTGGAGCTGTATCCCCGTGCCGGAGGAGGGCGTCTTCTACTCGGTGGCGCGGGATATCACGGCTCAGAAGCAAGGCGAGGAGCGCCTGAGGAATCAGCAGCACGTCCTCTCCGAGCTCTTGAGGCATCCCGCCATGCAGGGGGGCGACCTCCCGGGAGCCATGCGGGCCATCTCGGAGGCGGCGGCCCAGGCCATGGGCGTGGCGCGCGTCAGCGTCTGGTGCTACGACGAGACGAAGAGCCGCATCACCTGCCGCGATCTCTTCGAGACCGCAACCGGCATGCACCGCTCGGGGGACGTCTTGCTGGCGTGCGAGTACCCGGTGTACTTCCAGGCGCTGGCCAAGGAACGCCTCATCGCCGCTGGGGATGCGTGCGAGGACCCGCGGACTCGGGAGTTCGTCTCGGGCTATTTCGCGACCCATGGGATCACCTCACTGCTGGACGTGCCGTTGCGGATCGGCGGAGCGGTGGCGGGGATCCTCTGCCATGAGCACATCGGCCCGAAGCGCCAATGGACGGCCGAAGAAGAGGCCTTTGCCGCCGCGCTCGGAGATGCGCTGGCGCTGGCATGCGAGACGCATGAGCGTCACCAGGCGCAGGAAGCCTTGAGGCAGAGCGAGGAACGCTTCCGCTACGTCGCGTTCGCGACCACGGATGCCCTCTACGATTGGAATATCAGGACCGGGGAGTTCTGGTGGAGCGACGGCTTGCAAAAGGTCAGCCCCTCCGCGGGGCTGGCCGATAGCTTCGGCATCGACCAGTGGCGCGAGCACCTGCACCCGGAAGACCGCGAGCGGGTCTGGTCCAGCTTGCGGGTGGCGCTCGCCCAGAAGGTGCCCTACTGGACCGAGGAGTATCGCTTCCTGCGGGAAAATGACGGCTATGCGACGATCCGGGAGCGGGGCTACGTCCTTCGTGACGCGGCGGGCCAGGCCATCCGGATGATCGGCGCGATGGAGGACATCACGGATCGGCGGCGGGCCGAGGAGGAAAGGGCCCGCTCGTTGGCCCGTGAAACCGCGGTGCGGAGCGAGTTCGAGGCCATCAAGGAGTTGAATCGCCTCAAGAACCAGTTCGTCAACGCCGTCTCGCATGACCTGCGGGTGCCGCTCACCTCGGTGATGGGGTACGCGGAGTTCCTCGAGGATGGGATCGGCGGCATGCTGACGCCGCAGCAAACGGTCTTCGTCGATCAGATCCAGAAGAATGCTCTGCGCCTGGCGCGCCTGGTGGATGACTTGCTCGATTTCGCGCGCATGGAAGCCGGGACGCTCAAGCTGAACCTGGAGGAGGCGGATCTGGTAGGCCGCCTGCGCGAGGTCGCGCAAAGCCTGAAGCCCCAGGTCGAGGCCGCCGGACTGACGCTCGACCTGGACCTCGCTTCCGAGCCGGTCGCGACCTGCGTCGACGTGCCGCGGATCGAGCGGGTCTTCTTCAACCTCATCAACAACGCCATCAAGTTCACCGCGTCCGGGGGAGCCATCCGCGTTCGCCTGGCCAGCGACCATGACGCGATTCGCGCCGAGGTTCACGATACGGGCGTCGGGATCGCCACCGAAGACCTGCCGAAACTCTTCAGGCCGTTCAGCCAATTGGTCGGCGCTCAGGTGAAGGGAGGGACCGGACTCGGTCTCAACATCGTCAAGCTCCTGGTCGAAGCGCATGGCGGCTCCGTCGGGGTCTCCAGCGAGTTGGGGCGCGGCAGCTGCTTCTGGTTCACCCTGCCCCAGCGCGCCTGTGCGGAGGCGGAATTACGGCAGTCGCTCGACGCGTGAGGCGGCTCGTTTAACAGATCCTAAACAGAATCGAAATCTAGCCGCCAAGCATGGCGGGAACAATGGTTCAGCCTTGATGAAGAGGAGGAACCCTTTTTTATGCGTCATTTTCAATTGCTTGCCGCCACGTTGGGGACCGTGTTCCTGGTTGCCGGCTGTGGAACCGGTTATTCGAGCGGCTTTATGGGCGGCCCCGTCCCGGATTTCGGTGAGATGGGCCCGCCGGCCTACCGCGAGCAGCCCCCCACCACGCCTCCGGATTTCACGATGCTGCCTCCGCCGGGCCAGCAGCCTGCTCCCCAGCCCAGCACGCCGACTCTGCCGTGGACTCCGAAGCCCACCCCGACACCGACGCAGCCCACTCCGCCCCCCACGTATCCGACGCCGGCTCCGCCCCAGCCGACGCCTCCGCCGGCGAGCGATTCGGAGTTCCTGAGCCAGCTAGAGGATGACATCCTCAGGATGGTCAACGAGGAGCGGGCCAAGGTCGGCGCCAAGGCCCTCGCGATGGAGTCCATGCGGAGAGATGTCGCGCGGGGCCACTCCAAGGACATGGCCGTGCGCAACTTCTTCGATCACAACAACCCGGATGGGAAGTCGCCTTTCGATCGCATGAGGAGCGCGGGCATCAGCTACACGGCGGCCGGTGAGAACATCGCCTACAACACCTATCCGGTCGACCGGGCCGCGAAGGCCGCCATGGACGGGTGGATGAACTCCGAGGGGCACCGGAAGAACATTCAGAACGCCAAGTACGGCCGCACCGGGATCGGCGTCTACCGCAACCCGTCGAACGGAAGGGTCTACCTGACCCAGGTCTTCACCAATTAATCTTCCCTATCTTGTCCCCCCTCGACGGGGGGACCGGCGAAGCCGAGGGGGGTGTTGGCCGGCGCAGCCATGGCGTTCCTCGTTAAAGGAACCTGGGAGCAGTAACACCCCCCGGGGCTTCGCCCCGCCCCCCCGTCAAGGGGGGGCAAGATAGGGAAGTTTAGGTGGGCACGGTCGCTGCCATCTCGAGAAGCGTCTCTCGGGGTGGCAGCGCGTTCTTGTTGAGGTCGATCGGGCCCAGGTCCGCAAGCGCCAGGAAGAAGGCCTCGACGACCTTGGGGTCGAAGTGGTTGCCTGCGCAGCGGTGCATTTCCTTGAGGGCCCAGTCCATGTCGACGCGGGGGCGGTACTTGCGATCGCTGGTGAGCGTGTCGAAGGCGTCCGCCAGCGCGAGGATTCTGCCCCCGAGCGGGATGGCCTCGCCCTTGAGCTTGCGGGGGTAGCCGCCCCCATCCCAGCGCTCGTGGTGGGAGCAGGCGGCATCGGCGACGTCCCGCAACCCCTTGTAGGGCTCCAGGATCCGGTAGCCCTTGCCGGGATGCTGCTTGATGATGGCGAATTCCTCGTCGGTCAGCCGATCCGGCTTGTTGAGGATGGCGTCGGGGATGCCGATCTTACCGACGTCATGCAGGATACCCGCGAGCTTGAGGCGCTCGCAGACGTCGAAGGGCAGGCCCATCTTGCAGGCAATCAGGAAGCCGTACTGCGAGACGTTCTCGGAGTGGTTGGCGGTGTATTTGTCCTTGCTGTCCAGGGCGCGGGCCAGGGACTTGATGGTCTCGAGCGCGGCTTGCTGCAGTTCGCCGTAAAGCTCGACGTTGGCCATGGCCAGGGCGAGCTTGGCGGCGATTTCCTGGAGCAGTTGAATTTCGGAAGCCGTGAAGTCCGTGCCGTCGGTCTTGTTGTAGACCTCGAGGACCCCGTAGAACTGCTGAGAGGTGGCAATGGGCACGGCGACCACTTGCCGCTCGACGCAGCGATCATGGGGATCGCCTCCCAGGCGTTGCTGGATGGCTTCCGCGTTATGCGTGAGGGGGCGGGGGCTTTCGGCGAGCTCGCGGGCGATGCGACCGCAGGCATGGTCGGAGAGTTTTCCCGACATGGCATACGGGCAGCCGGCCGCCGCCGCGACTTCGAGCTCGCGCTTGGGGCCCTTGCGGGTGAAGATCAGGGCCCGTTCGGCCTGCATCCCACGCTGGACCAGGCTGGCCGTGGCTCCCAGGACCTCGGCGATCTCGGGCTTGAGGATGGCGGCATCGAACTCGGCCAGGAAGGTGGAGTGCGTTTGCTGGCGTTCCAGATCACGGCGCAGGGTCTCGCTCTCCGCCAAGCTGGTGACCAGGGGGACGAAGGCCGCCAAGAGGGCTTCCTCGTCGGGGGTGTAGTCGCGGGCTTCGCGGCTTCCCAGCGCCAGCACCCCCAGAGCCGTTTCCCTCGCGATGAGCGGGATGAAGAGCAGGGTGGGGAAGCGCCAGTCGTCGATCTCGCTCGGCAGGGCGTCCAGGCTGAGTTCGCCCTCCTGCACCAGCACCGGGTTGCGCTGCAGGGCCAGGTACTCGAAGAAGGGAAGCTGGTTGCGGCCGGGCGCCGACAGCTCGGCCATGGTCCGACCGATGGTGAAGAGGTGGGCGCGCTCGGCGCTCAGCATGGCGCGAGCAAGCGCGTAGATGCGCTCGAGCTTCGCCTCGAAGTCGGCGATCGCCTCGAGTTCCGCGGGCAGTTTGGCAAGACCTTGCCAGTGGGTCAAACGATCGATCATGGGTCTCGGTTTCTAGCCGCTGGCGTTCGCAGGGGGAAGACATGCTTATCCGTCATCTACCCGGCTCGAAGAGCAGGGAAACGGGCGGGAGTTTCCCCCCGCCCGTCAGGATCCGTCTAGAACGTCCTCGCGACGTCAGGCGAGCATCGTGCCGACCTTCACGTCACTGACCGAGGGCTTGGCAGGTTACGAAACCAGCTGGGAGGCTGGCCGAAACTTCGGCAAGACGATCGGTGCCGTGATGGGCGATCCGGCACGCACGTAGATGCTGGTCAGGACGCCCTTGCCGTCCTTGTCCCAGGTGATGGTGGCCCGCTTATTGTCGTAGTCCGGCTTGCCGTCTTTGCTGGCGTAGAAGGTGCCCTGGCCGGCGCCGCTGGGCTGCTTCTCGAGCTTGACGAACATCGGGTTCCCGCCATTGTCCACCCCGGCGGGGACCACGACGCTCCAGGTTTCGCTGTTGAGGTCGATCGTGATCTCGCCCTCGTCGATTCGGTGGCCCTTGCTGATCTTGAACGTGCCGTCCAGGAGCGCGGAGTAGGCATCGAGCTTGCTCAGAGCGAGCTCGATCCGGGAGTCCTTGAGTGCGGAGAACCGTTCCACGTCGGTGGGAACGCTCTTGACCGTGACGTCGAGCTTGACCTCGGCCTGGTAGTCCTTGATCTTGTTGATGTCAAAATTAACGTTCGACGACTTGAGCATGGCTTTGCCGCCCGTCGTGAAGTTTTCGATCGGGGTGAAGTCGCCCTTCACGTAGAAGTAGCGGAAGTCGCCCGAAGTGTTCTCGATCTTGTATCCGTCGAACTTGCCCTCTTTGAAGGCGCCCCATCTCGCGTCGTTGTCCTCGGGGAGGTCGTCTGCGGTCGGTTCGAGGCTCGAGATGCGGTAGGCGGCGACGGACTTGAGGGCCGCGACGGACTTGAGGGCGTCGGCGGAGCCAGCGGCGGCGAGGCCCTGGCCGGCGGCGTCGACGGCGCTGGCCTCGAAGGCGGCGACGCTCTTGAGCTCGGATTCGCTGAGCTGGGTCAGCTTGGGGGTCTCGTCCTTGATGGTGTCCTTGCCGCCCGTGCCATTCTTGGGCAGGAATGCGTTCATGTCGCAGCCGGTCAGCATGGTGAGGGCCAAAAGGGCCGGGATGGCGCGGGTCAGTTTCATTCGTCATCTCCTTCGAGCAGGCAAGCGATCAGGCAGTCGATCTTAAACTACCCTAGCTTGCATCATTCTAACCCGACGCTTGACTGTTTAGCGAGAGGTTCGTCGCTGTGAAAGCGTGATCTTGGTTACGTTTGGAGGGGCGAGGCCGCGCTCAGTTGGGCCAGGTCGAGCTGGGCTCCCAGGCGCTCGAAGAGCTCGCGGGCCTGCGAATGCGCGCGTTCTCCGTCAGGGGTGCCGGCCAAGAGACGGGCCGACAGCGCATAGGCGCGCCCGAGCTCGAGGGGGGCATCGACGTCGCTCAAGCGGGCGATCGCCTCCGCCGCCTTCGCCTTCGCCGCTTCCAGGTCCCCGGCCTTCAGCGCCAACAGGCTCTGGATCCGGAGCACCACCGCCGGAGTGACGGGATCCCCCATCTCATGGGCGAAGTGAAGCGCCCGCTCCACGCTCTCCTGCGCCTCGGCCAGCAGATTCGCCTCGGCGCAGGCCAACGCGATGCTGCGGTAGACCTCCGGGAAGACTTCCCGCACATCCAGCGATTCGAAGATGGAGAGCCCCTTGCGCATGAACGTCAGGGCCTCTTCCAGCTTGTCACGATAGAAGAGGACGTTTCCGAGGTTGAAAAGGATGGTCGCCAGGATGTCCTTGTGCTGCAAGCGCTGCTGGATATCCAGCGCCTTGCGGAGATGTCCCTCCGCCTCCGCCAGCTTGCCCATCGCCATCAGGAGATCGCCCAGGTTGTTGTGGGCTTTGCTGATGAAATAGCCGTCTCCGATGCGCTCGTAAGCCTGTAAGCCGCGCAGGTAGTACTGCTCGGCAAGGGTGGTCTCGCCGGCGTCCGTGTAGATGGAGGCGAGATTGTTGCTGCTGGAGGCGACGCCCAGGAGATCCTTGGCCGCTTCCCGATGCTGCATGGCGAGCTGGGTGTGCTGGATGGCCTGCTCGAGGTTGCCCAGCCGCCAGAGGCATAGGCCGAGCACCGAATGTGCGAATCCCGCTTCCTTCGGATGATCCCCGCCCTCGATCAGCGCGAGGCTCTCATGGCAGAGCATTTGGCAGGCTTCCTGCTCACCCGAGCGATACTTGGCGTAGGCGACCTTGGCGAGCAGGGAGGCCCGCTCGGTCGTGTACTCGGGCGGCAGCAGATCGTAGCCCTGCTGATAGGTGTCGAGGGCATTGGGGTAATTCGCCTGCCGCTCGTAGAGATCGCCCTGGGCCAGCAAGACCTTGGCTTGATGCGGGGGGTCCGTGAGCAGCGCGAAAGCGGCCTCCAGAACGCTGTGGGCTTCCTCGAAAAGGTTGAGCGGCGTGAGGATCAAGCCCTTCAGGTAGAGGATCTCCCAGCGCTGCGGGCCCTCCAGGTCGGGCTGCTGGTCGATCAGGACGAGCGCTCGCTCGATCGTCGCCCTGGCGGTCGCCAGGTCGAAGAAGTCAAACGCGCGCTGGGCGGCCTTCACCTGGTAGCGCAGCGCCCTCGCGAAGTTCTCGGCCAGCGCGAAGTGATGCGCCAGCAGATGGGCGTTTTCGTCCAGGTGATCCGCGTAGAGGCCTTCGATCGCCAGCCCCGCACGCCCGTGAAGCTCCTTGCGGCTGGAAAGTAGCAGGCTCTGGTAGGCCACTTCCTGAGTCAGCGCCTGAGTGAAGGCATAATCTCCGGACGAGGTCTGGTAGAGGAAGTTCGACTTGATCAGCTCGTCGAGTCCCGGTACCGGAAGCTCGGTTCCGGCCACCTTGGCGAGGAGGGCTTGCGAGAAGGTTCGCCCGAGCACGGAGGCTACTTGTAACAACGAGCGTTTGAAGTGAGGCAGCCGGTCGAGGCGCGCCGCGACCGCCCCCTGGATCGTGCTGGGCATCTTGAATTCGCTGGACGGGCGCTGGACCTGCCAGCTGTCCTGGGTCTTCACGAGGACTCCCCCGTCGATCAGCGAGAAGACCAGCTCCTTCAGGTAGAAAGGGTTACCTTCCGCGCGCTCCTGAATCTGCTTCAGGAGCGTCGTCAGCGCGGGAGCCGATCCCGCGTCAGGAACCGCTCCCAAGAGCGAGATCAGCAGCTTCTGAGAGTCCTGGGCTTCGAGGGGGCGCACCTGGATCACCGTCAGATCGAGCTTCCAGAACGCCTGGGCATCGAACGACATGCCCGGGCGGTGCTGGACGACGATCATCATGCGCTGGCGATCGGGCTGGTGGGAAAGGTAGTCGAGGAAGAGCTTGAGCCAGGAAAGAGACGCCTCGTCGGCCCACTGGAGATCCTCGACGGAGAGCATGACCGGCTGAATCTGGGAGAGCGCGAGCAGGAGGCCGTTGAGGGCTTCCAGAGCGGCATTGCGCCGTTGCTCCTGGCCCAGGGACGCGATTTCCGAGCTGGAGGGATCGAGGCCGAGGAAGGTTCCCAGGAGGTCGGCAAGGCGGGACGCATCGTCCGGAGCGAAGTCCCGGCAGCGCGATTCCAAGGCGGCGCGGACTTCGTTGAGGGGCATGTGAGGCGTGGTCTTGGTCAGGTAGTGAAGGAGGTTGCCGACCATGCCGAAGGAGGAGCCCTGGGTGTAGGATTGGCAGCGGGCCCGCAAGCCCAAGGGGCTGGGCTGGCAGCGCTGGGAGAGGAACTGGCCGAGCAGGCGAGACTTGCCGACGCCGGCTTCACCCGAAACCACGATCAGCTGCGGATAGCCCTGGACGGCACGCTCCCATCCCAGGGTCAGCGAGTCGAGCTCACGGACGCGGTTCACGAAGGGATGGGCGTCGGGGTTCTGTTCCTCAACCTGCTTCAGGGGGCCTTCGAGTTCGTAAACCTCGACCGGCTGAACCTTGCCTTTGACCGTGATGGGGTCGAGCGTCATGAAGCTGAAACGGTGGCGGGCGAGGCGGTAGGTCTCCCCGGTGACCAGCACCTTTCCGGGACGGGCGTTGGATTCCATTCGCTGGGCCAGGTTCACGGTGTCGCCCATGACCGTGTAATCCTGTTTCTGGGCGCCGCCCACGGCTCCGGCGACCACCAGGCCGGTGTTGATCCCGATCCGGACCTTGAGGCCGATGCCGGTTTTGGCCTCGAGCTTGTCGGCGAATTCCTTGGCGGCGCGCTGCATCTCGTAGGCCGCCCAGACGGCGCGCTCGGGGTCGTCCTCGTGGGCGATGGGGGCTCCGAAGAGGGCCATGATGGCGTCGCCGATGTACTTGTCGACCACCCCACCGAAGCGGTAGATGGGCTCGGTCAGCACGGCGAAGAACTGGTTGACGATCTCGGTGACTTCTTCGGGGTCCAGCTTCTCGCTCATGGCGGTGAAGCCCGAGACGTCGGTGAAGAGGACCGTGACCACCCGGCGATCGCTCTTGATCTCGGCTTGCTCGGGGGGGCTCGGAGCGGCTATCACGGGAGCGGGGGCGGGAGGGGCCGAGGGCACGGGGGCAGGCGCTCCTGCACCGGCGACCGGAGTTCCGCACTGGGAGCAGAACTTGGCGCCCGGCGCCAGCTCCGCCTGGCAGGATCCGCAAACGCACTCGACTTTGGTGCCGCACTGGGAGCAGAATTTGGCGCCCGGGGTCAGCGCGGCTTGGCAGTTTGAGCAGTTCAACGTGTCAGCCACTTTCTCCAGTTGACCGCATTCCCGGCAGCTTGCCAGGGACAAAGACAGGCCATCGATAGCACCCTGGAATTCTACCCGGGCGAGCCCATCTTAGCACGCTTTCCGCCCTCTCGGCATCAAGGCGACATCTCCATGGGGAGGTGTCGCCTTGATGCTATGTTGTTGCCGTGCTGTGTCGGCTTACGGACGCCCGGAAGTCGACCGGTTTTCTAGGGATGGAAGAGGAACGCCAAGGCGATGAGCCCGTAGGTGCCGAGCAGCATGGCTCCTTCCAGCCAGTTCGATTCGCCGTCGAGCGAGATGAAGTTGACGATCAGGACCGAGACGAAGACCGTCACCAGCTCGAAGATCCCGAAGTTAAGGGTAAGGGGCTGCCCGATGGCCCAGCCGACCAGAATGAGCAAGGGGGCGATGAGCAGGGCGATCTGCGTGCTCGAGCCGATGGCCACTCCGAGGCTCAGGTCCATCTTGTTCTTCATGGCGACGGTCACGGCGGTCAGGTGCTCGGCGGCGTTACCGATCACCGGCACCAGGATGACGCCGATGAAGAGTTCCGACAGTCCCCAGGTTTCGGCGACATGCGAGATCGAACCGACCAGGAACTCGGCTTCGACCGCCACGACCGCCGTCGCCAGCAACAGGAGGCCGACCGCCGGCCAGAGCTGGAGCTTAGGCTCCTCGACCCCTTCGCCGTGGCTGGAGCCGTCGTAGAGGTGGGTATGGGTCTTGAGCTGGAAGATCAGGTAGAGCGCGTAGATGCCAATCAGGATGAACGCTGCCCAGTGCGACAGGTTGGAGAGCCCGGTGAGCGTTTCCGCGGTCGCGGGGGAGGTGGCGACGAAGGCCGCGGGCATCGTCAGGGCGACGACGGCCAGCATCAGCATGGAGGCGTTGACCCCGGCGGCAGACCGGTTAAAATTCTGGGCTTTGTGCTTGAAGCCGCCCAGCAGGAGGGCGAGGCCCAGGACCAGGAGGATGTTGCCGATGATCGAGCCGACGATGGACGCCTGGACGACGGTCAGCAGACCCGCCCGGAGCGCGAAGAACGCGATGATGAGTTCGACCGCGTTCCCGAAGGTCGCGTTCAGCAAGCCGCCCAGGCCGGGACCGGTGCGCAGCGCGATTTCCTCGGTGGCGTAGCCCATCGTCTTCGCCAGGGGCACGATGGCCAGCATGCTCGTCACGAAGACGATGGTGGGGTTCCAGTGAAGCAACTCGGCGGCGATGGAGACCGGAACGAAGAGCAGGAGCAGGTAGATCAGTTTCACGTGCGATCCTCTAAGGTGGGGTTGCGTCTCTAGTTGCTCTTATCGGGCGAGCTCATCCGCCATCAGGCGGTTGAGCATCTCGGGCTTGGCGCGGCCTCCGGTGGCCTTCATGGCTTGTCCCAGGAGGAAGCCCATGACCTTGGTCTTTCCGGAGCGGTACTCCTCCACCTGGCTGGGGTTCTGGGTCAGGATCTGCCGGATGACCTCTCGGAGTTCGTCCTCGTTGGTGAGCTGGCTGAGGCCCTTTTCTGCGACGACCTGTTCGGGGTCCTTGCCGGTGAAGAGCATGTCGCTCAGGACGGACTTGGCGATCTTGCCGGAGATCACGTCGGCGTCGATCAGGTCCACCAGCTTGCGCAGGTGCTCGGGGCGCATGGCGAGCTCACCGAGACTCTTGCCCTCCCGGTTGAGGGTCGCGCTGATGTCGCCCATGAGCCAGTTGGCGATCGCCTTGGGGTTCTTCGCGCCCTCGATCGCATGATCGAAGTACTGGGCCAGCTCGAGGTTGTCGGTGAGCACGCCCGCGTCGTAGGCAGGCAGGCCGACGATCTCCATGTAGCGGGCGCGCCGCTGGGCGGGAAGCTCGGGAAGCTGCCGGCGGATGGCTTCCACCGTCTCGCGGCTCACGTCCAAGGGGGCGAGGTCCGGATCCGGGAAGTACCGGTAATCGTGGGCTTCTTCCTTGGAACGCATCAGGAGGGTGATGCCCCGTTCCTCGTTCCAGAGCCGGGTCTCCTGGGTGACCTTCTCGCCGTCGTCGAGTATCTCGCTCTGTCGCTGGATCTCGTACTCGCTGGCCTTCTGGACGGCCCTGAAGGAGTTGAGGTTCTTGATCTCTGTCTTGGTCCCGAATTCCTTCTGGCCGAAGGGGCGCAGCGAGAGGTTCACGTCGCAGCGCAGGGAGCCTTCCTCCATCTTGCCGTCGGTGACCCCGATGGTGACCAGGATGTTGCGAAGCTCCTCGACGTAGCGGCGGGCTTCTTCGGGCGAGCGGATATCCGGCTCGGAGACGATCTCGACGAGGGGAACCCCGGCGCGGTTGAGGTCGACGAGGGAATGGGTGGCCCCGGCAAGCCCCGCGGCTCCCTGGTGAACGAGCTTGCCGGCATCCTCTTCCATGTGGAGACGGTGGACGCCGATGCGTTTCGGGCCTTCGGAGGTCTCGATATCGATCCAGCCGCGCTCCATGATGGGCTGGTCGTACTGGGAGATCTGGTAGCCCTTGGGCAGGTCGGGATAGAAGTAGTTCTTGCGGTCGAACTTGGAGTGCTCGGCGATATGCCCGTTGAGGGCGACGCCGGCCTTGATGGCGAACTCCAGCACCTTCTCGTTGAGGACGGGAAGCGAGCCGGGCAAGCCCAGGCAAACGGGGCAGACGTGGGTGTTGGGGTCGCCTCCGAACTTGGCGGGGCAGCCGCAGAAGATCTTGGTCTCGGTGAGCAGCTCGGCATGCACCTCGATGCCGATGACCACTTCGTACTTGGACATGAGCATCCTTCCTATCGGTTAGTCGCGAACGCCAGCTCGGGGCGGCGGCGATGGAACTCGGTCGCTTGCTCGAAGGCATAACCGGCCTGGTAGAGGCGGCCTTCCGAGAGTGCGGGGCCCTGAAGCTGCAAGCCGATGGGCAGCCCGTTCGCGTCGAAGCCGCAAGGGATGCTGAGGGCCGGGATACCCGCGAGGTTCGCGAGCACCGTGGCCACGTCCGTCAGGTACATCTCCAGGGGATCGGCCGTCTTCTCGCCCAGCCGGAAGGCGGTATCCGGGGTGGTCGGGCTCAACAGGACGTCGAAGCGCTCGAAGGCCTTCGCGTAGTCCTCCCGGATCCGGGTGCGGACCTGCTGGGCGCGCTTGTAGTAGGCATCGTAGTAGCCGCTGGAGAGGGCGTAGGTGCCGAGCATGATGCGGCGCTTGACCTCGGCGCCGAAGCCTTCCTCGCGGGTGCGCTGGTACATGGTCAAGAGGTCGGGGGCATCCGCACGACGGGTGTATTTCACGCCGTCGTAGCGGGCCAGGTTCGAGCTGGCTTCCGCCGTCGCGACCAGGTAGTAGGCGGCGATCCCGTACTCGGCCATCGGGAGGCTGACTTCTTCGACGCGGGCGCCGAGCTGCTCGTAGGTTTCGGCGGCGCGCCTCACGGCGTCCCGGACGGCCGGAGCGACGCCTTCGCCCATCAGCTCGGTGATGAGGCCGATCTTGACTCCCTTGAGCCCACCGCCGACGAGGCTCGCGCTCCAGGCCGGGACTCCCTCGGTGAGCGAGGTGGAGTCGAGGGGGTCGTGACCGGCGATCGCCTCCAGCAGCAGGGCGTTGTCGCGAACGTCCCGGGAGAGGGGGCCGATCTGATCCAGGCTCGAGGCGAAGGCGACCAGCCCGTAGCGCGAGACCCGGCCGTAGGTGGGCTTCATGCCGACCACGCCGCAGAGGGCCGCGGGCTGGCGGATGGACCCGCCGGTATCCGAACCCAGCGAGAGGATGGCCTCGCCGGCGGCCACGGCCGCGGCCGAGCCGCCCGAGGAGCCTCCCGGCACGCGAGAGGTATCCCACGGGTTAGTGGTCTTCTTGTAGGCCGAGTTCTCGGTCGAGGAGCCCATGGCGAACTCGTCCATGTTGGCCTTGCCGACGCTGATCATGCCGGCTGCCTGGACCTTGGCGGTGGCGGTGGCGTCGTAGGGTGGGACGAAGTGCTCGAGCATCTTCGATGCGCAGGTCGTGAGGGTCCCCTTGGTGTTGAGGTTGTCCTTGAGGGCGATCGGAATGCCGGCCAGGGGCCCGAGCGCTTCGCCTGCCGCGCGGCGGCGGTCGATGGCTTCGGCCTGGCGCAGGGCCGACTCGCGGGTCACGGTCACGTAGGACCCGATCGTTTCCTCGACGGCGTCGATCCGGGCGAGGACGGCCTGGGTCAGCTCGACGGCGGACAGGTCTCGATGGCGCAGCCGCTCGGCCAGCTGCACGGCGGTAAGCTCGAAAAGGTTCACGGGGGTCTCCTCTAATCGACGATTGGCGGAACTTCCGCTAGTAGTCGATCGTACACGAAACCCTCCGTCCGATCCACTCAGAAACGGCAGGTTGAGCGTCGAGACATCGGCTCGACGCTCAACCTGCCGTCATTCCCGCGCAAGGGGGGGGACCGGAACTCCGTGGACCGGGAGGCAGGGTCACTGCCGTCGCAGAGCGATTCGTCGGTCGAAGCGCTTGAGCACGCTCGCGGCGAGCTCGCGCTCGGTGGCGTCCAGCGCGCCGGTGAGCCAGAGGCCAGCGGCATAGACGGCGCCCCCGGCTGCAGGGGCGGCGAGAAGCGCCAGCCATGGCGGTAGATGATTGACGATGAGCCAGACCGGCAAGGCCATCAGCCCCGTGGAAAGGGTGACAGGCAGGAGCATGGCGACGGGCGGGCGGACTCCGGCGTAGGTGTAGGCTCCCCAAAGGCCGGGGATGAGGCTTGCAAGCTGCGCGAGGCCGTTGGCGGCCACCGCGCCCCAGGCTCCCCAGAAGGGGATCAGCGCGACGTCGAGGATGAGGTTGAGGACCGCCACCGAGACGCCGACGCGGACCAGGTAGCGCTCGCCTCCGGTCGAATAGAGCAGCGAGGAGGCCGGGTAGCCGTAGATCATCACGAGGGCTCCGGCGACCAAGAGGGCGGCGAGCAGGCCTGCGACCGGGAGGTAAGCCGTGCCGTAGAGCAGCGTGACCAGGGGCTTCGCGACGAGGGCGCCTCCGACGGCGACCGGCACGGCCAGCATGGCCATCGCGCGGCAGCTGCGGGTGAAGACGCGCGCGGTGCCCTCGCGGTCGCCGGCGCCTTCCGAACGGGCCATCATGGGGATCAGCAGCCCCACCAGGGTTCCCGGCAGCAGCTTCATGGCCATGGTGGCGAGCCCGAAGGCCAAGCTATAGAAGGCGACTTGCTGAGCCGGCGCCCAAGCGCCCAAGAAGAACAGTTCCGAGCGCTGCCAGACGATGGCATCAAGGCCCAGCATGGCGAAGACGGCCCACTGAAAGCGCTTGAGCTTTTGCTGGAAGCCGAGATCCACCTGGGTCCGCCACCAGCGGGGATTCCAGCGGGCGAGGAAGGCCAGGTAAGCCAGGCAGCTGATGGCGGCCACGCCGGCGGTGACGCCGAGGAGGCCGGGGATGCCGCCTCCGGCGAGGAGGACGGCGATCGCCCCTCCGAGCGTGAGCAGCGTGCCGAGGCCCGTGACCGCGGCCATCCAGTCGTAGCGCTGCAACCCCTGGCAGGCCCCGGCGAAGAGGGCGCTCATCGCCGTGGGCAGGATCCCCAGCGCCCCGATGCCGAGGTAGAGCGTGATTGGAAAGCCGGGGTAGATCCGCGGCGCCAGGGGGGCCAGGGCGAGCACCAGGGCCGTCACTCCCAGGCCCGTCCAGGCCACGCGGCGTGCCGCGTGCGCCAGCACTCCCGCAGCCTCCTCGGATCCCGCGCCTTCAAGATCCTGACCCAACCGCTCGGCCATGAAGCGCGTCGCTGTGGTCACGTAGCCCAAGTTGGCGATGAGACCCGCGAGGGAGGTGAACCAGACGACGAGGGAGTAGTGGCCCATGGCTTCGGGAGCGAGCACGCGGGCCACGAGGGCCGTGAGGCCGATCCCGAGGACGGCGCTGGAGAGCAGGGAGATGAACGAGAAGGCGGTGTTCTTGGCAACTTTGAGATTAGCCATTGATGGTCTCCCTCGTTTGTAGGGGGCGCGCGGGGGCTCCGACCAGCACGGTGCCGGGGCCGAAGGAGCGGGTCACCACCGCGTTGGCGCCCACGACGCAGCCGTCCCCGAGCGTGACGCCCTTCATGAGGACGACGTTGGCCCCGATCCAGACGTTGTTGCCGAGCGTCACGGCTTCCACCCGGTAGCCTTGCTCGGAGACGGGGCGGTGGGGATCGTCGAAGCGGTGGTCATGGTCCCGGATGCTGACGCGTTCCGCCAGGAGGCAGTCGGCGCCGATGCTGAGGCGTTCGAGCACGCTGAGCACGCTCCATGCTCCGATCAGGCTGCGCGGTCCGATTTCCAAGAGGCCGTCGACTTTGAGCTCGGTGCCCTCCCGGATGCAGGCTCCGGGACCGATCCGGATGCGGCCTTCGTCGCCGACCCGCCAGATCAGTCCGCGCTCCAGGCGCGCCTGTGGGTCCAGCATGAGCCGTCCGTGCAGCTCGCGCTCCACGAGGAGCTGGTGGGCCCGCGCGCGCCAGAAGCCGAGCCGGCGGTCCCAGTAGGCAAGGTCCGCCACGCGTTCACGGAGCCAGCGCTCCATACCCGGCCTCCTTCCCCGTCCGACGGCGTATGGCCTCCAGGTAGGCCTCGACCGTGAGCTTGGCGATCCGGCGCTGGTCGAAGCAGGCTTCCACGTGCCGCCGCGCCTCACGGCCCATGCGCCGAC
This sequence comes from Candidatus Sericytochromatia bacterium, assembly GCA_036676495.1. Classification (GTDB taxonomy): domain Bacteria; phylum Cyanobacteriota; class Sericytochromatia; order S15B-MN24; family UBA4093; genus UBA4093. The sequence continues at coordinate 92,253 of JAKFCT010000082.1, forward strand.
GCCGTCCCTCGTCCGTGGCCAGCGCCATCATGGCGACCAGCAAGGAATCGACCGATCCCGGCAGGACCAGGTAGCCATGCCGCTCGCTCATCACGATCTCGGGCACGCCGCCCGCGAGCGTGCCGATCACCGGCAGGCCGCATGCCATCGCCTCGAGGTAGACCATTCCGAAGGGCTCCATGCGGGACGGAGCCACCAGCGCGTCGCAGGCCGCGTAGACCTCAGGCAGGCGCTCGGAGGCCACCCCGCCCAGCCAGTGGACGCGATCGTGCACGCCCGCCTCGCGGATGGTGCGCGAGACGGCCTCCCAGGCCGAGCCCTCCAGGGTCCGGGTATCCTCGCCCGCCAGGACCAAGTGAAGGTACGGCACCCGTGGTGCCAGCCGCGCAAACGCCTGGGCCAGCACGTCGACGCCCTTGCGGCGTTCGAGTCTCCCCACGTACCCCATGACCACATGGTCCGCCGGGATACTCAACTCGTCGCGCAAGAGCGAGGGCAGGCCGGGGCGGAAACGCTCGACGTCGACCCCCAGGCGCAGGACGCCGATGGTCGAGAGGGGGAGATGGTGGTCCAGGCTGCATGCTTCGGCGAGTGCCCGGGAGTTGGCCAGGCGCAGGATGCCGCGGCGCATGGCGAGTCCCTCGAGCATGGCGCGGAGGCGCTGGTCCATGCTGTCGGGACGGTCGTTGAGCCGTCGGACCAGGGCTGCATGGGTATGGTGCCGGATCACGATCGGCACGCTGCGGGGCAAGGCCAGCCCTCCGGCCTGCCATTCGGGAACTTCCACCAGGTCGAGCGGCTGGGTCGCATGGATCCGGCGGACGGCCCGCGAGGCCTCGACGATCCATGGCCAGCACGCGAGCGAAAGCCCCCAGAAGCGGTTCCCGAAGGGCAGCTTGGCCTGGGGTTCCAGCTCCAGCCGGTGCACGCTGAGCTCTCCCTTGGCCTCGATGCCCGCGGGCATGGCCCCGCGTGGGGCCACCAGGTGGACCCGGTGGCCCAGGCTCGCGAGCCCGCGCGCGAGCATCGCCGAGTAGGTGCCGATGCCTCCGGTCGGCCCTTCCACCGGCTCCGGGCAGAGCAGGGCCAGGCGCAGCCGGGACCCCTGAGGCCGCGGGGGGCTCACGACGAGGCCCCCGCGTGCGGGCCGCCGCCTTGCGCGCTGGCGACGGCGTTGGCATGGGCCTGGCGGGCCATGCAGAACTGCACATGCGTCGGAGCATGCCATGCGGCGTGCTTGGCGAAGCGCGCCCATGCCCAGAGCTTGGCGACGCCGCGCTTTCGGGCGATCGCCCGAGCCCTCAAGGTCTTCTCCAGTTCGCCTTGCGCCCAGCGGTAGGCCAGGCGGACCTCGGCGTCGGAGAGATGCTTGGTGCGCACCAGGCATTCCGTGCCGGAGTACTGCCTCCAGGACCCCGTCTTCAGCACCAGCCCCTGCTGCTCGGCCTCCTCACGGTAGACCGTCCCGTGATACGGCGTCATCAGCGAGACCGAGTAGTTCATCGGCAGCGCCTGGGCCATCCGGACCGTGGCATGGACCGAGTCGTAGGACTCGGAGCTCGAGCCCACCACCATGAACCCCGTGAGCTCGATGCCCAGCTCCTCGCAGCGCTTCATGTTGGCGATGGTCAGCTTCAGCGCGTCCGGGTGCTGGTGGATCTCTCGCAGGATCTGGGGATCCGCGGACTCGATGCCGGTCATCAACCGCCTCAGCCCGGACTGGGCCAGCACTTTCAGGGTCTCCGGGTCCAGGCTCTCGAGATCGGTCTCGATCACCCACTCGAACGTCAATCCCTGGGTGGCCATGCCCTCGGCGAGCGAACGAAGGCGCTTCTTGACCAGGCCGATATTGGGATCGCGCGCTTGCAGCCGCTTGGCTCCGAGCTGCTTCAGCATCTGCAGCTCGCCGAGCACGTTCTCCACCGAGCGCTGGCGCCAGGGGCCTCCCTGGTTGACGTAGTAGGGGCACATCGAGCAGGCCTTCGGGCAGCCGCGCGTCGTGAGCACGTAAAACGTCATCTCCGGTCCGTAGCGCGAAAGGTCAAGCAGGTGCCAGGCCGGGAAGGGCAAGTCGTCGAGCGTCTGGAGCAATTGCCAGTCCTGCGGCGCGGCGCGGCCCGGACGCCAGATAGACGCCGAGTCCTTGCCGTCGAGGTAATCCCCCAGGACGACCTCTCCCTCGCCGAAGAAGGCCGCGTCCAGGGCCGAGCCCTCCAGCCATTGCGCATGGGTGGTCCGGATCACGTTGCCGAAGCCGAAGACCTCCAGGGTCGGCAGCGCCGCCTTGATCGCTTTGACCAGCTCCAGGTCCTCGCTCAAACTTGGCAGCGAAATTCGGATGCCCAGCCGATCGGGCGGATCGGCCTTGAGCCGGGCGAGCACCGCGGCGGGATCCAGCCCCTCCGCCGGGGCGTCGATCAAGGTGACCTCCCAGCCCCGCTGCTCTGCCACGGCTCCCGCGTAGAGCCAGTCCATGGGAGGCGTGAGCGCCCGGTAGCGGTAGCGGGAGTTGATCCGGAACATCACCCCCAGACCGCCCGCCTTGTCGCGATCGGAAAGGAAGCCCGGCGTCTCCGGCGGGTTGATCAGGTGGAGTCGCATGCTCACCTCCCCATTCCCTGGTAGCTGAACCCGGCCGCCCGGACTTCTCCGGGGTTCAGGAGGTTGCGCCCGTCCAGCAGGAGGGGCATCGCCTGCTGGGGGTTCAAGGCCGCGCGCAGGGCCGCGAGATCCAGCGTGCGGAACTCGTCCCATTCGGTCGCGATCAGGACGGCATCCGCTCCGTGGGCCGCTTCGAGGGGACTCGCGCAGATGACCAGCCGCGGCAAGAGCTTGCCCGCCCCGTCAGCGGCGATGGGATCGAATCCCTTGACCCGGGCTCCCAGCTTCAAGAGATCCTTGGCGATGGACAGGGCCGGGGCATCGCGCAGATCGTCGGTATTGGGCTTGAAGGCCAGCCCGAGGATGGCGATCGTCTTGCCCTTGAGGACCTTGAGGTGACTCTGGAGCTTCTGGACGGCGATCGCCCGCTGCCGCCGGTTGACGTTTTGAACGGCCGTCAGCAGCTCGGCCTCGTAACCGTAGTCCTGAGTGATGTGCATGAGCGCCGAGACGTCCTTGGGGAAGCACGACCCGCCCCAGCCGAGCCCCGCATGGAGGAAGAGCCCTCCGATCCGGCGATCGAGGCCCATGCCCATGGCCACCTGCGTCACGTCGGCCCCCACCCGCTCGCAGACGTTGGAGATCTCGTTGATGAAGCTGATCTTGGTGGCCAGGAAGGCGTTGGCCGCATACTTGATCATCTCCGCCGACGTCAGGTCCGTCACGATGAACGGCACCTCGCGCGCCTCCAGGGCGTCCCAGTCGCCATGCCCCGGCACCCGCCGCTCGATCAAGGGCGCGTAGAGCTCGCGCATGATCCGGACCGCCCGCTCGCTCTGAGAGCCGATCACGATCCGGTCCGGGAAGAAGGTGTCATGGATCGCCGAGCCCTCCCGCAAGAACTCGGGGTTCGACACCACGTCGTACCCATGTTCGGCCTCGGAGAGCCCCCCAGACCCCACCCGCTCCCGCTGGACCTGGGCCAACCCCTCGCTGACCAGCATGGCGACCCAGTCTCCCGAGCCCACGGGCACCGTGCTCTTGTTGACGATGACCTTGTAGCCGTTGAGTGCCTGGCCGATCCCCCGAGCGACCTCCTCGACCGCCGAGAGATCCGCCTCCCCGTTCGGCAACGGCGGAGTGCCCACCGTGATGAAGACCACTTCCGACGCCCGCACCCCCTCGGCCAGATCCGAGGTGAAGCGCAGCCGCCCCGCCAGGCTGTTCATGTTGACCAGCGCCTCCAGGCCCGGCTCGTAGATGGGAATCAGCCCCTCCTCCAGGCGCGCGATCTTCTCCCGATCCGCATCGACGCAGATCACGTCGTTGCCGACCTCCGCCAGACAGGCCCCGGAAACCAGCCCCACGTATCCGGTGCCGATCACGCAAACCTTCATGCTTGCCTCCTCAACCCCTCGTCGCCCCGCGGTCGCCTCGGCCCTGCGCGCGCTTCGCGCCGGTCTCGTTCCCGTGTCTCTCGCTCCCGTGTCTCTCGCTCGCTCGTTTCGGCCTGCCCCGGGCATTTCCGCCTCCCGAGCCCAGTCTCGTCCAAACGTTACAATCCTTCACCCCCGCCTCCATCGGCATGGGGACTTAAAAATCCGGTCACCCCGCCCAATGCCGCGCCGAAACACGCTTGCTTACAGCATTCGAGGCGCTTGACCCTTTCCAGGCCCGCTCCTTACAATGGATCGTCTGAAAGGAGGTGCGGATTGGCGCTCCACCCCCGTCTCGCCCTGGTCGGCCTCGGCTTCGCCCTGATCGCGACCCTCTCGCCCCCCTCGGCCGCAGGAAACCCTCTCCCCTTCGCCCTGCGCACCCTCGACGACCACCTCGCCATGCTCCCCGTCTCCCCCGGTGAAGTCGTCACCCTCGCCGCCTACGATCCCCAGACCCAAGCCCCGCTCTCCGTCCGCTGGACCCATGCCGCCGGAGCCATCGCCCACGGCGCCCGCGACGCCCGCTGGAAAGCCCCCGACCAGCCCGGCGTCTACTCCCTGATCGGCGTCGCCCAGCACGGTGACAAGACCTTTCGGCGCCGGCTGAACGCCTTCGTCACCGTCCCCGCCGCCGCCGCCAAGGACGGAGTCATCAACGGCTATCGCGTCGGCCGCTATCCCGCGCTCATGGCCCTCGGAACCCGCTCAACCGTCAGCCGCAGCACGCCCGGCCGCGCCTCCGAGTTCCCCGAAGGCTTCATCAAGCTCGATGCCGCATCCCGCAAGGCCAAGGTCTCCCGCCACTTCACCCTCGGCCAGTTCGAAACCAAGGACGGAAACCGGCCCGAAAAATACATGTTCCTGAGCCCCCGCCTGATCACCAAGCTGGAGCGCATCGTCGACGCCCTCAACGCCGACGGCTACCCCGCAAACGGTCTGCGCATCATGAGCGGCTACCGCACCCCCGCCTACAACTCCGGCATCGGCAACAAAACCTCGCTCAGCCGCCATACCTACGGCGACGCCGCGGATATCCTCGCCGATGACTGGAACCGCGATGGCCAAATCACCCGGGCCGACGCCCAGATCCTCTACCGAATCGCCGATCGACTCGACCGAACGACCGAGCTAAAAGGCGGACTCTCGCTCTACAAGCCGACTTCCGCCCACGGTTGGTTCGTTCACGTGGATACGCGCGGTAAAGCGAGTAGGTGGTAGTCGTATAATGGCGGGAGGGGCCTCTTCCCGTTTGCGTTGAGAAGGGGCCGTCGGGTCTGCAAAAGGAGGCAGTGATGCCGATCCTTTCCAAGTGCAAGGTCGTTCTCGCCGCCGCGATCCTCCTCGGGAGTCCGGCCCTCGGAGGGGAACCCCTCTGGGGAGCTCCCGAGCCGAGCTTGCCTTCCGGGGAACGGGTCGCCGCTGCCCAACCCGCCGCCGCGTCGGTCCTCGGCCGGGAATGGCGCTACACCGTTCAGCCCTCGGATACCCTGAGCCGCATCGCCGCCCGCCACGGCCTCGACCTGCGCCGCCTGCTCGCCATCAACTCCCTCACCACCCGCAAACCCCTGCGCGCCGGCCAGATCCTCCACCTGAGCGATCGCCACATCGCCCCGCCCTCCGAAGGAGCCGCCCTCGTCGTCAACATCCCCGACGCCCTCCTCTACCGCTACGACGCCACGGGCATCACGGTCTACCCCGTCGCCCTCGGAGAACCCTCCTCCAAGACCGCCGAGGACCCCACGCGCTGGCGCACCCCCACCGGCACCTTCAAGGTCGTGGAGAAACGCAAGGACCCCGTCTGGACCGTCCCCCCGTCCATCCAGGACGAGATGCGCCAAGAGGGCAAAGAGGTCCTGACCAAGGTCAAACCCGGCGCCTCGAACCCCCTCGGCACTCGCTGGATCGGCCTATCGGCCTGGGGGTACGGCATCCATGGCACCAACGCGCCCACCTCCATCGGGCGCTACTCCACCCACGGCTGCGTCCGCATGCGCTCCGAACACGTCGAGGAGATCTTCGACGCCGTCTCCAACGGCACGCCCGTCCGGATCGTCTACCAGCCGGCCAAGCTCGCCGTCGACGGCGACGCCGTCTACCTGGAAGTCTCCCGCGACGTCTACCGCCGCATCCCCGACATGAACGCCCACGTCCAACGCCTGATCCGGGACGCCGGCCTCGCGGATCGCGTCGACCCCGCCCACGTCACGCGCGTCGTCAAGGGGCGCTGGGGAGTCGCCACCCGCATCGACCGCGGAGCCCCCATCCCCTTCGAGAAACCCAAGACCGTACCCTCGGCTACCCCCACGCCCCCTCGCCAATCCACGCCACAGCCTCCCTCCACCCCCTCCGCGACCCCCCAGGAGACTCCCTGACCCATGCTTACCGTCACGGTCCCCGCCACCTCCGCCAACCTCGGCCCCGGCTTCGATTGCCTGGGCTTGTCCTTGTCTCTGTACAACCGTTTTCGCGTTCGAGAGCGTCAAGATGGCCATAGCCAGACTCGAGCCGTCGGAGAGGGGGCGGAAAGCCTCGATGGCACCTCGGATAACTTGGTGATCCAGGCGGCAAAACGCCTCTACGAATCCGCCGGCAGGCCCTTTCCGGGGTGGGACCTGACGATGCACGCGGAGATCCCGCTCGCCAGAGGGCTGGGCTCAAGCGCCTCGGCGGTCGTCGGGGGACTGGTCGCCGCAAATGCGCTCCTGGGCAATCGCTTCACCCCGGACGAGATCCTGGCCCATGCGACGGCCATGGAGGGCCATCCCGACAACGTGGCCCCCGCCCTGCAAGGGGGCCTGACCGTGGCCACGACGATCGCGAGGGGAGTCGTCGCGCGGCCGCTGCGCGCCGAGACCCTTCCAGGCTTCGTCGTGGCCGTCCCGGAGTTCGCGCTCTCCACGGAGGTGGCGCGAAAGGCGCTGCCCGAGGTGATCAGTCGGCAGGACGCCGTGTATAATATCGCTCGCGTGACGCTGCTCACCACGGCGCTGGCGACGGGCCAACTAGAATGGCTCGCGGACGCGCTGGGCGATCGCCTGCATGAACCCTACCGCCGCCCCCTGGTCCCCGGCATGGACGCCGTCTCGCAGGCGGCCGTCGCGGCCGGAGCGTGGGGCGTGACCCTCAGCGGCGCGGGGCCCACGTTGCTCGGCTGGTGCCCGCCGGAGCGCGACACGCACGTCGCGGAAGCCATGGCTTCCGCCTGGAAGGCGGAAGGCGTCACCGCCTGGGCGAGACCGGTCCCGGTGGACCCGTCGGGAACCCGTATCGAAAGGGAATAGGCCATGGCCCTCATCGTTCAAAAGTTCGGCGGCACGTCGGTCGGCAACAGCGATCGCCTCAAGCATGTCGCCAAGCGGGTCGCTCAGACCAAGCTGGAGGGCAATGACGTCGTCGTCACCGTCTCCGCCATGGGCAAGACCACCAACGGCCTTATTTCCCTGATGGGGGAGATCTCGAACAACCCCTCGCCTCGCGAAATGGACATGTTGCTCTCCACCGGCGAACAAGTCTCCATCGCCCTCCTCGCGCAGGCCCTCCACGAGCTGGGCGTCCCGGCCATTTCCCTCACCGGCTGGCAAGCCGGCATCTTGACCGAGCCCGTGCATACCAACGCCCCGATCCTCCGCATCGACACCCAGCGCGTCCGGGAACTGCTGGATCAGGGCTTCGTCGTCGTCCTCGCGGGCTTCCAGGGCGTCTCCGAGGCCGGAGCCATCACCACGCTCGGCCGCGGCGGATCCGACACCACCGCCGTCGCTTACGCAGCCGCCTTGAAGGCCGATTTCTGCGATATCTACACCGACGTCGACGGGGTCTACACCGCGGACCCCCGGGTGGTGCCCGAGGCGCGGATGCACGGCGAGATCTCCTACGACGAGATGCTCGAACTGGCGAGCCTCGGAGCCAAGGTGCTCCACCCGCGCTCGGTGGAGTACGCCAAGCACGTGAACCTCTTCCTGAGGGTGCGCTCGAGCTTCAACGAGGGGACGGGAACGGTGGTCAAGGGGGTGGATCAATTGGAGAAGCAGAACCCGGTGAGCGGCGTGGCCGCGGACCTCAACCAGGCGAAACTCGCCATTCTCGCCGTGCCCGACAAGCCGGGGACGGCGGCCATGCTCTTCAATGCCCTCGCCGAAGCGCATATCGACGTGGACATGATCATCCAGTCGGTGCAAGGCGAGTCGACCAACGACATCGCCTTCACCGTGGCCGAAACCGACCTCATGCGCGCCAAATCGGTGGTCTACGACATCGCCCAGAAGATCGGCGCCTCGGGAGTCATCTCGGACGCGGACGTCGCCAAGGTCTCCATCGTCGGAGCCGGCATGATCAATCATCCCGGGACGGCCGCCACCATGTTCTCGGCCCTGGCCGAGGCCGGCATCAACATCCAGATGATCTCGACCTCGGAGATCAAGGTCTCCTGCGTGATCGAGCGCAGCCGGGCCCAGGAGGCCGTGCAGGCGATTCACAAGGCCTTCGCATTGGATCAGGAGAACGTGCCGGTTATTTCGTAGCCTGCGCGGCCGTGGCGGCGCTCGCCTGAGGAGCCTTGCGGTTGAGGTGCAGCGAGGCAGCCAGCAAGGCTGCGGCGAAGCACGCGTGGAAGCCGATCATCGGCGTGAGGGCCGCGGCCGGCAGGCCTCCGTTGAGGTAGAGCTGCACGTCCAGGAGCGTGTTCCAGGACTCGTCCAGGAGGGGCAGGATCAGCCAGCGCTTGGCGGCGCTGTCGCCCCGGTAGAGCTTCCATGTGATGAACAGGTAGACGAGGCCGAAGAGGGCGATGCGCTGGCCGTAGCCTTGGGTGATCCCGGGGATTCCGAGGGGGAGGCCGGAGCGGGTGGCGAAGGCTTCGGGGGCGGTGAGCATGCCGAGGCCGGTGAGCAGGTCGAGGGCGCCGAGTGCGCCGACCAGCAGCAAGGGAAACCAGGGGCGCGGCGAGGTTTCAGTCGACATGGCGGTTCCTCCTGGGCTATTGCGAACGAAGACGCCCCCTGACCTGCGGGTCAGGGGGCGTCGCGGTCTCTTAGAAGGGGACGTCGGCCATCGCGGAGAGGCCGCGCAGGGTCTCGTTGATCTCGTTGATGGCGTTCTGGCGCTTCTCGGCGGGGAGTTTGCGCAGCTCCATCAAGAGGGTGTCGAGGGCCTCGCGCCATTCGTCGCGCGAGGGGCCGTGGACGGAGTAGGTGGCCTCGTAGGCGCTGGCGTTTTGCACGCCGGGCACGGAGCCGGGGGCCTTGTAGGCGGGTTCGGGGTCGGGATCGTAGGCGGGCTCGATCTTGGGGGGACGGCCCAGCCGCTCGTTGATATGGCGGTTGAGGTCCTTGACCTTGACGTCGTTGAGCGGCTTCTCCTCGGGGATGCCGTCGTCGCGCAGCAGCATGATCTTGCCGGTCTCGAGCACGCGCTTCTGCTCGTCGACGTCAGGCAGGCGGGAGATCTGGGCCAGCTTGGAGATCTGGAGCTCGCGGGCGGCGGGGAGGGTGGGGTCCACGCCGGCCTTCTCGATGACCTCACCGACCTTGGCGAGCTGGTAGATGAAGCTCCGGCTCATGTTGAGCTCCTTGGAGCGGATATAGGCCTCGAAGGTCTCGTGGCCCAGCGCCCGGTAGAGCTCCTTGGAGCGGATCCGGTGCACGAGCTGGGCGATCTGGGTCACGTACTCCTGGAACGTGTGAAGGAGGCCGTTGAGCTGCTGATCGGCCTCGTTCGCCGCTTGAATCTGTTCGGGGCCGAAGGAGGGGGCTTCGGCCGGGGGGGCGATCGTCACCACCTCCCAGCCGTCCTCGGAAGCCATCGCTTCCAGGGCCTCCGGGGCCTCTACGGCTTCCGGGGCGGCCGCCGGGTCGCTTTCGGGCTCGGAAGGGGCGAGGGTGACGATTTCAATCTCGTCGGAGTCGTCTTGCAAGGTCGAATCCTCTCTTGATCCGGATGGCGCATCCGGGGGACGCCTTCATGATAGGCGTCCCGTCGCCGAGAGGCAAGCCGTTTTGGGAGGAGGCCCGCGCCTCCGGCAGGATGCTTGTAGGGCGGGCCTCCGCGCCCGCCGCAACGTTAAATCGAGTTCTCGGGGGCCAGGGGCGCGATGCGATAGGTGAGTTCCCGGGCGTCCCGGCGTTCGGGCTCCGGGATCGGGCGTCCCTCCTCGTCCACCAGCACGGAGCTCTGGCGGGCCAGGATCAGGAAACACGCAGCCGCCACCCCATGGACGACGGCCAGGATCACGATGACGGTGCCCACGATCACCTCCTGTGGTCTCGTCGCGTCAGGGCCGCGTCGCGCTTCCTCGAAGAGCCGCCGCCCTGCGGACCCGCCGCCAGCCTCCCCCTTGCTGGCCACGTGCGGTCGCCGCTCATCCCTTGCTTGGTTAGGGGGATCATGCCCGGCAAAGGTTGCGGATTTCTTGCTTGAAAGTATCCATGAGGTGAACCCCCGTTTCATCGTTAGAAACGCAAAGAACGCTCGTCATGGGGAGGAGGGCGACAAAGCCCCGCCACTTTGCTAGAATGGCTAAGATCCGCGTTTTGCCTTACCTTCCCCCTGCGAGGCCCCGCCATGACCCCTCCCGAGACTTCCTCCCCGCTTCCCGATGCCCTCGGCCGCTACGGCCCCTTTGGCGGCCGCTTCGTCCCCGAGACCCTCATGAAGGCCGTGCTCGAGCTGACGACCGCCTACGAGGAAGCCATGGCCGACCCCGCCTTCACCTCCGAGCTGCGCGACTGGTTCGTCCGCTACGTCGGCCGTCCCTCCCCGCTCACCCACGCCGCGCGCCTCAGCAAGCACTTCGGCGGGGCTCAGGTCTGGCTCAAGCGAGAGGACCTCAATCACACGGGCGCCCACAAGATCAACAATGCCATCGGCCAGGTCCTTCTGGCCAAGCGCATGGGCAAGACCCGCATCATCGCCGAGACCGGCGCCGGCCAGCACGGGGTCGCCACGGCCACCGCCTGCGCCCTCTTCGGTCTCGACTGCGTGGTCTACATGGGAGAAGAAGACGTCCGCCGCCAGGAGCTCAACGTCTTCCGAATGGAGTTGCTCGGAGCCAAGGTCCGCCCGGTCTCATCCGGCACCAAGACCCTCAAGGACGCTCTCAACGAGGCCCTGCGCGACTGGGTGGCCAACGTGGAGGAAACCCACTACGTCATCGGCTCGGTGGCCGGCCCCCATCCCTTCCCCATGATCGTCAGGGACTTCCAGAGCGTGATCGGCCAGGAGGCTCGTGAGCAAAGCCTCGAGCGTATCGGCCGCCTGCCGGATGCCGTCGTGGCATGCGTCGGGGGAGGCTCCAACGCCATGGGCATCTTCCACCGCTTCGTCCCGGACGCCGAGGTCCGCTTGATCGGAGTCGAGGCGGCCGGTGAGGGCCTCGACACGCCGCGCCATGCCGCCACCCTCAGCAAGGGCTCCGTCGGCGTCCTGCACGGCAGCCGCTCGTACATCCTTCAGGACGACGAGGGCCAGATCCTTCACGCGCACTCGGTCTCGGCCGGCCTCGACTACCCGGGCGTCGGCCCCGAGCACGCCTACCTCTACGAGACCCGGCGGGCCGAGTACGTGGCGGTGACCGACCGCGAGGCGCTGGACGCCTTCCAGCTGCTCTGCCGCCTGGAGGGGATCATCCCCGCGCTGGAGTCGGCGCATGCGATCGCCTACCTCGCCAAGCTCCTGCCCGGGATGCGTCCCGATCAGCACGTCGTGGTCTGCCTTTCCGGACGGGGCGACAAGGACGTCACCCAGGTCCGCGAGATCCTCGAGGGGAAACAATGAGCCGCATCCTTTCCGCCTTCCAGGCCCACCCCGGCCTCCTCGTCCCCTTCATCACCGTGGGCGATCCCGATCTCGCGACCACCGTGGAGATCATCGTCGAGCTGGCCCGCCAGGGAGCCGGCGTGATCGAGCTGGGACTCCCCTACTCCGATCCGATCGCCGACGGCCCCACCATCCAGGCCTCCAGCCAGCGCGCCCTCGACAAGGGCGTCAAGCTCGGGGACGTCTTCGGCCTGGTCCGCGCCGTGCGCGAGCGCTCGGACGTGCCTCTGGTGCTCTTCACCTACTGCAACCCGATCTACCGCTACGGCCTCGAGCGCTTCCTCAAGGAGGCCGCCGAAGCCGGGGCCGACGGCATCCTGATGCCCGACATCCCGCCCGAGGAAGCCGAGGATCTCCGCATGCTCGCCGAGCGCGTCGGCCTCGATGTGATCTTCCTGGTGGCCCCGACCTCGACCCCCGAACGCGTCCGCCTGATCTGCGAGGCCTCCCGCGGCTTCGTCTACCTCGTCGCGGCCACCGGCGTGACCGGCGCGCGCGCCGAGCTCGCCGCCAACCTGCAAGAGAAGCTCGCGCTCGTCAAGCAATCTGCCCAAGACCTCGGCAAGCCCCTGCCCGTGGCGATCGGCTTCGGCGTCTCCACCCCCGAGCAGGTGGCCACCCTCCGAGCCATGGGAGCGGACGGGGTGGTGGTCGGCTCGGCCCTGGTCGAACGGATCGGGACCTGGAGCCAGGAGCCCGGCCTCGCGGCCCCGGCCCTGATCGAAAGGGTCGGCCGCTTCGCCGCCGCCCTGCAGGCCTGAGACGCTAAAGCTTAACCGGATATTAACCGCGTCCTAGCAATTTTCGACCCTTTCCGGGCGACAACTCTCGTGATGCATGGGAGTTCCCGGAAAGGACGGAGATCATGGCGGCAGGACGGATCGGCCTCTCCCTCGCCCTCTTGGGAGTGACGCTCACGGCCCTTGCGGGCTGCGGCTTCGACACGCCCACCCGCCGAGCGGGTACGGGCGGCAGTTCGACCACCGTGGACCCGGCGCGTGACTACGGCCGGGAGCCCCAGCCCCAGACGCCGAACCGCGATCCGGACGAGGTCCCCACCAACATTCCCGCCCCCATCCCGCAGCCGCTGGATCCGCCCGCCCCCGGGGAGATCACCGTGCGGGCCGTCGCCCATTCGGTGACGAGCAACCCCTTGGCGGCCTTCGACGGGCGCTCCTTCAAGACCATCTCCATCTACACCCAGCTGACCTGGACTCCCATCAAGGGAGCGGCCAGCTACCGGATCTCGCGCGCCGAGGAAGGCTCCGAGCGCTTCGTCGTCCGCGGAACCGTCAGCGGATCCGTGCCCCTCTTCCGCGACGGCGGCGGGGTTCTCGGCAACCTGAACGTCGCCACCGAGTACAAGTACCTGATCGAGGCCTTCGACACCTCCGGCAACAAGCTGGCCCGCGGGAACGACTCCTGCCGCCCCTTGTATCCCCTCGATATCCCGGAGCTGAAGGCCCCCGCCAACGGGGAGGCCCTCAACGGCATGCAGCCGATCATGCGCTGGAGCTACGCCGATGAGAACGGCAAGGCCAAGGAAGGCCCCGACGGCTTCTACACGGAAGTCTTCTCCGGGACCTACCTGGTCCCGGTCTGGCGGGGCTTCCGGCAGGGGAACCTGGCCGACTCGATCCAGTACGGCAACCAGGTGGACTTCTATCCCGGCACGGCCCCGGCCATCTGGACCTCCGTCCTGCAGCCCGGCGCGCGCTATACCTGGTCGGTCACGGCCTACAAGACGGATACCGGCAACGCCCGGACCGCCAAGGCCTTCGCCAAGAGCAACGCCCCGGCCTTCTCCTTCACCGTGGGCAAGACTCCCTAATTCAGAAATAAGAGCTGAATTTGTTCCAAGCTTAAAGCCTCCATAACCAAGATCCGACCCGCAACCGGCGATATAACAGCAGATGAACCCGATTGCAGGAAAGGATGGGGAGCGATGCGGAACGTGAGGAAGCAACAGATCGGTTGGGCGATCGCGCTGACCACGGTGATCGCGTTGCCGGCGCTGACGGCTTGCGGAGCCGCTCCGACCGGCCGCCAGCCCGCCACCTCCACCACCAAGAAGAGCACGGCCAAGACCTACGATCCCAACGATCCGCGTCTGGTGGAGCCCACCCCCACCAGCTGGAACCAGGATCCCCACGATGTTCCCACGAACATCCCCCAGGGCATCCCCACCCCTCCTCCTCCGACCGACCCCGGGGAGATCGCGGTGAGCGCGCAGGCCAACACGGTTTCGTCCAACCCCCTCTTCGCCGTCACCGGCAGCAACTACCGCCAGATCTCGATCTCGGCGACCCTCAAGTGGACCAAGGTCGACGGCGCGAACCAGTACCGCGTCTCCCGGTCCGACGACGGTTCCGAGCGCTTCGTGGTCCGCTCGATGGTGCCTGGCAGCTACTCGGCCTTCCGGGATGGCGGTGGTTTCGCAAACCTCGCCGTCGGGAACGAGTATAAGTATCTGGTCGAGGCGCTCGACCACAGCGGCCAGGTCATCGCTCGCGGGAACGACAATGTGAAGCCCCTCTACCCTCTCGACGTCCCCGCCCTCAAGGGCCCCGACAACGGCAACTCGGCCGGCAGCCTGCAGCCCGTGCTGCGCTGGAGCTACGCCGACGCCGACGGCCGGGCCAAGGAAGGTCCCGACGGCTTCTACGTCGAGGTCTTCTCGGGCACCTTCCTGACCCCGATGTGGCGCGGCTACCGCCAGGGCAACATGGCGGACTCGATCCAGTACGGCGACCAGCCCGATTTCTACCCCGGGACCAAGCCCGCCATCTACACCGGCGTGCTGCAGCCCGGAGCCCGTTACACCTGGTCCGTGACCGCTTACAAGACCGACACCGGCAACGCCATGACCGCCAAGGCGATCGCCAAGAGCAACGCCCCGGCCTGGAGCTTCCTCGCAGGCTCGGCGCCCACCCAGGGAGGCAAGTAAGATGAAGGCAATCAACACGCTTTTTGCCCTGGTGATGGCGACCACCCTGGTCGGTTGCGGCAACCGCATCCCCACCCAGGGCGGCACCGGCGGAGCCGCCGGCCTCCTGGAAGTCATGGTCGAGCAGGGCGGCATGGGCGTCGCCGGCGCCAACGTCCAGGTCCTCGATCCCAACGGCCAGCCCTTCCAGGATGCTCAGGCCGATGAGAACGGCGTCGCCACCTTCGAAGACCTTCCTTCCGCCACCGGCTACACCGTCACCGCCGAGTACGACGGCGCCACCGGCAAGACCACCGGCGTCTCGGTCGCCCCCAGCGACAAGACCCTGGTCCGCGTGGCCCTGGGCTTCGGTTCCGGCCCCGGCGGCATCATCGCCGGCAGCGTGAAGATTGCCAGCAACGGCTTCGGCATCGCCAACGCGGTCGTCGAGGTGCTCGGCACCCAGATCAAGACCACCACCGACAACACCGGTCACTACAAGCTCGAGAACGTCCCTGCCGGCGCCCAGAAGGTCCAGGCGACCGCCCCCGGCTACCGGGCCGGCGTCTACACCTCCACCGTCCGGGCTGGCGGCTCGGTCTCGCTGAACTTCGACCTCTACAGCAACGCGGACGGCGCCTCGGCCGGCCACACCCTGGTCACCACCCAGTCCCGCGTCGTCGAGTTCGACCAGTGGCACAACGCGGTCGGCGAGAGCAAGACCACCGCCGCCTGGAGCGCCACCTTCGACCGCGTGTCGGGCACCATCCTCCTCGCCGACGCCGGCAAGAACGCGGTCGTCGAGTCCACCATCCGTGGTTCGGTCGTCAAGTCCTACAACGCCACCGCCTTCTGGAAGCTCGGCATCGGCGGCCTCAAGGCCCCCCGCGGCGCCGTCCGGACCAAGAACTCCACCATCCTGGTGGCCGACACCGGCAACAACCGCGTCGTCGAGATCGACCCCTCGGACAAGAAGGTCTGGGCCTACGAGACCAAGCTCAACCAGCCCCGCTGGGCCGAGCGCCTTCCCAACGGCAACACCCTCATCGCCGACTCGGGCAACAACCGGGTGATCGAGGTCAACGCCGGCGGACGGATCGTCTGGGGCGTGGGAGACGGCTCGCGGAACGTGGTCAACTTCCCCACCCACGTCCAGCGCCTCGCCAACGGCAACACCCTGGTGACGGATGCCGGCAACTCCCGGGTCCTCGAGGTCAACCCCCAGGGCGGGCTGGTCTGGATGGTCGGAATGCAGCGCCCGATGGCCGGCGACGACAAGGGCCTCCGCAACCCCAACTCGGCCATCCGTCTCTCGAACGGCAACACCCTGATCGCCGACACCGGCAACAACCGGGTGGTCGAAGTGGACACCAAGAGCAACGTGGTCTTCCAGCAGCCCGTCGCCGCCCCGATGTTCGCAGACCGGATGTAATCACCTCAAAACCCTGGTGCCGAGCGGCTTTGCCGCTCGGCTTTTTTCCGCCTGAAACGCCGGCATGGAGGAATAGCATCATGGCCGAGATCGTGAACCCCACCCCCGACGGGATCCGCCTGGCGGTACGCTTGCAGCCCAGGGCCAGCCGGAATCAGGTCGTGGGGGTCATGGGCGATCGCCTCAAGGTCGCGCTCACCGCTCCCCCGGTCGAGGGAGCCGCGAACGCCGCCTGCCAGGCCTTCCTGGCGGAACTCTTCAAGGTGAGCAAGGGCTCGGTGAGGCTCATCCAGGGAGACAAGTCCCGCGACAAGCTCTGGGAGATCGAAGGCGACCCCGGCCGGCTGGCCGAGATCGCCCGGAAACTCGTCGACTAGCGCCTCCCGCATGGGGGCACGACCTAGACGCTACTCATCCGCCCACTGGAACTCGCGAAGCCACGGCACCTCTCCGGCGAGGGCCTTGTTGCTGTGTTCCAGGATGATCTGGCAGCCGGCCTCCGGAACTCCCGCCGCGCGGGCCATCTCGGCCCCGTAGAGCCCATGCCAGCGGTAGATCTGGAGGGCCCACGGCCAGCGACGCGTGAAGCGCGGCTCGGCCGGGATCTCGCGATCGGGGCGCAGCACCACCAGCACCCGCCAGATCAGCCCGTAACCCCGGGGCTTTCCCACGTCATGCAACAACGCTGCCTTGAGCGCCCAGTCCGGGGGCTGCTGGGTGGCGAGCTTCCGCGCCACCTTCACGGTATGCGCCTGGTCGTGAAGGCTCATCCCGTCGTAAAGCGCTCGCTCTGCGGGCGCCAGCACGGTGTCCACCCAGGCCAGATCCGCGGGCGTCGGGCGCAGGACCAGGTATTCCCAGACCTGCCGGACGCGCCCGAGCGTCTTGGCGAGCTTGCGGGACGCAGGGCTCAGGGCACGATCCACAGCAGGAACTCCAGGGCTTGGCGCATCAGGATGCCCAGCACGCTCGGCATCCCCGGCACGAACATGGGGCCCAGCACCAGCAAGACCAGCACGATCACCCCGTACGGCATGATCTGGTAGTAGGTGGGCCGCCAGCGGTAGGGAAGCAGGTTCTGGAGGATATGGCCCCCGTCCAGCGGAGGGATGGGGAGCAGGTTGAAGACCGCCAGGGCCAGGTTGAGCATCATCATGACCTGCAAGGGCTCGATGAGGCCCTCGTAGGCGACGGGAATCGGGGCGTGCTTGAGGATCGCGACCGCCAGCACGGCCAGGATCAGGTTCGCCAAGGGGCCTGCCAGCGAGACCCAAAGCTCCGCGTAGCGCCCCTTCAGGGCCCTCGGATCGATCCGGACGGGCTTGGCCCAGCCGATGGGGCCGAAGAGGATCATCAGGGTCCCGATGGGATCCAGGTGCGCGATCGGGTTCAGCGAGAGCCTTCCGTCGAGCTTGGGGGTCTGATCACCCAGGCGGTAGGCCGTGTAGGCGTGGCCGAACTCGTGCAGGGTGATGGAGACCAGGAAGATCGGCAACCAGATCATGAGGCGGGAGGCGAAGTCGCCGCCGCCGGAGGTCAGAAGGCCAAAGTTGAACAAGCGTTACCTCTTTATCGCGGACGCCGCCGCGTCCCTCACGGGGGAGCGTGGCGTCCGAAAGCGCCCATAGCGCGGCTGTTTCGAAAGGCAGCGAGAGATAGCCGTGAACCTGACCCTGTCAGGGGGATAGCTTCCTCTCGCGGTCCTGTAGAAACGACATTAGCTCTCGGAGCGTAAGCCCCCATTATACCGCGCGATCAGCGCTTTCGCCTCCCGCTCCTCGTCCTCGGCGCCCGGAAGGGTTCCTGCGCGCTTGCGATCCAGCAAATGCCTCAAGATCTCCGCGTACCGCGGGCCGGGGGGCAGCCCCTGGGCCTTCAGCCACTCTCCGTTCACCCGCTCCAGCCCGAGATGGCGCAGTCTCGCCTGGTAGTCGGCGATTCGCGCGCGCGCCGGCCGCGAGCGCAGCGTGGCCAGGAGGTAGTACACGGCGAGATCGGGCACGCTCTCCAGCCTCTGGGCGAGCTCCGCTGGGGACCCGAGTCCTTCGACCGGAGGCCGCGCGTCGAGTTCCCAGGCGGCGTGAAGCACCTGGAGGTCCTGGCGGGAGAGGTGCATGGCCGCCACGATCCGCTCCCGGCTCGCGGCGTCGAGCGGGCGCAGGAGGACGGCCAGGTACAGCAGCCAGCGGGAGGCCTCGGGGAGATCCATGCGGTCGATCCGGGCGATCGCGCAGGCCTCGCGGCGCCTCAGGTGAAGCTTCGGATCGAGCATCCTCCATGCGTCGAGATCCTCCAGCCGCAGGGCGAACCCCTGCGCGGGCTGCAGGGCGAAGCCCCGTCGCAGCTCGCCCTTGACCCGGGCGCTGGAGAGCCCGTCGAAGCGCGACGAGCTCAGCGCATGGCGGGCGAAGGCCTCGGTCTGCGGATCCATTCGGAAGCCCGCGAGCTGCTGCTCGAAGCGGGCCGCCCTCACGATCCGGGTGGGATCCTCGATGAAGCTCAAGGGATGAAGGATCGTGAGCCGGCCATGCGCGAGATCGTCGAGCCCCCCGAAGAAGTCGACCAGTTGCCCGTGTTCGGGGCTTCCGATCCGCATGGCCAGGGCGTTGATGGTGAAGTCCCGGCGGGACAGGTCCTGCTTGAGAGTGGCCGGCTCGACCACCGGAAGGCCACCGGCCACCGGGTAGTGCTCGATGCGGGCGGTGGCGAACTCCACCCGCTTGCCGTCGGGCAGGTCCACGTGGGCGGTGCCGAAGGCGTCATGGGTCTTGATCGTCCCGCCGTGCCGGGAGGCGAAGTGGCGGGCGAGGGCGATCGCGTCCCCTTCCACCACCAGGTCCACGTCGAGGTTGGGCTGCCCCAGCAGGAGATCCCGCACGGCGCCTCCCACCAGGTAGGTGGGAGTCTCCCCGGCCAGGTTCCCGATCGCGTCGAGGAGTTCCGCCCAGTCCCGCGGCCACGCGGCATGCAGCCGGCTCGCGAGGTTGCCCGCCAGCGGATGCGGGTTGCTCGGACCCTCCAGGTCGTAGCGGGCCCTCAGCACGTCGGATCGGGTCACGATCCCGACCAGCATGCCCCCGTCGAGAACCAGGAGGCGCCCGATGTCCTTGCCCACCATGCGGGCCTGGATCTCCGAGAGCGGCGTGTCGGGGGAAACCGCCTCCACCCGCCGCGCTACCATGCCCTGGATGCTGGCGTTCCCGCGCCCGTGGGCCAGGGCGCGGTCGAGGTCGCGCCGCGAGATCACGCCTTGCGGCTTGCCCCGGTGCATGACGGGCATGGCCGAGTGCCCGAAGCGCGACAGCTGCTCAGCGGCGTCCTTCACGCGGATCTCGAGCTCGAGGGTCCGGACGGGATGGCTCATGAGCTGCCGGGCCGTGGGCTCCTGGCGGACCAGCTTCTGGAGGCGCTCGCGCAGGACGGGCAGGACCTCCTCGACGGGAAGGTCGGGGGCATGCGCGCTGGCGGCTCCGGCGTGCCCTCTCGGCGACCATGGGGCCAGCAGCTCGCGCACGTCGAAGCCGGGGATGCTCGAGCGGGCGACGAACTGGGTGCGCGATCCCTCCCCGTCCGGGGTCTGGACGGCGATGGCCGTCACGTCCGCGCCGGTGAGGTCGATCAGCTTGGACGTGAGCATGGAGAGCTCGGGGGCGTCGTCATGCCAGTTCAGCCCCGCCAGGAGCGCCTGCGAGCCAGGCAACGCATGGCGCTCGGCGCGGTCGAGGAGCGCCTTGAAGAGGTCTTGTTGGCGGGCGCTCAGCACCGTTTCGAGGTACTCCGCGACCGTGTCGAGCTGGCCGCCCTGGCGCAGCAGGTAGGCGGCGGCTTCGAGATCCTCGGGCGTGGTGGAGGGGTAGGTGAGCTGACCGGTATCGGCATAGATGCCCAGCAGCATGGCCGTCGCCTCGGGCGGCGTCAGGGTCTGCCCCTCGCGCATGAGCGCATGGACCAACAGGGAGGTGGCAGCCCCGATCCGGCGGACTTCCCCATGGGGCGGGGCCTCGAAGGGGGGATGATGATCCCAGATCACCGCGTCGAGGCCTTCCGGCAGCCGCACGCCCACGCGGCCGAGATCCTGGGTGTCCACCAGGATGATCCGGGTCACGGCGCCGAGATCGACCTCGGTCAGGGGCTGCAGGCCAAAGGACTCGGCGTGCAGTCTCACGAAGCGCTTGACGTTGCTGTTGAGCTGGGGCGCATAGGCGGCGAGCGCTCTCGGGTAGAGCCGCTTCGCGGCCACCATGGCCCCGAGGCCGTCGAAATCGGTGTTGGTGTGCGTCAAAATCAGGTCCATGGGGCGATCATACCGCAAAACGCCCCCCATCGCCCTTGCCCCGGGCATACGGCCGAGCCGCATGCCGCTCCCTGCTCGGCCCGCTTTCGGGATTAAGCTGCGGAAAAGCTTTGCTTAAGGGCCGCAGTTCACGGCTCATGAACGGCGACAAACGAGGTAGCCCCATTGGCGCTTGCGCGCGTCTGCAACGCAGACCTGAGGCAAGAACCGGCTGGTCATCAAGGAGGTCCCCCATGCTGCGTTTGCTTCCGATCTTGGCCCTCATGGTCGGCCTGCTCGTCCAGGCTCCGGCGTTCGCGGCCGAGACTCCCGCCCTGGCCGAGGCGCTTTCGAGCGCCCGCACCGGCGTGGGCAACGTCATCTCCGACGGCAACGGCCAGCCCGTCTACGACGCGCAGGGCATGCCGCTACGCGTGACCGGCGTGGCGACGGATCCGGCCAGCCAGACCGTGGCCTCCCTGGCGACGGCCATGCGGGTGCCGGTCGCGGATCTCCTGGCGTACGCCGGACGGCTTGGCATGACGCTTCCGATGGTCATGACGGGGACGCAGACCCTGGTGACCCGCTCGGACGGCGGGGTCGAGCAGATCTTCGTCTTCAAGGCCAACGGGGCCGAGTACGCCTTCATGGCGGACAAGACCGGAAACAATTGCTTCGGCTTGCGCATGGCCAACGTGGATCCCACGGGGATGGGCCGGATCATGACGGCCCACGGCCTGAACGGGAACTTCACCAATCCGCCCTGGTACCTCTCGGAAGAGGCCAAGCGGGACTACTGGATCGCCTGGGCCCAGGATCGGATCCTCGCGCCTCCCGTGAGCGTGGCGACGTCTGCGAAGGGCGTGAGCCAGTTGAGCTCGGCAGCTAAGCGCGGCAACGTCCGTCTGGGGAACCACCTGGTGCTGGATGCGGGACAGCGGGCAGTCCTGGCGGATACCGCCGGACGCGTGGGGGCCCGCTAGCGCGGCCCCCCGCTGTGCGACGCCCAAGGCGTCGGGGTTTGGGGCGAATCGGCCGGGGCGGGCATGGTACAATTGGAAGGTTGTTTTCGAACCGAGAGGAGAGCCTCCCATGTTGAATTCCGTCGTCCTGGTGGGTCGCGTCGGCCAGGATCCCGACATCAAGTTCTTCGAGACCGGTCGCGTCAAGACGACCTTCAGCCTCGCCGTGAATCGTCCGACCAAGGACAAGGAGACGGATTGGTTCCGGATCGAGCTCTGGGGCAAGCAGGCCGAGGTGGCGCGGGACTACGTCCGCAAGGGCAGCTTGATCGGCATCGAGGGTCGGCTCGAGTTCAGCCGCTGGACCGATGCGCAGGGTCAGAAGCACGAGATGCCGATCATCGCGGCCAACAACCTCCGGCTTCTGGGCAGCAAGAACGATAACCAGGCCGCCGGCATGAGCTCGGACGGCGGTTACGGAGACGTCGGCTTCTGAACCCCACGGATCGCGGCCGGTTCGGGATCGTCGCCGACGACCTGACCGGCGCGGCGGATACCGGGCTTCAGTTCAAGCGCGCGGGCCTGCGCACCTGGGTCATCACCCAGTTTCCGACGCGGGGCGAGGAAAGCCTCCCCCCCGACGTCCGCACCCTCTCGGTGAACGTGGACTCCCGCCATCTGAGCGGGGCCGCCGCGAAGGCCCGCACCCAGGAAGCGGTCCGCTGGCTCTACTCCCTGGGATGCCGCCGTTTCTACAAGAAGATCGACTCCACCCTGCGGGGCAACTGGGTCAGCGAGACCCGGGGCATGCTCGCAGAGCTGGGCTGGGAGCTGGCCGTGGTCGCCCCCGCCTACCCCGAGGCCGGCCGGATCACGGTCGGAGGGTATCAGCTGGTAGACGGCAAGCTCGTCCACGACTCCCCGTATGCCCAGGACCCGCTCTCTCCGGTCACGGAATCCCATTTGCCCAGCATCCTGGAGGCGAGCGGCCTATCGGTGGGACACCTGGACCTGCGCATCGTCATGCGGGGCTGGGAGGCGATCGCCGGGGAGATCGCGCGCCTTTACCAATCGGGCATCCGCCTGGTCTCGGCCGATGCGACCCGCCGCGAGGATTTGCTGGCGATCGCCGAGGCCATCAAGACCACCCCCTACCGGATCCTGCCCGTGGGCTCTGCCGGCCTCGCCGAGGCCCTCGTGACCCGCAGCGTGCTGGCCGGAGCCGAACTGCTGGGGGTTGCCAAGCCCAAGCCCCTCTTGCCCACCGCGAGCAAGCGTCCCGTGCTCATCCTCAACGGATCCGCCAACCCCGTCTCCCTGGCCCAGGTGCGCCATGCCTCGGAGCACATGCGGACGCTCGTGCTCGACATCAGGCAGCTCTTGCTGGCCGAGGACGACGCCCTCCACCACCTCACCCGCCAGGTGCTCCAGAACCTGCTGGCGGGCCTGGACGTCCTGGTCACGGCGGCCACCAGCCTCGAGCACGTTCGCCGCGATCGCGCGCTCGCGCGGGACCTGGGGATGACCCCCTGGCAACTGGGAGCCGCCATCAGCGCGGCCCTCGCACGACTGGCCCGGACCATTGCCGACGAGGATCTGCTGGCGGGCCTGGTGATCGCCGGCGGGGACACGGCCGCCGCGGTCTGCGCCGCCCTGCCCGAGACGCGCCTGGAAATCCTCGAGGAGGTCCTGCCGGCCATCCCCTGCCATCAACTGGTCGGCGCACTGCCTTTGCGCCTCGTCACCAAATCGGGGGGCTTCGGCGCCCCCGAGACCCTGCTTCGGATCGCGGAACATTTGCGTTTGACCGGATCCGACGCGTCGTCTATGCTACGATCACGTTAAAGTTACGATAAGGAAGGGATCGACGCCATGCGTATCTGTATGCTCAGCTGGGAGTACCCGCCTCGGATCGTCGGAGGCATCGCCCGTCACGTGGAGGAGCTCTCCGAGGCCCTGGCCTCCAAGGGACACGAGATCCACGTCATCACGGCGGATCATCCGAATACCCCCGCGTACGAGCTTCGCAAGGGCGTGCACATCCACCGGGTCAAGACCGACGTCGCCCCGGCGCCGGACTTCGTCACCTGGATCCACCACATGAACTGGGGCATGGCCGAGATGGCCATCCGGCTCCAGATGGCGCATCCCTTCGACCTCGTGCATGCACATGACTGGCTGGTCGCCCAGTCGGGCGTCCTGCTCAAGAAGACCTTCGGCGTGCCGCTGGTCGGCACCATCCACGCCACGGAGTCGGGCCGCAACCAGGGCATCCACACGCCCCTTCAGAGCTATATCCACCACCAGGAGTGGTTCTTGACCTACGAAGCCTACCGGGTCATCGTCTGCTCGCATTACATGCACCGCGAGGTCCGCGAACTCTTCGCCGTCCCCGAGGACAAGCTCGACATCCGCCCGAACGGCATCGACTACCACAAGTTCGACTTCCCCTTCGAGAACCGCCAGGAGTTCCGCCGGCAGTTCGCCATGGACCACGAGAAGGTCGTCATGTTCGTCGGCCGCATGGTCCCCGAGAAGGGCGCGCAGGTCCTGATCGAGGCGGCCCCCCGGGTGATCGCCCAGAACCCCGACGCCAAGTTCGTGATCGTCGGCAAGGGCGGCTTCCTCAACGACCTCAAGCGCCGTGCCGCCGAACTTCGCCTGGGCTCGAAGGTCCTCTTCACCGGCTACGTGGACGATGACACCCTGCTGCGCATCTACCGCTCCGCGGATGTCGCGGTGGCCCCGTCGCTTTACGAGCCCTTCGGCATCGTCGCCCTCGAGGGCATGGCGGCCAAGCTCCCGACCGTCGTCGCGGAGACCGGCGGCCTCGGCGAGATCATCGACCACGGCAAGAACGGCGTCACCACCTATGCCGGCAACCCCGAGTCCCTGGCCTGGGGCATCACCGAGGTGCTGAAGCACCCGCAGGCGGCCCGCCAGATGGGCGAGAACGCCTACCAGAAGGTGCTGGACGTCTTCAACTGGCAGGTGATCGGCGACCAGACCCTGCAGACCTACGACCGGGTCCTGGAGATGGCCGGCCGCAAGGAAGCCGCCGCCCGCTAGGCCTCCTTGGGGCGGGCCTCCGCGCCCGTCATCAGCCCCCCCCCTTTCCGGCCCCGGTCCTGTCTCAGGACCGGGGCCGGATGCGTCTCCCTGCCCCTCGCCTGGGCCTTTCGCATGGGGCTCGGACGCTAAAACCGGGCGGACAAGCTAAATACCGTCTGGATGCTTGCCCCATGGATGTGGTACACTCTTTCGTGTAACGAAAGGTGAAGCGATGAGGCTTCACAGTTACGTGTTCACCGGCGAATACCCACCCACGACGAAAGAGGTGCCCTCCATGAAGGCCGTCCTGATGGCAGGCGGATCGGGGACCCGGCTGCGGCCCCTGACCTGCGACATCCCGAAACCCATGGTGCCGATGCTCAACCGCCCGATGATGGAGCACATCATCAACCTGTTGAAGCGCCACGGGATCACGGACATCATCGTCACGCTCTACTACTTGCCGCACGTCATCCAGAACTACTTCGGCGACGGACGCGACTTCGGGGTCAACATCACCTACTCGGTCGAGGAGAAGATGCCCCTGGGCACCGCCGGCTCGGTCAAGGCCATCGAGCAGTACCTCGACGAGACCTTCCTGGTCATCTCCGGCGACTCGATGACCGACATCGACCTCACCGCCGCCCTCGACTACCACCGCCGCCAGCAGTCCCTGGCCACCCTGGTCCTGACCCGGGTGGAGAACCCGCTGGAGTTCGGCGTGGTGATCACCGACGAGGCGGGCCGGATCCGGCGCTTCCTCGAGAAGCCCTCCAGCTCCGAGGTCTTCTCCGACACCATCAACACCGGCACCTACATCCTCGAGCCCGAGGTCCTGCGCCTCATGGAGCCCGAGAAGGAAGTCGACTGGTCCAAGGATGTCTTCCCCCTGATCCTGCGCCGCAACGATCCGATGTTCGGCTACGTCGCCGCAGGCTACTGGGAGGACGTGGGCAACCTCCAGAGCTATCGCCAGACCCATTACGACATCCTCGAGGGCAAGGTCGCCATCGACATGACCTACCCCGAGCGCGAGCCCGGCCTGCACATCGGCGAGGGCACCTTCATCCATCCCACCGCGCGCCTCAACGGCCCCGTGGTGGTCGGCAACAACTGCCAGATCGGCGAGGGCGTCACCCTCAGCCCCGGCACGGTGATCGGCGACAACGTCATCGTCAACGCCAACGCCTCCCTCAAGCGGCCGGTGATCTGGAACAACGCCTACCTCGCCGAGAACGTCGAGCTGCGCGGCTGCGTGGTCGGCAAGAACACCTCCATCAAGCGGGGCGCCGAGGTCCTGGAGGGAGCCATCCTCTCCAACGACGTCATCGTGGGCGAGGGCGCCGTCCTCAAGCCCAACGTCAAGGTCTGGCCCAACAAGACCATCGAGACCGGCGCGACCGTGGCCTCCTCGCTCATCTGGGGCTCCAGCGCCCAGCGGACGCTGTTTGGCGCCTCGGGAGTGAGCGGCCTGGTCAACGTCGAGCTGATCCCCGAGTTCGCGGTGAAGCTGGGGGCCGCCTACGGCGCCACCCTGCCTCCCGGATCCGCGGTCACGGTCAGCCGCGACGGCTCGCAGGCCTCGCGCATGCTCAATCGCGGGATGATCTCGGGCCTGATGAGCGTGGGCATCAACGTCCAGAACCTCGAGACCACCGCCATGCCCATCGCCCGCTACCAGGCCCCGGCCCTCAACGTGCAGGGCGGCGTCCACATCCGCATCTCGCCCGAGCAGCCGGACGTGGCCATGATCGAGTTCATGGATCAGCACGGCATGAACATCACCAAGGCCATGGAGAAGAAGATCGAGGGCAACTACTTCAAGGAGGACTTCCGCCGGGTCCAACTCACCGACATCGGCGACATCTCCTTCCCGGCCCGCGTGGTGGAGTACTACCGCCAGGGCTTCAACAAGATGGTCACCGAGTCCCGCGAGCTTCGCGACCGCAAGCTCAAGGTGGTGATCGACTACGCCTTCTCGATCTCCAACGTGATCCTGCCGGGCATCCTCGGGGCGCTGGGCATCGAGCCCGTCGTCCTCAACGCCCACCTGCGTCCCAAGATGCCCTCCGCCAAGGAGAAGCGGGCCCTCGCCGATCAGCTCGCCGAGGTCACGCAGGCCCTGCGCGCCGACTTCGGCGTGCAGATCGACGCCCATGGCGAGCGCATGACCCTGGTCGACAACAAGGGCCGGGTCCTGCGTAACGAGATGCTCCTCTCGACCATGGCCCAGCTCTTCCTGAGCGCCAACCCGGGCGGCAAGATCGCGGTCCCCGTGACGGCGTCCAGCGTCATCGAGCGCGTGGCCAAGCGTCATGGCGGCCAGGTGATCCGGACCAAGGCCAACCCCCGCGCCATCATGGAGGTGGCCCGCGCCGAGGACGTGCTCTTCGCCGGGACCGACGGATCCTTCATCTTCCCGACGCTGCACCCCGGCTTCGACGCCATGTTCGCCACGGCCAAGATCGCCGAGTTGCTCGCCAAGACCGGGAAGTCCCTCTCGCAGGTCCAGTCGGAGATCCCCGACTTCTACCACCTGCATGAGGAAGTTCCCTGCCCCTGGGAGCAGAAGGGCACCGTCATGCGCGTCCTGGTCGAGCAAGGCCGCGACAAGAACATCGAGCTGATCGACGGCGTGAAGCTCTACACCCAGAACGGCTGGGTGCTCGTCCTGCCCGATCCGGTCGAGCCCCTGATCCACCTGTACGCCGACAGCGTCTCGGCCATCGAGACCGAGCAGCTGATCGAGGAGTACACGACGGTCATCCGTTCCATGGCCAGCGGCCAGGCCGAGGTGGCGCTCGCCTAACGCCGGCGAGTTCTCCATCCGGTCTGCCGATTAAAGCCCGGAGTGGGGGGTATACTGTCGATACCCCCCTTCTCCTGGGCGTCAATAAGGTAGACCCTTGAGCGTCAAGAAGCGTAAACAAGCCAGAGCGCTGCAAGATCTCGTCCGGCGCATCCCCCTCACCAACCTGCTCGGCCTCCTCATCATCTACTTCCTGGCCAGCAACATGGCTGGAACGTTCGAGCTGATGATGGAGGGCTCGACCGGATGGTGGGTCGGCCTGCTGATCGGCGGCCTCGCGGGCGTCTTCCTCTTCGGAGCCCTCCAGAAGCACGTCCAGCGTTACGAGAGCAAGTTCAAGGCCCGCATCCAGGACGTGGCGCAAAAGATGGAGTCGAGCGCCGACGAAGAGGACAAGAGCCAGAACAAGCTGCTCGATGCCTTCGAGATCCAGTACCTGGGCGGCCACCCCGGTTTGAGGGTCTCGGACAAGCTCGTCTTCGGCACCTTGGAGGTCCGCGAGAAGTCCCTGATCTTCAAAAACAAGGAATCGCGCATCAAGATGTCGCTCGCGCGCCTCAAGCGCGTCTCGGTCGAGCCCGATCGCCTCATGCGCCACAAGAAGCTCCCCAACGTGAAGCTTCCGCCCATGCCGGTCCTCTCGAAGCGCATCCTCAAGCTCGGCTACGAGCAGCTCCGCAAGCTCCAGCGCTACGTCCTGCTGGACTACCAGGACGACATGGGCGAGCGTCACCTGATCCTCTTCTATCCGATGATCGGCCACCCGCTCTTCGGCAACCCCCCGAAGGCCAAGGCCATCAAGGTCGCGATCGACGAGCCCCTGAGCAAGTACCAGAAGGACGCGAAGAAGGGCACCAAGAGTTTTGCCAAGGAGGGCGGCACCGGCAAGCTCTCCCGGCCTCCCGCCAAGGAGCCTCTCCCCCAGCAGGCGGAGACCACGGTTCCGCAGGCTCCTCCTGCTGCGGCAAGGCCCGCACCCGCCCCTCGCCCGGCCGCTCCGCAGCCGGCACCCATGCCTCCCGCGCCGGTCAGCGACCTGCGCTACCAGGTGAGCCTGGTGGGAGCCGGGAGCACCCCTGAGGAGCAGCAGGCGGTCGCCCAGCAGATGGCGCAGCTCTTCGGACTCCCCCTGGAGAAGGCGCAAGCGGCCGTCCAGCGCATGCCGCTGGTGGTTAAGCGTAATCTCACCGAGGCGCAGGCCGATGAGCTCTACCAGTCCTTGAGCGCAACGGGTGCGCGCGTCTCGGTCGAGGCGATGCAGGCTGCCGCCCGTTAGCCGAGCGTCATTCCCGCGGAAGCGGGAATCCACGGGAGCCCACCTCCACTGAACTCCCGCTTCCGCTTGCGCGAGCAAAAACGGGGCTGTCTCACGCGTGTGAGACAGCCCCGTCGGCGTTTGGCAGCGTCCTACTGGATGCTGCTGCGATCGATCACGGAAACCGTGTTGTCGCTGATGTTGGAGACATAGGCCTTGGTCGCGGTGAAGGCCATCTTGTGGTGGCCGTTCCCGACCGTGATCACGGCGATCGCCTTCTGGGTCTCGGCGTCGAGCACCGTCACCGACCCGTCGCCGTCGCCGCCCACCCAGACCTGCTGGGCGATGGTCGCATCGTCGTGACCTTCATGGGCGACGCGGTACCCGGAGGCATGGGCCGGCTTGTCGACGAGGTAGATGTGGACCGGCTTGGAGGCGGTGCTACCGCCGCGCCCGACGGCGACCTTGGAGTGCAGCGTGCCCGCGCCCAGGTCGATGATGGCGACTTCGCCCGCACCGGCGCACGTGACGTAGGCGTAACGGCCATCCCCACGGATGACGAGATCGGTGGGCGTGGAGCCCACGCTCAGCTTGCCGAGCTGCTTCTTGGCCTTGAGGTCGTAGACGATGACGGTATTGGAGTTCTTGTTGCCGTAGACGAGAAGGGCGCCGTCGTTGAGCGTGGAGATGCCGATGGGACCGGGAGCGTTCCCGTCCTGAAGCGTCGTCGCTGCGGTCTCGCCGAGCTTCACATAGGAGACGGCGTTGTCGTTGGCGTTGGGGACGGCGAGGTAGCCGCCGCCGACGGCCAGAAAGCCCGCGACGAAGGCCTCCGCCCCGTCACGGGCGACGGTCAGCTTCTCCACCGTGGCCGGGGCCTCGAAGCCGTTGTTCCAGGTGATCTTCGCGACGTTCTCGCTGGCCGTGGTGCCGATGGCGAGGTAGGCGGTCTTCTCATCGGCCCAGACGATCTTCGAGCCGGGGGCCTTGCCGAGCGCCACCGTGTCGACGATGGTCTTGCTCTCGCCCTTGACCACGCGAAGGAGGTTGGCCTTGGAGTCCATGGTGACGGCGTACTTCCCGTCCTTGGTGGCCTGGGCCTGGGTCGGGCTGTTGCTCTCCTTGCCTCCTTCGAAGCTGAGGGTCTCGCTGACCGTGTCGGTGGCGGGATCGATGATCGAGATGTCTCCCGACTTGGGGTTGGAGTTGATGATCATGCCGCCGGCGTAGGTGATGCCGTGGGGGCCCTGGCCGACCGCGAGGGTCTTGGCGTGGCTGAGCTGCTTGATGCCGTCCGGGAGGCCGGACTGGTTGGGCGACTGCGCGAAGCAAGCGCTGAGGAGGAGGGAGCCGGTCACCACGAAGGCGGCCAGCCCGCGAGAGGCGAGGCGGTGCATGGAGGATGAGTCCTTTCGGATGCGTGACGCGAGGCGTTGGCTTACATGAAGCGGTAGTACGAGAGGATGAAGTTCTGATCGGTCATGGCGTTGACCCAGGGGCCGGGCGACGGATCGGCGCCGTAGGCAAGGCGGACGCCCTGGCCTTCCCAGAACCGCCACTCGATGCTGGGAGTCAACTTGATCTTGCCGAGCTTGGAGGCGGTGGGGGAGGTGTCCCGGGCGGCCATTTCCCCGTAGAAGGAGGAGGCGCCCAGGCCGAGGCGCCAGGACGGGACGAACTCCCAGTTGGCCTGGAATTGCCCGAGGAGGGACTGACCGACGTAGAAGGCCGTCGAGACGTCGGCGGCAGGCTCCGAGAAGGGGCGCTGGTAGCCGACTCCCGCCGAGAGCTCGACGGGGCCGAGCATCTTCAGGGCCGAGAGACCGATCTGGGCGCTGAAGACGCCGCTGCCGGTGTAGGTCGCGGCCGACGCGCCGGTGGCGTTGCCCGTGGGCAGCATCAATCCGCCCCAGAGGGCCAGGGACGGCCAGAAATCCTCGCCCCGGTAGGCGACGTAGGAGGTTTGCAGGCTGATGTCACCCATGCCGGCGCCGGACTGCTGCTCGGACGCTCCGTCCATGGTGTCGATGGGGACGACCGCTCCCTGAGCGGCCCACTGGGCGCCGTTCAGCATGTTGGCGGCCACGGGAACCAAGAGGCCGAAGGTCCAGTCGTTGCCCGGATAGTAGGTCACGCCCAGGTTGGCCTGGAAGGTGTTGAGCGACGAGCCTTGGGGCTTGGGCGTCCAGGTGCCGTTCTCGTTGAAGCTGCCGGTGACGTCGCGGGCGCTCAGCGAGGTCTGGTAGAGGAAGTTGCCGTCGGAGGCGAAGAGGGTCGAGGCGCCGGCCACGGAGGTCATCTCCGCGCCGGAGCCCGGCAAGGCGCAGCCGCAGTTGCAGGCGTGAGCGGGGTCGGCGAGCATGCCGAGCGAAAGCAAGGCTACGGTGCCGAAGGCGAGGGGGTTGAATCGAATGGCCATGGCCATTCACTCCTTTCCGTGTCGAGTGGAGAGCGAGGACGGGGTCGAGTGGAGGTCAAGCATGATTGGACCTCCCTCGACCCTTGTTTGTCTAATGGGAGGAGTGGGCGCCGGCCGCGTCGGGCGATGGGCCGAGGGCGGCGATCCCGGCCTGGATCTGCGCCTCGAACCACGCGACGAACTTGGGATGCGGGGCGAAGCCGCTGCCGTGCGCGAAGGTGAGCCCTTCCAGCAGCCGTTTCTCGGGGCCTTGAGCCGTGGTGCGCGCGGGGATCACGATCACGCGGCCGCCATCCTGGTTGCCCTCCTCGACGAACTTCCGGACCTTGGCGATCGAGGGTTCGCGGAGATCCGGCCAGTCTTCCCGCCAGGTGGCCGTCTTGATCGCCCGGAACTTGCCGCCGCCCTTGGCGCGCATGGTGCTCGCCAGGGACTCCAGGTTCTGCTCCCACTCGGAGTTGCGGGCGTTGCTCGAGGTTCCGTGCGCGACGAGGATGACCGTCTCCTTCTGGGCGTCCTGAGAGAGCGCGTTGGCGCGATCGAGCAGGGCCTCGGCGAAGAGCGGGCTCGCGTCGAGGCCGCCCACGGTCGTCATCAAGGCCGAGCTGAGGATGCGCTGGTTGCTCATCATCATGCCGTGGCCTCCGTGGCCGCCATGCCCGCCATGGCCCCCGTGCCCACCCGCCATGGCATGGTGGCCCATGGCCGCATGGTGGGCGGCGGACTCGACGTCATTGCCGATCATGCGCTCGACATCCGACTTGAAGCTGTCCGAGAGGCCGAAGACGCGCACGATGACAATAGCCTTGGCCCCGCGGCTTTCGAGCCTGCGAACGGCGCGCTCCGTGACGATCGGATCGGCCATGGAGAGGGCGGGCTCGATCATGTAGCGGGAGGTGAGCGGCTTGACGGCGTTGATCATGGTCTCGTTCCAGTGGTGGTCGGAGCCGTGGGCCATGAGGATCACCCCGATCTCCTCGGGGCGCAAGGTCGCCGCCCGGTTGGCCTCGCGGCCGAACCAAAGCGGCAAGGCCGCATGCGTGGCCAGCTCACCGGCGATCAGCTCGACGCCCTTGGGAGCGGCCTGCTGAAGTGACGCATCGAAGCTCATCATGCCGTCGAGCTTCTTGCCGAGGTGGAAGGGCACGATGACAGGACGCTCGGCTCCCTTGGCGGCAGCTTCGAGCTCGCGCTTCAGCGTGTCGGGGCCCGCGTTCACGACGACCGTCACGGCCTTGAAGTCGAGCCCGTCGGCAGCCTGCTTGGCAATCCGCTCCAGGTCGGCCCGCATGGCCTGCTGGGACTTGGCGTCCCCGGCTCCGGTGCTCACGACGATCGCCGTCCGGCCTTGGCGCTGGGCGACGGCCGATAGGCGCTGGGTCAGCATCTCGACGGCGAAGTAGGAGTCGCCGAAGAGCGGGCTCCAGACAAGCTGCGCGCCGGCCCTGGCCTGTGCGTCCTTGAGGATCGCCTGCACGCGCCGGTAGCCCGGATCGGCGTCAGAGAGGAAGAAGGGAAGCACGGCCACGCGCTTGGCGCCGGATTTGACCAGCGACTTGACGGCCTCGGTCACGCTCTTCTGGGTCCGATCGTCCGTGGTGTGGACGAGGGTGGCGTTCCGGCCCTTGGCGAAGGCTTCGAACGCATCCTGAAGCTCGGTGTTGCCGAGAAAGCCGCGGTCCGGCGCCACGAGCAGGTAGGCGGTGTCGGAGGCGGCGATCGGGGCGCCGGCATGGCCATGGTGGCCGTGGTGGGCAGCGGGCGCTGCGAAAGCGGGGACGCTGGACAGCATCCCGAGGCTCACCATGGCCGAAAGGGAGCCGGCGCTCAGAACCTTGCGAATCTTGGTCTTGGTCACGTGTCTTCTATCTCCTGAAGGGGATCCCAGCGAGATCCCCGGTGCGTCGCCTCGGCGACGGAAGCGGGCTAAGGGGTCAGCCAGGGGTTACGGGGCCGCGGGGGCTTCGATCTCGGCCCACTTGAACGCGATCATCCGCGAGGTGCCGTTCGCGTCCTGGTAGGAGAGGAACTGGACCTTCATGTACTTGCCGGCCGTCGTCTTCACGACGTAGACGACGTTCGGGTTGATCGAGACTTTGTGGTCCGCGTAGGTGTACCAGGAACCGTTTTCCTTGAGGGCGTAGACGGTCTTGCCGTTGACCGAGGCGTCGGTGAGGTAGGTCGCGGCGGGCGCCTGCTTCAGGGCGTTGAAGTCCTGATCGGCGAGACGGGTGATCACGACGCCGCCCTTGCCGTGAATGCCGCCGTTCAGCTTGGTGTCCAGGGCCTTGAAGCCGAGATCCCAGCCCGTGGAGTCTTCAGGGGTGGCGATCGTGACTTCCTTGGCCTCGGCGAAGCTGAAGTAGTGGTACTGGTCCGCTTTGGCGGCGTCGGCGTCCATGGTGAGGGTTCGGACCTCGCCGTCGATCGTGACCGTTCCGGTTTCGGTCCCGGTCTTCTCCTGCGTATCGGGGTTACTTCCGGCGATGCTCGGGGCGCAGGCCGTGAGGCTGGCCGCGAAGAGGCCGGCGAAGAGCGCGCGGGTCACGGTGTGGTTCAAAGGCAGGCGCATGATGATCATTCGTACTCCAATGGGGTGAGTGGGGGGTCAGAACTTCGCGGTGAGGCCCGCGAGGACGGTCAGGGGTTGCATGGGCGCGTAGGCGGGATCGTTCACGTTGAGGAGGTTGGTTCCCTGGACGTGGGCGGTGATCCGCTCGGTGACGGACTTGGTGATCCGGGCTTCGAGGGTGGTGTAGGGGCTGGCCATGGTCGTGGACGTCACGCCGTTGGCCTCGCTATAGAAGGGGCGCGCGCCGTTCCAGGCGCCGCGGGCGTAGAGCCCGAGCCCCCACGGATCGTGCTGGTAGCGGGCCGTGAGGGTGGCCTTGTGGAGGGGGCGGCCCTCCAAGGCGAGGCCGGAGTTGCGATCGAGGGTGTCGTTGAGGGTGTAGCCCGGCTCCAGGGTGAGGCCCTCGAGGGGCTGGAACTGGATCGAGGCCTCGACTCCGCGGGTCATGGCCGAGGAGACGTTGATGTAGGAGTACTGGGTGATGGCCTCGGCGGTGCCGGCGCGGGTCAGCTGGGTCTGGATGAGGTTGTTGACCTCGTTGTGGTAGAGGTTGGCGGCGAGCGAGGCCCAGGAGGTGAGGCGGGTCTCGGCGCCGAGGTTGTAGCTCGTGGAGGTCTCGGGGCCGAGATGAGGGTTGCCGATGACCTCGTAGCCCGCGCTGACGTTCTGGAAGCTCATCAAGAGCTCCTTGAAGTCGGGGGCGCGGAAGCCCGTGCCCAGGCTGGCGCGTAGCGTCACAGTCGAGAAGGGGTCGTAGCGCAGGGCGATCTTGGGGGCCAGGTGGGTCCCGTACCGGGAGTCGAGGTCGGCGCGGACGCCGGGAACGAGGACGAGCTGGGAGAGGCCGAAGGCCTGCCATTCGTCCTGGCTGTAGAGCGCGGCGCGGAAACGCTCGCCGAACGCTGCGTTCAGCCGATCGGCGTGGAGGCGCTCGTAGGCCAGCTCGGCGCCGGTCGTCAGGATATGTGACTCGCCGAGCGCGCGCTCTTCCTGGATCTGCAGCTGCGCGAGCTGATCGAGGGTCTCCTCGTAGACATCCTGGATGTCCACCTTGCGCTGGTCCTTCTTGTACTGATCCCGGTAAAGGTTGTAATAGGCGGCCATCGAGAGGTTGCTGAAGCCCGGGATCGACAGCTGGGGTTCGACCGAGAGGCTCAGCGTCTCGGTCTGGTTGATGCGGTCGAAGACGGCCAGGCCACTCGTTTCGATTCCGTCTTGGCGGCGGGTCAGATAGTCGACATGCGTCTTGATCTGGGTGTCGCGGGAGATCTTGAAGGTGCTGTTGTTGGAGACGGTGAAGTCTTGGTAGGCGTTGCCGGTGGTTCCGAGCGTTCCGGGGGTGAGGTCGTAGGCGTCGGCGCGGCGGAAGCCCGCGGAGACGAGCGTGTCCGCGGCGGCGTGGGTGATTCCCATGGTGCCGTTGACCACGGCGGTGTTGAGGGCGCCGATCATGGTCTGTCCTTCGAAGGAAAGGGGCGCCTTGGCCTTGCGGGTGATGAGGTTGACGACGCCCGCCATGGCCTCGGAACCGTAGAGGGCCGACGAGCCGCCGCGGACGATCTCGACGCGCTCGAGGCTGTCGATCGGATAGCGGGTCAGGTCGACCGTGCCGCTGAGGCGGCCGGTGACACGGCGCCCGTCGACGAGGATGAGGACGTGCTTGGAGTCGAGTCCCTGGAGCCGGATGCCCTCGCCTTGCAAGGCGGAGAAGACCTCGATGCCCGTGCGAGAGGAGAGCAGGTCGGCGACGTTGACGGCGCCGGAGGCCTCGATCTCGCTGCGGGGGATGACCTCGGTGGCGACCGGGGTATCCGCGAGGCGCCGTTCGGTGCGGGTGCCGGTCACCACGACCTCATCCAGCCGTGGGGAGTAGGCTTGCTCGGTGGCCTGAGCCGGCGGCGCACCGACGAAGAGGGTGAGGGCGGCCACAGTCGTGGCGGCTTGGAGCGGAGGGCTGAAGCGGGGCGCGGTCATCGAAGGCGTCTCCAGGTGAGCTAGATGCGAATTATTCTCAGTTTCAGGCAAGCATAAAATACTTGAGAATGATTTGCAAGTATCATGCGATTTATTCTCAAGTAGCGTGATCCGGGGAGCGTTCCGAACGGGCGTGGCAGGCCCGTGGCGAGGGCGTGGCCGCCCCCCGTCGCCCGGGGGCCATGATCGCGGCCCCCTTGGCGCGGAGCGGCCTCGGGGGCGCAAAATCGCTTGGGAACCGGGCTTGAGATCCGGGGGGACTTGTGTTAGGATGAGCCTCTACGGCGTTTTAACGCTGTTTTAATCTTCCCTGCTCCTCGGGATGTCCCGGGGGGCCGTCTAGTCCGGAGGGAGGTGAAAAGAATGCTTCGGGCCTATGAAACTATGTACATCCTGCGCCCCACGATCGAAGAAGAGGCCGTGGATGCAGTGGTTACCAAGTTCGCGGAC